>NZ_JARHUG010000005.1 GCF_029223185.1 Aliiglaciecola sp. CAU 1673
CAGGGTTGCCCCCATTGTCCAATATTCCCCACTGCTGCCTCCCGTAGGAGTCTGGGCCGTGTCTCAGTCCCAGTGTGGCTGATCTTCCTCTCAGAACAGCTAGAGATCGTCGCCTTGGTAGGCCTTTACCCCACCAACTAGCTAATCTCACTTAGGCCTATCTCTTGGCGAGAGCCGAAGCCCCCTTTGATCCGTAGATATCATGCGGTATTAGCAGTCGTTTCCAACTGTTGTCCCCCTCCAAGAGGCAAGTTCCTAAGCATTACTCACCCGTCCGCCGCTCGTCACCCAAGGAGCAAGCTCCTCTGTGCTACCGCTCGACTTGCATGTGTTAGGCCTGCCGCCAGCGTTCAATCTGAGCCATGATCAAACTCTTCAATTAATTTCAAAATCATGAATTTTTGCGCTGACACTCTTAATGAGTGCCCACACAGATTGTCTCGTTGCTAATTGTTAAAGAGCTGTGCCTGTTCAGGCGGCTTGATTCGTTCCGTAGAACCTCTCTCAAGCGGGACGCGCATTCTACGTCATCCCTCGTCTGTGTCAAGCAACTTTTTTATCTTTTCGTTGCCTGCCTCTCCCTGACTTACCCCCCGATCCCGACCTTCCTGGTCTGCCCGGCTTCGCCTGTCTGGCTTGCCGTTCGAAGTGGGGCGCATTGTAGAGATTTATATGCAAGCGTCAACACCCATACCTGATCTTTTTTGCAAATCCGGCGCTGACCGCTTAATTTTGAATCAAACGGTTAATAAGTGTTTCTCTTTGTGTATTTTTTGTTAATCTTGAACTCTTTAGCGGAACACCAGTCCAAATAATGGTCTGAATGCAGCTAAGTCAGTTTCGGAACGTTATTCATGAAAAAGATGCTACTGTCGGCCTTTGTCATCGCCATGTGCGGGGCTTCGGGTCAGTGCCTGTCTCAGGAAGAGCATACCAAGGCAGATAAATATAAGGAAACGTCCGACTTTATCCAACGACAAGTCAATCAAAATATGTCTATTGGCCGTGCGATCAAAAGTATAGTCAGCCATTACCCCCAGGATGTAGAGATTGTCGTTAGTACTGCTTTGGATTTATATCCGGATCAATATAAAGAAGTTATTCATGCAGCTATCTCTGCTCAGCCAGCGCTGACAGAGGATGTGGTTCGTATTGCTTTGGATAAAGGGGTCAGCACCTGCTCAAGTGTGGTGGAGACCGCCATTCAGGCAGAGCCAAGTTATGTGGACTTCGTCGTGAATGTGGCAGCGCACTCCACTCCTGAAGAATTAGATGACATTGTCCGGGTGGCCGTGTTGACTGAGCCTAACTCAGCTGACTCTATCGTTCGCTCCGTTGCCAAAGTGCATCCTAACAAGCTTATCCAGATCATCACCACTGCCATGGAAGCTGTACCTTTCGTTGGTGAATATATAGTAGAGGCATTGTTAGCTGCTTATCCAAATGATGCAGAGAATGTTGTCAGCACCGCGGTGCGCGAATCTAGTCATCAGGAAGGTCAACTGGAGAAGATTATTGAAACAGCCAGAAGTGCCGGATTGTCAGAAGAAGAGATCACTCAGTATGCTATCCAAGGCGGCGCGTCTGAGGAAGAAGTTGCAGCACTGATGCACGGACAATAATACAGGTGACACCGGCAATCACGGATTGCAGGCAATAAAAAACCGGGCCAGGCCCGGTTTTTTATTTTGCGGTAGTTTATTCCGCTGCTGCTTCTTCAGTCGCTTCGACTTCAGTCACAGGGCGGTCAACCAGCTCAACATAAGCCATAGGGGCGTTGTCACCGGTACGGAAGCCACATTTCAGAATACGAATGTAGCCACCAGGACGTTCGGTGTAACGAGGACCCAGCTCGTTGAACAGTTTACCTACTACCTCTTTGTCACCAGTGCGGGCAAAAGCCAAACGGCGATTTGCTACGCTGTCTTGCTTAGCAAGGGTGATAAGAGGCTCAATAACGCGACGCAGTTCTTTCGCCTTAGGCAAAGTGGTTTTGATGATTTCGTGTTTCACCAAAGAACCTGCCATATTGCGGAACATCGCTTGACGATGGCTGCTGTTGCGATTTAACTGACGACCACTCTTACGATGGCGCATGGTTCTTTCCTTCTTAACAGATCAGTTTAACTTGCGACCTGATTAGTCTTTCTCAGCAATGCTCTCAGGCGGCCAGTTTTCCAGGCGCATGCCCAGAGAAAGACCGCGGGAAGCGAGCACGTCTTTGATTTCTGTCAGAGACTTCTTACCCAAGTTAGGAGTCTTCAGCAGCTCGACTTCGGTACGCTGTACCAGGTCACCAATATACTGGATAGCTTCTGCCTTTAAGCAGTTGGCCGAACGCACGGTGAGTTCCAGGTCATCAACAGGACGAAGCAGAATCGGATCAAATTCCGGCTTCTCTTCTTTCGCCACTGGCTCTTTGATATCCCGCAGTTCAACGAAGGCATCCAGTTGTTCTGCCAGGATGGTGGCAGCGCGACGGATGGCTTCTTCGGGATCGATAGTGCCATTGGTTTCCATATCAATAATCAGCTTGTCCAAGTCGGTGCGTTGTTCAACACGGGCCGACTCGACGCTGTAGGCGATACGCTCTACAGGGCTGAAGGAAGCATCAACCAGCAGACGACCAATTGGTCTGTCGTCTTCTTCAGAGGTGCGGCGGGTGGCGGCTGGGATATAGCCGCGACCTGTCTCTACCTTGATGCGCATGCTAATAGAAGCGTCGCCAGTCAGGGTACAAATCACATGCTCGGGATTGGTAATCTCCACATCACCGTCATGCTGGATATCACCAGCCACTACCGGACCTGCGCCTGATTTCACCAGAGTCAGCATGGCCTCGCTCTTTCCTTCGAGGCGTACTGCCAAACCTTTAAGGTTCAACAGGATCTCGATAACGTCTTCTTGAACACCTTCTTTGGTGCTGTACTCGTGCAGCACGCCGTCGATCTCGACTTCAGTCACCGCACAACCAGGCATGGATGACAACAGGATACGACGCAGCGCATTGCCAAGGGTGTGGCCAAAACCACGCTCGAGGGGCTCGAGAGTGACCTTCGCACGAGTCTTGGATACGTTATCTATCTCGACTAACCTTGGTTTTAGGAATTCAGTTACAGAACCCGACATTGTTTCCTCTCTTTGACCTTCTTTACTTACTGTAAAGTTCGACGATCAGCTGTTCGTTAATTTCGGCAGACAGGTCACCGCGCTCAGGAATACGCTTGAACACGCCTTCCATCTTGTTGCTGTCCACTTCTATCCAAGTAGGCTTCTCACGCTGGTCAGCGAGTTCCAAGGCAGCCACGATACGTGCTTGCTTCTTGGCCTTCTCACGAACAGACACAACGTCTTCAGCAGAAACGCTAAAAGAAGGAACGTTCACAACCTGGCCGTTTACCATGATGGCTTTGTGGCTCACCATCTGACGTGCTTCAGCACGAGTAGAGGCGAATCCCATACGGTAAACGACGTTGTCCAGGCGCTGCTCCAGAAGTTGCAGCAGGTTTTCACCTGTGTTGCCTTTCAGACGTGCCGCTTCTTTGTAGTAGTTACGGAATTGCTTTTCCAGTACGCCGTAAGTACGACGAACTTTTTGCTTTTCACGCAACTGCACACCGTAGTCTGACAGACGGCCACGACGGGCGCCATGCTGACCAGGTGCAGTATCAATTTTACATTTCGAGTCAATTGCTCGAACGCCGCTTTTCAGGAACAGATCTGTTCCTTCGCGACGGCTAAGCTTGAGTTTTGGACCCAAATATCTTGCCATGATCTTTCTCCAACAGTCCGTCGATTAAACGCGACGTTTCTTCGGTGGACGACAACCGTTGTGAGGAATAGGCGTCACATCGGTAATGTTAGTGATACGGTAACCTACCGCGTTCAGGGCGCGGATCGCAGACTCACGGCCTGGTCCTGGACCTTTTACGAACACTTCTAGGTTTTTCAGACCGTATTCCTGAGCCGCAGTACCCGCACGCTCGGCAGCAACCTGCGCAGCAAACGGAGTAGACTTACGAGAGCCACGGAAACCCGAGCCACCGGAAGTCGCCCAAGACAATGCATTGCCCTGGCGGTCAGTGATAGTCACTATTGTGTTGTTGAAAGAGGCATGGATATGAGCCATACCGTCAGCGACCTGGCGCTTTACGCGCTTACGAGTACTACGTACTGGTGCCTTTGCCATGATTACCCCCGCTTACTTTTTGATCGGCTTACGAGGACCTTTACGGGTGCGCGCATTAGTTTTAGTGCGCTGACCACGTACAGGCAGGCTACGGCGGTGGCGCAAGCCACGGAAGCAACCTAGGTCCATCAAACGTTTAATGCTCATCGACACTTCACGACGCAAGTCACCTTCAACAGTGAACTTGGCAACTTCGTCACGCAGTTTGTCGATTTGCGCTTCATCAAGATCTTTGATCTTGGTTTCTTCTGCAACACCAGCGTTTGCACAAATGCTCTTAGCACGTGTAGCACCGATACCGAAGATCGCTTGGATAGCGATAACGGCATGCTTGTGTTCAGGGATGTTAATGCCAGCGATACGGGCCACTAACAGCACTCCTATAGTTAAATTGTCGTCAGCCTAAAAAGCCCGCTAGGATACTTATCCAACGACAAAATTGCAAATTTAGCTCTTTCGAGCCGTTTGGTTGATTAGCCTTGCCTTTGCTTATGCTTTGGCTCGCTGCTACAGATCACGCGCACAACACCGTTGCGCTTGATGATCTTGCAGTTACGGCAAATCGCTTTTACAGATGCACGAACTTTCATTTCGTCACTCCGCTAATGCCCAATCTTAACGGCCGAAGCCTTTAAGATTGGCTTTTTTCAGAACAGACTCATATTGATGAGACATCAAATGGGTCTGCACCTGCGCCATGAAGTCCATGATTACCACCACAATAATCAGCAGTGAAGTACCACCGAAATAGAACTGCACGTTCCAGGCAATCATCATAAATTCAGGCACTAAACAGATAAAGGTAATATACAGGGCACCAGCCAGAGTCAGTCTAGTCATCACCTTGTCGATGTAACGAGATGTCTGCTCACCAGGGCGAATACCAGGTACGAAAGCACCTGACTTCTTCAGGTTATCTGCTGTTTCGCGTGGGTTAAAAACCAGCGCAGTATAGAAGAAACAGAAGAAGATAATCGCCGCAGCGTACAACAACGCGTGCAGAGGTTGTCCAGGGGACAACATCATGGATACATCCTGCAACCAAGACATGGTTTCGCTCGAACCAAACCAGTTCGCCACAGTAGCGGGGAACAGGATGATACTGGAGGCGAAAATTGGTGGAATTACACCAGCCATGTTGACCTTCAGCGGCAAATGGGTGCTTTGCGCAGCAAACACCTTACGGCCTTGCTGACGCTTTGCGTAGTTAACGACGATACGACGTTGGCCACGCTCCACAAATACCACGAAGTAGGTCACGGCGATGACAATAGCACCAATCAACAGTAGCAGCAGCATATTCAGGTCGCCCTGACGCGCTTGCTCTACTGTTTGACCGATAGCTGATGGCAAACCTGCAACGATACCGGTGAAGATCAGAATAGAGATACCGTTGCCGATACCTCTTTCTGTGATCTGCTCACCCAGCCACATCAGGAACATGGTTCCGGTGACCAGGCTGACAACTGCCGTAAAGTAGAAGCCAAAGCCAGGATTCAGCACCAGACCTTGCACCATATTGGGCAAGCCGGTCGCAATAGCAATGGCCTGGAAGATAGACAATACAAGCGTTAAATAACGAGTGTACTGACTGATCTTACGACGGCCTGCTTCGCCTTCCTTCTTCAACTCCGCCATGGCAGGATGCACAACGGTCATCAACTGCATGATAATCGAAGCCGAGATATAGGGCATGATACCCAGCGCCAGGATTGATGCGCGTTCCAGGGCGCCACCGGAGAACATGTTAAACATTTCTACGATGGTACCCTTTTGCTGGTTGAACAAATCAGCCAGCACCGCAGCATCAATACCAGGAATAGGCACGAAAGAACCAAGCCTAAATACGATAATCGCACCCAAGACAAACAACAGTCTTGATTTAAGCTCGCTCAATCCGCCTTTGGCGCTTGAATCCAATCCTGGTTTAGCCATCTAGCTTATTCCTCTACTTTACCGCCGGCAGCTTCGATAGCTTCACGGGCGCCTTTCGTTACCTTCAAGCCACTAACTGTAACCGCGCGGGCGATTTCGCCACTCTTCATCACTTTAACGAACAGCACGTCTTTCTTAACCAGACCTGCTGCTTTCAAAGTTTCCAGAGAAACGATTTCACCTTCTACCTTGGCGATTTCACTCAGGTTAACCTGGTCAGAAACCAGAGACTTACGAGAGATAAAACCGAACTTTGGCAGACGGCGTTGGATAGGCATCTGACCACCTTCGAAACCGGGGCGAATGCTGCCACCAGAACGAGAGGTTTGACCCTTGTGACCACGGCCACCAGTCTTACCCAGGCCAGAACCGATACCACGGCCCAGACGCTTAGGAGATTTTTTGGCTCCCTGTGCAGGAGCAAGCGTATTTAATTGCATGGTTACTCCTCCACAATCTCAACCATGTAGCTGACCTTATTGATCATGCCACGAACTGCAGGGGTATCCTCCAGCTCACGAACATGACCAATGCGACGCAGTCCCAAACCAGTCAGGGTCGCCTTGTGCTTTGGCAGACGGGCGATCGCGCTCTTGGTTTGTCTTACTTTAATAGTCTTAGCCATGTCCAATTACCCCAAAATCTGTTCTACGGACAAGCCACGCTTAGCAGCAACTTGCTCAGGTGACTTCATATCAGTCAGAGCATTGATAGTTGCACGCACCACGTTGATTGGGTTTGTAGAGCCGTAGCATTTTGAAAGTACGTTGTGAACGCCAGCAACTTCCAGTACTGCACGCATCGCACCACCGGCAATGATACCGGTACCTTCAGATGCTGGCTGCATGTATACCTGGGAGCCTGAGTGACGTCCCTTGATTGGGTGCTGAAGGGTATTACCATTCAGACCAACGGTTACCAGGTTACGACGCGCCTTTTCCATCGCCTTTTGAATAGCGGCTGGAACTTCGCGGGCCTTACCATAGCCGAAGCCTACACGACCGGCACCGTCACCCACTACTGTCAGGGCGGTGAAGCTCATGATGCGTCCACCTTTAACAGTCTTGGCTACACGGTTTACGGCAATCAGCTTCTCTAACAGTTCACCGTTTTGTTGAACTTCTACTTTAGCCATAATCTACTCCTAGAACTGAAGACCTGCTTCGCGAGCAGCGTCGGCCAGTGCCTTCACACGACCGTGATATTTGAAACCGCTGCGATCAAAGGCTACTTCAGTAATGCCTTTCTCGATTGCACGTTGCGCGATCACTTTACCAACGGCAGCAGCTGCAGCGACATTACCTGTCACAGACAGGTCCTTACGCAGATCTGCTTCCACGGTAGAAGCTGCCGCCAGCACTTCTGAGCCGGTAGGGGCAATCAGCTGTGCATAAATATGGCGGGGTGTGCGGTGTACAACCAAGCGATGCGATCCCAGTTCAACGATTTTTTTGCGGGCGCGAGTGGCGCGGCGCAAACGAGCTGTTTTCTTATCCATCGTATCACCCACTTACTTTTTCTTAGCTTCTTTACGACGCACAACTTCATCGGCATAACGCACACCTTTGCCCTTGTAAGGCTCTGGTGGACGATAACCACGGATGTTGGCCGCAACCTGGCCTACCAGCTGCTTGTCAGCGCCTTTAACGATGACTTCAGTTTGGGTAGGAGTTTCTACGGTGATGCCGGCAGGCATCTCGTAGGCTACAGGGTGAGAGAAGCCCAGTGACAGGTTCAGTTTGGTGCCCTGTGCCTGAGCACGGTAACCAACGCCTTGCAACTGCAGTTTCTTCTCGAATCCTGCGGTAACACCGATCATCATGCCGTTCAGCAGAGCGCGAGCAGTACCAGCCTGAGCCCAACCATCAACTGCACCTTCACGAGGTAGAGTCTTCAGCAGGTTCTCTTCTTTTACTACTTCAACAGCGCTGTTGAAGGTACGGTTCAGCGTACCGTTTTTACCTTTAAGGGTGACTTCCTGGCCTTTAATGGTGACTTCTACACCAGACAGGATTTCAACCGGGGCTTTTGCTACACGTGACATCGATAATCCTCCGTTACGCTACATAGCCGATGATCTCACCGCCCATACCGGCTTTACGAGCCGCACGGTCAGTCATCACACCCTTGGATGTTGAAACAATAGCGACACCCAAACCACCCATTACTTTTGGCAGCTCATCTTTCTTTTTGTAGATGCGCAGACCAGGGCGGCTGACACGCTCAATGGTTTCAATAACTTTTTTGCCTTCGAAGTACTTCAAAGTAACTTCCAAAGAAGGCTTAACGTCACCAGAAGCAGCGAAGTCAGTGATATAACCTTCATCCTTAAGCACTTTGGCGATAGCCACGCGCAGTTTGGAAGAAGGCATAGACACAGATACTTTGCCGGCCAACTGACCGTTACGGATGCGGGTAAACATATCCGCGATAGGATCTTGCATGCTCATATAAGCTACTCCTTACCAGCTGGCTTTCTTAAGACCAGGGACTTCACCACGCATGGCGGCCTCACGCAGTTTGATACGGCTTAAGCCGAACTTGCGCAGGAAACCATGGGGACGACCTGTAATGCGGCAACGGTTGTGCAGACGCGTACGGGCGGAGTCACGAGGTAGTGATTGAAGCTTAAGCACTGCATCCCAGCGCTCTTCATCAGAAGTATTTACGCTGCTGATGATGGCTTTCAGCTCGGCGCGCTTTTCAGCGTGCTTGGCTACCAGTTTGGCGCGCTTTACTTCACGCGCTTTCATTGATTGTTTTGCCATAACCCTACACCTTATTTCTTGAATGGGAAGTTAAAAGCAGCCAGCAGAGCGCGACCTTCCTCATCCGTAGTTGCAGTAGTAGTGATAGTAATATCCATACCACGCACCTTGTCGACTTTATCAAAGTCGATTTCGGGGAAGATGATTTGCTCACGAACACCCATGCTATAGTTTCCACGGCCGTCAAAAGACTTGCTATTCAGGCCACGGAAGTCACGGATACGTGGGATAGCGATTGAAACCAAACGCTCAAGGAATTCCCACATACGCTCGCCACGTAGGGTTACTTTACAGCCAATCGGATAACCTTCACGGATTTTAAAACCCGCTACGGATTTGCGTGCAACGGTAACAACAGGCTTTTGACCAGCAATCGCCTGCATGTCAGCAGTGGCGTTTTCCAACACCTTCTTGTCCGCTACAGCCTCACCCAGACCCATGTTCAGGGTGATCTTTTCAATCCGAGGGACTTGCATGACGCTTTTGTAGCCGAACTGCTTCGCAAGTTCAGCCACTACTGTTTCTTTATAGAAATCATGCAGTTTCGCCATCGATTTTCTCCAATTATTAAACCAGTTCGCCGTCAGACTTGAAGAAACGTACTTTCTTGTCGCCTTCAAGACGGAAACCGACGCGATCAGCCTTGCCCGTTTTAGGGTTCAGGATCGCTACATTCGATACATGAATGGATGCTTCTTTCTCTACGATGCCACCAGCAACGCCCAACTGTGGGTTAGGCTTCTGGTGCTTCTTCATCACATTCACACCTTCAACTACCAGACGGTCAGACTCAACCAGCACTTTCAGGACTTTGCCCTTCTTGCCTTTGTCTTTACCGGCCAATACTACTACTTCATCATCACGACGAATTTTTCTAGCCATTATCGTGACTCCTTACAGTACCTCAGGGGCCAGTGAGATGATCTTCATGAATTTGTCTCCACGAAGCTCACGGGTTACCGGTCCAAAGATACGCGTACCAATAGGTTGCTTGTTGTTGTTTAGCAACACGGCTGCGTTGCTGTCGAAACGGATGATAGATCCGTCAGGACGGCGAACGCCTTTTCTAGTACGCACCACCACTGCATTCAGTACGTCACCTTTTTTAACTTTACCGCGAGGAATTGCTTCCTTGACGGTAACTTTGATGATGTCACCGATATGTGCATAACGGCGATGCGAGCCACCAAGAACCTTAATACACATTACCCTGCGCGCACCGGAGTTATCGGCCACGTCCAGGCTAGTTTGCATTTGGATCATTGTTAGTGCTCCGCTGTTGTTACGGCCTTCTCAGGCCATTCTGCTGCTTTAATAGTCATACCCCTATAAAAAGGGCGCGAAATAATAACAGAAAAGAAAATGCAGTGATACCTGAAATGTTGAAAAAAACGCCGGGAGCGTTTTTTGACGTTGGCGTACCCGCCAACGGCCGCCGAAGGGGGTGAATCCCAGGGATGGGATGAACAAAAAAACGCATCCCGAAACCAGCTCAAAATCTGCGTGGATACTAAGAACTCGTTAATATAATCCCTCCCTGGAGCCGGAGCCTGACCATCCACGGTCAGCCGCGACACTCTCAAAGCGTGACGTTAAGTTAACCTTAGCCCTAAGGGGCGAGTGTCACCCCGCCAACGGCCCTTCAGGGCGCAGGGCAGGGATAGCCCGAAGAAAAAAACGCCAATCAAAACAATGCCACTAGCCCATATAACTCTCTGGAGAAACACTAAATATCAGCCGGCATAAAACAAAAAAGCGCCAAAAGGCGCTTTTCTAAACTCAAAATCGAAAAATCCTCACTCTTCCACAGTCTCAGACATCAAAGACACCTTATACCCGCTGGCAGAACTGCTATCAGGCTCCACTACCACCACATAAGACGTTTCCTCATTAATGGCCATGGCCTGAGTTCGATACAGCAAGGTCTCATTGCCACTGTTATCGTCATACAAGGCAATAATCTCGTAGTAGTCGCTTGGCAACACCAAATCATCAGATTCGGCAAACTCTAAGCGGGTCAGCTTAAACTCTGCCGTTTCCACAGTTTCGTCCTGACGCACAAAGTAGATTTCAATCTCGTCATAGTCTTTGACCAGATTGACCGCGTTAATCTCATGCTCGTACACCTGAGGCAAATCACTGTCTAAAAACGCCAAAGAACTGAGCTTGTCTTCTTTATTGCGATAAAACACCACCGTCTTGCTCTCACCCTGGTTAAGGGTGAGCAACTTATTGGCAAAAGCCATATTGGCATCAGAGGCTGAGGCCGAAAGTTGGTAGTCACCATATTTCACCAGCCCGTAGCTTGATAGTTGCCCAGCCCCCACGGCCATGTCCTGTTGCACGTCGGTGCCGGACAGACGGGCATCAACCGATCCTTCCTCCTTCAGACTGTTGTAATAACGATATTGCGCTCCCGCTCGCACATCTTTATATGAGGGAATAGAGGTTGAGTTGATCACCAGGTCCACGACCAGATTGTTCTTCACCGCACCGGCCGTAGACCTCACTACCAGCGTGTATTCAGTGGCATAGATGAAGTTGATGCTGTCACTTTCATATACAACTTCGGTCTCTCCTGGCGCAGTCAGGTAAATGACATATTCGTCCAGATCCCAGTCACTACTGTCTGTGTCGCCATCCCAATATTCAGCCTCGGAAACATTGGCAAAATCCAGGGTGGAAACCAGATGGGCATCTTCAAAAGGAGCACCGGATTCCGCGACATAGAGGTCGTAACTTTGTCCTTCGATAGCAGACAGACCATTAAGGATGAAGTGATTGTCTAAGGATTGACGTTCGTATTTATGCTCGAGCAGGGTTGGCGCGTCATAATCCCCCAGCAACAAGTAGAGAGATTTGTGTCCACTTGAGGTCTCAATGCTCTTTGAGAGGATTTCAATCACCTTGTTGTCGGCGTCGGTGCGTTGCAGGGTTAGATCCATTTGCTCTGCGTCAAGCGTTAATAGACTGGTGGCATCACCATAACTGGCACTGCCTTTACTGACATCATCCAACAACAGCTCGGTCTCGGCACTATTGGGCGACGCATTATAAAACTGCAGGTAGGCATCGGGGTAATTGCTGTTACCACCGTCAGAGCCTCCACATGCCGACAGTGCGATCGCTGCGGCAAGTGGAAGAAGCATGTTCATGGTTTTCATTTATTGTCCTTGTGTTGTGACTGACTCATCACAGACACAAGGACAATCACCGAGTTCTTGAGGATTCCGATTCTTTACCAATCTTTACAAGCCTTTACATTCGGCATCGAATTGTTGAATAGCTGTGTCTTGAAAGCGCAAAAAAACAAAGGCCCGGTAACGGGCCTTTGGGCAAACTTAATGTTGCGTATCGACTTGTTGTAAATAGCGGGTAAAGTCAGGCTGGAAACGCTCCTTTAGAGCAATGCACTGGGCCGTTCCATCCATGGCCACTTCGAAACTTCTGGTCATGCCGTCAAACTTATCCATCACCTTGGGATAAAAGGCCTTTGCCAGTTCCATATTGTGCGTATCGCAACTGCTGGAGACAAACTCGGGCATACGGGCCACGTGATAACTGGGCATGCGCGCCACCAGCTTATCGAAGTTTTTATCCAGCCACTGGTAGAACAGATCCTGTTTTTCCTGCGCCTGCGAAGCCACCCGCAAGTTATAAATCACATCAGCGGGGCTCATCTGTTCATCGAAAGAGAACGCCATCAATTTGCTCAGATTACTGTCCTGCGGAAAATCCATGCCGGCCATAATAGTGTATCGAATATTAGCGTCGGTATGTTTGAGATAGGCCTGACGGTATTTCTCGAACCAACTGGCATCGCCGTATTTAGCCACATTGCTCAATGCCGACGTCGCGATGCCTTTAGAAACGCTGGCGGGATCTGCCAGGTACTGTTCAGTTAGCTGCCGGCTTTGCTTGTCGATCGCCTGAGTGTGGCCATATTCACTCAGGATAGAGAAGACGGACTGGCGCAAACGAATCACATTCTCTGCGTCGTCGTCCTGTCCCCTTACACCCAGCTTCTCATACCAAGGCAGCATTTTAGCTTGTACAAAGTGAGCAAAGACCGCTGTGTTGCTGTCATCAACCAGATAAGTTAAGTCTCTGAGTGAACCGATAACGGCACGCACTACGTCGGGATCATCTACCTGGGCGAGACTGTTAAGCACCTGCATATGTTGATCCAAGGAAATTTCATTGGCCTGCAACAGGGCGCCTGAGTTGTACAGCAATTCCTTTTTCTCGCGGCTGCTGAGGGCAAGTACATCGGCCAGTAGAGCCTGACGCTGTTTCGCCGAGGTTTTCCAACGAAAATATCCCATGGCATTGTCGTTGGGATAAATCCAGTCGGCTTCAGCCAATTGACTGGCGAAAGATTCCTTGGCATTCAGATACAGCTTCTGGTGATGTATTTTTCCGTTCTTCTTGTAGCTGATGGCCAAAGGAACAGTCCATATTTGCTCTTCCACATCGGCACCCGCCAAACGGTAACGCTTCTGCACAATCTTTCCTTCATCGCTGAATTCTACAAGCGGGTAACCGGGCTGCTCCAGATAGGTTTTCATCATGGCCGGCACATCGAAATCGGCCACATCGGCAAACACTGCCCATAAGTCATCGGCGGTGGTATTACCCCATTTGTGCTTCTGCATGTACTTCTGAATGGCTTGTTGTACCGGTTTTTCGCCAATCAGCGACTCGATCATATTGAGAATGGACTCACCCTTGCTGTAGTTAAGTCCAAGACCATCCATCACATCGGCGGAAGAGCGAACCACTTTTTTCACCGGCTTAGTAGTGGGACTGGCATCCGCGATAAAGGCCCCTTCCTGTTCCAGACGGTTTTGGAAATTCAGCTCAGGATATAGCTGCATCATTATTTTGCTCGCCATCCACGAGGCAAAGGCTTCGTTCAGCCATAGGTCATCCCACCAGGCCATCGTCACCAAATTGCCGTACCATTGGTGGGCAATTTCATGGGTCACTGTATTCAGGGGCCCGCTGCGCTCTGCCAGTCCGGGCTCGTCTTCAAGCAACAGTAAGCTGCTGCGATAAGTAATCAGGCCGGCATTTTCCATTGCCCCGTGGGTAAAGTTAGGCACGGCAATAAAATCCAGCTTCTCGTAGGGGTAGGGCATGCCGAAATAGTTTTCCAGCGCGTTGAGGATCTGTGGCGTTTGAGAAACGATAAACTTGGTTTGCGCCGCCTTACCCTTGGGGGTATAGATTTTACCAGGTACAGATAAACCGGTGATTTCCGCAGAATCCAATTCACCTACCGCAAAGGCGACTAAATAAGTCGGCATTGGCTTGGTCTGTTTAAATACCACCTTCTGCCAACCGTTCTCGACGGTGCGTTCTGCAACTGGGGTGTTTGACAACACCACCTGCTTTTGTGGCGCCTCAATAGTGACTTGATATGGGATTTTATAATTAGGCTGGTCGAAACTTGGGAATGCCCGACGGGCTTCCATATCTTCAAATTGGGTGAACAGATAATTTCTGTCTTCAAATCTCGACAGGTACAAACCATCAGAGCTGGTATTCACTTTGCCAGAGTAAATAATGTGCAGGCGGTATTCCCCCACAGCTAAGGTTTTGTCGGCTCTGGCGGTTTGAATATCATAGTTACCAGCAGTGACGCTAAGGGGGATAGCTTCCTCACCTTTCAGTAGCTCAACTTTCTGCAGGTCCAGGTCTATCTGATAGAAAGCCAGCACATTTGTGGGCTTGGCGATTTGGATAGTGATCCAGGTTTCCCCACTAAAATCGGGGCTATCGGGATCCAGCTTCAGATGGATCTTTTGGAAACTGGGCGTGATAGTTCCAGGTAGTTGGTATTCTGGATTAGCCGACAAACTCAGGCTGAGTATGGTCAGCAGCAATCCAAACAATGCGATGTTACCTCGCAAGCGCATAGAAAATTCCTTATTGCTGTGGGCAGGGGTTGCCAACAAAAAGGACAAGCTAACCGAGGAGTTAAGGATTAACCAATAAGAATTTGGTTAAATACTGTGTCATGTACAGAAAATAGCGGTGAAATATGTATCTCACCGCCTTTATCAATCGCAATTATGAAGCCGCAATCAGCCCTGGCGTTGACGCACCACTTCGTAGAGGCAAATGCCGGTGGCCACCGACACATTGAGACTGGATACCGAGCCGGCCATGGGCAGTTTGATCAGTTCGTCACAATGCTCACGTGTGAGACGACGCATACCCTTGCCCTCCGCCCCCATTACCAAAGCAATGGGTCCGGTCAACTTCGACTGGTAAATATCCTGCTGTGCTT
Source organism: Aliiglaciecola sp. CAU 1673 (assembly GCF_029223185.1). Lineage (GTDB taxonomy): Bacteria > Pseudomonadota > Gammaproteobacteria > Enterobacterales > Alteromonadaceae > Bowmanella. The sequence continues at coordinate 15,188 of NZ_JARHUG010000005.1, forward strand.
CACCGGCAGTCCCCACTATCCATACACCAGCTTGCTGCAGCTCTTTTAAAGTGCGAGCCAAATTGGTGACCTGAATAAGGGGGACCACTTCGGCCGCCCCACAGGCTACTTTACGCACTGTTGGTGTCAAAGAAGCCGATTTGTCTTTGGGCACAATCAATGCGTGCACCCCAGCAGCATCGGCCGTACGCAGACAAGCGCCGAGGTTATGGGGGTCGGTCACACCATCGAGGACCAGCAAAAATGGCTGTGCATTGGCAGAAATAATGTCGTCCAGATCTTTCTCATCATACTGACGACCAGGTTTAACCTTGGCCACCACCCCCTGATGTTGCTCCCCCTGAGCCTTGTCATCCAAGGTTTTGCGTTGACAGAACTGCACAGAGGCGCCGAAACGCCTGGCTTGATTGATAATATTGAGGAGTTTGTCGTCTTCGCGCCCCTTTAAAACAAAGAGTTCAATGAGTCGCTCTGGCTCACGCTGCAATAAAGACTCCAGTGCATGAATGCCGTATACCCAGTCTTGTTGGGCCATATCTTACTTCCTCTTCCTTTTATCGGCTGACCCAGGGCGTTTTTTGCTTGCAGCCGGTTTGCCCGAGCGTCCTCGCTTTGGAGAAGCGTCACCAGTGGACTTGCCACGTTTGCCCCACACATTGTCCCCTGGTTGCTCTTCGGTCGCTGAACCGGCAGAGGGAGGATTTTCCAGACCGATGTTATCGTTCCGGGACTTGGCATTGGAACGCTTGCTTTTGGTTTTGCTGATCTGACGAACCGAGACCTTGCGTCCGCCCTTCCCTTTGCCTTGAGGTTGGTCCAGGACAAAATCAATTTTCCGATCGTCCAGGTTAACCGACGCCACCTTAACCCTGACCTGATCCCCGAGGCGGTAGATGATCCCCAAATTCTCGCCAATCAGGTACTGTTTGATTTCGTCGAAATGGTAGTAATCATTCTCAAGCGCAGTGATATGCACCAAACCATCGATATGAAACTCAGTAAGTCGGACAAAGAAACCAAAGTTGGTGACTGAGGCAATCACACCATCGAAACTGTCCCCAACATGGTCGAGCATAAATTCACATTTCAGCCAGTCGGCCACATCGCGGGTGGCGTCATCGGCACGCCGCTCGGTCATCGAACACTGCTCACCCAATTGCGAGACTTCATCGGCTTCATAGGCTTTTCCGCCGGTGTTGCCCTTACGTTTGGCCTGTCTATCCAGCACCGCTTTGATGGCGCGATGCACCACCAAATCCGGGTAGCGGCGAATAGGCGAAGTAAAGTGGGCATAAGCATCGAGCGCCAAACCAAAGTGGCCGATGTTTTCGCGATCATAGACCGCTTGTTTCATGGAGCGTAACAACATGGTTTGGATCAGTTCCTGATCCGGGCGATTTTGGATCTTCGCCACCACGTTGCTGAAATCCTCGGGGCTTGGCTCCTTGCCAATGCCATGGGGAATGCCCACTTCCGCGAGATAACTCAAGAAACTGCGAAGACGATCGCTGTCGGGCTGGTCATGCACACGATACAGCCCTTCGGCTTTGTGTTCTTGCAAGAACTTGGCGGTGCTGACATTGGCCAGGATCATGCACTCTTCGATAATCTTATGGGCATCGTTTCTGACCAGCGGCACGATATGGTCAATCTTGCGCTGGGCATTAAAGATAAATTTGCTTTCCTGCGTCTCGAACTCGATGGCACCGCGGCGGCCTCGGGCTTTTTTCAGCGCGCGATAGAGATCATGCAGGTTGCGAAGGTGAGGTACTAGGGGCTCATAGCGCTGATACAGATCTTTATCACCCTGCAATATGTCCCACACCTTGGTATAGGTGAGACGTGCATGGGAATTCATCACCGCTTCATAAAAACGATATTCTTTGAGGATGCCGGACTTGGAGATGGTCACTTCACAGACCATACATAGCCTGTCTACCTGCGGATTGAGTGAGCACAAGCCGTTGGACAGCACCTCTGGTAACATTGGCACTACTTGCTCGGGGAAATACACCGAGTTACCGCGTTCAATGGCTTCTTTGTCCAGTGCCGTGCCAGGACGCACGTAATAACTGACATCGGCAATGGCCACCCACAGTTTCCAGCCACCGTCATCCAAAGGTTCACAATACACCGCATCGTCAAAATCACGGGCATCTTCACCGTCTATGGTCACCAGCGGCATGGTGCGCAGATCAATACGCCCGTGTTTGGCTTCTTCCGGCACCTCTTCGGTCAGCCCTTTGATTTGCTTGTCTACTTCTTTGGGCCAGGCGTGGGGAATATCGAAGGTACGCAGCGCCATCTCGATTTCCATGCCGGGTGCCATATGCTCACCCAGCACTTCAACTATCTTGCCGACCGCGTTGACCCGGCGTTGCGGGCGTTCGAGGATTTCCACTACCACCACATGGCCCTGTCTGGCGCCTTTGGTATGCTCGGGGGGAATGATAATGTCCTGACAGATACGGCTATCATCTGGCACCACCACACCCATACCATTTTCAAAGAAATAGCGGCCGACAATGGGTTCGCTGCGTGTTTCCACAACGCGCACGATCCGCGCTTCTTTCTTACCTTTAAAATCAGAAGCACTTTCGGTAACCAACACCACATCGCCGTGTAGCAGGGTCTGCATAGGGGTACTGTGAATAAAGAGATCTGGCTTACCATCCTCTCTTTTTAGAAAGCCAAAACCATCGCGATGGCCGATAACTTTGCCTTTGATCAGGTCCATCTTCTCGGCCAGGCCATATTTTTTATTGCGGTTAAAGAGGACTTGTCCTTCGCGCTCCATGGCACGCAGTCGGCGCTGGATCCCTACGCGGCTGTCTTCATCTCGGGCATCCACCAGTTCGCAGATTTCCATCAGAGAGAGGGGTTTATTTTGTTGCTGCAAAACCTGCAACAGGTATTCCCGGCTGGCTACCGGATTGTCGTATTTTTCTTTTTCGCGTTGGTAATTAGGATCGTCGCTCATTGGCCCTTTCATCTGAGTGGCTTGGCTTATCAGCCCTCATTATAACGAAGTGCCTGATATATATTCGGTAATTTTGTGCGCAATTGAGAATGCTTGCCTGCTAAGCCAATTCTCTCTGGTGTCCGGTACAAATATTCTTTCATCTCATCGACAAAGAGTACAAATATTGAGCCAGACAGCAGTATTTCTGCCAGTTGTAACAGAGGCTGAACAAAGCACTTTTTAGCAATAGTTGGACACAACTATGACAGGCTGAACTCAATTTCTGCGCCTAGATATTAAGAGCGTAATCTGCACACCATCGTGCATAAACGCATCGAATACTTTTATGCAGGAGAGGACTATGAAAGCGATCACATTATTTTCAGCCGTTGCCTTGGGAGTTTCAGCGAATGCAGCAGCGATGACTGATGATTATATTGAGGCAGCCCTTATTGAAGTGTGTGAATCGGTGATGAGCAATAAGCCGTTTAAGCTAAAAGATACGCTGAGAGAGCATCGCTTGGATGTACCTACGATCAATGAAAAGTTGTTGTGCAACTCGGAATCACCTTACAGGTTCGCACTGACACACAGCGCAACACGAACGGCCAATATTTTGAGCGCAGGACGCGTTGACATTAAGGACATTGCCAAAACAGAAAGCAAAATTAATGTCACTATTGGACACTAGTTTTATACCTATACAGGCGTCAACTATCTAGCGGACGCCTGGCTTCTCTGACCGCCTTGGGATGCATCAGCTTTTCCAGACCGGCAAGACAATTGGCGATTTTCTTGTGGGTGGCATCATCCCCGGTCACGGCGTTATACAGCCAATGGTAGGCATCCACAAAATCATAGGGACTGCCATAGCCTTCGATAAACAAGTCGGCCAACTGGATCTGTGCTTTGAGATTGCCCAAGCTCGCCGCTTCACGCAACATCACAACGGCCCGTTCCTTATCCTGCTGAACCAGTTTGCCTTGTGCATGATAGCGACCAAGCTGCTCCAATGCCGCCGGGAGTCCTTGCTCAGCTGCCTCGTTCATGTAGTAGATACCTTTCTCAACATCGCGTTTTACACAAACACCCCAGGCCAACATGTCCCCCCACAGAAACTGGTAGGCGGGCACCATCAGGGTTTTGGCCCTGGCTTCGATATCCTGAACCAACTGGCAACGATCCTGCACTACCCTGTCTAAATGGGCGTTATTGTTGATCATGCGGATCAGTTCGTCCTGCGAGTACAGTTGAACGGCCTTTAGTTCTTCCTGGGCAGACGCAAACCCAGCCATGGCCGATAAAAGCATCAGTGGAAAAAGTGATTTGAACATCTGAATTCCCTCATTCTTGCCCTGTTATCGGCCAAACTGAAAAAAGCTGAAATCTAAGCATTGATCCGTTGGATAGCCTCTTCTAAATGGCGACGGGGACAACCAAAATTTATTCGCACAAATTGTGGATCACCGAAATCAGCACCGGGCGAGGGTCCAACACCTTTGTTTTCAAACCAATGCTGCGGGTTTTCTACGCCCAACCCGCTAGCATCAACCCAGGCCAGGTACGTTGCCTGCGGCTTGAGTAAGCTCAAACCTGGAACCTTATTAATTTCATCCACCAAATAATCACGATTGTCGCGCAAATATTGTAGTTGTGCTTGATACCATTCATCACAGCGGGTAAATGCCGCCTCGGTAGCCACCAGTCCGAGTACATTGACCCAAGGCACAATCCCCATGGCCGCCTGGCTAAAGCGGCGGCGTAAGACGGCATTCTCGATCACCGCAAAAGAAGCGCCTAACCCCGCAATATTGAAGGTTTTGCTGGCTGCCATTAGTGTCAAAGAACGCTCACGCAGTGCATCCAGCTTGCCTGCCGGAACATGTTTGGCCTTATCATCCAATATCAAATCACAATGGATTTCGTCGCTGCAAAGTATCAGGTCATGACGCTCACAAATATCAGCAAGCCTGAGTAACTCATTTTCGCTCAATACCGAGCCGACGGGATTCATGGGATTGCAAAGGATCAGCAATTTAGCTTTAGGGTCGGCTGCGGCGGTCTCCAATGCATCCCAATCCAGCATCCAGCGGCCATGTTGTTCCACGGTGGGAATATCCACCCGTTCAAGGGAGTTCAGCCCGGGCGCGGCCAATAAAGGAGGATAGTTAGGTACCTGCACCAAAACCTTGTCTCCGGGTTCACAAAAGGCTTTACAGGCCACATTGAAAGCAGGCACCACACCCGGTGTCCACAGGATCCAATCCAGCGCAATGTGCCACTGATGGCGGTTTGCCAACCAGTGAGCAATAGCCTGTTTGCCCGGTTCGTATTGAGCTGGCAGGGTGTAACCCAAGACGCCGTGAGCCACGCGATTATGCAATGCATCCAGAATGGCTGGCGCACAACGAAATTCGGTATCGGCGACCCACATGGGCAGTACGTCTTGATCGCGGTACTTTTCCCATTTAAAGGCATAGGTTTGACTTCGGTCTATCAGCTCATTGAAATCCATTAAATTTTCTCAGTTTTTGCACTTTTAAGATGAGGTTGAGTTAACCAGATGCAGGATCTTCTTGTCTATTTGATTGCGATTAAAAGGCTTGGCGATAAAGTCAGATGCCCCCGCTTCTTTAGCTTCCATCACCCTACCTAGGGTGGCATCGGCGGTAATAATCAGTATGGGAAGATCAGGATGACTTAACCTTATCAATTTTAAAAACTCCAGTCCCGACATTCCGGGCAAATGCCAGTCGCAGATAAGCACATCATAATGACTCACATCCACGCCATTTAAATGTTTAGTGGCACGTTCGGCCGTATCAAACGCGCTGACCTGCTCTGCACCGAGATTTCTTAAGATATGGGAGAGGATCTCGGTAGTCGTGCCATCGTCTTCAATCAGCAATGCATTGAATCGACCGGGCTTGGTTTCAGAGTCGTGCATGCATTGCCTCCTTATTGGCAATCAGAAGCGGCTTCACCACATGCAGATATTAGGGAAGAGGAGCGGCGAAACAAGTTTGATCTGGAACAAATTATTCTTGTCTCAAGTTTGACCCTTATCAAGTCGGAAACGGCACTATCACGACATACTGACCATGAGTTAAATAACGGAGATACGGACATGAACGACAATGTAGGCATTCTTGATAGCGCCATCCGCTCCATTATAGCGGTTGTATTACTGACCCTGGCAGTAGAGGGAATATTCTCACCTGTTGTGAGTGTAGCCTTGGTTGTAGCCGGATTGGCGCTTTGGATATCGGTCTCTTCCGGCGTTTGCATGATCTACAGAATGCTGGGAATTGATACCTACCATCATGGTGGGGCCCACTAATAGCCGATTCACCAAAAAACAAAGGGCGCCTGAAGCGCCCTTTATGTTGTCTGAAGACAGGAACTACATGGCGTAAATAAACAGCGCCGACAACACGACCCCGGCAGCGCCGAAAAAGCCGTATTCTATCTTCGCTTTAACGGGGCTTTCACCCTCAGCGACCGGCGACTGGAGCATTGCCATAATCAGGCTGCTTACACCCAGTACCATTGCCATCAGGGCAAATCCGAACAGTATTGCTTCCGCCCAATTGCTCATGTCACACCTCATGCATAAATTCAGTGGCGCTATTATGCCCGAAAAAACCACTAAGAATCACTGTGTTGGATCAACTTTTTCAGGGTTCAAGCCAAGCAAGGATAGATGCCATCAAGGCGAAATTCACCAAATTATGGTGAATTCACTCAACCACGAGCCAAAAAACGTTACGAATAAATATCTATATTATTGTTATTTATGACTTTTTATTTTGGCACAGCACTTGCCATGTGAGTTTAGCAACCGCTAATAAGATAAGGATCCACCATGAGAGTATTGATTGCTGCCACGCTGCTTACCGCTACCAGCGTAATGGCCAACGATTGCCATGTTAAGTTCGACGGACATATGTCACTGCAGCAAAACAGACTGCAGGTGACCCTCGATAAAGGCAACCAACTGGTGCTGGACGGTCAAAATGTGTGGTTGGATAACCAGCCGCTAACCCTCGGCTACGATCAACAACATCTGCTGAACAGTTACCACCAACAAGTGCGAGGCTTAGTGCCCAAGATCGCAGATATTGTGATTGAGGCTGTAGATTTAGCCAATCAGGGGGTCAGTCGTGCTTTTGGAGAACTATTAGGTAAGGACGATGAGGGCGTACTGGAACTGTCTCAGGAACTGTCGCAACTGAGCATGGATTTACGCAGCAAATTCTATGGACCAGACGGTAATCCTGTATTCGATTCAGTAACCTTCGAGGATGGCCAGTTTTTGGATACTGAGTTTGAATCCAGACTGGAAGAGAAAATAGAAAAACTGGTTGCCAACTCCATGGGTAAATTAATGATTGCCATCGGTACCGAGATGCTTTTCAGTGGTGGCGATATGCAGGCATTTGAACGACGCATGGAGGATTTTGGCGACCAGCTGGAGCAGGAAATGGAAATAAAAGCGGATATCATCGAAGCCAAAGCAACGGCCCTTTGCAGCGATATGTTGGAACTGGATCGTCTTGAAAATGAAATCCGCCGCGACATCCCTGAACTGGCGTCCATGGATATGCTTCAGGTTTCCGATTACCAGCAGGCAATGTAAGCTTTGCTCAGAATTCGCAGAAGCGGCTTCGGCCGCTTTTTTATTGGGCTATATCCATGTCATCTATATCTATTTTGGGTTGCGGCTGGCTGGGCCTGCCGCTGGCAAAGACACTGTCAGGTCAGGGATATTTGGTTGCAGGCAGTTGTCGCAGCGAAGAGAAAAAGCAGCAGCTGCATAGCCTGGGCATTTCAGCCTGGACTTACCAATTAGGGGAATCACTGCCAACAGCCTTAGCCAAGTCAGACTATGTGGTGCTAAATATTCCACCCGGTAGGCGAAACTTCAGCCCCGAGCGCTTCCTGACACAGATGAATCAAATGATCGATAGTATTCTGGCTGGCCCTTGCCGGCATATCCTTTTTGTCAGTACCACCTCTGTCTATGGTGATATGGACGGCATTGTCAACGAGACGACGCAACCCATTCCCAATACCGAATCAGGTCTGGCGCACCTTATGTTGGAAAACAGACTATTGCAGACCGGGCGCGCCAGTATTTTGCGATTGGCCGGATTAATCGGCCCCGGCCGTCATCCAGTAAAACATCTTGCAGGACGGCAGGTAAACAAGGGTGGTCAAGGAGTAAACCTGATCCATCTGGATGATGTTATTCAGGCCATCATCGCCGCGCTGCATCCCCGTCATATTGGTCAGGTATTTCATCTGGCGGCTACGGAGCATCCTTCAAGAGCAGATTTCTACATCTTTGCCGCTAAGCAAGCGGGAATGTCATTACCTAGCTTTACTGACCATACTGGCAGCAACAGCAAAAAAGTGGATGCCAGCAAGACCATCGAAAGATTGGAAATAACGCTAAAGTATCCCAATCCATTTCACATGCCCGTTGAGCTCTAGTCTAAGATACCGCAGCGTGTAGGAGACTTGTGGTAATTCAATCAAAAACCAGCTTGCCTAGTATTTTACTCAGCTTCTTAAAGAAATACCCACTAGGATCCCTATAGGACATAGGGTTATTCAGCACATATGCAAAATATATTTGCTGAGTTGTTAAATGAATAAAAAGGGCAACCGATGGCTGCCCTTTTTTGCATGCAATTTGGTTAGAACAACAAGTTCTTACCTAGGAATATAGTGGAGACGGTATTGACGAAAATCACCGCCAGGATCACCGGAATAAAGGTGCCCAGTGAGAAGTTCACATACTTCTGCAGCAACGAGCCGGCAAACTGATCATTACCCTGGCTGATTTCGGCATCGAAGTTGTGCTTCTTCCAGCGATAAATCACAAACAGGCATAGCAACAAGCCATTTAACGGCAGAATGGTCTCGTAGAAAATGTCATAGACCAGGTCAAAGACAGACTTATTCAACGGCACACCATTGCTGTCCAGCCCGTAGGACGTGAGACTGCTGAAAATCTCCACCCGGCCGAAGGACAAGGCACAGACAACGGCTAAGGTGATCATGGCCGCTCCCAGTGAATACAAGGCAGTGCGACGACTGACGCCCTTGCCATCCATCAAACAAGCCACCGGTACTTCGATAATGGAGACCAAAGAGGTCAGCGCGGCAAAGAATACCAACAAGAAGAAGAAGCTGGCGATAAAGGACGCACCGAAGTAGCCAATATCCGTCTGCAAGGCCAGGAAGATTTTGGGTAAGAAGGTGAAAATCATGCTGATGCTGGACTCAGAAAGCTGGCTAATCTGCACATCGGGGTTAAATGAAAACACCGCGGGCAAAATCAACAGACCTGAGCAAGCCGCTACCAACAATGACAACCCCGCCACCATCTTACCGGCGTGCACAATATTGTTGTCTTTCTGAATATAAGAGCCGTAGGTGACCAGAATGCCCATGGCCAGTGACAAAGAGAAAAAGGCTTGGGCCAGGGCACCGTTTAGCACCTTACCGGTCATCTTCTCAAATTCCGGGATCAGGAAGAACTTTGCACCCAAAGAGGCGTTCTCCAGGGTCATGACGTAGGCGACCAACGCAATCAACATTAAAAACAGCAGCGGCATCAGCACTCTGGCGGCCTTTTCGATGCCCTTTTTGACCCCGCCCTGAAGGATAAAGAACGTCAGGCCGATAACCATCGCCATATAAACAAAGAGTTCATTGCTATTAATAAATTCGCCGAAACTGCTGGGCGCCGCCAGCCATTCCAGTTGCCCCATGACTGATTTGGCCAGATAACCGAAAATCCACACGGTGATCACCAGATAAAACACCGCAATCATGAAAGGCGTGATCACCGACATCCAGCCAACAGTGCGCCAGGCACGGTTTTGGCCGATTTCAGTGTAGGCACCTAATGGATTTTGGCGGGTATGGCGACCCAGACTCATCTCTGCCAGCATCACCGGCAAACAGATAAAGAACACAAAAACCGCGTACATGATTAAAAAGGCGGCACCGCCGTTTTTGCTGGCCATCACCGGGAAAGCCACTAAATTACCGATGCCAACCGCTGAGCCGGCCGCAGCCAATACAAAGCCCAAGCTGGAGCTGAATTCTTCGCGTTTCATTCCTAAGCGCACTCCCTGATTTTATGGTTGTTATTGTCGCTCGAAGGAACAGGATGTTAACAGTGAGATAACAAAAAGTCTTGACCGCCAGCTGAATTAATCGCGCATTCATCCCTATACAGGCTGTAAAGCTTGCCCTGCCTCACCAGGGAATGGTCTGACCTTGCCAATCCAAATAAAAGGGAGCCCCTTTGTCGGGCAATGCCCCAAGCACCGACAGCAAATAGCCCGCCGCCTGCTCTGAACTGAACAGCTTGTCTGCTGGGACGTTAGATTGAAAGGGCTTAGATAGGGGCGTATCCACGGTACCGGGATGATAGCTGACCAAGCGCACATTTGGCGCGCGTCGCGCATATTCCACCTGAGCCGTCTTGATCAGCATGTTTAGAGCGGCCTTTGAGGCACGATAGCCGTACCAGCCGCCAAGACGATTGTCGTTGATGCTGCCCACTCTGGCACTGAAAAACACACAAGTAGCAGCAGTATTCCCTTTCACCAATGGCAACAGATGCTTAAGCCACAGCGCTGGCAGGACCGAGTTTACATGAAAGTACTGCTGCAGGGAGGACGATTGAATATCTTCCAGGCGCCGCTCCGGCTTCAGCTGCTCACCATGCAATATGCCGCTGCAACACAATACTAAGTCATAGCGTCTCCCCTCTTTTGCCAGTTGCTGGCAGAGTGCGCCGATAGCCTGATCATCCTGTTGCTGCAGTTGCCAGCTTCGCACCTGGCCGGGTAAATGGACTATCAAACGTCTGCTGACCAGGTCGATTGAGCAGTTATCCGTTTGGCAAAGTTGCTTGGTGATGGCCTGCGCGATGGCACTGGAGGCACCGATGATCAGGACATTGTTCATTTTAGTTGGCATTTGCTGCAATCCGATATGTCAGCACGGCCTGTCAATTGGTGGCGATAGCGGGCAAAGAGGCCATACAACACATCGGCAAACGGCCGAATAAGCGGCCAGCGCAAAGGCGCAATCCAGCCACCTTTGCCGACCACACGCCAGACTGCCAACGTCGCGTCCAAACCGGAAACCCAGGTGCCGTTTGCCCATTGGGCATGCAGTATCGCGTCAAGCTTTGCCCTATCCAGATCCGGGTAGCACGCAGTGAATTCGTCATTATTAATGTCCACAAAGCGAATTTCATCGCAACTGTCCCAACGACGAAGGTGGCGAACCTCAAAATTGCATAAAGGGCAGTTGCCGTCATAAAAGAGCGTGAGTTTGATCATGGATAGGTCCTGAATCTTTAGAATGATTACGCAATAGATATTCTTTTGGATGACTTGAAGCAGAGCGCGTTTGGACGCACATTTAGATTCTCTTATGAAATTGGCTTTTAAAAAAATGGCGAAAAATCTTCAACAGGCCACTCTGGCCGGTGGTTGTTTCTGGTGTATTGAATCGGCCTTTAATTCAGTAGATGGTGTGGAATCGGCTTATTCCGGCTATGCCGGTGGTCATGTGACAAACCCCACTTATGAACAAGTTTGTAAGGGCGATACCGGACATGCAGAAGTTGTAAGAGTCATTTTTGATAGCGACAAACTCAGCTATCGGGATGTGCTGGAAATCTTTTTTGCTTTGCATAATCCGACCCAACTGAATCGTCAAGGTAACGACATTGGTGAGCAATACCGCAGCGCCATTTTTTATCACGATGCTGAGCAAAAAGCCGAAGCAGAAAAAATCGTTGCAGAAATCAGTGAGCAGCAAGTCTGGCCTGAGCCGGTTGTTACCCAGATAGTGGAAGTGAATAATTACTATCAGGCAGAAGACTATCATCAGGACTACTTCAACAATAATCCGCAAAATCAGTATTGCAATATGGTGGTCGCCCCCAAACTGGCAAAATTTAAGAAAAAATTTGCCGAGAAGCTAAAAGGCTAGCCCGCCAGACACACCTGATTGCGACCGGCCTCTTTTGCCTGATAGAGGGCGGTGTCAGCGCGCTGTAAAATTTCATCGGCTTTGTCGCAACCAACGATGGTGGCAAGGCCAATGCTGGTTGTGAGATGCAGTCCCTGGGCCAAGGAGGAGAGGTCCAGTTGACTAAGGTTGTGGCATATCCGATTGGCTAATATTTCTGCGCTGGCGAGATCGGTGTCAGGCAGGAGGATAACAAACTCTTCCCCGCCCCATCGCGCAGCAAAATCGGTTTCGCGGCAAGCAGACTGAATTGTCTTGGCCACCCGTTTCAGCACTTTGTCACCCACATTGTGGGACCACTGATCATTGATACGTTTGAAATGGTCTAAATCCAAAAGCAGTAAACAAAGAGATGATTTCTGTCTTGTAGCCCTGGCAAACTCGCGCTGCAATACCTCATCAAAGGCTCGCCGGTTTGCCAATCCAGTCAACGGGTCTTGGCGGGCCTGGCGCTCAAAGGCTTCAGACTGAAGCTTGAGTTGTGATAGCAAAGCGGATTTTTCAGTATCAGCTTGGCGCAGCGAATCGGCAGTACGCCGCAACTCCTGGGTTTGTCTGGCCACCTGCTTTTGCAACAAGCGATTGAAGCGATGCAGTACCCGCAAGCGTAAGCGTACTGCCACAAGAATCAGCGATGCGCAAATAACAAAAACAGCAAACCAAAACCCCTTTCGTTGCCATAAATGGGGACGCAGATGAATATCTATGGTGGCTTCCTGTTCAGACCATTGACCATTGGGATAGCGGCCTCTGACCCGGAAACGATAGTCTCCAGGCGACAGATTGGTGAATTCGGTGACAGTTTGGTTATTCCGCAACACCCATTGGCTGTCGAAACCATCGAGTCGCGTCTGATATTGAATGCGCTGGGGCATGATATAGCCCAATCCGGCAAACTCGAACTGTATGCGACTGATACCCGGGCTTAGCGTCAGCTTGGCTTGAGGCATCAACACCTGACCATCGACAACCACCCCTTCCACCACCACTGGTGGGCTGACTCTGGAAAACTGGTTTAAACTCTCAGGCTGTATGCTCGCCAATCCCTTGGCCATGGCGAACCATAAGGAGCCATCCTGCGCCAGAGTCGCAGCCGGCATGGAGCCACCATTTGCCTGGGCGCTATACATGCCATCAGATTCACCAAAGAGTTCCACATCCACTTGCTGGCGCAGCCCCTTCACAAGGTCATCCACTTGTTGACGTTCTAAACGCAAAATCCCCCTGTTGCTACTTACCCAGTAATTCCCTCTCTCATCGCCGAGCATCTGGAAATACTTATCGAAGGGCAGACCCTGAGCTCGGCCGATCGACTGCATCTCACCACTGGGTAAGTGATACCGAATCAAACCACGGTCTGTTGCCAGCCAAAGAGCGTCGCTGCCTCTATCTTGATAAAAGCCAAATACAAACTCAGCGGCTTCAAAAGGATTGATATCCACGACCTGGATCTCACCTTGTTGCCAAAAGGCAAAGCCGGTGGCCCCTCCTATCCAGATACGCCCATCATCGGTTTCGTGTAAGGCGGCGATGAAGTTGGAGGGCAGTCCCTGGGCCCGGGTAAAAGTCTCAAGGCCAGATTCGGTAAGCCGATTTAAACCGCGGGATGTACCGATCCACAGGCTGCCATCAGTTGCCGGTAACAGCGCTCTGACTTCATTGGATACCAGCCCATGCTCACGATTGAGTTGGACAGTCTGTTGACCATCCTGCCATTTGAATAAGCCATTGGTGAAAGTGCCGACCCATACGCTACCATCAGTTTCCTGGGCCAGACTGAGAATAGTTTGCTCTGTGGACTGTCCCGCAAGCCTTTGAATCTCATCCCGTTTAAGAATATCGACGCCTTTACTATTGCCAATCCAGAGGGTGCCATCTTGATGTGCCATTACCACACGCACAAAATTGTCGGACAACCCTTCTGTTTTTCCGACAGCCCGAAACGGCGCTTCGCGAAGGCGAAACAACCCGCCGTTGGTACCAACCCATAAGCTGTTCTCGCGATCTTTAAACAGGGCCGTCACCCGGCTGTTCGGCAGGCCCATTTCGGTGCCCAAATGCTCCAACCCTAAGGGGCTTAACCGATAAAGTCCGTCACCCACAGTACCAATCCAGAGCTGATCATCTGTGTCGACCAATAATCTCAGCACGGCGACATCTTGCAGACCGGGAGTGAGGATGTGGAAGTGGTCTTCTTGCAATCGGTAAATACCCGATTCTGTGGCCGCCAGCAGTCGTCCTTGCGGGTCATGTACCAAATCAAATACGGGGCCCAGCGGTAAACCGGAGCTCGGCTCGATCAGCTTGATATGACCATTGTCCAGCACAAACAGTCCTTGCGCGGTACCAATCCAGACACGTCCGGTGTTATCTTCGAGCAACTGATAGATGCTTTGGTCAGTGAGACCTGATGTGGCATCGTAATGCAATCGCTCACCATCGACGCGCTGCACGTAAACCCCTTCGCCCTCCGTGCCCAACCACAAATTGCCTTTGGCATCACAATGAATGCTACGGATCAGCACGCCGGCTTCAGCAATTCTTTGCCATTGATTGTTACGGATGCGACTGACACCGCCCCGGGCATCAGCCAGCAGCATGTTTTCACTGCAGACCTTTAAAGTAAACACACCATTGTCCAACAGGCCGGTTTCGGGACTGCGCCCGTAAGACTTGAATTCGCGACCATTGAAACGCACCGCACCTTCCCAGGTCGACAGCCACAAATAGCCGTCTGACGACTGGGCAATGCCGTTAATGGTGTTATGGGGAAGTCCATCGCGAGTAGTCCAACTTTCACGGAAGAAGTCGACTAAGCGACCGTCACCGGCTAAGCCTGTACATGGCCACAAAACAACCAATAAAAATGCGATCCGCAGGACGCCTGTCAACGTCATAAGTAGCGAGAACTCCCCTTCAGAAGGGCCTTCCTGAAAAGATCCAAGGCCCCATCAGGAAAACTAAACACAAGTTCTCAAACTGCCTAGATTTCGCGCACATGTCAAATGGATGTGGTATCAGGCTCCGCGTGCGGGATGAAGCTCAAAACTGAAACAAGTGCCTTTGCCAACTTCGCTTTGCACGGTCAATTCTGAATCCAGCAGGGCCATCAGCTTTTTACTGATAGCCAGTCCCAATCCCACATGCTTGACCTTATCCGACCTGGTGTTGGATGCCTGATACCTGGCATTAAAAATATAAGCCAACTCCTGTTGGCTGATGCCTTGCCCGGTATCCTGCACATCGACACGGACCCGCTCCCCCTGAAATGCCGCCCTTAAGGTGATCTGCCCACCCTTGGGCGTATGACGGATCGCATTTTCCAGCAGATTGGTGAGCACCCGTTCCAGCTTTTCGATATCGGCAACGACCAGCCCCTGGAACTCGGTAGGTTCCACTGCCAGCCGAATATTTCTCTCCTGCGCCTTGAGGGTAAACTTGGCCACCACATCGTAGAGCAAATCAGCCAAGGCAAATGCCTCATTTTTCAGTGTGACTTGACCGCCTTCCAGATAAGCCAACTCAAATATTTGATCGATGAGGGTTTTTAAATTTTGCGCATTACGCAGTGAAATATCGAGGAAGCGACGTCTGTCAGTATCTGCAAGCGCATTGTCCTTTAATGCCAGGGTTTCAATATAGCCTTGCAGATTGGCCAGGGGTGTACGTAAGTCATGGGACAGATCCGCCAGTAACACCCGCCGATGCTCGTCAATGCTTTTGAGTTGTTCCATTTGTTGCTGGATTTGCGATGCCATTTGATGAAAGGCACAGCCGAGTTGTTGTATTTCATTGTGGCTATCGGCATGCCACTGGGATTTATTATTGGTATCCAGCCAAAATCCGCCTTGGCGAAAGGCATGCATATCACGGCTGAGACGTTGTAGTGGCTTGGTAAAAAGCCTGAACAACAGCAGCAGTAAAGCGAGTAAAAGCAACAAGGTGCTGATGCCAAAGAGTGCATACTTCTTGAGTGATTGATGTCTACTGACCTCAGCGAAGATCGAATCCAATCGCTCGCCGCCGATGATCATGTATAGATAGCCTTGCAGGCTCTCACCCTGGTACACGGGAGCAGCAGAGAATATCTTGCGACGCTCCAGATTACGGGGATCATCGCCCAGTACGGGTAAAGAACTGCCTTCGACTAGTAATTGCTGAATCGGCGCCAGATCGACCCTATCCCGTTTAACTTTGCCCGGCTCTGCAGAATAGGCCAGGATCTCTCCCCTGGCGTCCAGATAATAAAATTCAAAGCTCGGCCCCAACAGCATCAATGTATGAAAGAGGTTTTCCAGTGCATCATGGTCGTAGAGCCCCTGTGAAAGCAAAGGATTGTCATGCACTAAATGCCCTGCCAGGCCAAGGTGCAGGCGCTGTTCGGCTTCCTGCTGAGAGCGCAGGCGCAATTCGCCGCTATACCAGAACAGCAGCAGAGCCATGGTCATAAACACGGCCAGCAAGGACAGCGCCAGTCGCTGATAGAGGGTCATGCCCATGGCTGAACCCCCTGCTCATTCAACTTATAACCCACACCCCAGACCGTTTGAATAATCGCTGGGGTGTTGGCATCCACTTCCACCTTGGCACGCAGACGATTGATATGGGAATTTACCGTATGCTCGTAGCCACTATGGTGATAACCCCATACCGATTCAAGCAACTGGCTGCGGCTGAACACCTGATTGGGATGGCGCGCAAAAAAGCTGAGCAGCTCAAATTCAGTGGCCGTCAAATCAAGACATTGATTACCCAGGCTCGCCTGGCGACGGCTGGGATCGATTCTTAACCGCCCCAGCTCCAGAGGCTGTGAAGACAGCATGTGTTGCTGATCCTGCACGGTATCTGCCAGCAGGTGGACTCTTCGAAGCTGGGCTTTAGCCCGCGCTTGCAACTCGCGGACACTAAAAGGTTTGGTCATGTAGTCGTCAGCGCCAAGCTCCAGCCCCAGAACTCTGTCCATCTCCGCATTTTTGGCCGTTAACATCAGTATGGCCTGAGCCGGTTTGGCTTGACGCAGTTCCCGACACACCTCCAGGCCACTTTTCCCCGGTAACATCAGATCCAGGACCAACAAGGCGAAATCTTCATCCAATGCTCGCTCCAGCGCCAACTGGCCATCGACCTGATGTTCAGTGTGCACACCGAGCTCCATCAGGTTTACCCTGAGCAAGTCGGCAATATCGGCATCATCCTCAACGATCAGCACCTTGTCGGTCATGGTCTTTTTCCTGTTACTCTGTCCTTGTGATGCGAATTGACATAGCAGGATTATCAAAGTCATGGACATGACTCAAAACCGAGCCGGTTAATCCATCGTCGCTGCCCACAACACCCGGGTGCATGGCAACAAAATCCACATCGTCTCTGGTCATTTCAAAGCCCGAACCGCCATCGGCTGGACCGGGTATGGTTCCCTGCGCTTCAGAATTGGCTTCGGTGCCGGCGTCATATACAAAAGACGTACCGGTCCAGCTTTGGCCTACCGCCAATTCCGATAAGGGGATGCCATTGAGACCGGTGAAAGCGTCATTGGTATTCACCAACATGGTCACAATCGACATCAGTGCCATATCCTTATCATCAATGCTGATCTGCAATGTCTGGCTGGCACCGGGTGCCAACGGCGCTTCACCACTGCTGGAGGCGACCACCATATCCAGTGCTAACAGCGCACTGTTATCGCCCCCTTCGGCCAGCATTTCCAATGCTTCAGAAGCGCTCTCCCCCACCTGCCAAAGCTGCCCGGATTCATGCAACACCACCGCAATGGGGGAAAGGGGCTGTTCATGAGTCAGGTTGGTCACACTGACTTCATAACGATAAGTCACCGGTGTTGGGGTTGGCGTAGGCGTGGGAGTTGGTGTCATCGTCACAGGGTCATCATCATCGCCACAGGCGCTAAGACCCAGTGTCAGACCGATAACAACCGCCAACATCGACAACTGGCGAGGTATTGTTGGGCATGTGTTCAAAGTAGACATAAGCCCTCCTAGTTCACGACGATGGTGACTTTGGCGACCGGATTCAGCCAGCGCTGCACCTGATTCTGAATATCGCTGCTCCCACCGCTAAGATTGTCATCACCGAGATTTCCGCGATGGATATGTACCGTGCTGTTGCTTTCACTACTGGCAACGCCAGTACCGCCGGTGCCAACTAAGGCTTCCAATGGCGGTGGTACCGGCATACCGGCCTCTCCGGGCGCACCACCACCACGAATCTCATCATTAACCTCAGTGCCGGCGTCATAGGCATTAAGATAAACGCTGTAAGTGCCGGGCTCAGTGGGAATGGTCCAGCTATTTAAGCCGACGAAACCATCGTTGCTGGGCAGGATCATACCAACTAAAGACAACCGGCTATTGGCATCATCCGTGGCCAGGCTGCCACTTGCGCTTTGACCTGGCGCCAGCAAGCCGCCAGCGGGGTTCTCCAGATTATTGGCGTTCAGTCCGCTGGCCAGACTCACCAACGCAGAAATGTCACCGCCCTCAGCCATGGCCTGCAGTTCAGAAGAAGCGGCTTCGCCACTGTTGAACAGACTGATATCCGGGGTATGCGCAGTGATCAGCAAAGGGGTGAAATAGATCCCCTGGGTAAGATTCTGCACCTGAATACTCAGTTGTGCGGAATAGACCGGGGCGGCCATCAGCATCGCCAGACCAGCGGTGCAGGACAAATATGATTTCATTGCATGATTCCTCGCAAAGTTAAATACGCGAGGAAAAGCATGGGAGGAAATTATCGCAGAAGTATCACAACACCTTCACGTTTCTATCAATTTAAAAAAACGGCCACAATCAGTGGCCTGTTTCTGAGTTGGCAAAGGCTAGCGGCAAATCGAAATTTAGTACAACAAGCTATAGACTTTGCGACGATACTGACTGGCCAATGGATCGCCTTTGGGCAAAGCATTAATAGTATCCAGCATAAACTTTTTAGCCTCGCCGAAATTCAGATCTTTTTGCAGGACTTCCAGCAACAGTGCCAATGCTTCTTCGGCACGACCGGCCTGCTGCAATTGGACCGCTAACTGTACTTTGACATCAAGGCTGTCCGGCTGCGCCTGAAGGGCTTGCTGCAAGGCTTGAATTTCAGGAGTGTCGGCAGCTTGCTCAGCCAACTCAATGCGCCCTTTAAGGCTTTGATAGGTCGCGTCCTGATCCACCATACCGATGGTACTGAGCAGGGTCTTGGCCGGCTCAAACTGCCCCAAATCCAGGTAGGCCTCAATCATCACAAATTTGATATCGGCACGCTCTTTATCAAGGTCATGGGCATGCTTGGCCAGAGTAAAGGCTTGCTCGGCTTCGCCTGCGGCCAACAGTTGCTGCGCCTCGGACAATAGCTCATCGGCGGGACTTGGCAGGTGCTGCTCGAGCATCGCACGGATTTCCGATTCCTGCTTCACGCCGGCAAAACCATCTACCGGCTGACCATCTTTCACCAAGATCACGGTGGGCAGACTACGCACCCCAAATTGCATGGCAATTTGCTGCTCGGCATCGCAATCCACTTTGACCAGCACCAAATGCTGCTCATTTTCTTTGGCCAGCTTTTCCAGGATGGGCATTAAGGTTTTGCAGGGCTCACACCAATCGGCCCAAAAATCCACGACCAGCAGTTTTTCTTTAGAGGTTTCCAGGACCAACTGCTGAAAGTTGTCCAAATTCATATTTACAATGTTATTCACTGTCGATTCCATGGCATGAGAGAGTTCAATGCCAATGTTATGGGGGCGAATAGGGGATTTGCAAGCAAGGTGCAAAAGCAAACGGGGCCTGTATGGCCCCGTTTTTATCTCAAGCGGATTATAGCGTGGATAATTCTGCGGCCTTATCTGCCAGCATCGGGAAGTGACTTTGCGGTAAATAACCGCTCAGCGCGGTCATGGCAGCAGCCAGCTGGGTATAGTCTTTGGCGCGCAGGTTAAAATGCCCCATCTTACGCTTTGGCCGGACTTCTTTACCGTACCAATGCAGATGACAACCTTCCACCGCCAGCATATCGCGGTTAAAGGAGCCATAACCGATGATATTGATCATGGCACTGACTCCCAGCAACTGGGTGCTGCCTAACGGCAGGCCGCAAATCGCCCTCAGGTGATTTTCAAACTGACTGGTATCGGCGCCTTGTTGGGTCCAATGTCCGGAGTTATGCACTCTTGGCGCAATTTCATTGACCAACAGTTGATCGCCCATCTGGAAAAATTCCACCGCCAGCACACCCACGTAATCCAGGGCCTCGGTCAACTTGGTAAAGACCTCTCTGGCCTGTGCTGTAAGCTTATCGTCCAGCGCTGGAGCTGGCGCCACAGAGACATGCAGTTGTCCCTGATGGTGCAGGTTTTCCGCCAGCGGATAGAAAGCCAGATCGCCGTTTTTGCCACGCATGCCGACAATTGACAGTTCGCGCTGGAAATCCAGTTTCTTTTCCACCACCAGCGGTACTTTTTGCAGATCCAGCTCGGCCAAAGACTGTTTAAGCGCCGCCAATTCATCGGCACTGCGCAAACGCCATTGTCCGTAGCCGTCATAACCATCACGACTGGCCTTTAAGATAAGTTCCTGGCCCAACTTGGCCATGACGTCATCGAGCTGGGCCACATCGGTCACGATGGCGTAGGGGCAATTGGCGATATTGAGCTTATCCAGCAGACGTTTTTCGCGGACACGATCGGCACCGGTCAGAATGGCGGTCATGCTGGGGTAAAATTTACCGGTCATCTGCGCCTGCTCTAATAACGGCTCCGGAATATGCTCGAACTCCACGGAAATGGCGTCGGCATCGTCCATCGCGTCTTGCAGGCTTTGCGTCAGCACGCGTTTGGTCAGCGGATTGACCACCTTACCATTGCTCACATCCACTGCGGTCAGGTGAATACCCAGGGGCGCAGCGGCCAGATACATCATCCGCGCCAGCTGACCTGAGCCGAGGATCAGCACCTTCATTGAGGCAGCTCCAGGGTCTGATTGGCAAGCACCGCGGCGGTTTGCTCGGCACGAAAGGTTTGCAGCTTGGTGCGTACCACATCATCATGTAGTGCCAGAACCTGAGCAGCCATCAAGCCGGCGTTGGCCGCACCGGCTTCACCGATAGCCAGCGTGCCCACGGCAATGCCTTTTGGCATTTGCACGATAGAAAGCAGCGAGTCCATGCCACTTAAGGCTTTAGACTTTACCGGCACACCGAACACCGGCAAATGGGTATGCGCGGCAATCATACCAGGCAAGTGGGCTGCGCCGCCGGCGCCGGCAATAATGATTTCGATTCCCTGCTCATGGGCGGTACGGGCAAATTCTGCCAGCAAATCCGGTGTACGGTGGGCGGAAACCACTTTGGCACTATATTTAACGCCCAGCTGTTCCAGCATCAGAGCAGCTTGCTGCATGGTCGGCCAATCAGATTGAGAACCCATTACTATCGCCACTTTTGGCATGGTAAACCTCGGTCTTTGCTAGTCACTGTACCTGGCGGCAGCTGATGAAAGAGCGTCACCACCGCCAGGGCAAAAAAATAAAGCGGGATTGTACATCAATTCCCCGCTTTCGTCCCACTGGCTTATTTAGTGGTGCCTTCCAGCAGAGCAGCCATGCGACTACCCAGCTCTACATGGGTATTGATGCCACGGAACTGGCTGGCAGCGCGCATAGGTCCCCAGGCGATCACCGGCACTGGTGTATGGGTGTGAGTACCGGTACTCCAGACAATGTTCTGATACTTACCCTGCACCCGACCAATCAGGTTCTGATGCACATCATCGCCATAAACATAGAATTCCTTAAAGTCATAGACCTTGGGGAAAGCATCACCGGAAAGGGTTTTGTGGCCGTCGATTTGATACTCGTTGGCCTCTCGTTCAAGCACCCGCTTGGCGTCGGCTTCATTGATCGGGAATTCGGTATTGGCATTGACGGCCTGCATCAGGCTTTCCACAGTGGGAAAGTCGTTGCTCCCATGAGCCTCGCGCCAGATACCGTAAAAGTTTTTCTTTTGCGCATAGAGCTTGTCCAGCACCGACAAGTCGCCGAAATTAAAGTTGGGATAGAATGCCTTATCTTCAAAGGCGCTGCCAGGAAGGGTTGAGGGTGGTGCCACATCCTTACGGCTGTAACTAAAGCCAAAACCACCGGTTTCATGATCGGCCGTGATCACCACCAGGGTGTCATTGCGATAGCGAACCCAATCGTACACCGCTTGAATGGCTTCATCGAACTTAAGCATCTCATGCAACATCATGCCCGCATCGTTGTTATGACCTGCCCAGTCAATCTGTCCGCCTTCGATCATCAGGAAGAATCCATTGGGATCTCTGGACAGAATTTCCAGGGCCTTAACGGTCATATCGCGCAGGCTGGGTTCGTTAATATTGGCGTCGCGTCCATGGTAGGTAATGCCATCCTGCATTGCCGAGGAAGCAAACAGGCCGATTAGTTTATTCGGGCTGTTACTGATCAACTCATCACGGTTAAAGGCAAATTGATAGCCCAGGTTCTCGGCCTCTTGTAACAAGTGCTTGTTGTCATCACGCTTGGATTTGGTGCTGATCCCGGCGTTACGAATACGCTGCAAAATGGGGTCATGGCGCTGGGCGGCATCCGCAGGCAGGAAATAACCTACACCGCCGGACATCAAAACATCGGCCTGATTGGACATGACCATCTGCTCAGCAATCTCGTTTTCCATCGAGCGGTGAGCCTGGTGCGCAATGAAAGCCGCCGGGGTGGCGTGTGTCATGCGCGTATCGGAGACCAAACCGGTTGACTTGCCCATGGCTTTGGCGCGCTCCAGCAGGGTTTTGGCCGGATTCCCTTCGGCGTCCAAACCAATCATTTCGCTGCGCGACGGGAGACCGGTGGCCAGCTGCGTGGCCGAACAGGCCGAATCCACCACCAGAGCATCATAGGGACCATGCAAAGAGAAACCTGTGATGCCCGCAGAGGCAAAGGTACTAATAGCAGTCGCACTGCCCTGATAGCGAGAGTGGGGCGCACGGCGGGCATATTCTTCAAGCAGGCCGACCTGCTGTGGGCCCATACCATCGCCAATCATCAAAATCAGGTTTTTTACCTTGCCCGGGCCTTGCTGGGCAGTACCCGGCTGGGTCATCACACAGGCGGACAGTAAAGATAGCGCCAACAGGGAAACGCCGGCGATACGCAGGTTTTTCATAAAAATCCTCAGGGAAATCATCAAAGATCTAGTGACAAGATTCATGTTCAATGGGCTCTATTATGACAGGCTGACGGCGGTAAAGCAGCCCATCTTGATGTCTATGCTGTCTCAGGGCATAAATCAGAGTTAACAGGTGCAAGCCAATGGCCAGGGCGCCAAAAACGTGGATCTGAATAAGGTTTGAGTCATAAAGCACACTCAGGACAAAAAGCAGGCTGAAATGAAAGGCGATATAGGTTTTGCTGCCCAAGCGCTCAACATTCACCGACAGGTTGTCAGCATAAAGCCGGATCAGGGAATCCAGCGAGTTGATTACAAATAAAATCCCTACCAACACCATGGCCATAGATACCAGAGGGGTCATGCCCTGCGGATGCAGCTCAAAGTGATATAGCAAGGCAAACCATAAGGCGATGGGGATAGAAGGCAGTATCAACATAGCCGCCAGTAATGCCCGGGGCTTTAAACCAGCAACAAAGCGGGCAGTAAATTGCCCCACCATGATGCTCCAGGCAAACCACCAATAAAGATAAAACTCATGGTGATCGTTAATCGGCAATAAGAAGTGCGGCAAGGAGGAAAAATAATCACTTAATTCAAGCAGGTGACTGCCATAACCGAGCACGGTGATATCACTCTGCCACCATAGCAGAAGAATCAGGCCGAAAAACAAAACCATACTGATCAGGCTGAGATGCTTTAACCTGTTGATATCCATGCTGGAATAAAGCGCAAGCAACAACACCAGCCCCAACAACAAATAGACTTGCCATGGCTGTTCAAGCTGCGGCAGATACCAAGGCAGATTGGTGTAAAAAAGGTGCAGGGTAAAGGCACAGGTGCCGATAATAACAAGGCTATTGAGCCACTTGACCCACACAATACTGAAAAACTTCAGTTTCGGCTCCAGCAGACAAAAATACAGACAGCTGAGAAAATACAATCCCCAATTAAGAAAACCCCAGAATCCGAATTCCAGGGCCAGGGGATTGGTGAAAGCGAAGTGCGGTTGGTCTGTATAGCCTTTAAACTCCGTCAGCGGCAGCATTATCAAGCCGATATCCAGTCCAGTGGTAAACAAGATAGCGATCAGGCTAAACAAGCCCACAGGATGCTCGCCCCAACAAGCACGATTGTGCCAGCGCAGCAGAGCCCACAGGCTGGCAATACCAACCAGCGCCAGGCCTAAAATGAGCCAAACCTGACTTAGCACCGCTTTCCTTTGGCGTACTTGCTTAACATATCCTGGATAAAGGCTTTACAGCTCTCTCGGGCAAGATCAAAGCCCTGTTCCTCGCAGCGATTAAGAGCGCTGCGAAGCCAAAATCCATCAATCATAGCGGCCGTGCGCTGCGCAGCCATTTTCACGGCGAAGGGATCGATCAGCGCTTTAAAGGAGTAACGCAAGTTAGCTTCAAGCCTTGCCGCATTCACTCTTTGCAGCCTGGCTAGATCCTCGCTGTGCATAGACTGCGCCCAAAACGCCAGCCAGGTCTTAGCGGCGCGACCACTGCTTTGCAGGCGGGTAAAGTTGGCTTCCACTATCATCATCAAGCGCTCTTTCGGGCTTGCCCCCTGAGCAACCTGCGCCAGCAAATCTTGTCGTAATTGTTCAAGCAGGTAGCGCACCGTGGCTTCCAACAAAGCCTGCTTGCCACCAAAATAATGGCTGATAATACCGGAGGAAACTCCCGCCAATTTGCTGATAGTGCTGATGGTAGTGCCTTGCAGACCGTGCTCTTCTACCGATGCTAAGGTGGCATCAATCAACTGCTGGCGACGCACTTCTTCCATTCCGATTTTGGGCATATCAAGGATCCAATTTACATCAGCCGCACAGCATAGCCCCACTTAAACGACAACGGCAATGGCCGATTGGTCCGATAACCAAACTGTCATTTTATTTTAATTGAACGTTCAATTAACGTTAATCCAACTGTCACATTGGCTTTCCATACTTTTGCGGCCCTTGTGGGCTCCAGCCCTCTCCCTGGATCTGACAAAAACACACATAACACGGAACGCCCATGAACAAGATAACAAGATTTAACCTTATCGCCCTGGCGGTAAGCAGCGCCATCAGCGCACCGGTGCTGGCCGACGATGCCGCCACCGACAAAGCCATTGAAGAAGTATCAGTGGTTGGCAAGAAGATTTCCTATGCTAACAACCTGGTGGACGCCTCCATGATCCAGCAGCAGGCACCTATCACCAGCGTGCTGGCGGTGATGGATAACCTGCCAGGTATCAGCATTAATGAAGGCGATGCCTTCGGCGGTGACGATTGGTCCACCAGCATCAGCATGCGTGGTTTCAGTATCGACGGCAGCCAACAGCAATTGGGTATGACCATCGACGGCCTGCCCAACGGCGGCTCTAACTACGGTGGCGGCTCCAAAGCCAACCGTTATATGGATGCCGAGAACATGGCCACGGTGGAAGTGGCTCAGGGCACCTCAGATATTCGTTCTGCGTCTTTGGATGCTCTGGGCGGAACGTTCAACTTTGTCAGTCGCGATCCTGCCCGCGAACAGGCCACCACCTTTGCCTACAGCAACGGCGATCATGACGCCAGCCGCTATTTTATCCGTCACGAAAGCGGTGAGATATTCACCAATACCTATGCTTACGCGAGCTATTCGCAAACATCCAACAAGCGCTGGATTGGTGAAGGTGCAAACGGTGGCGCCGATCGTCAGCATATAGAAGCCAAGTTTGTTTCTGAACTGGGCGCCCTGACCCTGACCGGCCGAATTTCCTACGACGATGTGGAAGAAGATAACTACAATGCCGTTAGCGTTGGTGAATTCGAACAAAACCCTGATTGGGATCGCCTGACCTGGAACTGGACCGGCATTCCGCATTTCGACCAGATGTATGCCGAAGGCTGGTCCACCTTGCGTGAAAACACCCTGGCCTATCTGAAATTTGATTATCAGCTGTCCGCCGATTCCGCCCTGACTTTCACACCTTATTTCCACAAGATGAAAGGCCGTGGAGACTGGATCCCGCCATACCTGAACCTGGTGTTTGATGCCAACGGTAACCCCACCAATAAAGGTGGCAGCAATATTCGTTATGGTTTTACCGATCAGCAAGGCACCCCCCTGGCACCTGCCGCCGGTTGCACGGCCAGCTTTGACTGGCCCTGGTCTTCCGGCCCTGGCCTGCACCCATCCTGCTATCCCGATGATGCTATCCCGGTAATGTCTTATCGCCATACTCACTATGGTAAGGAGCGTATGGGCGCCACCGGTAGCTATGAGCTGACCCTTGGCAGCCATGATTTACTGGCCGGATTCTGGCTGGAAAATACCGATCGTGATGAGTCTCGCGATTGGCACAAAGTGATCGATGCCCGCGTTTATCATCATTTCGACCAAACACCTTACTGGACACAGTTTGACAACAACTTCACCACCGACACCTTTAAATGGTATCTGCAGGACACTATCGCCTTGGGCGACCTGACCCTGAACCTGGGTGCTCAACAGTACCTGGTGGAGCTTGAGAAGTTTGATCGCTTCGCCAACGCAGTGACCAAGAAAGTGGACAGTGACTCCGATGTGCTGTTAAGCGCTGGTGCGGTTTACCAGATTAATCCTGAACTCGAAATCTTCGCCGGTTACAGCGAAAACTTCGCCGCCATTAAAGATCTGGTATTGGAAAACGCCGGTTCTAACGTCGACAGCCTGAAGCCGGAAACCGCCGAAAATATCGACTTCGGTCTGCGTTATCGCGCCGATGACCTGATGCTGTCAGCGACCTTGTATGACATTCAGTTCAACGACCGCATTACCCTGATTGCCCCAGGCGCAGAAGTGGACGGTATCGTCTATGACCAGGGCGATGGTACTTATCGTAACGAAGGCGGCATTCAGTCACAGGGCTTGGAGCTTTCCGCTACCTACCGCCTGGACGACAAATGGAGCGTCTATGCGGCGTACACCATGAACCAGTCCGAGTACACCGATACCATCGAGACGGTTATCGAAGGCGTGCGTAACGTCGAAGTGGTTGCCGATACCGACGTTATCGATGCGGTAGAAGACATGATCACCCTGTCTCTGGACTACTACAGCGGCAACCTGCGTGGCGGCATCTCTGCCAAATACACCGGTGAGCGTCAAGGTGGCTACCTGGATATCCTCAACAACCCTGGCCTGCGCAATCAGGTAGAGGATTACACCATTATCGATATCAATGTTGGCTATACCCTGGAGTACAGCGACAACATGATCGATTCAGTGGATATTGCCTTTGTGGTCAATAACCTGATGGACAAGCGCTACCTGTCCTCTGGCACCGGCAATGGCTTTAGCTACTACATTGGCGGGCCCCGTACCGCTGCCCTGACCCTGACCGCTAACTTCTAAGATGAAGCATTGCGTTTGATTGGGTGTGGCCTTGGCCACGCCTTTTTTGTTTAAGAAGGAAAAATCATGAGAATGCTATT
Source organism: Aliiglaciecola sp. CAU 1673 (assembly GCF_029223185.1). Lineage (GTDB taxonomy): Bacteria > Pseudomonadota > Gammaproteobacteria > Enterobacterales > Alteromonadaceae > Bowmanella. The sequence goes on from NZ_JARHUG010000005.1 coordinate 42,853, forward strand.
GCTGCTGTTAGCAGTGGCCGCCTTTTCGGTCAAAGCCAATCCCCCCAAGAACCTGATTTTAGTGACTATCGACGGTGTACGCTGGCAGGAGGTGTTTAACGGCGCCGATGCCGCCCTGTTGGATTCGGATTTCAGCAAGCACAAAGAGACATTAAAGGCGGCTTACTGGCGAGGCAGTGCACAAGCCCGTCGTCAGGCTTTAATGCCCTTTTTCTGGGAGACTATTGCCACTCAAGGCAGCTATATGGGTGATCGCAATCAAGGCTCCAACATGCGGGTGGCCAATCCTTGGTATTTTTCCTACCCAGGCTACAGCGAAATGGTCACTGGTGTGGTGGATGAGCAGATCAATAGCAATGACAAGTTCCCTAATCCTCAACGCTCATTTCTGGAATACTTGAAAGACCAACCGGGCTATGAGGCGCCCCCCGCTGTATTCGCCAGTTGGGATGTGTTTCCCGCTATTTTTAACCGGGAGCGCAGCGGTCTGTATATCAATGCCGGATTTGAAACCGCTGAGGGGAAACAAACGCCAGCCCAGATTCAATTTCTCAATCAGTTACAAACACAGATCCCGAGCCCCTGGGATAGCGTACGTCTGGATGCTTTTACTTATCACTATTCCAAAGACTATTTGCTACGCCAAAAACCCAGGGTAATGATGCTGGCATTAGGAGAGCCCGACGATTTTGCCCATGATGGTAATTACGATGAGTACCTCCATGGCATTCACCGGGCAGACAGCCTGATTGCCGACCTGTGGGCGACCCTGCAATCCACCCCAGGCTACAAGGACAATACCCTGATGATGGTAACTACCGACCATGGCAGGGGCCAAGGTGTAGCCGATTGGCAGCACCATTCATCCAGGCAGGCACTGGCTAAGAAAAGCCCAGAGGCCCTTGCTCATTTTCCCGAGGGAATCCTGGGCTCAGAGCAGATTTGGTTGGCGGCTATCGGCCCCGGTATCAAGGCACAAGGCCTACTGAGACCGGAAAAGGAGCCTACCCAGGCACAAATCGCGGCAACCGCCCTAACCTTGTTGGGAGAAGATCCCAACAAATTCAATGCCCAGGCCGCTGCCCCCATTAAGGAGTTAATGCCATGAACCGAGCTTTGTCTTTAGTCAGCAGCCTGCTTCTGTGTACCGGTGCCTTAGCAGCACAACAGAAAATCCTGTTTGGCTCCTGCGCCCATCAAGATCACCAGATGCCCATACTCAACGCCATCAATGCCGAGCAGCCTGATCTATTCGCCTTTCTGGGCGACAATATCTACGGTGATACCGAAGACATGACGCTGTTGGCCGCCAAATATCAAAAACTGGCGACGAATCCCGGCTTTCGAAGCCTGAAGGCTTCAACCCCATTAATTGCTATTTGGGACGACCATGATTTTGGTGAAGATGATGCCGGCGCCGAATATCCACAAAAAGAAGCGTCCCGCCAAATCATGCTGGATTTTTGGGGTGAACCACAGGATTCGGCCAGGCGTCAACGCCCCGACGGCATCTACACCTCCTATACCTATGGCGAAGGAGAGCAGCTGATAAGGGTGATTATGCCGGACTTACGCTGGAACCGCCCCCCCTTGTCCAGCGTTGGCAAACTTGGTTATCTGTTCTCTCGTCGCCCCCATAATATGGGGCCATACGAGGTAAGCGAGGATCCCAATGCCAGTATGCTGGGTGAAACCCAGTGGCAATGGCTGGAACAGGAGCTAAAGAAGCCGGCGGCCATTCGAATTATTGCCAGCAGCTTGCAGTTGTTGCCTGAGTTTAGCGGCTGGGAAGCCTGGGCCAATTATCCTGCCGATCGCAATCGTCTGCTTAAGCTGATCAAAGAAGCCCAACTTAACGGCGTGATCGTTATCAGCGGCGATACCCATTGGGGCGAGCTTTCCAAGTTGGAAAAGGGCATGGATTACCCAATTTGGGAAATCACCAGCTCTGGCTTGACTGAAGAATGGAAAGACGTGAGTCCTAACCAGCACCGGGTAGGAAACCACACACACAATGTAAACTACGGTTATCTGGAGATAGACTGGCAACAGGCCGATCCAATTATTCGTTTCGGCCTGAGAGATGAAAAAGGCAATGACGTAATGGGGCAGCGACTGCCCCTGTCGAGTATCAGCCCCTACTAGGTCTCTTCAAAACAGACCCTTGCACGGCCCTGCTCTTTGGCACGATAGAGCTGGCGATCAGCCAGCTCTATCAACTGATCGGGGCCAAGATCAGCGTCCATGTGCCAGGTAGCCACCCCCACGCTCACGCTGACCACTTTTTCATTTACGCCCTGCTCATGAGGCATGGACATATCCCGCACTGCTTCTTCTATTTTCATGGCCACCTCAACGGCGCCGCGCAGGGGGGTGTTAGGCAAAATCACTGCAAATTCTTCACCACCGTAGCGCGCCACTAAGTCGCCAGGTCGCCTGACCTGATGAGAGATGATTGCGGCCACATGCTTGAGGCACTCGTCACCGTCTAAATGGCCGTAGGTGTCGTTGTATTTTTTAAAAAAATCGATATCCAGCAGGATTAGCGATATGGGTTGGTTAGAGCGACTACAACGACGCCATTCCTGCTGCAGGGTTTCATCAAAAAAGCGGCGATTGGCAACGCCGGTCAGCCCATCCCGAAAGGCCATTTCCTTGAGCAAGTCAGCCTGAAACTTAAGCGTAAGATGCGCTCTGACCCGGTTTTTCAGGGTTTGAGCATTGACTGGCTTTGAGACGAAATCCACACCGCCGGCCTCCCAGCATGAGTTTTCATCTTCCTGGCTATCAGCGCCTGTCACAAAGATAACCGGAATATCCGCCGTGGCATCTTGCTGCTTGAGGCGGCGGCAGACTTCCAGGCCACTCATTTGTGGCATCATCACATCGAGCAATAGCAGGTCGGGTGGCGTACTTTGGCAAAAGTCCAACGCTTGTTGGCCACTGGTGGCAACAAAGAGTTCATGTTCGTTTATAAAAATCTGATGAATAGCCTGAATATTGATGGGTTGATCATCCACCACCAATATACGTCCACGCCGATTTCGAACTTCGGTACTCTGAGCGAGTGAAATCTGTTCAATTGCAGAGGTCAAACTACTGTGTCTCCTGTTTGAATTCCCTTATCTGAAGCAGGGCATTCTGAAAATCCATACGCGTGATCGCATCTGACAGCGCTACAGCCAACTTCGGATGCTCCGCTGACAAGGACTCCTTCAGACGCTCAAATTGGTTCAACGCTTCCAGATTAGACTGTTCAAGCAAACCCGCCAAGACATCTAGTTCCTGTGGCTGAAAATAATTGGTCTCTTCTGGTTTATTCTGAACTGCCGTGGGCTTTTCAAGCCGACCTTGGATTTCCACGTAGGTCAGTTGCAGCGTTTGCCCTAAGCGTTCAACACGACTGGCATAGGAAAGAGGCTCAATACCGGTCCGTACATCATGTTCCAAGTCAGCACATAACACCGCCACCGCCTTGGCACCAAGGGTAGCAGACATACCTTTCAGGCTATGCAATGCGGCTACAGCCTGGGGTACCAGTTCTGGTACCCAACTGCTCGGTAAGGACAGCATCAGTGGCGGTGCATCACGTAAAAAACTTTGGGTAGCCCGCTGAAACACTTGTTCACTGCCCCCAAAGCGCAGCATGGCATCACGATAATCCAGCAACGGCTCAGTCCCCTGAGTTTGTGTTGGTTGGATTGCCGTGGGCGGCGAAGCTTCTGACTTTATGGGTTCTGGCGCTTTCTGCTCCGCGTCTGCAAACACATGTTTTCGGATCACGGAAATCAAATGAGCCAATTCAAAGGGCTTACCGATATGGTCGTTCATGCCCACGGCAAAGGCCGCTTCCCGATCAGAAACCATGGCATTGGCTGTCATAGCTACTATTGGCAAGTCTGTCAGACCAAGGTTGGTGCGAATCTCGCGGGTAGCGCCATAGCCATCCAGTACCGGCATCTGGATATCCATTAACACCAAGTCAAACTGCGGCTTGGCAGTGCGTAACATTTCTACGGCCACTGCCCCATTTTCCGCCACGCTGACTTCGGCACCTTCCATTCTCAGCAATTCGCCGGCCACCTGCTGGTTGGTAAGATTATCTTCTACCAGCAAAATAGAGACCCCATCCAATCGAGCCAGTTTGGAAGCCGGCTGGGGGGGCTTTTTGTCTTTTAACAATAAGGCATCGGCAACGGCATCAAAGAGCGTCGACGCCGTGACCGGTTTAACCAAAAAGCCATTAATTAAATGCGGAGAATTGGATTGCTCACGGTTAAGCTTTTCACGGCTGGTACCTGTTACCAAAATAATCATAGGCATGGTTTCCATGCCGTGAGATTGGCGGATCATTTTGCTGGCCCTCCAGCCATCCAGCCCCGGCATATTCCAATCCATCAGCACCAGGTCCACCGGTTGCACTTGGCTTCTTAAGCGCGCCACCGCCTGCTCACCACTTTCCAGCTTCTCCACTTTCCAGCCAAAGGAAGTGCATAGTGAGGCCAGAATATCCCTGGCACCGCGATGATCATCCACTACCAACACGCGCAAATTTTTCGGCAAGCTATACAAATTATCAGTTTCAGCCTGTTCTTCTATGCAAGGCAAGGTAAAGGAGAACTCACTGCCCTTACCCACCTCACTTTTGACACGCATCTGACCGCCCATCAAGCTAATCAATCTCTTGCAAATCACCAGACCTAGTCCCGTACCGCCATAACGACGGGCAGTGGAGGCCTCAGCCTGATTAAAGCCATCGAAGATACGTTGCAGATGCTCTTCGCTAATACCGATACCGGTATCGCTGACGGTAAACTCCAATATCAGGTGCTGCTCTTCACGCTCTGCCACTTTAACCGACAACATCACCTCACCCTCATGGGTGAACTTGATGGCATTGCCGCACAGATTGATCAGGATTTGCTGTAATCGCATGCCATCTAGACGTATCCGCTGAGGGATGCCGGGTTCCACATCGAACAAGACTTCGATATTCCTGTCGCCAAGGTTTACCGAAATAATATCGCCCACATCGCGAACAATTCTCTCTATCTCACAGGGCTGCGGGTCCAACACCAGTTTGCCGGCTTCCACCTTGGAGAAATCCAGAATGTCATTAAGGATCCCCAGCAGGGCCCTGGCCGCTGCCTCGGCCTTCTTAACATAATCATGCTGCTGCATAGCCATATCCGTTTGCCCAAGTAGCTGCAGCATGCCTAGCACGGCATTCATAGGGGTACGAATTTCGTGGCTCATGTTGGCCAGGAACAGAGATTTGGCCTGATTGGCTTGGTCTGCGTATTGCTTTGCTTCCTGCAAACGCTTTTCATACTCTCTCTGTTCCGTGACATCCTGATTAATACCCAGCACCTGCTCTGGAACACCCTCTGCATCCCTTTCCACCATGGCGCCGGCCTGTACGTAGCGCACTTCACCGTTAGGCCGCAAAATACGAAATACCAGATTAAACACATCCAGCCCATCCATGGCGCTTTCTAGCCGTTTGGACGTCTCCGTTAGATCGTCCGGATGCAGGCAGTTGCGCCAATGATCGATGTTCAGGCCCTGCTTACCCAGTTCCGCTGGCAACTGGTAAATAGTAAACATCTGACGGTTCCAGTTGAGTTTTCCGGTTTTCACATCCCACGTCCAGACACCCAAGCCAGCTAAATCCGCCGCTTTAAGCATCTGATCACGCATCGCCACCAGCTTATCCCTGCCTTTTTTCTGCTCGGTAATATCCGAGGCCATGCCCATGTAACCGACGATGTCCTTGTTATCATTGCGCAAGGCCGTGACTTGCAAATAAACAGGTATCAGCGAGCCATCTTTGCACACATAGGTCCACTCATGGGCATTGGGCATACCGAGTTTGGATTTGACAATAAAGGTTTCAAACCCCGGCTTTACCCGCTTGCCGATTTCCTGAGAAAACTCGATGGCGCGCTCGGCAACCTCATCCTGTAAATGGAAAAGGGCCGGGGTTTCAACGCCAATAATATCGCTGGCCCGGTAGCCCAACATCTGTTCTGCCGCCGGGTTAAAAAAGGTGATAATGCCTTGTGTGTCGGTGGCAACAATGGCACTACCCGCTTGGCCGGTGATAGCTTGCAATATGCTCAGGGATTGACTGAGCTGGTCGGTGCGCTCCTGAACCTGTTTCTCCAGATTCTCATTTAAGTCTTCAATGCGATGCTGAACTTGAATCTGTTCGCTGATATCGCGGATGGTTTTAGCGCTGCCAATATGCTTTCCATCTGCATCCCTAAGGGGAGCCACGGAAATCGATACATCCAGCAGCTGGCCGTCCACGCGTCTTCGCTTCGTTACATAGTGCGGAAGGGATTGTCCATTTGCTAACCCACTTCGTACTTCCTGGTATTGTGCCTGGTATTCTGAGGGGACCAGCAATTGAGCCAGGTTCTGACCAAGCGCCTGCTCTGCTGAGTACCCAAACATCTCCTCCGCACCATGATTCCATTGGGTGATATTTCCCTCTAAGTCCTCCCCGATGATGGCATCCTGCGAACTATCCACAATGGCAGAGCGCAAAGCCATTTCCTTTTCTGCCCGATGTTGGGATTTACTGCTTTTCCTGTATAGGTAATAGAATGCACCAACCAGGCTTAGACATAGCACCATGGTCAGCAAAACGTTGTATTGGGTCCTCTGTACCCTGCCATCTAACAGCGATTTGGGGAAACTGATGCGTAAATAAAGCGCTCTGGGCAATTTTCCGCCGGACAAGGGATAGAGATATTCACTAACCACAATCTGCTCAGCACCACTGGCATAGAGTCTGTCATTTAACTCTGGGAGGATATCACTGGTGGTTGGGGAGAATTCATCCTGCCAGCGCCAGGGTTGATCCCATTCGAAAGCGAAGGTTTTTTCTAGTCGCGGATGAATGTAGAAGTCACCATTTTGGTCCGTGAGATAAAGTAGAAATCCGGCAGGGAGCTTTGCTTTTAACTCCGCCAACAGAGAGCTAGCGTCATAATGCAGTAAAACGACACCAAAGATTTTGCCCTTATCGTCATATATTGGTGTGGAAAGCCAAATCATCGGCCTGGTGGGCTTTAATGGACCATCACTATTTCGCTGCAAAAATGGGCGGGATATAAATACTTCGCCCTTTGCCATATCAGCCCCACCGTTGATGATATGCATATGTCTGGGATTCAATAGACCACGGTCAGGATTATTGATGACTTTGCCGTTCTCACTCTCCAGGCTCAACATCAGCTTAGGCTGGTCGTATAAGGCGATGTAGTCAACGCGACTACTTTTAGGATGCACTTCCAAATAGGCCGCAAAGATGGCCTCCAAGCGTCCCAACCACTGCGGCAGGCTGCTGCCATCGGCATGATCCATCCCGGAGTCTACAGCCCTGGCGATACCTATGGTCGGCGGAACAGACGCCAGTAAGCTAATATCCCGACGCAGGTCTTCCAACTCATCTACCAAGGCATCAGATTTGACAGCTATCTGGCTGTCCAGCAAAGCATCGTATTCTATGATGCCCTTGGTTCGTTCTATTCGTCCGCTAAGAAAAGCCACCAGCAAGCACAAGATCACGACCGCCGCTACCGCAAGCCAGCCCATCAGCGTCAATCTGTTAATAACTGTTTTCATGGCTTCCTATGTAAGCGGCCTTTACGGTTCCAGCAATACTTATAGCACTTTGCGTCAGGTTATTGGTTTTATGTTGTTTTTTCTCTAGTTTGCACCGTGCTTACCGGCTGTCCAGCCTCCTTTTGCCAACACTCTGTCACCTAGTTGTTGCGGCGCACTCTCAAGGTCGGTGGCCATCGAATCATTCCAGCGGTTTAAAAAGCCGTACAGACTGACGGCTGCCAGCATTTCCACTATTTGATTTTCACTCCAGTGGCGTTTGACTCTCTCCATCAGCTTTTGATCTACAGCATTGGGCACCGCCCCGGCAGCCAACGCAAAATCCAGCGCGGCACGCTCGGCCTCTGAATATAGCGGACAGCTTTGATACTCCCACACCGCATCAATTTTCTCCTGACTGATGCCATGTAAGCCGGCTGCAATAAGCGAATGGGCCTCACAATAACGGCACCCGGCAGCGCGACTGGCAAAATGAGCGAGGATACGTTTAAAGCCGGGGTCCACTTCGCCATCTTCCGCCATAACAGCGCGGGTCAGAGTACCAAATGCTTTGACGATCTCGGGCTTGCGCTGCATGGTCAGCAAACTATTGGGCACAAAACCAAGAATGCGCTCAAAGAGTGCGAAGTCATCTTTAAGCTCTGGATTTAAGTCTTTGTCCAGTGGAGCCATATGGGCCATTTTGTGTTTTCCTCTTATCTGCCTTGAAATTGGATGCAAGGATCCCAACCTAGTCTGCTTACTGGTTAAATACAATAACATCATGAATGCATTGGAAATTCGCGATCTGCGCAAAACCTACAAAGGTGGCGTGGAAGCACTGAAAGGCATAGATCTCAGCGTAAACCAAGGGGATTTCTTCGCCCTGCTTGGTCCCAACGGTGCCGGCAAGTCCACTACCATCGGTATCATCAGCAGCCTGGTCAACAAAAGCGGCGGCACCGTCAAGGTATTCGGTGATGATATTGACCAGGATCTGGTGAAAGCCAAATCCCATATCGGTCTGGTGCCCCAGGAATTTAATTTCAACCAGTTTGAAACCTTGTTGCAGATTGTGGTTAATCAGGCCGGTTACTACGGCGTGCCAAGGGGCATTGCCAAAGAACGTGCAGAGAAATACCTCAAGCAGTTGGATCTTTGGGAAAAACGCAATGTGCCAGCGCGCACCCTGTCAGGGGGGATGAAAAGGCGCTTGATGATTGCCCGTGCGCTGATGCATGAACCCAAGATGCTGATTTTGGATGAGCCCACCGCAGGCGTGGATATTGAGATCCGCCGCTCCATGTGGACCTTCCTCAAAGAAATTAACCAGCAGGGCATCACCATTATCCTCACCACCCATTATTTGGAAGAGGCGGAAATGCTGTGTCGAAATATCGCCATTATCGATAAGGGCCGCATCGTCGAAAACACCACCATGAAGGGCCTGCTGACCAAGCTGAATATTGAAACCTTCGTGCTCGACCTTCCCCCCAATAGTGTCAAGCCGACGCTGGATGGTTTTGTGTACCGGATGATAGATGATCACAGCCTGGAGGTGGATGTGCCCAAATCAGCCAGCCTCAATGCGGTCTTCAGCCAGTTATCAGAGCAAGGCGTGCAGGTGCTGAGCATGCGCAATAAAGCCAATCGCTTGGAGGAACTCTTTGTGCGTCTGGTCGAAGATGGCCGAGCCAATAGCGAGCGGGGAGAGAAGAAATGAGTAGTTTAAGCGTTGTTGCCCTGCGCACTATCTGGATTAAAGAGTGCACTCGTTTTATGCGCATCTGGGTGCAAACTCTGGTGCCACCGGCCATTACCATGAGCCTCTATTTTGTGATCTTCGGCAATCTGATTGGCAGCCGCATTGGTCAGATGGGTGGCTTCAGCTATATGGAGTTTATTGTCCCAGGCCTGATTATGATGTCGGTGATCACCAACGCCTATGCCAATGTGTCTTCGTCTTTTTTCAGTGCCAAATTCCAGCGTAACGTAGAAGAGTTGTTGGTCGCGCCGGTGTCTACCTGGATTATTATCCTGGGCTACGTGGGCGGTGGCGTGGCGCGCGCGCTTCTGGTAGGCAGCATTGTCACTGTGGTTTCCCTGTTTTTTGTAGATTTAAACATCCACCATCCGGTGATGCTGGTGCTAACGTTAGTACTGACCGCTACCTTGTTTTCGGTAGCGGGCCTGGTAAACGGAGTATTTGCCAAAAGCTTTGACGATGTCAGCGTGATCCCCACTTTTGTGTTAACCCCGTTAACCTATTTGGGCGGGGTGTTTTATTCACTTTCCTTGCTACCGGACTTTTGGCAGGCAGTCAGCAAGCTCAATCCGGTGGTGTATATGGTAGATGGCTTCAGATATGGCTTTCTGGGCATTTCCGATGTGGGTATCGCCACGTCAGTAGCCGTGTTAATAGGGTTCAACCTTGCGCTCTTCACCGTGGCTTGGCAACTGCTCAAGCGCGGCGTTGGGATCCGTAGTTAGGGTTATCGATGAACACAGGCAACTCGAAATGGGTCACCTCCAACCAAAATGGCCCGCACGAAAAACTACCTGAATTGGTGCAGCGGCATTTAGCCAGCCCTTCGCAAAAACCTTTTAGTGAGCATACCCTCACCGCTTTTGAGCAAGCGCAAGCTTGGCTTCACGGCTGGCAAGGACCGCTGATTCTCGATTCTTGCTGCGGGGTGGGAGAAAGCACGGCTAATCTGGCAGCACTTTACCCGGATGCCAGGGTTATCGGTGTTGATAAATCCGCCCTGCGTACCGGTAAACATGAAGCCAACTACGCTAATAGCAATGCCAACTACCTGGTGCTGCGCGCCGACTTAAAAGATTTTTGGCGACTGGCCCATCAGGCAGGTTGGCAGTTACAAAAACACTATCTGCTGTATCCCAACCCCTGGCCTAAATCCATGCATGTAAAAAGGCGTTGGCACGGTAGTGCTGCCTTTGCCGATCTGCTGAAACTGGGAGGGCATCTGACGCTGCGCAGTAACTGGCAGTTGTATGTGGAGGAGTTTGCCCTGGCCTTAGCCATTGCCGGCATCGATACAGAGGTAAAGCCTTACGCCAGCAGTGAAGCCATCACCCCATTTGAGCGTAAATACTGGGCCAGCGGCCAGCAAAGCTGGCAGCTGGAGGCTCAGTTAAGGTAAGCCTGGGGTTTGCTGAAGTAGAATCCCTGACCGTAGCGAATACCCAGACTGCGCACTGCATCCAGGCAGGATTTGTCTTCAATATGCTCGGCAATAACAGCAATATTACGCTCGCTAGCCAGCTGATTGAGGTGATCTACAAAGTCTGCGGCTTCCTGGCTTTTGGCCATCTGCTTGACCAGGGAGCCGTCAATTTTGATGCCATCCACCGGCATATCCAGAATCGTCAGAATATTGCCGGATACCCCACCAAAATGATCGACCAGTAAGCGGATATCCAAAGCCTTACACACCTGTAAAAATGACTGAAACTCCGCTCGATGATTTAACGCAGTGGAGGCCATGATCTCCAGAGTAATGCGGTTTGGATTGGGGTAATGCTTCACAAACTCGTTCAGAAACTTGGTTAAGGTCGGCTCGATAATATCCTGCTGGCTGATATTGATGCTCCAGGCCAGGTTGTTGTCACGAAAATACTCAGAGCTGGCATGAAATACCCGGCGGGTGAGTTCACCGAAGCTGTGCTCTCGCTCTACCAGAAACAAAAAATCACTGGGCAAGAAGGTTTGTTCCTTTTCCGTGACAAGGCGGGCCAGGCACTCATAGCTCCATACCGAATGGTGTTCCAGGTCCATAATGGGCTGGAAATAGGGCACCACCCGATCGATATCGATATTGTCGAGGATTTCTTTGACTTTCATGCTGCACATCTCTTCAGGACAACATTGTCACTATAGCAGCGACAACGCCGTAAATGCCATGTATCTCTTTGATACAAGCAGACTTTGTGTGAATGCTTGGCTAGTGTAAAATTTACCTTTGTCCGATCACAAGGCGCTTAAGTGAGTAAAGCCGAAGCCAGCCTGGCCCATCTGCATAAAGTCTTTACCAAACCCGAAGGAAAAGATTCCAAGCTTGTCCAATTGGAGCAGCATTTGTCTGACAATCTGGCCGACTTCCTGTCCCGTCATGTAGTGGCCAGCGAAACCTCTTTGGAGCAGATTGAGCAAGACTTTCAGCGCACAGCGGTACCAGAGCACCCGCAATTTGTATCCGAGCATGCACAGCACCTGTTGGATAAGCTGGTCGCCCATTCGGTAAACACTTATTCGCCGCGCTTTATCGGCCATATGACCTCGGCTCTGCCCTACTTCCACTTATCACTGGCCAAGTTGATGGTGGGGCTGAATCAAAATCTGGTAAAGATAGAGACCTCCAAAGCCTTTACACCATTGGAGCGCCAGGTACTGGGGATCATGCATCGCCTGATTTTCAAAGGCGATGATGCTTTCTACGACACGCATTTACATAGTGCCCATCATGCCCTTGGCGCCTTTTGCAGTGGCGGCACCATTGCCAATATCAGTGCCTTGTGGGTGGCCAGAAATCGCCTGCTTTGTGCACAGGGAACATACCGTGGCGTGGGCCGTGACGGGCTAATGGCCGGCTTAAAGCACATGAATTTAAATGGCCTGGCAGTGATCAGCTCCAAACGTGGCCATTATTCCCTGGGTAAAGCGGTGGATTTGCTGGGCCTTGGCAGGGAGTCCCTGGTTACCCTTCCTTGCCCAGAGCAGCGCTTGCAGCCGCAATTGGTTCGTGAGCAGGCTAAAGCGTTGGCAGAGCGTGGGATCCGTACCATGGCCATCGTCGGTATCGCCGGTACCACCGAAACGGGCCATATTGATCCGCTCGATGAATTGGCCGATGTGGCTGAAGAACTCGGCTGCCATTTTCATGTGGACGCCGCCTGGGGCGGTGCAACACTCTTTTCCACCCAACATGCCGGATTACTAAAAGGTATTGAGCGCGCCGATTCGGTAACCTTGGATGCCCACAAGCAGATGTATGTGCCTATGGGCGCAGGTATGGTGCTGTTTCGCGATCCAGAGGCCAGCAATGCAGTGCGTCATCATGCCCAGTATATTCTGCGCGAAGGTTCGAAGGATTTGGGTGCGACCAGTCTGGAAGGGTCTCGTAACGGCATGGCCATGATGCTGTATGCTGCGCTGCATATTTTCGGCCGTGAAGGTTACGAACTGTTGATTGATCAAAGTCTGGCCAAGGCCAGACAATTTGCCGCCATGTTAAAGGCGCAGCCGGATTTTGAACTGACCACCGAGCCAACCTTATGCCTGCTGACCTACCGCTTATGTCCGGCGCCCATTCAGACCTTGCTGGCACAATCACCACAGCGAGCTGAAGAGCTCAATCCTCTGCTCGATGAACTGACGGTGATAGTACAAAAACTGCAAAGGGAGGCAGGACATTCCTTTGTTTCGCGCACCCGTTTGCAGGTGGCGCCTTATCCAGAGCAGGCTATTAACGTGTTTCGGGTGGTACTGGCCAACCCGCTGACCAGCGAACAAGATTTAATGGATATTCTGGATGAGCAGCTGTTGATAGCCAGAAAGACGGATATCTGGCAGCAACTGATGGAACTCGCATAAAAAAGCCGGGCATTCCCGGCTTTCTTAAAATCAGTCTTTTAGCGTAACCTGAATATTATCGATAAGCCTGGCTCTGCCTAAGAATGCCGCCACCATCACCACCAGGCGCATGTCTTCGTGGCCAGGCATTAGCAAGGTATCTGCCGCCCGGATCTCGATATAGTCGGGCTTCAGACCGGCCTCAGCCAGCTTTTGCTTTTTCTCGATAATGATCTTGGAATAATCACGACGCCCCAGCTGGATCAGGTCAGCAATGTCTTTAAGAGTCTGATAAAGCAGCGGTGCTAGTGCACGCTCGTTAGGCTTCAAATATTGATTGCGCGAACTCATGGCCAGGCCATCGGCGTCCCTTACCGTAGGCACCCCGTGGATGTGCAGGTTCATGGAGAGGTCGGTCACCATGGCCTTAATCACCTGCAATTGCTGAAAGTCTTTTTCACCAAAGAAGGCATGGTTAGGCTGCACCATGTTAAATAACTTACAGACAATGGTGGCCACACCACGGAAATGCCCGGGACGGCTGGCGCCACAGATCATGTAGGAAATGCCGGGGACTTCCACAAAGGTCTGTTGCTCAAGACCACGGGGATAAATATCTTGCGCCTTTGGAGTGAACAGCACATCCACACCCAACTCTTGTAGCGCTTGAGTGTCCTGTGCCATGGTCCGCGGATAGGCCTCAAGATCTTCATCCGGACCAAATTGCAGCGGGTTCACAAAAATAGAGACCACCACAATATCCGCAACTTTTCTGGCTTCTTGTACCAGGGTCAGGTGCCCCTGATGCAAATTGCCCATGGTCGGCACGAAGCCAATGACTTTGCCTTCGATTTGCCAGCTCCGGCGAATTTCTCTTAAATTACTGATTTCGCTGATAATCTGCATTATTTAGACTTAGGTTAGTTAAAGCTGTGTTGTTCTGAGGGGAAGCTGCCATTTTGCACTTCCTCAATAAACAAGCTGACCGCCTTGCGGATATCACCGGTCACGGCCAGATAATTCTTGGAAAACTTTGGCATGTAGTTGGCGCTTATGCCAAACATGTCATGCATAACCAGTACTTGCCCATCGGTCGCGGCACCGGCACCGATACCAATCACCGGCATACTGACGGCTTTGCTGACTTTCTCGGCCAAGGCACTGGGAACACATTCCAGCACCAGCATCTGTGCACCAGCCTCATCGAGGAGTTTGGCGTCTTCCATCAGTACCCGCGCCTGCTCGGCGTCACGGCCTTGCACCTTGAAACCACCCAACTTGTGCACAGACTGAGGCGTCAAGCCAAGATGTGCACAGACCGGTACCCCTCTTTCCACTAACCCTTCAATGGTGTCAAACAACCAGCGACCACCTTCCAGCTTAACCATGCTGGCGCCCGAGGCCATCAGCTTGGCTGCGCTGGCATAGGCCTGTTCCGGGGTGGCATAAGACATAAAGGGCATATCGGCAATCACCATGGCTCGCTGAGTGCCACGTCTGACGGACGCGGTATGATAAGCGATATGTTCAACGGTCACTGGCAGCGTATCGTCGTGGCCTTGCAGCACCATACCCAGCGAATCACCGATCAGAATGGTGTCAACGCCCTGCTCATCAAAGAGCTTGGCAAAACTGGCGTCATAAGCCGTCAGCATAGTGATCTTCTCACCGTTTTGCTTCATGGCCATCAAGGTTGCAGTGGTTACTTTTTTCATCAGTTACCGTCCTAACTGCGGCAGTACCTTAGACTGCCATAATGGATTTTGCCCATATGGGCATGACCCGGATGGGTTTGGCCTGGAAGCGTACCTAGCCTTATTGGACCGCCAACTATACGGATCCTGGCAAAGAATTCCAGATGTCCGACCTCTGTCGTATCACCATTAATCCGTTTTTGGGGCACTGCCTGGCAAGATTGTTTAGTAACTGGCCGTCGGGCAACACCAATTCCGGTGCGATTTCCAGCAACGGATGCAATACAAATTCCCGCTCCCTCATGCCATAGTGCGGCAGGGTCAGCCTTTCGGAATTCACTACCAAATCCCCGTATAACAGCAAATCCAAATCCAGGGTTCTCGCCCCCCAACGTTCACTCTTACGTACCCGACCCTGTTCTTGTTCTATGGCTTGTAACGCATCGAGCAAGGCCAGAGGAGCCAGGCGGGTATCCAGCCGGGCAACGGCATTGACATAGTCGGGCTGATCCTGGGGTCCCATGGGCTTGCTGGCATAGAAAGAGGAGCAATCGGCCAGGTGACTGTCTGGCAATCGGCGCAGGGCTCTTAGTGCTTCCTGTAACTGCTTTTGGGGGTCATCCAGATTGGCCCCCATGCCGATATAGCAGCTGATCATTGAACCGGTTTCTTGGTCCTGGGACGACGGCGTTTGGAGCGCGACCGCGAGGTTTTGACACCGCCTTCCCGCAAACTGTCTAAGAGGGCCTTGCGTCCCTCGGCATCGGCGTCCTGAAAATCTGTCCACCATTTGCCAAGCTCTTCCAACTCACCGCCTTCCTGCTCAGCACGGAGCAACAGAAAGTCATAGGCCGCCCGGAACTTAGGATGCTCCAGCAACTGGTAGGCGCGGCGTCCAAAACGACGTGACAAGCGGTGTTGTAGTGCCCAGATATCGCGCATGGGCAAAGAGAACCGCTTGGGGATCATGATCCGTTGTAACTGGCGATGCAGCACATCATTGACCGCCATATTAAAGGCGTCCAGTGGACTGATTCCGCCTTCTGCCTGCAGTTCCTGACAGCGTGCATCGACCGGGTACCAGAGGAATGCCGCATACAGGAAAGCCGGGGTCACCTTCATATCCTGGTTGACCCGTTCGTCAGTATTGATCAGGACTTGCCGGATCAACTGGCTTTCTTTACTGTCCGCCTTTTTCAACAGGGGTTGCAACTGCGGGAAGAGTTGGTTGAACAAACCATATTGCTGAAGCAACTCGTAGGTTCTGAGGCCATGGCCGGACATAAAGAGCTTGAGCACCTCTTCAAACAAACGGGCCGGCGGAATATTGGCCAGTAAAGGGGCTAGCTTAGGAATAAGATCGCCGCAGGACGCGCTGATTTTCATATCCAGTTTGGCGGCAAAGCGCACCGCTCGCAGCATACGTACGGGATCTTCCCGGTAACGGGTTTCCGGATCACCGATCAGCCGAATTTCACGTGCTTTAATGGCCTGCATGCCACCGGCAAAGTCAGCCACACTAAAATCGGCGATGTTGTAATACATGGCATTGATGGTGAAATCGCGGCGTTCGGCATCTTCTTCCAGGCTGCCAAAAACGTTATCGCGTAATAACAAGCCTTCGTCACTGCGTTTACTGAGTTTGGCAGTTTGCTCGTCATCTTCTTCCTGATGATGGCCCCGGAAGGTAGCCACTTCGATCACATCACGACCAAAAACCACGTGGGCCAGGCGGAAACGACGTCCGATCAGACGGCAATTGCGGAACAGCTCTTTGACCTGTTCAGGTGTAGCATCGGTAGCCACATCATAGTCTTTGGGATGCAACCCCATGAGCATATCGCGCACACAGCCACCCACCAGAAATGCCTGAAAGCCGGCATTGTGCAGCCGGTAAAGCACCTTCAATGCATTCTCACTGATATCACTGCGGGAAATACTGTGATCTGCGCGGGGGATAATGGTGGGAGTCAGGCCCTTTTTGGCCTCAACAGTGCCTGAAAAGGCCTGTTTTACCCTGTTAATAACCCGGGAAATAATAACGCGCTCTCCTATACCAGAGGGATATGCCTAAAAAATGGGCGCTAATAATATACCAGCCAAGGTTAAAAGAGAATCCGCACCGTCAGACCTGATTCATTTGATATTCGCGGCGTTCGGACACTAAATCATGGCGCCAGCGCCGGATAGCTAAAGCAAGGAACTGCTCTATGTTATCTACATCCTGTAAATCATTGGGTAAGCCCAGGATCTCACCCGCTTTCTTAAGATTATTCAGCGCCAACGTCGCTTCCAGCGCTGGTGCCCGGTTTTGTTTGCTTAGCTTCAGCCCAGGAGCCGCCATGGCAATAGGCAGATGCAGCCAGGAGGGGGGAGTTGCTTCCAGGGCTTCATACAAAGCGATTTGACTTACGCTGGCTTCCAGCAGGTCAGCACCGCGCACCACTTGTGTAATACCTTGGCGGATATCATCCACCACCACTGCCAGATGGTACGCATAGAGTCCGTCTTTGCGCTTAATAATAAAGTCTTCATCTGCCTGTTTCGGATTCACTTCAATAAGGCCCAGGCGCTCATCAATAAAACTACGAACCGGATTGACGTTGCGAAAGCGTAAGGAGGTATCTGACAAGGACAAACCCAAATCCCGGCAAGTGCCAGGGTAGAAACCACCCGCAGCCTTAATCTGTGCGCGGGTACAACGACAGGCATAGCAAAGCTCCTTAGCACTGAGACCGGCCAGGGCCTGCTCATAGTAGTCGCTATGCTGGCTCTGATATGTAACCATCCCATCCCAATACAAGTGATGGTCTTCCAGGCTTTGCAGGATCATATCGCTGGCGCCCGGCATTTCTCTGGGGGGATCGATATCTTCGATTCTGACCAGCCATTGGCCACCTTGTTTCTTCGCTTGCAGGTAGCTACCCAAGGCAGCAACGAGTGAGCCTAAGTGCAAAGGGCCTGAGGGTGAGGGGGCGAAACGGGTTTTGTAGGGGTTTGGCATAATGGAGAACGGTGCAAATCATGTCACCTTGCACTGGGCCGAAAGATGACTTCAATGCGTAAGGTTTCCGAGCTGTCACCCATCCATGGGACATCGCCCAGGTCGGCCGTCCACGGCCTCTCGTAAATCCCTCTCGGAGTGACGTTAAGTCACTCCGAGTCGCCGAAGGCGACCGGGATTTACCCCTGCATTTGTTTTTCTTTGATCTCAGCCATGGTCTTGCAGTCGATACAAAGATCGGCTGTGGGCCTGGCTTCTAAGCGACGAACACCAATCTCGATACCGCAAGAATCACAAAAACCGAAATCGTCATCATCGATGCGCTTTAAGGTTTTCTCAATTTTCTTAATAAGCTTGCGCTCACGATCACGGGTGCGCAATTCGAGGCTGAACTCTTCTTCCTGGGCGGCTCTGTCTACCGGATCGGGGAAGTTAGCGGCTTCATCCTGCATGTGGTGCACGGTGCGATCCACTTCCTCGCGCAACTGATCCCGCCAGGCTTTCAGTAAGCGGCGAAAATGTTCCAGTTGCCCGTCATTCATATACTCTTCGCCGTCTTTTTCCTGGTACGGAGTAAGACCGGCCAGAGCCAGTAAACCGAGTGACTTATGTGAATTTTCTGTTGGCATCAGCCAAATCTCCTAAACAGCTACACATGGGCAATGATGTGCAAGCGGCTATCTATATCAGAAAGCCCCAGTGCAGGCAACGCTGGGTAATGCAATCCATGCCCGAAAAAGCAGACTGCTCAATATGATTACTCATTCGGAAAAATCAACCCATTTGTTCATATTTTAAATGCCAATTGTTGATTTAGTTCGATTTTTTCCGGGTTGATGCTGCATCCCCAAGCCATCACTTCCACACCAACAGCCAAGGCTTCGCTCAATGTTGCCGCATAGTGGGGATCTAAATGGCTCGCGGCTTTGACCGAGTGAATACCGCTGTGTTGCACACAAAATAACAGCACTACTCGATACCCCAGCCTTTTTAAGCGCATCAACTCCTGTAAATGCTGTTGTCCGCGCAGGGTGACCGTATCCGGGAAGTACCCCTGTCCGTCGTGCAATAAGGTGACCGACTTCACCTCCACATAGCAATCCTGTTGCTGACCTGACAGCATAAAATCTAATCTGTGATTGCTGTCTTTGGGCTTCACCTCGCGCCGCACTCTTTCGTAGCCGCTCAGTGCTGTGATTTTGTTTGTTGCTAAGGCTTCTTCCACCAATTTATTGGCCAAATGCGTGTTGATACCTATCCAATGGCCTTGGTTGTCCTTTGCCAGTTGCCAGCTGTACGCCAGCTTACGGCCAGGATCGGGGTGATAAGAGACAAAGGCCCGAAAGCCCGGCTCTGCACAGCCGGTCATGGCGCCGGTATTGGCGCAATGGGCAGTAATGACCTCGCCGGTGTCGAGTTGGATATCGGCCAGAAATCGCTTGTAGCGTTTAATTAGCGTGCCGGATTGTAATGGCGGGGAAAACTGCATGGCTTGAGACTGCTCCTAGTGCTGAATTAGACTGTGGGGGTGAACCTCTCATATTATCCCCATAACAGGAGCAACGCATGTCTCACCTTTCGGTGCGTCTTAGCATAGAAAAACCCAATTCCCAGTGGAGCGCAAAAGCCCCCCTCTCCTTCGATGGCAACGGCGCCGTCATTCATGTGGCCGGTCAGGAACAAGAGCAGCTCAGGGCAATTCGCAAAGCAGCCAGATTGCTCGACGGCATGGCCGTAGAGCGCGTACAACTGCAAGGACAATGGCAGTTAGAGCAACAGTGGGCCTTTGCCAGCAGCTATACCACGCCCAAACGCATCAACGCCATCACCTGGTGTGAGGATGAAAACCAGGCCAAGCTTGAGAAAATGTACCAGGCCATGCTGTTTACCCGAGCTTTAATAAACCGCACGCCTGAAGAGTTATCGCCGCAAAAGCTGGCAGATGAAGCCCAGCAATGGCTGCAGACGTTGGGCGGTAAAGCTGTTACTGCCACACAAATCATCGGGGAGCAGCTGCAGGAAAAAGGTTGGGTGGGTATTTACCAGGTTGGCCGCGGCAGTGACAGGCCGCCTGTGATGCTGGAACTGGATTACAACCCCAGCGGCGATGCTAACGCCCCTGTGGCCGCCGCACTGGTAGGCAAAGGGATCACCTTTGACAGTGGTGGCTACAGCATCAAAACCAGCGAAGGTATGCTGACCATGAAATGTGACATGGGCGGTGCAGCAACCGTCACCGGAGGCCTGGGACTGGCCATTTCACAAGGGCTGAACAAAAGGGTGAAGCTGTTCCTGTGTTGTGCGGAAAACCTGATCAGTGGCCATGCCTATAAGTTAGGAGACATCCTGACTTATAAAAACGGATTGAAAGTAGAAATCGTTAACACCGATGCTGAAGGGCGACTGGTTTTGGCCGATGGTTTAATGGCGGCAGGGGAAACCGGCGCACCGTTGATCATTGATGCCGCGACACTAACCGGTGCGGCAGTCATGGCCGTTGGCAGTGAATACAACGCCCTGTTTGGCTTGGATAAAGCCTTGCAACAACAGTTTTTGTCTTATGCAAGCGAAGAGCGTGAGCCTGCCTGGCCCTTACCGCTGGAAGTCTGGCACCAGGAACAATGCCCTTCTCCTTACGCAGATACCGCCAATAGCCGACCGGTAAAAGGTGGCGGCGCTGGCGGGGCCTCCAATGCGGCAGGCTTCTTGTCCCGTTTTGTGCCTAATCAAGGTCAGGGATGGGTGCATATGGATTTGGCAGCGGCGTTTAATAACACCGCAACACCGCTGATGCCTGCGGGTGCAACTGCCCAAGGCATCCGCACCATCGCCAAGGCGCTGCTGCAAGCCTGAAAATAAGAAAGGGAAGCGCTGGCTTCCCTTTCTTTTAGATTCCGCCTATACGCTCGGCGAACTCTTTGTACCTTTTGACATCATTCATATCAAAAAGGGGTTTTCCGTTGGCGTCCTTGTCTTTGGCGACTAGCAGGCTTTCCCGCTCCAGACGCTCAACTCTGATTTCCTGGACGCCCAGGAACTGCGCTACTTCCGCTACCGACATCAAACTCATGAGACCTTCCTCTTGTTCTCGGTTTTAGCTGTGGATGATTATCGCCACAGGGGTTATACCAAGGTCAACACTACAGGTAATCCTTGTTATCAGGCTTATCATGGACCAGCCAGAGCCAACCTTGCAAGCCTGAGGCAGGGCAAAAAACATCATTTCAATCTGAAAGTGTAAAACAATGCCCCAATAAGCCTATGAAATTTAGTCCTTTTTGCACCCGTTTTTGGGCTAGAATAGGGCCAGACTCAACTATCCCAGCGTAAAGAGATTATGGATACCTGGTCAGCCGCCATCATGTTGTTTTTTATCATGGATCCGCTCGGCAATCTGCCCATTTTTATGTCCGTGTTAAAACACATTGAGCCCAAACGACGCAATATCATATTGGCCAGAGAACTGCTGTTTTCCTTGGGTATTATGCTGCTTTTCCTGTACAGCGGTCAGACCGTGTTGGATTTTCTGAATGTCCGACAAGAAACGGTCAGTATTGCAGGCGGTATTATTCTCTTTCTTATCGCTATCCGTATGATATTCCCAGCCCATGGCAGCAGTTCGGTACAAGCCTCTGACGGCGAACCTTTCTTGGTACCGTTGGCTATTCCTCTGGTAGCCGGTCCGTCGCTGCTGGCGGCGCTTATTCTGATCGCCAGCCAGGATCCCAGCCGCATGACAGACTGGACCATTGCTACCTGTGCCGCATGGCTGGCATCAGCCACTATTTTGATGTTCTCAGGATTGTTCCACCGGTTATTGGGCGAAAGAGGTCTTATAGCAGTTGAACGATTGATGGGGATGATTTTGGTAATGATCTCCATCCAGATGTTCCTGGACGGCATCGCCAGCTATCTGGAGCACACCGCATGAAATTAAACACTTTTGCCCGAGTAAGGGAATTACAAGACTGGCGGGCTGTTGCATTTGCGGCCACATTGATTGAACGCAGCCTGCCCAATTACCTGCTTTTTTGTGAGCTATGTGAGTTTGGCGACCCGGCACAGTATCGCAAAACCCTGGATGCCGTGTGGGCCTGGCTTGCTGACCCCAAGCAAAAGCTAAATCTGTCCGTGCATCTGGAAAAAATAGAAGTGGCAACCCCGGACACCGCCGATTTTGACAATTACGGCGTCTACCCTGCCGTTGATCTGTGCATGTCCATGGCTGCATTACTGCAGTTGATGATGGGCGACGATCCACAAGGGGCCGTGGTAGTAAGCAAACTGTCTCAAGGTTCGGTTGAAGCCTACATTGATGCCAGTAGCGAGGAAGAACTTGACGCCAAAGCCATCAAAGACCATCCACTGATGCAGTGGGAAGTGGCCTTTCAAAATGAATTATTGGACAGAGTGACTGAGGCCAAGCGCGGTCCTGAGCTCACCGCGGCTCTGAAACAAATGGCGCTGGAAGAAGGGATCAGCAATATTGGCTTGGAAATTCAGTAGAAAATCAAACAGCCACAATCAGACCGGGGACTTCTCTTCCATCAGTCCCAGCAGGTTGCCGTCGGGATCCCTTAAAAAGCCGGTCCATAGGTCATGGTCGGCCATTTTGGCGGCCAAAGCGGGGGGCCGCTCCCCTTTTGACCCACGGGCAACAAAATCCTTATAAGTGCCCTCAATATCCTGCACCCTAAAGTACAGAATCGAGTTTTTGCCTACTTCACCTGCCCCTTGCGGGGTGCTGAGCATAATGCGAATGCCGTCTGCATCCAAAAAGGCCAGGTTGGCTCCCGCGCTGAATAAAAAGTCCAACCCCAGGAGATCCCGATAAAACCCCAGAGCAGCATCCACGTTGCTGACGGTCAGGGTGATTTGACGAATACTCGAAAGCTTGGCAGTCATGACTGATATCCTCTTAGTGACAGCAAAAGCCCGACTCGAAACTCACTACAGAACCTTCGGCAAAGCGATGGCCAGCCAGCACACCAGAATAATCAGCATGGTAAAAAAAACCGCGGCCGAACCCAGGTCTTTGGCCTGTTTGGAGAGTGGATGACGCTCATAACTGATTCTGTCGATGGCCGCTTCAATGGCACTATTGATACATTCCACAACGAGCAGCAGAATCAGCGGACAAATCAACAATATCAATTCCACTGGCTCAGTGGTGAGCCACAAGGCCAAGGGGATCAGGAGCAAACATAAAAGTAACTCCTGCCTGAATGCCGCCTCATTTCGATAGGCATAGACTATGCCGTCTCTTGAGCACAATGTGGCACGCATTATTCGGGTAAGCCCTGAGCCGTTGGGTTTTTCCATCAGAGTGTCTCTTTGAGATACAGACTATAGCTCACCTGCTTGGTTTGCTTTTGTTTTAACAGTTGCCAATTTGCAGGGACAGATAAGGGTAGTGAGACTTCGCACTCCAGGTAAATCAGCGCCCCTTCTGAAAGTAATCCTTGTTGTTCCAGCACATCGATACTCTTTTGCAATAATCCTTTACCAAAAGGAGGATCAAGAAAAACCAGACCGTAAGTCTCTTTAGCACCATGTAAGAAGCTTAAAAGATTATCCTGAATGACCCTGGCTTGATCAGCCGAAAGACCCAAGGTAGCAAGGTTCTTTTGCAGTTGATTGGCAACCTGACGATCCTGCTCCACAAAAGTCACCTTAGCGGCGCGACGGGATAACGCTTCAAATCCCAGGCTGCCGCTACCGGCAAAGGCATCCAGGCATACTCGATTGTCTATGTAAGGGGCCAACCAATTGAAAAGGGTTTCTTTGGTACGATCAGTGGTAGGACGTAATCCTTCCTTCTCCAATACCGGTAGTTTTCGGCCACGCCATTGGCCGGCAATAATACGAATAGCCCCAACGGAGCCTTTCCTTGTTACTGCTTGCTTCATTTGTCAATTCAAGAAATGCTATGATGGCCACAGTCTAATCGGCCCTCGCTGATAACCCAACGATTTTCCAAGGATTCCCAACGCCCATGTCTAAGTTTTTCGGCTGGTTTAACAAAGAAAAACCACCTCAGGAACAAGAATCATCTGATTCACAAGCCCCCCAAGCAGAAGTCGTCAACGATGATGCTGAAGTTAACAAGGCCGAGCTAACGGCTGATGAGCCGAGCCAACCTCAGGAAAAATCAGCACCCTCCGTTGCTGACCCCGAAGAAAGTAAGGCCAGTTTCTTCAGTAAATTGCGCCAAAGTCTGTCCCGCACCAGTGCCAACCTTGGCAGTGGTATCGTCAGCCTGTTTAAAGGCAAGAAAATTGATGATGAGTTGTTTGAGGAACTGGAGACTCAGCTACTGGTCGCGGATGTGGGCATCAGCACCACGGCCAAGATCATAGAGTCACTCACCGAGCACGCCGACCGGCAGCAACTTAAAGATGGCGAAGCACTCTATGAACTGCTGAAGCAACAGATGTCATCACTGCTTGAGCCGGTAAATAAGCCGTTGGCGCTGGAAGGCGCAAACGGTCCCTTTGTGATCCTGATGGTAGGTGTTAACGGTGTTGGTAAAACCACCACTATCGGCAAGCTTGCCCGTCAGTTTCAGCAAATGGGCAAAAACGTGATGTTGGCAGCGGGTGATACCTTCCGGGCCGCAGCAGTTGAACAGTTACAGACCTGGGGGGAACGCAACAATATTCCCGTGGTCGCGCAACATACCGGAGCCGATAGTGCATCAGTGATCTTCGATGCCTTACAATCTGCCAAAGCCCGCGGAGTGGATGTGCTGATTGCCGACACCGCCGGGCGTTTACAGAATAAAGAACACTTGATGGAAGAGCTGAAAAAAATCGTCAGGGTAATGAAAAAACTGGATGCCGATGCGCCCCACGAAATCATGCTAACGCTGGATGCCGGCACCGGGCAAAATGCCATTAGCCAGGCTCGCATTTTCAATCAGGCCGTGGGCTTGACCGGGCTATGCCTGACCAAGCTTGATGGCACCGCCAAGGGCGGCGTGATTTTCTCCCTGGCTGACCAATTTGGCTTGCCCATCCGTTACATTGGGGTGGGAGAAGGTATCGAAGATCTGCGGCCTTTTGACAGCAGCCAATTTGTGGATGCCTTATTTACCGAGAAAACGTCTGCATGATCCGCTTTGAGCAAGTCAGCAAAACCTACCCGGGTGGACAACAGGCGCTGCGTCAGGTCAGCTTCCATATCTCCCCCGGAGAGATGGCTTTTCTGACCGGCCATTCGGGTGCAGGTAAAAGTACTCTGCTCAAGTTAATCAGCATTATGGAACGCCCCACTGTGGGTAAGGTGCTGATAAACGGTCATGACCTGAATCTTATCCAGCGTCGACAAATCCCTTATATCCGCCGCGATATCGGCATGATTTTTCAAAGCCACCAGTTGTTGATGGACAGGTCGGTATTTGACAATGTGGCCCTGCCCCTGGTGATTGAAGGCTATTCCCACAAAGAAATAGGTAAGCGGGTACAAGCGGCGCTGGAGATGGTCGGTCTGGCCGATAAAATCAAAAGCTCTCCGTTGGCCTTATCGGGTGGCGAGCAGCAACGCGTGGGTATTGCCCGTGCCATTGTCAACAAGCCGCCATTGCTACTGGCTGATGAACCTACCGGTAACCTGGATCCGAAGCTTTCCATGGAAATTATGCGCCTGTTTGAGAGCTTTAATCAGGCCGGTGTTGCCGTACTTATAGCGACCCATGATCTGGGACTGATTGCCAGAATGCGCTATCGCACACTGACCTTAAAGAAAGGCCAGATGATTACCGATGGTCTGACTGAGGATTGGCCGAGTGATGATGCGCCAACTGTCTGACATTGTGGGAGAGATTAAATGAGCCTGTTATTTAAAGGCCGTAGTCAAGGTGCGGTGCGCTCGCAGATTTCACCAGTGCAGCGATTGCTGATGTTTTTTATCAGCCATGTACGCCAGGCCCTTGCCAGCCTTGGAGAGCTATGGCGCTCGCCTGGCTCCTCGCTGATGACCATTGCCGTGCTGGGGCTGAGTATCACCTTGCCCAGCGCCCTTTACATCCTGCTTAAAAACACCGAAAGAGTGAGCGCAGGTTGGGAACAAGCGTCTGAAATCACCCTGTTTTTGCATCAGTCCACATCAGAGGGCGACATTCAGCAGTTGATGACGCGTTTAAAGCTGTGGCCTGAAGTGGATGAACTGGTCCATATCGACAAGGCCCAGGCGTTGCAGGAATTTAAACAGCTTTCCGGCTTCGGTGATGCCCTTAACTACCTGGACAGCAATCCTCTGCCCCATGTCATTCTGGTAAAGCCCAATAAGCGTCATACCTCCCCGACTGCCGCCGGTATGCTGCTGGACAAACTGCGTAAGGAACGCGAAGTGGAGGTCGGCCAAATCGACATCCAATGGCTAGAACGGCTGCACGGCATAGTGTCTATTGCCAAAGAGATGGTGTCAGTAGTGGCGTTGCTACTGTTCCTTGCGGTAGCCCTGATTATTGGCAATACCATCAGGCTGAATATTCTCAGTCGGCGAGATGAGATCCTGGTGATGAAACTGGTGGGCGCCACTGACGCTTTTATCCAGCGCCCTTTCCTCTATACCGGATTTTGGTATGGCTTTCTCGGTGGCTTATTGGCCTGGATCACAGTAGCGCTGTTACTGTGGTGGCTGAGCGATAGCATCACCAGGGTGGCATCGCTGTATCAGGTGGAATTCCAGGTGCAGGGCTTGCACGGGCAGGCATTGCTGTTGATGTTGGCACTGTCTATTTTTCTGGGCCTGGCCGGTTCATTACTGTCAGTACACAAACATATCAGAGCCATTGAGCCCAAATAGGCCTCAGTTCAATTGCCCTGTCAGAGCATGCCTTGGAAAGACTGTGCCCATTCCAAGGCTTCCTGATAAAACGCAGCGACTTCGGCATCACTCAAGGCCAGGGCTTTCACCAGACGCTCCGTCTCTTGCCAGTTAGCCTGCTCAATGCTTTTAACCAGTTGCAGGTAGTTAGACAATTTAGCTTCATTGGAGCATAGCGCTGTTTTTATCTCTTCCAGGATAGGCAAGTTGGCCATCACATCGCTCATGCTCTGATCCAAAAGCGCATCCAGTAGTGAAAACATCCCCAGCAAGAAGCCTTTGGGTGGGTTTTCATCCTCGCCTTTCGCCCTGGCCAGCAACTCACAGAACTTGGCCCTGACTAATGACAATTGCAGCAATTCAGTAGGCTTTTCATCATTTAAGTTGGCCAGTGTCATCAAAGCGATGAACTTCTTCAGCTCCACCTCGCCCATATAATTCAGGGCATGACGAAGCGACGAAATCTGCTGACGCTTGTTGAATATGGGGTTGTTGATAAAACGCAAAAGCTTGTAGGAGAGCGTTACATCACGTTCGATGATGTTGTTGATACGATTAAAGTCAAAATTGGCTGAGGAACTGGCACTAATAAGCTCGACCAAATTCATTTTGGACACCGGCAAGGCCCGTTTGCGGATCACTTCCGGCCGCGCAAAGAAGTATCCCTGAAAATAATGAAAGCCGAGGTCGCGGTAGCGTTCAAACTCTTCTCTGGTCTCAATCTTTTCGGCTATTAGTTTCACCTTGGCCTTAAGCAGCTTTTCCATATTGGCAGCGGTGGTCTCATAGTCGTTTTCAAGCACATCGACCTTTATCACGTCCACATGGGGTAAAAACACATCCCACTTTGGATCGAAGTCATGATCATCCAGGGCCATTTGGTAACCCAAACCCCGAATATGCCGGCAAGCCCGTAATAGCTCATCACTAATAGGCACCGTTTCCAACACTTCGATAACGACCTTGGTAGGATCGAGAAAAGTGGGGAAGCGGTATAAGAGAGTGTCTTCGTAGAAATTAATATAGGCCTTGCGACCACCGGTTAATTCATCCAAGCCGTGGTTGAGATGGCTGTTGGCCAATATTTTAGAGGTGGCTTCGTCAGGAGGAATATCGGGGAAGCAGTTTTTCTCACCATCCCGAAACAACAGTTCATAGCCATGCACACGCAGCTTGTCGTCAAAAATAGCCTGACGGGCGACAAAGGCATAACTGGAATCTATCAATGCTGACCTCCAGAAACTGAATTTCGGTCTTGCTGGCAGTCAAAACATTGTGTTTCGCGATGGTCGCTTTGTCCAGTTAATTGCGGAACGAAGCCGCTGATAAATGATGCTTTTCCAGTAGCTTATAGAACTCTGTGCGATTACGCCCGGCGATACGTGCAGCCTGCGTAACATTACCGTCAGTGGTGCGCAGCAGATCTGCCAGGTAGCGACGCTCAAACTCATCTTTTGCTTCCGCCAATGTCGGCATGACGCTATCTCTCTCGCGCAGAGCCCGTTGCACTAACTCAACAGGGATCTGTGCTTGAGTGCACAATGCCACCGTTTGCTCCACCACATTTTGCAACTGCCGCACATTCCCTGGCCAGGGCGCCGAAATCAGAAGCTCCATCGCCTCATTACTGAAACCTTTCACCGTCTGTCGTCCGCGGTTGGTAGCCTGTGCCAGAAAATGGCTGGCCAGTAAGGGGATATCCTCACGTCGTTGTGCCAACCTCGGTAAGCGCAATTCCACAACATTGATGCGGTAGTAAAGATCTTCTCTGAACTCGCCACTACTGATGGCTTGCTCTAAATCTCTGTGGGTGGCACTGATCAGTCGCACATCCACAGGAGATGACTTTGTGCTGCCCACCGGACGCACCTCCCGCTCCTGCAAAACCCGCAGCAATTTCACCTGGAAGGTAAGCGGCATATCGCCAATCTCATCGAGGAACAAGGTGCCGCCATCAGCAGATTGGATCAGTCCTTTGTGATCTTTAGCGGCTCCGGTAAAGGCACCCTTCATGTGACCGAACAGCTCTGATTCCAGCAAGGACTCGGGAATAGCGGCACAGTTAACTGCCACAAAAGGCTTGTCCTTACGATGACTGGCGAGATGGATGGCTTTGGCAAGCAGTTCCTTACCCGTACCGCTTTGGCTGCTGATCAATACGCTGACATCCGTACCAGCCACTTGCCAGGCCTGTGCCAATAGTTCCTCCATAATACTGCTGCGACTGATAATCCCTTCCCGCCATATATTCCCGTGCTGCCCCTTGTCACTAAAGGCGACGGGATTGAATTGAATAGCCTCAGCCACTTGTGACAACAAGTGTTGACTGTCGAACGGTTTGGTGAGGTAGGACACCACCCCTTTTTTGGTGGCTTCGATAGCATCAGGAATGGTTCCGTGGGCCGTCATAATCATCACCGGTAAGTTGGCGATTCTTTTGCGACTCGCTTCAAAGAGCGCCATCCCATCCATACCCTCCATACATAAGTCACTGATCAGCAAATGGGGCTTAAAACTCTCTAGCATTCCCATGGCCTGCCGGCCGTTTTGCGCAGGTTGCACCTGATAGCCGGCGCCCTCTAAACGCATACAGATAAGCTTGAGTAGGGCAGGATCATCGTCCACCACCAGAATGCGTCCTGCTCTGCTATCACTGCTCATTGCCAGTCATCGTCCTGTTCAAAATAGATTGTTCAATTGCCTTGATCTGTTGCAATTGCTGTTCCAACGCATTTTTCTCGTTAAGAAGATTCCCATATGCGGATATGGCGGACTGCGCCTTCTTTTGTTCACGGCTTAACTGCTGTTTGGTGTTGGCAAGCTGCTGTTGCATGTCAGCCAACGACGTCAACTGGTCATGCAGCGACCATAGTAATCCTGCTTTTGCTAACGCTGGTCGCTCCAGAGCCACAGTAAGATGATTGAGCGCTGTTTTAACATCGTAAACCGGAGAGTTTGGCCGGCTATGCAAAATGGCTAGTCGCCACCTGGCGTCGTCGGAGAGCACCAGCAGTCGTTGCTGTAACGCTACCTCTTCCCGTAGCTCGACATCATTAAATAAATGGGCAGATAAATAGTAGGCACTTACTTTTTCTTCTGTCCCCTGCGCTGTATCCTGACCTTCAACGCCAATGGATTGGCAGCCACACAACAAAAGCAATGTACTTAAGAGCAAAAACGGCTTAATTGGATTAAGCATCAGAGCACTTCTCCAATAAGCCAATCGGCAACGTCACCACCATGCAACAGCCTTGCTGGGTATTGCCAACGGCGATATCGCCTTGGTATTTGTTGGCCATTTCTTTGGCCAAGGTCAATCCCAGACCACTGCCTTTGATCTTCGCCTCGGCTTGCACTGCGCCTCGAAAAAAGGGGTCAAAAATTTGCTCCTGATGGGCAGGGGCGACACCTGGTCCTTGATCGACCACTGATAGCCGCCAGTTATCTGTTCCTTTTTGCAAATCCACTTTAATAACGCCTCCAATAGGCGAAAATTTCAGGGCATTAGACAATAAGTTATCAAGTATAAGACGCAGATGGTCCTGCTTAATGCGCACAATATAATCCATTAATGGAAGCTGGAATTGGATTTGTTTGGATTGAAATTCCAGTTTTCTCTCTTCATGTAAACTTTGTAAAACCGCCAACAGGGCGCAAGGCCGCAGCATATCGGGGCGACTATCCAATAGTAACCTGTTGAAATTCAAAAGATCATCGATTAAACGCTGCAGACGATCGGCACTTGTTCGCACAATATCAACTACTTCTTGCTGCGTGTTTGTTAACGACCCGGTTGTGCCGTCAAAAAGAAGTTCGGCCCCCTCCCTGATAGCCGCAAGGGGCGTTTTAAGCTCATGTGAAATACTTCTGATCACCGAGATCTTTTGGCTTTCGAGCACATTCAGCTGTTGGCGCATGGCGTCAAGTATTGAAGCGATTTCCCTGATATCGCTTGCCCCGGTGACCTCAACAGGCCGCTGCCAATCCCCCGACTCCAATCGCCTTATCTGAGGTTTGAGTTCATTGAGTGGCCTGTTTATCAAACGGATAAAGAGTAGTGCAATGAACAAGCTGATAGGGATAACAAGTAACGACTGCATCATTGTGCCTTTGAGTAAACTGGCACTATTCTCCACCTGAGCGATACGTTCATCTACAAGTTGATTGCTCAGACTCAATAAGCCTTCGGTCTGCTTAAACAACCCAGTGTAATGCTGTTGAATATCACTTACCGACTGCAAGGCGTTGGCTTTCAACATGCCATGGATCTCACCCTCAGAAGACATCAGATTTTCCACAGCCGGCGCGATTGGCTCAGCGGCATTGACCAACATTGCATCCATCAAAGCTAAAAAATCTTGCCGCAAATTTAGATAGCCGTGCCAAAAAACCTCGTCATCCAACACTAAATACTGACTGACACTTCGTTGCATACTCTGCAACAGTTGCAGGGCTTGGCGACTTTGGTTTACCTGCACAGAGACATCTTCAATGGCATTGGTGACCTGCATCGTCAGTCTGTCTACGCGAATCAGCGCCATCAATAATGCCAGTAGTATTGGCAAACTAACCAAGCCAAATCCCAAAAGTGTCAGAGCGCGAAAAGAGAAAGGGGAAAAAGGTTTCATCACATCCTGTTGCGTTTTAACCTGCTTTAGGAGCGCCATAGTACTATGTGAAGCGCATAATTAATTAGTCTTGCGTTTGATGTCGCCGATTGGCGACAATGAGTAAATGCTTTTGATATATTTTTATGTATTTGTTTTTATGAGAATAAATTCCTCTTCTTCTTAGTTTCATATTTTCGAATCCATAAAGCATTGGATAAACTGTTGCCAATTAGCGACAGTTTTAAAATAAATTTTTCAAAGAACACAGCTAATACATTGTATTTATTAGCTTTTCATCGTTGGCACAAAAAACGCTTAAAGCTTATTTGGAAACAACGTCTCGAATTGATTAAACATTAGCCACATGCTGTCGATAATAGAATTAAGCATTTGTTCGGTAAAGGACTTGCCGAATGCTCTGCACTAGGTAAGAATCAGGCCCGGTGGCAGAGCAGCTTAAGCCTGACGCCACTCAGGATTAGAGATGGCGTTTCATCGTTCAGGAAAAACCTCCCGCGGCCGGATGCCGGCAAAATTTAGTGCAGCTCAAGAGTGGGTTGTCCCTTTTTTACCAGGGGTGCTTTGCTGCTTTTTGATGGTTGACATAAAAGGCGAACGACGTTGTACCTGTAACACACTCACATCGGGGGATATATGAACAACGACGGCAAGCGCTACATTCAAGTCGGTGGCTGGATATTTGAAGTGAAAATGGTGAGAGCCATTAAAGTTGACGAGTTTGGTGCGCCCTATGATGCGGTTGCACACATGACTTTTAATGGTGATGAAGTCTACGTAGACAGCCAACTGAGCAAGGGCAATGAATCTTTGAACCGTTCAGACATGGACGCCTTTCTGGATTTTGCGCAGATGATGGATGCCAAAGAATTTCGTTACGACAGATTTCAAAACGGCACAAGACGCACTCGTTCCATTAAGCTTATTGAAAAAGCCGAACCACAGCCCAATATCAGGCTGGTCAAGTAATTAGGCCAGTGAGGGGCGGCCTAAGCCCGATTATCTTGCATCGGCGCTTAGGAACCTTTTAGATCTTTCATGGTCTGTTTTGCGTAGCTGAAAGGCGATCATACGCTGGCGCTGGAAAATAGGCAGTGCTATATTGGGCCGGTTGATTTTAAGAGGTGATAGATGAGCACAAATATGCAGTCGATGGCACTTAGCGTTCCTCAAACAGGTAGTCTGGAGACTTATATCCAGGCCGTTAACAGCATTAATATGCTGAGCGCGGAAGAAGAACGTCAATTGGCTGAACGCCTGTATAATGAAGGTGATTTGGAAGCGGCCCGCAGGCTGATTATGTCCCACCTGCGCTTTGTTGTGCACGTAGCCAAGTCCTACGCTGGTTACGGCCTACCTCAAGCCGACCTGATCCAGGAAGGTAACATCGGCCTGATGAAGGCAGTGAAACGATTTGACCCTAATGTCGGGGTGAGATTGGTGTCTTTCGCGGTGCATTGGATCAAAGCCGAAATTCATGAATTCGTACTTCGCAACTGGCGAATTGTGAAGGTGGCCACCACCAAAGCACAACGCAAGTTGTTCTTTAATCTGCGTAAGGCCAAGAAACGCCTTGGTTGGTTTACCCATGAAGAAGTACAACAGGTCGCTGACGAATTAGGTGTCAGCACCAAAGAAGTGCTTCAGATGGAAGCGCGTATGAGCAGTCAGGATCAGTCTTTTGATTTGTCTGCCGACGATGACGAAACAGGCAACTTCGCTCCTGTGCAATATCTTGAAGACAAGAGCGCAGATGTAGAGTCTGAAGTGCTTGACGCTAATTGGGAAGACAATGCTTCTCAGCGCCTTTATTCTGCCATCAAAACCCTGGATGAACGCAGCCAGCATATTATTCAATGCCGCTGGTTGGCTGACGACAAGGCCACATTGCAGGACTTGGCAGATCAGTACCAGGTGTCTGCCGAAAGGGTGCGACAGATAGAGAAGAATGCCATGAAGAAACTTCAGGCAGCTATGGCTTAAGGCTAAAAGCGAATTTGCAAAGGGCGCCAACGGCGCCCTTTTTTGTATTCGTTGCTAGTGCTTGGGTTGCTCTGAAGTATCTTCTACCGGCAGCACCCAATACACGCCTTTAAATTCGGCCACCGGGTGATGCTGATCGTGGAGCTCCACTATTAACCGAAAGGGGCACTTCTTGCCTTTACTGAGCGGTTCAAACTTGCCATCTAAAGATTCAATCTGGCAGATAGCCCGGGGCTGCATCGTCACAGGTTTATGGTAATGAATATTGGCATCTCCCAATACAATTTCACCTTTGAGACCTTTTTCCTTCAGCAACAGAAACAACATCCCCCAGCCCGTCAGGGTAGCCAGCGAGAAAATGCTTCCCGCAAACATAGTGCCATGCAGGTTGATGTTTTTATTCAGCGATGCGCGGGCTTCAAGGGTTCGGCCACTGTACTGATAAAGCTTTATCCCCATCTGTTCACTGATGGGGATGGCTTGGTGCCAGGTTTCCTGAAGTTCTTTACACCACTTAGGGTGCAGCATGACGGCATTCATTTCGGTCAGCTTTTTGACCATTTGTTCGCGCTTAAGATGGCCCAACTCTGTGGTACCCTCACCAACCACCTCAAAGCCACAACTTTGGAAAAAAGGCGTTGATAGCTCACGGCTGTTGGTCACAATCCGCTCGATCCCTTCGCTTCTGGCCACAGACTCCAGTGCCGACACCACCAGCTTGCCCAATCCCTTGCCCTGATAGTCCGGATGAACAGCAATATGTCGAAGCTGAGCCTCCTCCGGGGTGTTGAAATGTAATCTGCCGATGGCCACAACCTGACCACTCGCATCGGTAACCATACGATGGTGACCAACTTGCTCGTATTCGTCCTTTTCTGAGCCAGGAGGATAATTCCAGGGCTTGCGCAACATCACCCAGCGAAACTGAAAGTATTTCTCGAAATCTTCTTCTGTGACCGGGGTTTCAACCCTATACATACATGTCTCCCAGCGCCAAGACGAACTCTGCTTCACTAATTTGCTTGCAGGCGGCAAAATCTAGTTTCAGACGGCCACATCAAGGACCTTCTTCTGTTTCAACTGGAGCAAGAATTACATCAAGCGCAGTTGCTCTATTGGCATCAGGATAAAAAGCTCTCCGTTTGCCAGAATGCGCATTATCGATGGTTATGTCTTGGGCAAACCGTGCAATCAGTGATGGACCTGCACCATCCTTCTCGTTTGGTGCTTCCTCATCTGCATGCCTTAGCCCTGGGCCTTTATCTGCGACCTCAAACTCAGCAGGTGCTGGAATGCGGTCTTGGCGGTGGGGCCTTTGGCCGCTTTTTATTGCAGCATTTTCAACAAGCCAAGTGGAACAGCATCGAATACGACCAGACCATCATTCACTGCTTTACAGAATATTTCAATCCTTCAGCCTTGCCGGTCATCCATCGACACGCAGATGCCAGAGATGCCATCGGTGAGTTTCAGTCTCAGGATCTCCTGTTACTGGACTTATTTGATCAAAACCAACCGCCTGTATTTTTAGCCGATACTGCGTTTTACCAAAGCTGCTTCAATGTCCTTAATCAACATGGCTTGTTAATGATCAACCTGCTCCCCAGCAGGGATGTCAGTCTGCTTGGGCTCTCGTCTGCCCTTTTACAAGCAAGCGGACACCCACCCAAGGTGATCCGAGTCCCCGGCTATCGCAATATGGTGTTATTTTCGTCTAGAGAACCCTTGCCCAGCCTAAAGCCCGGAAAGAACCTGCTGGATTTCGCCGAACGCCTTGGGGTCGACTTGAGCTGTTTAGTTCTTGCCCGAGACTAACCCCCGAATCTAGACCTTGAGGGAAAAAGTCACCGGTCCATCATTAACCAGGGCCACTTGCATATCTGCACCAAAGCGCCCCGTGGCACAATCCACACCTTGGGCTTTGACCTGTTGCACAAAATACTCATACAGCAAGCGACTTTGTCCAGGCTCACCGGCGCTGGAAAAGCTCGGTCGGGTGCCTTTCCCCGTATCGGCCACTAAAGTGAACTGCGATACAACCAACAATTGCCCACCAACTTGCTGCAGATTCAGGTTCATTTTGCCTTGTTCGTCTGAAAACACCCTGTAATTGAGCACCTTTTCACAAAGGCGTTTGGCTGTGGCTTGATTGTCTTGTTTCTCTACTCCTAACAGTAACAATAAACCCTTTCCGACTTGCCCTACCGTTTCGCCGGCCACCGTTACCCTGGCTTCCGTGACACGTTGAATTAATCCGATCATGCGCTCTCCAGCTAATGGCAAATGTTGTCTATGCTAACCAATTGAATTAACTTAGCTATTACTGATACAAGAAAATTAACGCATCAAGGAGAAATTCATGTCGGGTCAAGGTTCAGGCGGTAATGTACTGGCGGCGATTTGTAGCTTTTTTATTCCAGGTCTTGGCCAGCTGGTACAGGGCAGAATACTGGCGGCATTGCTGTTTTTTATTCTGGTTTCAGGCTGTTATGCCTTAGCGGCCACAGTGATCTTAATTTTCATGTGGGTCCCTGGTGCCATCCTGCATTTGTGGTCGATTGTGGATGCCGCCAAATTCAAAGGCGGTGACTGATGCGGGCCCTGATTGCCCTCATCTTTGCGCTGACACTCGGCGGCTGTCAATCGGCCTACTATGCCGCCATGGAGAAGGTCGGCATTGAGAAGCGCGATATTCTTGTGGACAGAGTTGAAGAAGCCAAAGACGCTCAGCAAGAAGCCCAGCAACAATTCAGTTCTGCCTTGGAGCAGTTCAGCCAGCTGATCCAATTTGACGGCGGCCAGTTACAGGATGTCTATGACGACCTGAAGGCCCAGTATGAAGCCAGCGAAGAATCGGCAAAGCGAGTCTCCGAGCGTATCGACAAGGTAGAGTCCGTAGCAGAAGCCCTTTTCGATGAATGGCAGCAGGAGCTTGAAGAGTACAGCAATGAAAAGTTGCGCCGTGACAGTAGTCGCAAGCTCAAAGAAACACGCAATCGCTATCAGAAGCTGTTAAGCACCTTACGCAAGACAGAAAGCAAAATGGCGCCGGTGCTGACTGCGTTGAATGACAATGTGCTTTATCTAAAGCACAACCTCAATGCCAGCGCCATCGGAGCCTTGCAAGGCGAGTTCAGCGGCATCAAGCGTGAGATTGAGCAGCTAATTAAAGAAATGAATAAGTCTATTGCGCAATCCAATGACTTTATCGCCAGCATGCAACAATAAATGATGCCCTAGCCTTGCTAGGGCTCTTGCCCGTCATAGTCGGCAGGCTGCTTCTCCTCGGATAATGCTTCCACCTGCACGGTAAACTCTGCACCCAGCAACACCACCATCCAGGATAAATACACCCAGACAAACAGAATGGGAACCGCCGCCAG
The DNA here is from genome assembly GCF_029223185.1 of Aliiglaciecola sp. CAU 1673. Classification (GTDB taxonomy): domain Bacteria; phylum Pseudomonadota; class Gammaproteobacteria; order Enterobacterales; family Alteromonadaceae; genus Bowmanella. The sequence continues at coordinate 79,581 of NZ_JARHUG010000005.1, forward strand.
TGCGCCGTAGATAACCTGATAAGAAGGGAAGCTACTGACATACACGGCAAAGCCTTTTTTTGATAACTCAAACAACAAGGTCGCCAGTAGCGCCCCTGCGGCACCATGACGCGAGCGAATCGTTTTATTGGGAACAATCATATAGAGCAGGAAAAACGCACCTAAGGAGGTCATAAACGGCACCAGCTTTAATAACACTGTGGTGATCCCCGGCGTATATTCTTCGGCAAAGGCCGCCAGCCCCACTAAATAAGAGCTGATAGCCAAGCCAGTCCCAATCAGCAGCGGGCCCAGTGTCAGCACCATCCAGTAAATAGCAAAAGTAAAAATCGGGCGTCTTTCGCTGGGCGTATGCCAGATCCGGTTCAGGGTCTTGTCCACATTAGAAATGAGCAGTAATGCCACTACCACCAGCGCCAGTATGCTGACCGCACTCATTTGCGAAGCATTGCCGACAAATTCACTGACATATTTCTGTACCACCCCACCGGCATGAGGCACAAAGTTTTCAAAGATGAAGGATTCCAGCTTGCTGCTGGCAGAGCCGAAGGCCGGAAAGGCTGACAAAATGGTGAAAAACACCATAATAAAGGGCACTAATGACAACAACGACACATAGGCTAGATGGCCGGCGGATACGGCAATTTGGTCTTCCTGACACCGTTTAAGAGTTCGCCGAATCAACAACCAGGCATTGTTGCCGAGGCTCTTGATTCGCGCCTGAACCTGCTTATCCACTTTTGCCACGCCGCACTCCTAACTCGCTGTTTAAAATACAGTTTACTCCGGATCCGCGCGCAATCCCAACATATGGCAAATGGCGTAACTCAGCTCACATCGGTTTAGGGTGTAGAAATGAAAATTTCTGACCCCCTCTTTGGCCAGCACTTTGACCATATCCATGGCAATACTGGCACCAAGCAGGTTACGGGTGGTCTGGTCGCCTTCTTCGAGGCCCTGAAACATCTTGTGTAACCAGCTGGGCACATGCACGTTGGTCATCTGCGCAAAACGGACCAAGGTCTGATAGTTGGTCACCGGCAAAATACCAGGCACGATTTCCAAATCGATGCCGGCCGCTGCGGCGCGGTCACGAAAGCGCAAGAACACTTCGGCATCGAAGAAAAACTGGGTAATGGCCTGATTGGCTCCCGCCTCGGCTTTACGTTTAAGATTTAACAGATCGAATTGTCCATTGGGCGCCTCTGGGTGAATTTCTGGATAAGCCGCCACCGAGATATCGAAATCGGCCACATCCTTTAATAACTTCACCAAATCCACCGCATAAAAATCAGTTTTGTTCACACCCTGAGGAAGATCACCGCGCAGCGCCACAATACGGCGAATACCCGCCTGCCAATAGTCTTTGGCAATGGTAATTAGCTCATCACGACTGGCATCGACACAGGTAAGATGCGGTGCAGCGGCGACCCCGGTCTGTGCCTGAATCCGTTTGACTACTTCGTGAGTGCGATGACGCTCCCCACTGTTAGCACCATAGGTCACAGACATGTAGGATGGCTTTAAGGGTGCCAATCGCTGCACCGAATGCCACAGGGTTTTCTCCATCTGCTCGGTCTTAGGTGGAAAAAACTCAAAGGAAACAGAGATATTGCGCAGTTCAGACATGGATTGGTTCAGCGCATCAATACCCTGGGCGTAGGAAACCATATGGTGCTCCTGTTAAAATTAGACCTATGGACGTTTAGACGTCCAAATCTACCCATCTTCTGTCCAGACATCAAGATGTTTAGGCATCCATGATTGACTGAATCTTTGCAACAGTTAGAATTTCGCCTTCTAACATAAAACGAAAAGGCAATTGTATGGCCCAGTGGAACGGCGAATATATTCACCCGTACGCCGAACACGGTAAGAAAAGTGAGCAGGTCAAAAAGATCACCGTCTCCATTCCCTTGAAAGTACTCAAGGTGCTTACCGATGAACGTACCCGCCGACAAATAAACAATTTGCGTCATGCCACCAATTCGGAGCTGTTATGCGAAGCCTTCCTGCATGCCTTTACCGGCCAGCCGCTTCCCAATGACGCTGATCTGCAAAAAGACAATCCAAGAAAGATCCCCGCTCAGGCCCGCGCCATTATGGAATCCATGGGCATCGATGTGGATGCATTGGAAACCGAGCAAGACTGACATCCCCGAATCGGAGCGCCTGGCGCTCCGAACTCTGTTTAATTTATATCGACAGATTAACCAAAACGCACCATTTCTTTGCCAAGGTCTTGGCAACATGCTGGACTAAGCTAACACCTTGGAACATCAACAGTGTTATGCGGGAGAGGTATGGAATCCCTTATTCAAGCATTTGGACTAAAGCCTCATCCTGAAGGCGGCTACTACCGGGAAGTTTATCGCAGTCAAGAGAAGGTCTTGTCACCCAAAAATGGCAAACCGCGACAAGCGCTGACCCATATTTATTATCTGCTGCAAGCGGGTGACGTCAGCCGATTCCACCGGGTTAGTCATGATGAAGTTTGGAACTTTTACGCCGGCGCCCCATTGTTATTGCACGAAACAGACGGACACAGCGTAAATGATATTAAGCTCGGTCCGGGTCAGCCAGATTACTGTTGGGTAGTGCAAGGGGGACTTTACCAGGCCGCGCGAAGCACCGGTGAGTACAGTTTGGTGGGCTGTTCGGTGGCACCGGGATTTGATTTCGCTGACTTTAATTTTATCCAGCCCCAATCCCAGCTGGATTACTTTATTCGCCAACATCATCCACAGCTAAGTATGTTCCTGTGAATACCTCGGGCACTTCGCTTTTTGCAATGGGCAATTCTCTGTATAAAAACACAGGTCAGCTGGTATACTGCGGCCATTGTCCACCAGACCGATTTTGCCAATGGATGTGTCCGCTCTTCTCGATTCCCTCAACGATAAACAGCGCCAGGCCGTAGCCGCTCCGCCCACCGATATGCTGGTGCTGGCCGGTGCCGGTAGTGGTAAAACCCGGGTGCTGGTGCATCGCATGGCCTGGTTGATGGATGTAGAGGGGATCTCTCCTTATGGCTTACTGGCGGTCACCTTTACTAACAAGGCTGCCCGGGAAATGCGCAGCCGGGTAGAGGCGCTGATGCGCACCTCTTTACAGGGCATGTGGATAGGCACCTTTCATGGCCTTGCCCACCGTCTGCTACGTACCCATTACCAGGAAGCCGGGTTGCCGGAGAATTTCCAGATTCTGGACTCAGACGATCAGCACCGCTTGATCCGCCGCGTGTTAAAAGCCCTTAATCTGGATGAGAAGCACTGGTCGCCTAAGCAGGTGCAATGGTATATCAACGGCAACAAAGACGAAGGCCTGCGCGCCCAGCATATCGAAACCCATGGCGATGCCATCCAGACTCGCATGCGCGAGATTTACCAGGCTTATCAGGACACCTGCGATCGCTCTGGCTTAGTGGATTTTGCCGAGCTTTTACTGCGCGCCCACGAACTCTGGGTCAATCATCCGCGCATCCTGCAGCATTATCAGCAGCGCTTTCGCGCCATTCTGGTGGATGAATTCCAGGATACCAACAACATTCAATACGCCTGGCTGCGCCTGCTTAGCTGCGACAGCAACAATATGATGATTGTGGGCGATGACGATCAGTCTATCTATGGCTGGCGCGGCGCCAATGTAGACAACATTCAGCACTTTTTGCGTGATGCCAAAGATCCCCTGACCATCCGTCTTGAGCAAAATTACCGCTCCACCGGGCGAATCCTCAAAGCCGCTAATGCCGTCATTGAAAACAACCATGAGCGCCTGGGCAAGAAGCTCTGGACCGAGGGTAGCGAAGGCGAACCCATCTCTCTGTACGCAGCCTTTAATGAAACCGACGAAGCCCGATTTGTGGTCTCGCAAATTCGCGCCTGGCACGAGCAAGGCGGCGCGCTCAGCGATTGTGCCGTGCTGTATCGCAATAACGCCCAGTCGCGGGTACTGGAAGAAGGCATGCTGCATGAGGGCCTAGCCTATCGGATTTACGGCGGCCTGCGCTTCTTCGAACGCCAGGAAGTCAAAGATGCCTTGGGTTACCTGCGTATGATCAATCAGCCGTTGGATGACGCCGCGTTCGAACGTGTGGTCAATACCCCCGCCCGTGGCATAGGTGAACGCACCCTGGAGCAGGTTCGCGAAGCGGCCAAGGCAACCGAACAATCCATGTGGCAAGCCACCATGCTGATGCTGCGCGAAAAGCGCCTGTCCGGCAGAGCCGCCAATGCCCTGCAAAGCTTTGTGGATCTGATCCTTAAGCTACAGGAAGAGATGCCCGGCTTGACGCTGGACAAACAAGCCGATCAGGTGATCAGGCAATCCGGCTTGTATGCCATGTACCAGGCCGAAAAAGGCGAGAAGGCGCAGGCCAGAATTGAGAACCTGGAAGAACTGGTCAGTGCCTGTAAAGAATACGAAGTCCCGGAAGATGCCGAAGGCATGACGCCCCTGGCCGCCTTCTTGGCCCACGCTTCACTGGAAGCCGGTGAAACCCAGGCCGACAGCCATCAGGATGCCGTGCAGATGATGACCATGCATAGCGCTAAAGGTTTGGAGTTCCCCTTGGTGGTGCTCGCCGGTGTAGAAGAAGGAATGTTCCCAAGCATGATGACCAACGAGGAGCCGGGACGTCTCGAAGAAGAACGTCGGCTCTGCTACGTAGGCATGACCCGCGCTATGCAAAAACTCATTATCACCTATGCGGAAAGTCGCCGGGTTTACGGGCAGGACAAATACCATACGCCATCGCGTTTTATCCGTGAGATCCCATCAGACTGTATCGAAGAGATACGCCTACGGAAAACCCAGGTCAGCCGGCCGGTGCAAAACCGTTTCCAGCCGGCCACTTCGCATACGGCTTTTGAATCCACCGGCTTTACCCTGGGACAACGGGTGATGCACCCTAAATTCGGCGAAGGCACCGTGCTTAACTACGAAGGCAGCGGTGAACACGCCAGGGTACAGGTGAATTTCAGTGACGTAGGCAGCAAGTGGTTGGTACTGGCCTACGCCCGTCTGAGTGCATGTTAGGAGCGAGCCAGCGCGGCCTTCTGTGCCTTACGGTTTTGCCGGAAATGGCGCAAAGAGTCGAAACTGAATAGCGCCAGGCCACTCCACACCAAAGCAAAGGTGAGCAGCCGTTCCTGATGCAAAGGCTCGTTGTATAGCAATACCGCCAGCACAAACATGATGCTCGGGCCGATATACTGAAAGAAGCCAAGAGTGGAGTACATAATGCGCCGCGCCGCGCCGGTAAAGCACAGTAGTGGTGCAGTGGTGACAATACCGGCGCAGATAAGGGTGATATTCAGTGCCATGTCATTTTCCAGCATATTGCTGGCGGGGCTGGCAAACCATATCCAGTAAACGATAGCAAAAGGCATCATCAGCAGGGTTTCCAGCATCAGCCCCGGCAAGGAGTCCACCGCCACCTGTTTACGCAATAGCCCGTACACACCAAAACTGCCGGCCAGCGCCAGCGCTATCCAGGGTACCTGGCCAAAAGACACCACCAGAATCAACACTCCGGCAACGGCCAGGCCTACGGCGTATTTTTGCAAACGGCGTAACCGCTCGCCAAGGAATAGTCGGCCCAAGGCCACATTCAACAGGGGATTAATATAGTATCCCAGGCTGGCATCCAGCAGATGATCGTTATTCACCGCCCAGATAAACAGCAACCAGTTTCCGGCCAGCAATAAGCCGGATATCAGCAATATTTTCATCACCTTGGGATTGGCCACAGCTTGGCGAACTTTACTGATCTGTCCCAGCAACACCACCAGCACCACCAGAATAAGCGCTGACCAAACAATACGGTGCAGCAGGATATCGGGTGCTGGCACTTCCAACAGCATCTTAAAATACATAGGCGCAACGCCCCACATGCTGTATGCAGCGATAGCGAGGAGCACGCCGGTTTGGGCTTTACGGTCGGTCATAGTGTTGGAAGCATAAGCGGACAGGGCGTCAATATCCGCCATCAGGGGCAATGGTGCAAACAAAAGCTGCTATGGCTTGCCATTAGCAAAACTTATCTACTGTTATGCCGTGCGTTAGGTGTCTTAGGTCAGCCGCTAACGACATTCGGCATTGTTATGCTTTTTGATTTTTACAAAATAACCAGGGACAGGATTTTCTAAATGGGGGAGAGGATGCGGTTTATCCTTAACCCTTGCTTCTTTCCTGATGCTTCTACCCAGTCTGACAGACAGCTATGCGCAAGGAATAGTCATTTGCCTCATGAGAATCACTCTCCTAAGTGATTCTGGTATGCACCTATTGGCTAGAACATTGAATTGTTAGCCACCTGAGAGAGTGCCAAGCTATCAAATTTAACTGTATGCATGAACAGTGTCTGTGTTATCGTGCTCTGAAAGAAAAACAATACTTAAGGTAATAATATGTTGCTGGATTTAGAGCCGAATGCACCGCAAGATTTTGACTTCATAATTGGTGATTGGAATGTAAAGCATCGCCGTTTAAAGGATATTCTAAATGGCGGTGAAGAATGGATTGAATTTAGCGGATTATCTTCAACGGTTCATACCCTTGGTGGTTTTGGAAATATCGAAGATGTCAAACTTCATTTCCCTGATTCCTCAGTAAGAGCAAAAGCTGTTCGTTCATATAATTCTGAAACAGGTGAGTGGTCAATTTGGTGGCTTGATGGTCGATGCCCAAGCGCACTGGATACGCCCGTGGTTGGCAAGTTCTCCGATGGAGTAGGACGTTTCTATGCAGATGAAATCTACAATGACACGCCAATAAAAATAAGGTTTCTTTGGAACTCGAGTGACCCCAAAAAGCCCACTTGGGAACAGGCGTTTTCCAAAGATAATGGTGAAACCTGGGAAACAAATTGGATAATGGAATTTTCTCCCAAGAATTAGGGCGTTGTCAGTGGCGAAGTGCAGGAAATGGTAATGTTCATATCCATGATGACGTTCACCTAGGTAAGCCTCTGGGCGGCGCTTTCTACTCCACCGAAAGCCCTGCTACGGCATCCATGCTTACGCCCTGCGGGCCAGTTGCGCTGTTCTATTTCGCTCCTGGCGAAATAGTTCCGTAAATCGCGCTGCGATATGCCACAGGCATACCGGTCGGTGTTGGGTCCGAGCTGTCACCCGTCCGTGGGACTGCGCCCAGCCGCGCCATCCACGGCGCGTCGTTCATCGCTTCGCGAGTGATGTTAAATCACTCGCGATTGTCTCCGACAACCGCTCTTCACCCCACCATATATGTGCCGGTGCCGAAGGCGATATGTTCGCCGTCCTGGTTATGCAGTTCCATGCGGCAAACCGCGACGCGGCTGCCTTTGCGGATCACGCTGGCGGTGGCGATAAACTCCGAGCCTTTGCCGGGCCTTAGATAATCAATACGCATATCGATGGTGCCAATCTTGGAGAGTTTTCGGTGAAAGTCTTCCAGACTGACTTCGCGAAGGTCCCTAACTACATGCAAAATGGCCATCAGCCCACCTACAGTATCCAGTACCGAGGCCGTGACGCCGCCATGCAGAATCTTCTGGATGGGATTGCCCATTAATTTATCGTCCCAGGGCAAGCGCACTTCCACCCCCTCACCGTCGAACTGGCTGATTTGTAGTCCCAGCAGGCGATTAAAGGGCAACCTGTCGCGAAACAAGTCGGTTACATATTCGCAAAGCTGTTGGCTGGTAAATAATGCTTCTTCAGCCATACAAAGACTCCTTTTATAATTCAAGGGCTTGAGTTTGCCAGTATATTCGCTGCTGGCAAGCGCCTGGCACCGTCCAGCAGCTTCCTTTACACTAGGCGCCCAGTTAAATGCCGTACTTATAAAACTTTGTCCCTGCAGATTCCTTCCACCAGCCAAACACAGACCACACCCTTGGATACATTGCGCCAAGTGTTTGGCTATAACAGTTTCAGGCCTGGTCAGGAGGACGTAATCCAGGCCTGCCTTAACGGACAAGACAGTCTGGTGCTGATGCCCACCGGTGGTGGCAAATCGCTGTGTTACCAAATTCCCGCGTTGCTGATGGACGGATTGACGATAGTGGTGTCTCCGTTGATCTCGCTGATGAAAGATCAGGTGGATGCGCTGCTGACCAGTGGTGTCAGCGCCGCCTATCTGACCTCAGCTCTCTCCCGTCCCGAGCAACTGCAAGTATTAAAGGGAGTTCAGGATTATCAGTACAAGCTGCTGTATGTGGCGCCAGAGCGTCTGATGCAACCGGACTTTATTCGACGCTTACAGGATTTAAACCTCAGCCTGTTTGCCGTGGATGAAGCCCACTGCGTCTCCCATTGGGGGCATGATTTTCGCCAGGACTACTGTCAACTCGGGCAATTAAAGTCCTTTTTCCCTGATGTGCCCGTCATGGGGCTCACCGCCACTGCCGATGCGGCCACCCGTCAGGATATTTTGCATCAGCTTTGCCTGGATGCCCCCTTCGTTTACCAAGGCAGCTTCGACAGACCCAATATCCGCTATACCCAACTGCAAAAGTACCGCCCCATGGAGCAACTAAGCAGCTATATCGACGGTCAGGAAGGCAGCGGCATTGTTTACTGTAACAGCCGTAAGAAGGTCGACGACATCAGCGCCAAACTGGCCCAGCGCGGTATCTCCTGTGCCGGATACCATGCCGGTATGGAAACCAGCGAGCGAGAATGGGCACAACGCGCCTTTATCCAAGACAATATCGATGTCATCGTTGCCACCGTGGCTTTTGGTATGGGCATCAACAAGCCCAACGTGCGTTTTGTGGTGCACTATGACTTGCCGCGCACCATTGAATCCTACTACCAGGAAACCGGTCGCGCCGGCAGGGACGGTATGCCCGCCGAAGCCCTGCTGCTGTTTGATGAAAAAGATGTGGCCAGAAACCGGGAATGGATAGGCCTAAACGAAAACCTGCAGCGTCAACAGGTGGAATTACAGCGCTTTGCAGCCATGGAGGCCTTTGCCGAAACCCAGACCTGCCGACGCCAGGTACTGCTGAATTATTTTGGTGAGTATCAGGCCAAGGCTTGCGGCAACTGCGATATTTGCTTAGATCCCCCAAAAAGTTTTGACGGAACTCTGGCCGCCCAGAAACTGCTTTCCTGCCTCTATCGTCTTGAGCAGCAAGTAGCCAGTCAGTACCTGATCGATGTTCTGCGCGGCAAGAAACTCAAGCGCATTATCGAGAATGGCCATGATCAACTCAGCACCTATGGCATTGGTAGTGACGAATCCGATGCCTATTGGCACAACCTGATTAACCAGTTGATCCACCAAGGCTTTATTCGTGTGGATATCACCCAAAATGCGATGCTCAAACTCAACGAAGCGGCCAGATGGGTATTAAAGGGCGAGCAAAGCGTGAGTCTGGCGGTACCCCGTATTACCCTGAATTTGGGACGCAAGAGCAGCAGCGAGGGGCGCAATCATGACAAAGTCTTGTTTGCCAAACTCAAACGCCTGCGCAAAGCCATTGCCGAGGAAGAAGAAGTGCCACCTTTTGTGGTCTTTAACGATATGACCTTGTCACAAATGGCGCAGCTATTGCCCACCAACGATGCAGAGTTACTGAACGTCAGTGGCGTTGGCCAGTCCAAGCTGCAACGCTATGGACCGGCCTTTTTGGCCGCCATTCAGGAACATATGGCTGAACAGTAAATCAGCCTTTGGGATCGAGGCTGGCATAGTAGGCGGCCAGATTGGCAATATCTTCATCACTAAGCGGTTTTGCCATGGGCGTCATCACCATGTTTTTACGCTCGCCATCACGATAAGCTTTCAGCTGCAATACAAGGTACTGTTCCTTCTGTCCGGCCAAATTTGGGTACATGGGAATAACGGAGATTCCGTTACTACCATGACAAACCACACAAGTGGCTGATTTTGCTTTACCAGCTGCAATATCCGCCGCCTGCACCGGCAAAAATGCTGCCACCGTCAAAAAAGCCAGAAACTGCTTCATCGGTAAATCTCCTTACAATGTTCATCTTATTGAGGAAGTTGATATTACAATACCCCAATTTGATGGCAGGCAAAGGGCACTGGCCTTTTTTATTCGCCATCTTGCAGGACGGCCCAAAAAGCAAAGATATGTTAAACAATGCCAATAGCAAACACACGACCAGGCCAAGTCGCAGCAAATCCCTGGAGATATTATGCAGCAGTTAGTGCTTCACGAAAGCCAAGTGCAGATCAATGGCGATCTATTGATGTTGGACTGCTACCCACTGACTCAGTCCATGGGCCTTAACGCATTTTCTCATCTGCTTTGTGAAACATTGGCAACAAGACCATTGGAGCTGGAGCAAGGCGCCGATCGTCAGCAGTGCCATTTCAGTTTCGCTAACAGCCGCTGGGTGCTTTGTATCGAGCAGCTGTGTGAGGCGGTTTGGATTGAACCACTAGGGGCTGCCGACCTTAATAATCTGCGAAACACGCTGCTTGGGCTTTCATAGCCACACAAAGTTATTATACTGGTCAGACTATCAGGGATACCGTTAGCCATTCATTTGAAAGCATTTTGCCGTCTACTTTTACTTTTCTCATTTTGGGTTGTGCACAGTGCTGTCGCCCAACAAGAGATCCCGTCTGTCAATCTGGACGAACAAACCTTACAGCTGGATCTGCTTCCCAATCTGCAATTTCTGCGTACTGACAGCACCAATCAGCTATCCACAGTGCAAACGCTCGACGGCTGGACACGCTCCGGTGATTTCAGTCCTTTACCCCAAAACCAAAGCCTGTGGGCAAGAATCAGTCTTCATCAACAAAGTAACGGCAGTATGCGCTATGGACTGCTGCTGGCTAATCCAACCTTGGACGAAGTGGATGTCTATCTGCTGGACGACAAAGGCCGCATACGCCGTTCTCTGTTGATGGGTGCCAGTCGGCCATTTTCTGCCCGGGAACTAAACCATCGGGACTTTCTGGTACCGCTGGAACTGCTGCCCGGCGATAAAATGGATGTTTACATCAGAATTAACGACAAAGGCCCATTGGTATTGCCCATTAAATTGTGGCGATACAGTGAATTGATCGGCCAGGAACAACTTAATCTGGCGCTGCTGGGTGTTGTCGGCGGCGCCTTGATCATGCTGGCCCTTTATTATTTGGTGTCCTACACCCTGCTGCACAGCCCTGTGCGCTTCTGGTTTTCCCTCTCAAACCTTTGCTTTTTGCTGCTGTTCCTGAATGTGGAAGGCATATTGGCGCAAATGCTGCGGATCTCAGCCTTTATCTCTGAGCTGACCCTGGTGTTGGTCGCATTCGCCTTAACGGCCTCGGCTAAAGTGGCGCATTTGATGCTGGTAAAGGTACCCGCATACTGGCGCTATTGTTCGTATATTTTGTCGCTGTTACTACTGGCCACCCCTTTTGTGTTGGACCAATACTGGCAAATCATCGCTGCCATCGGTTTTGCCGGTGCCAGCTTGTGCTTGCAATTGCTGCTGGCCTGGCAGTTCAGAGACAAAGGCCATGGCCGCCCCAACCGCTTGTATGCCATTGGTTGGTCTACCGTTGCCCTGGCTTGTCTGCTCAGCAGCGGTTTGTATTTGCTGGGCATGGTGCTTGAAGAGAAACAGGGGCTTATTCTGACCTTTGTGGCCTTGTTTGGTGTGCTGTTAATAGCCCTGGCGGTTGAAATCCACGAACAGGGTAAAGCGCTCTCCCACTATGAGTTGCAACGCAGCACCATCAGTGATTTACGTCGTTTTTACGACCTGTTCCGAAACTCTGCAGAAGGTCTGTATACCTCGACCCTTAACGGTAAGCTGATCACTACCAATCCCGCGATGTGTTCCTTGTTTGGTTATGAAAACGAACAGCAAATGCTTTCGGAATGCCGCAACACATCGCAGTTGTATGCCAATCAGGCCGATCGGCAAGCCTTGCTGGAAGAAATCAAGAAAAACGGCGTGGTGCTGGGTAAAGAAATACGCGGGGTAAAGCGCAACGGTTCCGAGTTTTGGTTCTCGATTTCCGTGCAAATGCGCCGTGAAAACAAAGAAGAATTCATGTTTGGGGCAATTGCCGATATCACCGAGCGCAAAGAATCCAATATGAGCCTGGAATATATGGCGACCCATGACCCTCTGACGGGTGTATACAACCGACGGGAGTTCGAACGCCGCCTGCGCAAAGCACTGCGCAACGCCGAGAGTCAGGATTCTGAGCTGACCCTGCTGTATATGGACTTGGATCAATTTAAGGTAGTCAACGATACCTGCGGCCACAAAGCAGGCGATGTGCTGATTAAGCAGCTCTCTCAGCAACTCAATCAGGTGGTGGAAACAAAAGGTTTGCTGGCGCGCTTGGGCGGTGACGAATTTGGTGTATTGCTGGAATCGGATCAAGCCAACGACCAAAACGCCTATCTGCTGGCTAACAAGATCCTCAATGTGGTGCAGCAATTTCGTTTCTTTTGGGAGAATCGCATTTTCACCCTGGGGATCAGCATTGGTTTGGTGCCCTACACAAAACAAGTGCATAGTCCCGAACAGCTGCTGAGCATGGCGGATTCAGCTTGTTATATGGCCAAGGAGCAAGGGCGTAATCAAATCCACACTTACTCCAAAAAAGACGACAAGATCCAACGCTACGAAACTGAGTTGCATTGGGTGTCTTTAATCAACAAGGCGCTGACGGAAAACCGCTTCGAGCTGTATTACCAGCACTACCACCCCCTGGCCAAACTGGCACAAGGCTACCACTACGAAATTCTGTTACGCATGCAAGGCGATGAAGGGGAGCAACTGGTCTCTCCCGGCTTGTTTATGCCAGCCGCAGAGCGCTACAACCTCACGGCACAAATTGACCGCTGGGTGATTGAGCACTATTTCCAGTGGCTTTCTCAAAATCCTGAGCACAAGGAACAACTGATTCGGGCCAATATTAACTTGTCCGGGCACTCCCTCGGCGATAAAGAATTGCGCTTGTTTGTGCTCAATGCCTTTGAAAAATACGGTATCCCTTACCAAAAAGTCTGCTTTGAAATCACCGAGAGTATGGCCATCATCAAAATGGATGAGACCTTGCAGTTTATTAAGACTTTCCACCAACTGGGCTGCCGTTTTGCACTGGATGATTTTGGTAGCGGCTTCTCCTCCTACGGCTATCTCAAATCACTGCCGGTCAATTACGTTAAAATTGACGGTGGGTTTGTAAAAGACCTGCTCAACGACCCGGTGAGCATGGCCATGGTCAGTTCTATCAAAGAAGTGGCCAAAGCCATGGGTATGAAAACCGTGGCCGAGTTTGTGGAAAGCAAAGAGATCATGGTCGAGCTAGGCAAGATGGGGGTGGACTATGCCCAAGGCTATGGCGTTGCCAAACCTGCGGCACTCAGTGAATTCCAGCCACTGACCAGCGGTTGATCGGCGCTGTAGTTGATAAAAATTGCAGCAAATAAGGCAAAAGCCGGGATTTACGGGCGAATTTGAATTTTCATTCAAGCCCTTTGCCGCTATATTGTGCGCGCGAGACTACACTTAGGCGAGTAACAGTATTAGCGACATGATGAAACAAGCGGATCCCCTTTACGACTATATCAGTTCTGCCAAATTACCCACCCGTTTGGGACAGTTCACTATCCATGGCTTTGTGGAACTGGCTACCGACCAGGAGCATGTCGCCTTGTCTTATGGCCAATGGCAACCGGGTGAAGTCATCCCCATCCGCATCCATTCAGAATGTTTAACCGGCGACGCGTTATTCAGTACCCGCTGTGACTGCGGTTTTCAGTTGGAAAAGGCGCTGCAGAATATCGTTGAGCAAGGTAAAGGCGTACTCTTGTATTTGCGCCAGGAAGGTCGCGGCATTGGCTTACTCAACAAGATCCGTGCTTACCATTTGCAAGACAACGGCATGGATACGGTGGAAGCCAATGAACACCTGGGCTTTGATGCCGACCTGCGCGATTACCGCATCTGCAAATACATGCTGGATTGTCTCAAGGTCAAAAAGGTACGCCTGATGACCAATAACCCCAGAAAAATCCAGGCCCTTCGTGACCTGGGCATTGATGTGGTCGAGCGCACCCCCATCGACCACGGTATCACTCAGGAAAACAAAGGCTACCTGCGCACCAAAACCCAGAAATTGGGCCACGAATTCGACCCCCATCTGCTCAAGTAAGTCCACTGAAGGTTCTGCTTGCCAGCAGGCAGAGCCTCAAGTTAGGCTAATTTAACATTCCATTTCCAATGGGCCTTATGAACGCCGCCTCAGAAGACACTGTATTGCTGCTGAATAAACAGCAATTGCTTGCCATTATCCAGGCACAATCGCGCATTATCGGGCAAAACCTGAAACTGGATCAGGTGATGAACAAGATGGCTGAATTGGCGCAGGACCTAACTTACGCCGATGGTGCGGTAGTGGAATTAGAAGAAGGCGATCAGATGGTATATCGGGCCGCCACCGGCAAAGCCACCGAACAATTGGGGATGCGCCTGAATAAAAGCACCAGCTTGTCCGGCTTATGCTTAAAAGAAAACAAAGTACTTTATTGTGAAGACGCAGACAGTGATCCGCGTGTGGACAAACAGGCCTGTGCGCGGGTGGGCCTTCGCTCCATGCTTGTTGTGCCCTTGCAGCACGAGCAACAATGCTTTGGCGTGCTGAAAGTGTTTTCACCTAAAGAAAAAGCCTTCGATGATGTGGATGTGCAGGTACTTAACATGGTCGCCCATGTGGTTGCCGCGGCCATTAATGCTTCCCTGACACAACAGCAAGGCCTGGCAGAATAGATGACAACTACCAATAGCGGTTTTGCCCTCAAGCTGATTGACGATCCAGAAGCCGGCTTTGCGGAGCGCCTGCAACGGCTCTCCAAACCCATGCCCAGCCCTAAACCCGGGCATGTACTGATTAAGATGCTGGCCTCACCGGTGAATCCCTCCGATCTGGTCTATTTACGTGGTCAATACGGCTTGCCGCCAAAGGACAATACTTTTGCCGGTTTTGAGGGCTGTGGCCTGGTGGTGGACGCCAATGCCGGGCTCTACGGAAAATGGTTAAAAGGCAAGAGAGTAGCGGTAGCCGCACAGCCCGGCATCGATGGCGTATGGGCACAATATGCTTGTACATTAGCCAGTTACTGCTTACCGGTAAGAGACGACATTGATGATGCCCAAGCAGCAACACTGATTGTCAATCCTTGCACTGTGGTTTGCTTGCTTGACAGAGCCAAGGCTCTGGGAGCCAAGGCCGTTGTTATCAATGCTGCAGCCAGTCAGGTGGGCAAAGGTCTTATCCGCTATGCTCAGCGGCTGAATATCAAAACCATCGCCACCGTGCGTAGTGAGACGAATCTGAATGTAGTTCGTAACTTGGGGGCGACCCATGCTTTGCTGACCACAGACCAGGACTTTAGCATGCAGCTAAAAGCCGCCGTTGAGGCCACGGGCGCCACAGTCCTGTTAGATGCAGTTGCGGAAAAAGAGACACCAAGAGTGCTCAAACAGATGCCTCAGGGCAGTACGGCCATTCTCTATGGACGCCTGGAAGAAACCCATGATCCCTTGGGAGGCCATTTTAGCGTGGCCGATGTGATTTTCCGGGATATTCGCATTGAGGGATTCTGGCTGGCACGCACCATAAAGAACATGCCTATCTGGCGAGTGATTCAAATGAATAGAAGGGTCCAGCAACTCTTTGCCGAGGGCATTTTTCACACCGATATTCGTGGTCAATATGGCTTTGATTCCTTCTTACCTGCCCTTGAGCACTATGCTGAGCATAAGAGCGACGGCAAGGTAATTTTGAGGCCTTGGGACTAGTCTTTTCTCTGTTGCTGTTTCCAGGGCCAACTGCCTTCCACTTCCAAATGCAGCATTAGTCCCAGAAATGCCCGAATCAAAATTATCAAACCCAGAATCATCAGATTTTCCAGGGAATCGGCGACCACCACAGTGCGGATAATGTCCCCTGCTATCAGAAACTCCAATCCGAGGATAATCGAACGCCCGATATTCTGTCGGTAGCATTGATAGGCCTGCCCTTGTGGTAACAATCTGTAACCGCGCAGGAAGTGAACAGTGGATACCAAAGCGCCAACCACGATGACTATTACACCGAAAGCTTCGATTGAATAACCAATCAGGGTGATCCAATTAACAAACTCCCCGAGAAAACCGTTTTGCATCGCATCGTTCCCTTCAGGTGACCGCTTGCCTTGCCACTCATTTTGGCGCCATTGCAGATAGAAAGTCGCTCAACCTCGCCTCAGAATCGTCCAACATCAACGGAATCTTGACCACCTCGGCCAACTCTCTTTCTATCACTGTCTTAAACAGCACCGCCACTTCTACTGCTATGGCTTCACAGCCGGCTTTCTCAAAGGCCCTGTACGCATCTCCCAGCGCCTTCAGGCCATCCGGTGTCAAGGCCGCCAGATTTCGTGGATGTTCAAATAACAACCACTGATTGAGGCAAGCAGCCATAGCCAACACCGCGTCCCTATATCGCTCGATACCGTATTGATTAAAGCTGTCTATCGGGTAGCTATGAACAGTCTTATCTATCAACGTCAGGCTGAAAGTACCATGCTCTTTCATCTCAGCATCCTACTCGATATCTGCCCAAAAAATGTTCTTTGAAACTAACAATGTTCTGTATTGCAGACATTATTCTCTCTCTAAAAGCCAGTCTATGGCCTCTTTCTCATGCGCAAAATTCTTTAGATGATGACCGGCCGATGTGGCGATCCCTTCGATCAAATCTTGTTTGTACTGAGACAGTTTGACCACCCTTGCGATACGAAATTTGCTGAAGAGTCTCTTTAGACTATGCATAACGGCCATCAGTGCTGCACTGTCATAGTCCAACTCCAGGCCGGTACCATCCACCAGCAGCTTATTGCAATGGTGCTGGTCGGCCAGTTCTTGCAAGGAGTGATAGGCTGAAACAATATCTTCAGGACGTGCGAGACCTTTAAAGACCGCGTGCACATACTCTTGTGCGGCATTGTACTTAGCGTCGATTTCCAAACCCATCAGGTCAGCCACAGCATTGCTCAGATATACACATTCCAGCAGAAAATTGGCGATATTCCAGTGTCTTAACCCAAGTCCGTTAATAGGGCAGGAAGTTAAAGGCGTACTCCAAAGTGGTTCTGGTCACATTCTGTTGACCAAAATCTATCATCCCAATGCGGGCCAGCAGCTTTTGTTCCAAATCGGGCATCTTTAATTCGCTGTCCAGTAAGGTAACTTCAGAGAGTCGGCCGTCAGGCTCAATCACCAGTTTCACCAGCATCTTGCCCTGCAGTGCAGGATCCTGGCGCAGCGCACGCCGATACAAGGCATACACAGCGCCTTTATTGGCATCTAAAACTTTACGAATTGACTCCAGGCTGCGATCACCGACGATATCTTTTTCCTGCTCGATACGCTTGGCTGCAAGTGAGACAGAGCCTTCATTCGGCGCCACATATTCAGTGGTCTTATGTCCGGCCATTTCCCCTTTTGCACCGATATTACTGCTGACATTGGCCTGCGTCAGTCCGCCACTGGCAGTCTCTACGGTTTTACCAATATGCTTGCGCTGGGTTTGCTCGGCCTTGCCGGCTCCCTCGATAGTTTTGGTATTGGCCAGGTTTTCCACATTCAGGCTCTGACGCATACTGGCCAAATCATCGGTAAAAGCTAATAGACCACTTTGCTTGGCATTCTCTTTAGCCTGCTGCAATTTTTCTGCCTCGGTAGGCTGTGCTATCGGCTTGGGTTCGGTTTTGGGTTTCTCTACCGGCTTGGGCTTTTCCACCGGTTTAGGTGGGGGCGGCACCTCTTTGGGCGGCTCTTCTACCTTGGGCGGTTCGATTTTCTGGGGCTCGGGTTTGACTTCCGGCGGTGGTAATTCCTTGGCTTTGATTAACTTGGCCAATTGCGGTGGTAACCTTTCCTGCTCTTCACGGGTTTGTGGAGGCAGCTCCACCAGCTTGACCCAAACCGCCAGCAATAAGGTCAAGGCCAGGGCAATCAGGGTAAACTGGCGAAAGCGCTTATTTTCCTGAGCGCCACTGCTCCAAGGCAGTTGAGCTTGCAATGTGGTGCTGCTCATGGCGCCACTCCGCCCGGGGCTTCTTTATGCTCAACGGCCAGGGCAATTTCCGTGTAACCGGCTTCGGCACAAGTCTGCATAATCTTTTTCAACAGGGCATAGGGCACGGCCTGATCACCCATGATGGTGATTTGTCTGCCGATTTGTTCTTCCCCTTCAGCAACAGGCGTTTTTTGTGCATGACGAGTTAGCTCTGCCATCAGAGGCGCAATCAGGTCTTCGCCACTGGCAAGAACAGCATCCACATCCACCAGTTTTTGCCCCTGCAACACCAGTTGCTGGTTATTGACCATCAGCAGCAGGGTTTCCTTGGCCGGGGTATTGGCGCCGGAGGTGGGTAACTGCACCGATTTATGGGTTTGCAGCACCTGCACATCTGAGGCATTCAGCATCAGGAAAAACACTAAGATGGTAAAAATATCCATCAATGACACCAGGCTCAGTTTAGCCTGGTTAGATAGGCGTTTGTGGTGGCGCTCCATGCGCTTGGCCCTGACCGACTGTTTCATTGGGCCTCCACTGCGGACGCTTCCTGCAAGCGCGCTTTGATGGCGTCCACATCGCCGGGAATATCGGCAAAAGACACCTGTGGGAAGAGCTCTGCCTCCACCACCGAGGCCACCACCACATCGGGATAGGAGCGGGTGGTATCTAATAGCGAAATCAGGCTTTGATAATTCACACTGTCATCCACCAGCAGGGTCAGATCTTTCTTATCGACGTTTTTCGCCAGCAGGCTTTGCTTTATCTGCCGCAAGGTGAGTTGCAAGCTGTCATAGTCCTGAGTGGCGTCTGCGCTATCGGCAGGCACCGTCAGCGGAATGTCTTTGACCAGGTACCCTTGCGGAAAATACACCGCCATACCGGCATTGGTGACTACCACTTCGATCTGCTGATTCTCAATGGACTCGCCTTCGCCCAGACTTTCCAAACCGGGCAGCGCCAGCTCCACCACGGTGATGCGGGAAAACACCATCATCATCAACAGCACCGGCACCAGCACGATCATCAGGTTCATAAAGGACGTGATGTCGAGCTCGGCGTCGGGGCGCGCCAGGCGCTTGCGTTTACCCAGCATTTACTGATCCGAACTGCGGGTCTTAGGTTGAATGCCGTTTCTGGCGATCAGCAGGTTGAGGCACTTGACCCCGGCCATCTCCATGCTGTCAATAATCTCGGTAGTGCGGGTCTGTAAAATGCTGTGCAAACCCAGCAGCGGAATGGCCGCAATCAAACCGAAAGCGGTGGTGTTCATGGCCACCGAAATACTCTGCGACAGCAAGCTGGCTTTTTCGGCCGGATCGGCATTGGCCACCGCCGAGAAGGCGGCAATCAGACCGATAATGGTACCCAAAAGGCCCAGCAAGGTAGAAATATTGGCCAGAGTGCCCAGATAGCCGGTACGTTTTTCCAGTCTGGGAATAGTTTCCATCAACCCTTCTTCCATGGCGTACTCGATATCCTCACGGCGAGGACTGATGCCCAGGCGGCTGATACCGGCAGCAATCACCCGGCCAATAGGCGCATCGCTGCGCTCGCCGAACTGAATAACCTGCTCGTACTGGCTTTTCAGTAACAGCGGCTCAAGCTCAGCAAAAGCCTTTTTGTTGGTGCGTCTGGCAAAGGACAGAAAAAGATAACGCTCCACCGCAATGGCCAGGCCCAGGGCCAGGACAATGGCGATAGGAAACATAAAGGGACCGCCTTCTTGAAAAAAACGAACCACAACAGTGCTGATATCCATGGAAATTCCTCTGTTACTAGTCTGAAGGCAACCGGACAAATCCGGCTTTCACTTCTGCATGCTGCTATTTAACCTGATTTATTGTTGTTTTTCGGTATGGTTGATGCCTTGTGCGGCGGCGTCCTGCATACCTAAATGTTCTGCGCCAAGACGTTGCCATAGCCGCTGCTCCGCCATAAAAGCGTTGCGTTCCAAAGGCTTGGGTGGATTCAGCGCCGGCGTCCACTCCCCCGGCCCCTGCACGGTGCGATGTCTTGGCAATTGCCAGGGCACCAGCGACATCACCCGCGGCTGTTCTTTATCACCACGGATAGTGGTTTCCAGCTTTAATACCTGAGCGTCTTCATCAACGGGCTCTTGCGCCATCACCGGTAGCACCACCAGTAGCAAGGCCAGTAAACCGCTTTGTTTGGCAGTCATCTTACCCCTCCTGCGCCAACTGGCGCTCTAAATCCGCAATCCAGCCAGTCAGTTGTCTGGCTTGTGCCGATTCTGTAAAGCCAGGTTCGGTGGCTTTGAGTTGTTGGTACAGACGATAATCGTCCAGTGCTGCGGCTTTCTCGCCTAAGTACAGATCCCGTAAAATGGCCCGGTTAAGATAGGCCAGTGCAAAGCCAGGCCAGGCATTAATGGCCTTAGTGTAGTGACTCAGGGCGCCAGAAAACTGGCCGCGCTCGCGCAACAAAATCCCCAGGCGATTGTGGGCATGGTAGTTCGATCCATTGACCACCAAAGCCCGCTCAAAATATTGTTGTGCCTGTCCAAGCACACGGGCCTTCTCAGCTTCTTCCTGAGTTTCAGCCACTTGCCCGAGGCGGCCATCGCCCAATAATACCCAGAATGCCGAAGGCGTATCTGGCGATGACAACCAGGGCTTAAGCCCATTTTCTAGATCTATCCAATCGCCTCTGTTTAAGGCAATTAACGCCTTGTCAAAAGTGCTGGCCTGGCTATCGCTCATCACTTTGCGACTAAGCAGATACTGATCTGGCTGTGCCATCAGCCACACAACCTGCTCTTCGGCAGACTTAGGTGCCTCTGAGGTTGGCCTTTCCGGAGCTGGCACCTCAACCGCCTGCTCAAAGGTGGCACAGCCGCTTAGGCCGATAATCAAGGCGAAAAACGAGAACTTAATACTGCGCACGGCTAAGCTCCTCCTGCTGTTCCACTTTGCCATAACGTCCCGGCAGCAAGGTGCTTAGCTGTTGGAAGCTTTGCTTGACCCAATCGTCATATACGCCCTGCCAGCTGCGCTTGGCATTGGTTTCATACAAGGCAATGGCCTGCTCTTCAAAGGGATAGGCCTGCTCTTCGAGCAAAATATCGTATTGCTCCAGTTCGAACTCCGAGAGATTTTTGGGGCGCTCGGAGGCCATCAAATCCTTAGCCAGTTGCAGATAGAGTTCACCCAGATGGTGATTGGCCGCGGTGGTATATTCGCGCACGCCATAATCCATTACCTGCTGGTAAGCCACCAGCGCCTTATCCAGGGCTGCTCGTTTGCGCTGCAAGCTTTGCTTAAGGGGCAGTTTCAAGCGGATATCCGTAAACGCCTGAGCCGCATCGTCGGCAAAGACCGAGGCAGCCATGGCGGCAAGGGTTAGTGAGCGCTCGCCTGCATCACTCCCTGCACGATTATGGCCTTCCATCAGTTTATTCAGCCAAAAACGGCGTTTATCTTCTTCACCGCTTTGCAGATAGTATTCACTGAGGATAAAACGCGCTTCGGTGACTTGGGCGAAGGGCTGGCTGTAACTATTGGCATAGTCACGGTAGGCAAGAAGCGCATTATTGCGATCACCGGCCTTTTCAAAATATTCCGCCGCCAGCCATAACGCCTCCTGGCCAGCATGGGAAGCAGGTTGTGCTTGCCAGGTTTGCAAAAGTATCTGTGCGGCCTTTGCCCAATCCTGGGTCTGCTCGTAAAGGTAAATCAGCTTATCGGGTAAATCGGCGCTGAGTTTATGCTCGGCAAAACGGCTGCGAAAATCCGTCAGCAAGGACTCAGCCTGTTGCCATTGGCCGGTTTGCAGCAGATAAGTGGCGGCATCGTACTGGGCATTAAGGCGCACTTTGGACTGCGGGGCATCGCTTATTACCTTACTGAACAAATCGATGGCCGCGATCAGGTTTTTCTCCTCTACCGCCTGTTGGGCCTGGCGGTAAATAGAAAGCGCCAGACTCTCGGCAAACTCCCCGCGTTCAGCATCGCTGAGCGGATCATTGGCCAGTATCGTTCTGTAGCCCTGCTCTGCACTGACAAAATCCTTAAGGGCGAATTGGCTATGGGCCTTTACCCGCCTGGCCGAGGCTTGCATCTCGGCGTTAAGCCCCTCGGACGCTTCAACAGAGCGCGCCAGCAACCAGTTACTCCAGTGGATAGCTTCAAGGTAATCCTCAGCGCTAAACCCTTGCTGCATCAAAATCTGCGCCACACCTGGAGCACGACTGTCGCTGGCAAAGGTTTCTACAAAACGGGCGCGACTGTCGCGACGGGCTCGCAGCGTGGATTTATCAGAGACATCGCTAATAATTCGCTCATAAGCCACCAGCGCCCCGTAGGCACCATCGGCAGCTTTCTCATGCTCGGGGTAGCGATAAGCAAAATCTTCATAAGCTTCTATGGCCTCATTGAATTGACCAGCTTCAAACAGACTTTCGCCCAGATCAAAGGCCATTTGCGGCGCCAGCGGATCGCGCGGGAAGGTGGCCAAAAACTCCCGGTACCAACGGGCAGCGTTAGCAAAGGCCTGGGTTTTCAGTGCGCCCTGGGCTTGCCCATCCAGTTGCTGGGCCAGGCTGTGTTCGGTTTGTGCCAGCTCCTGCAAATACTGGTGTAAATAGGGAATGGCGCGTTCACGCTCCGAGCCTGACCACCAGCGCCATTGGTTGCCGTTAAGGCCGAAGGTTTCTACAAAGCCCTGCTTGGCCTGATATACAAGGGAGGGGAAGTTACCAAGCAGATAGGCATCGATATGCTTTACAAAAAAACTGACCGCATGGGGATGTTCGCTATAGGGCTTGGCAAAGGCAAGATAAGCCTCGGCACTGTCGCGGTATCTGTCATTATCCAGATGCTGCTGCGCCAGTTCGCTGTAAAGCAGATAACCGTACCGCGGCAGCTCTTCTCCCGCATAAAAGGCGGCAATGGCCGGACCGTCGCCGCGATATGAGAACAGCGTGGCCATCAGGCGCAAGCCATCCTTGACCAGACGGCGCTGTCCGGGCGCGAGGCGCTCTAATATCTCGTTTTGGTTATAGGCATCGGCTTTTTGCAGAATCGGTGTGACCGCTTTATCAAGCATCAAGTTAAAGGCACGCAGTGACCCGTCATAATCTTCCAGCTTAAAGCGGCTCCAGCCGAGCATGTAGGCAGAGATCACCAGAAAGTCGGTGTCGTCGTATTCTTCCACCACGGTCTGATAAGAGCGCGCGGCATTGGCGTAATCTTCCCGGGAAAAGTACAGTTCCCCCTGACGGAACCAGGCTTCACCGGCACGCTCAAATTTCACATCGGTGCTAAGCAAGGTGGACAACACAGCCAGGCTTTTATCCGGCTCGCCTTGCAATTCATAGGCGCGGGCAAGCTGATAGAGGGCTTCATTGCGCGCATGGTTGTCCGGCAAGCTGGGCAGCAGGGCCAGATAGTCGTCAATGGCTTCCTGATAATAACCTTCAGGCTTGGCAGGTTTGACCCCTAACTCCTGATCGCGCTCGGACAACAGCATCTCAATATCGGCCAAACGATGGGCCAAATCGACCTTGCGTTGACCGGGTTCAATGGTTTCCAGCAGTTCCTGGTAGCCTTGTCTGAGGGTGGCCAAATCACCGGGCGCCAAACGGGTTTTCTCGACCACCACAGGTGTCAGTTTCAGATTCGACAGCAGTGGCTTTGGCGGCTCCGGGGGTGGCGCCGTCTCTGGCAGCAGACTGCAACCAGCAAGGGCCAGGGTGATGGATACGGCAAGGCTATGGTGAAGACCTTGCCGAAGGCTCAGGCGAAGGCTATGGCGTTTCATCTTGCCCCCGGTATTGGTCCTGAAGTTTCAGCATGGCGGCCAGGGTCAGATTGCGTTGCGCAAACAAATAGGCCTTACGTTCACCAACCAGATCCGTAGCCCGCTGCCGTAGCTCATTTTCCAGATCACCTATCAAGGTCGCTAATTGTCCGGCCTTTTTGTGGGCCTGACTATCCAGGGCATCCACCCGTTGGCGCTGCGCGGCGCTGATATCCTGTTGTGCCAGCAGTTCGGTTAATCGCTGTTGCTGAGTCCGGGCTTCTGTCAGCGCCAGTTGCACCTCTTTAAGGGCTTTTTGCTGATGCCAGCTATCGCCCACAAAGCTTTCCGATAGTTGCCAATCCAGGATCCCCTGCAAACGGGCCAAACGCTGTGCGTATTCGGGAGATTGCGGCTTAACCGATTGCATCTCTGCCAACCTGCCCTTGGCACGGGCAAGGCGCTCAAGGGAAGCCAGTTGTTTTTCATTGGCAAATAGCCTGACCACCTGGCCTTGCTTATCCAGGCTTTGCGCTTCTTCAAGCTGGGCCTGAAGCGTTTCATAGCGCTTGGCGATTGCCTCTACCGGGGCCGCCAAGATCTCGGCATTGAGATGCTGTGCGCGGCGCTGATGCTCTAGCTCTCGCTCATCGAGAAGCTTTCGGTAGTGGGTCAGATTCTCCATTTGCCGGGTCAGGCGTGCCTTAAGCTCATACAGGGTTTGTAACTGGGCAAAGCCGCCCTCAAGGTGGGTGGCACCGGTTAACAGTTCCACCAGCAGATCCTGCTGCGCCTGCGGCCAGCGAGCTTTTAGTGCCGAGGTGTTGTCTTCGCCGGGTTTGGACAGGCTTTGCCGGGCAAGCAGTGGCATAAGATCGGCTTGATTAAGCTCCAGTGCCAATTGCTCCAGTTCATTCAGGGCACTTTCCAGCCTTGCAGTTAACCCCTTAAGGGTCTCAAAAGCTTGTACTTCACCACCTTCATGCTCATAGCCATAGGCCAGGGCATGGGTGGCCTGCAAGGCAAAAATATTGTTGCGACTAGCGGATAACTGCTGCCATACCGCCATGGCCATGGGCCAGTTTTTTTGCCTCGCCAGGGTCCAGCCAAATGCCAGCAACGCCTCATCGGCGGCCAGGCTTTCGCCCTGGATTTGCCCAAGACTTTCCAGGGCCGGCCATACCCTGTCCATGGCCAGCTGACTTTGGCCTTTGGCCAGTAGCAGTCGATTGGTCAGGGCCTGCTGCTCCATCTGCTCGTCTGCCGATGGCGCTTCAAAATCACTTAACCCCAGCCAATGCCACAGCCAAAAACCCTCTGGCTGCTTG
Organism: Aliiglaciecola sp. CAU 1673; assembly: GCF_029223185.1. Lineage (GTDB taxonomy): Bacteria > Pseudomonadota > Gammaproteobacteria > Enterobacterales > Alteromonadaceae > Bowmanella. Next base: position 104,708 of record NZ_JARHUG010000005.1, read on the forward strand.
TCCTGTTGCAGGGCCAACAGGGCTTCATCGAAGACCGCCAGGGCCTGACGAAACTCGCCTTTGGCATAGATTTCACTGCCCTGATTGTAGGTCAGATACTGGCGCTCCAAAGCAGAGGCCGATAAATCTTTGGCGTACTCCTGCCAGCGACCATCGCCCTGCTTCTGGGCAATGTAGGCGGCCTGGTAGGCCAGCATATCCCGCTGTGCCTGACTTAAATGACTACTGGCCTTTTCGGTGCTTTGCAGGCGTTGGTAGATATCCATCACCGCCTGATATTTGCCCTGCACAAAGCTGATCCTGGCCAGCCAATACCAGGCCCGTGCACGCATGGGCAGGGACGGACGACTATCCAGTAATTGTTCGAAGATGGCTTTGGATTGACGACTGAGACCATAAGACAAGCCCACACCACCTTTTAGCAGCGCCAATTGCTGACGCTCTTCTTCATTGGTGATCTGTGACTCGGCCAGGGCGATGGCATCTAAGGTTGCCAGTGAATCTTCCTGATACAGGGCATAGATGACCTGTCCAAACGCCAGGCTTGGCTTGTTAGCGTCATTTGTGTCAGCCGCCAGGACAGAGGTCGTTAGCAACCATCCCAGGCTTATCAATGCGGCCCTGGATTTATAACTCTTGCCCATGGAATTCCGGTTGCTGCGCCGCGCCTGAGTCTGTGATATCCAGTTGCACCGCCTTGGCGTCGCTGTCTTTGTTAAAACGCAGGGTCACGGCGCGCTTGTAAGGACGTTCCTCCGGGCCCATGCCGATATAAAAAGCGGTCAACTCATGTTCACCCTGATTCAAATTACCGATATACAGCCGCTGCACACCGCCGCGTTTAAGCGCTTCTACCTGACGATCGGTATACAGATGGTTGGCCACCGTCTTATCGTCGATTTTCAGCTCTACCGCATCCAGGCGAAAATAATGGCCCACATCCACCGCCAGATAGACCGCCACCTGGGTACTGGAGGGGAACAGCAAGTCTTCTTCCAACACAAAGAGATCGCGATTCAGGGCAATCAGATCTTTTTTCAGGCTCTCGATTTTCTCAGCCAGGGGCACATCCTGCCCACCCGCTTCTTGCGCCTTGGCAGTGAACGACAACAGGGTCAATATCACCGCTCCCAGCAAGGCCACACACATCAACAGGTTAGTCAGGCCGCAGCGTTTAATCAGATTCATCATATCAATACCAAATTGAGCCATAGAGTCTCAGCACCGTGGCAGAGAAAGAAAATAAGGCTTCTTCACCTACCGGGGCGTCATCCAGCAGGTTACGAAAATCGTCATAGTCAAAGCGCATGTAATCGAATTCCAGATTCAGGCTGCTTTTTTTGATGGTGGTGGTTTGCGAAAACTGCCACTCATAACTCACCGCCACACCAGCTGAGATATTGCTGAAGGTGCTGAGCTCCTTGTCCCGCGCCATATAGTTAAACTGGTTTTCCCGGGCAAAGAGATCCTGATAGAAATCGGCTTTGTCCTGCTGATAATGCCGCACATACACATCCAGCACCCAGTCATCGCCAAAAGTGTGGATATAACCCAGCTTCACATTGCTGGCATCGATACCCCAGGTATCGCTGTATAGGCGCGCTTCACCATAGACCGACGCGCGGTGAGGCAGATAATAAATGGCATTCACGGAAAAGGCATTACTGGTGCGTGCCTCGGGATAAATTTCAGTGGTAAAACGATACCCCCGGGCACTGCTCTCGTCTAAAAAGCGCACAAAACGATAGGGATTGTTGAGATAGCCGCTATCGGAAATATTCTCGGCTTTGAGCCCCATAATCAGATTTTTGGTGAGAATTTGGGTGACACCCAAACCGTATTTTTGACGATTGGCTTCCTCAGCAAAATCCTCATCGCCGGTGCGGCCCACCTCATCCCAGCCGCGGGAATAATCCAGTGATAAGGTAGTGAGATCACCAAAGAAGTCTTGACTGATACCCAGATGCAGCGAGCGGGCTTCGAAATCGTTTTCACTGCTGTTGGTAAAACTCAGATTAAGCAGGCTTTTGTTGTGCAGATAGTCGATGCCGACCGTGGTCTCAGTGCGCTCTTCCTTGTATTCACTGGCACTGGCGCGCACATCGATGGATGCTCCCGATATGCTGTCCACATAGTAATTGGCCGAGAGTGAAACCTTATCGCCCACCTGCTTACGCAACAAAATGGAGGGACCATCGATGGACACCCCATCGCCTTCATAGGAATGGTACATGGCATCGGCGCGATCCTGGGGTAGCACTGCTGCATCTGCAAAAGGCATCGCCAAGAGGCAGGCGGCTCCCAAAGATACTCCTAAGGTTAAGCCATGGCACCACGAGGCACACGGATGTGCCTCCGGCCTGGCCTCGGCCTGGCCGCTAGCAAGTGAAAACCACGCTTTTCGCGAAGCGACAGAGGACAAAAAACAGGATGTTTTTTCCCGCAAAAAATCAATTACAACCACAGCCGCCTCCTGCTCCGCCATCGGCGCCACGGGCCCCTTCACGGGCTTCGAATACGTGCTTGGTATAGGCGCTGGCCACCGGGTTGCGATTCATACTCATAATGGGATCGGCCAAGTGGCTGCGCTCATAGGGTTTGACCCAGGGCTCGATCTCGGTCAACTCCTTAAAGGTGCTGGCACAACCACTAAGAAAGGTACTGGCAAGCAGGGTGACAACGGCAATTGGCATGGACTGTTTCATGATTATTCCCGCAGCAGCAACTTCAGCGCTTTTTCATATTTCACTTCATCGCCGGACTTATAACCCTTATGTACCAGGCGGGTGTTGCCATCACGGTCGATCAGGATGGTGGTGGGCATGGCGCTGATATCGTAGAGGCGGCTTACTTCGCCTTTAGGGTCGAACAATACCGGAAAGCTGATGCTGATATCGGAGAGCAGGATCTCGGCCTTAGCCGGATCGTCATCCACATTCACCCCCAGGACGACAAAGCCCAAGTCCTGATAGCGCTGATACATCTCTTCAAATTTGGGCAGCTCTTCACGACAAGGCCCACACCAGGACGCCCAGAAGTTCACCAGCACAATATTGCCACGCTGCTCTGCCAGGCGCAGATTACCGCCGTCGCGGCTTTTTAATGTGAAATCCGGCGCCGTTGTTGCCTTACTGTCGGCGGCTTTGGCGGTAAAAGCCGTCAGGCCGGTAAGCACCACCACCACGATGGCCAGGGCAGAAAAATCATGCAGGGGTCGAAACTTCATAATAGGATTCCATCTGAAAGATTCATTTAGAAAAACCAGCTGGCGCCCAGGCTGTAATGGATGTTGTGGGTGTCTTTCTTCTCGCCGATGATTTCAGAGCTGAAAATATGATCACGCACGTCCAAACGCAGGGCCAGGTAATCGGTCAGAAACAAGCGATAGCCGCCGCCAAGGCTGAGCGTAAAGTGGTTATCGCCGCCAAAGTCGGTACTGCCGCCGCCGACCATCAGGTAAAAATCCGAGTTAAGAGCCCAGCCCTCTTTGACAAAGACTTCGCCATTGAAGTTGTAGCCAATACCCAGATCGTAGTAGCGATACTCTCGTTCATCATCGGTCAGAAAAGGCGCACCACCAGAGAGTTGCTCAAAGCTGGTCAGCCCGGCATCGGCCTGGCCATAGCTGGCCTCCATAAAGATATTTTCGGTGATGTGGTAGGCCAGGGTCAGGCCGGTGACACTGCTATTGGAAAAATCTTCGATGCTGATTTGCCCATAGAAAAGGCCCACCTCAAAATCCTCGGTGTCGATATCGGCATCGTTGATCTGGCGTCTGTCCACCTCAGGCTCGACCACCAAAGGCGGCACTTGCTGGGCGAAGGCCGGTAACAGGCACCCCAGCAGGATTAGAAAAACACTGAAAATCCGAGTTTCCACTCATTTAGCTCCTCTTGTTCATCCCTGTCGGTCAGGGCTAACAGATTTTTGTATTCCAGTCGGGCAACAAAATTTTCCAGCAGGTAGTAACGCAGCCCAAAACCCACTTCCATCACATCACTGGTGCGGGTTTCACTGCCGCTTTGCACCAAAGTGGCGTTAGGTTTAGTGCGCACCTGCCCTGCACCCAAACTCAGGTAAGGGCTTAGTCTCCACTCGGGAAACATAAAATGTTGCACCCGCGCCAGCCACAGGCGGTTTTCGGAAAAATCACCCAGGGCCTGGGTAAAGCTCAGTTCGGTAACGATATTTTCGGTCAGCACCCAGGCCGCCGTGACGGAGAAGGCATTGGTCTTTTCTAACTGCCCGTAGAATAAACCAAACTCAAAATCACGCTGTTGATACTGGGCAAAGTCACTGCGGGCAATGGCCACCGGCTCATTATTGGGGCCGATAGTCTGCGCCAGCGCATCCACTGAGATCCAACCCTCCTGGCCAGTGGCGGTGCGCACTTTATACCAACTGGTGCGCTGTTTAAGCACTTCGATTTGCTCACCGCGCTCAACCACATGAAACACCGGGTATTCCGACGCCGGGCCGGTGCGCATATCGGCGAAAGGCTCGACTACTTTTACGCTTAGTTCTGCGGCCCAAATCGGGCTTTGCAAAAGCAGATAAAAGAAGAAAAAAACAAAGACTTTAAATGGCACGGCATCAATCCCTGGGCGCGTCGAACGGGTTGTTATAATACTGTGCACCGATATCCATCCATTCGGCCAGCATTTTTAGCTCGGCCCCTGACAGCCAGCCCTGATGACTGCCCGTATCAAAGGGCACAAAAAAGCGATTACTGGCCCTTGCGCCACCCACAGAGACGGCATTAGCTACCGGTACCGTGCGAGTTAAGGGGATCGGATTGCCCTCGTCATCGAGAATTAAATTGCCTTCATCATCGGTGAGGAAGATGACGTTACCGTTACTGTCGGTGACCACCACCAAGCGATCCACCAGCGCGCCGTTCACCAGTTCCTGCTCATTGTCCGGGAACAACAGCTCCCGATAACCTTTGGTCCAGTCGGCATTTTCCAGAGAAGGGGTAGCACTTAAGTCCAGCTGTGCGGCCGGTACTTGGGCGGCGCTTTGGGCATCCACATTGGTATGGCAGCTGATGCAGGTGCGATCTTGCACCAGCTCGCCGTTCTCATCCAACACCCGTCTGTCCAACTCAAAAAGCGGTTGAATATGGCTGGGGTAATTCAATTGAATACGGCAAAGGGCCGTCCAATTCTGCGCACAGCTTGCATTTATTGGTAGCGGTGTAGCCAGATCGGCAAAACGATAGGCAAAACCCGGCGCAGGCTGACGGTTGGCGGGATCGGTCCAGATATCTTCGAAAACGATATCCGGACTGGGATAAGGCACCCCGTTAATGCGGGTGGCAGTTTCGGCCATGGTTTCGCCCAAATCCGCAAAGAGCGCCGGATTCGCACCCGGGAATCCGCTACCGGTGCTGGGCGCCCCCAGGTTGATTGAAGCAAATTCTGCATCCGCGCGACCATGGGGCGCAGTGCTTTGACTGCTATGACAGCCATTACAGGAGCGCGCTTCACCTGGCGCCACCTGCAACCAGTTTTGATGACGCTCGCCAAGTCGACGGCCATTGGCATCCACCACCGAAATCGCCAGCGGCACCTTGGCCGGGGCCAGGAAACGCACCGAACCGTCGGGCTCGACAGGCACATAGCCAATAATCTCACGCATTAACTGGCCACGGCTGCGACCAAAGGCAGTGCCGTCAATCTCCAGTATCTCTTCATCGGGTATGGAGACGCTTTTCACTACCCGTAAGAAGCGTGCGGGACGCTGATTGGGAGTGGTCAGGCTTGGGTTGGATACAGTCGTCAACCCGCCAGGACTGGTATCGGTGCCGGCAAAGTCATAGACGCTACGAATATGGATAAGGCCCAAGTCCTGGGTGGCAAGCTCGGCGTCAAATTGCTCAGGACCGGTATAATCGGCGGGGAAAGGGCGCGCTTCCATGGACACCACTTCGGTGTAAGCCTGCCCTTCTTGCGGCACCGCCAACACCAGTTGGGTATTGGAAGCCGGATCGTACATCCAAAGTCCGTACAACAGCGGTGCAGGCTCTACATCATCACGCTCCAGCAGCTCGGCGCTACAGGGCAGGATACGCCGGGTTTCCCCTGCGGTTACCACCTGATCCGGATCATAAGCACGACACTGGCTCCAGGCAAAAAGCTGACGATTGCTACCATCCCATAACGGATAAAGCGAAGCAAAATACCCACCTGGCGAGAGTGTTGACAGGGTATCCACAGTATCAAACAAGGCTGGCTGTTGGGCGGGACCGCTCAGACTGGGGTTGTCGGCTGTGGGGGTATTCAGATCGATATAAGCCTCGAGATCCACCAGCGCATAGTCGCCGCCTAACCGATTCTGGCGGTACTCACGAAGGGCCACCAGTACCCGGTTGTCCTGGGTAAAGCGGCTCTGCACAAAATGTAAATTTTGCTGGTTCTGACTATGACTGTGACGGCCATAAAGGATTTCCAGTTCACTGCCATCGGGATTCATCTGATAAAGGTGGATGCCCTTATCACCAGCGGCCTGATCCCAGCGGCTGAATAGCACTTTGCCATTGGGCAGTACCAGAGGATCGAGGTCATGGCTTTGGTTAAAGGATACCTGACGGATATTATTGCCATCAGCATCCATCACATGCAGCACCGAGGCATGCACATTCAGACTCTCTTCCAGCGCCTGATATTGCGGCTTTCCTTCGTCCAGCAAGATGGCCTGATTGGCGCGCTGACGGGTAGAGCTGAATAAAATCCGGCCATCGGGCAGATATACCGGGCCGGTATCTTCACCCGCTTCGGCTAGAGTGTCGGAGACAATAATGCGGCGCAGGCTGTCATCACGCCGATCGTATTCCCAGATATTCCAGGTGGGCTGCTCGTCGTCATCGGCATCTTCAATGGCTGGCGCGCGCAGGGCAAACAGCAACTTGCTGCCATCATAGGAGACTTCCAGATCTTTGATATCGTACTGCGGCCGGGGGCTGCCTTCGGGGACATTCTCTGCCTGGAACAGACGGTCAGTCAGATTGATTTCTTCGGCGCTGGCCGAGGCCCTGGCCTTCATATATAAGCCTGCCCCCGGCACAAAGGCAAAGGGGTCACGCAAATCCCTGACAACAACCTGGCCATTATCATCCAGCGGCAAATCCCGTTTAACGAAGGCAATGGGGATATCCACCACCACCGGGTCTGGCTCTTCGGAGGCCGAAGTCACCACATCTCCACCGCAGGCAGCCAGCAGCGCAGCCAGTATGATGGCCGCCAAAGCGTTGCTAAGGTGATGGTAATGTGGATGCATAATCTTCCTGACGTGAATGCGTTCTGTATTTTTAAAACTTGCCGAGCTTAACAAGGACGGCAACGGGTTCACAGCGTCGCGGTCCCGAGACAGACAAGCCATAAAGCCCTGACTCTGGGTACTAGCATTTCACCGCAAAGGCATTAGTGCAAACTACAGACTTATATTCAGGCATGCCAGAAAATACCTATTAGCCACTCAGCAACGCACTAAGTAACGGATAAAAATCATAAATCTAAAGTTTTTATCAGTCTCTGTCGCCGATTGACGACGGCCTTCACTGGGTCTTGCTATTTCTCTGCACCCCTGATCTGAACTAGGCTTATGCTATTAATCCCGGCATGATGCCATCTCAGGGACTGTCGTTCCTTAGCGACAGATAAGCTTGCAGAAATATATAAATAAATCGTAAAAATCAAATAGATAAGACTATGGCATGATTTATGAGAAGGCGATCGGTTGGTGTAGGCCCAGAATGGTTTAAGCCAACAAAGGCCGTTGGTTATTAAATTCAACACCCAATCACAATTCGGACTATTTAATCTTGCGCAAAAACAGTTCCCAATAGGCGCATCAAAAAAGAAGAGTGGACTCCATGCAGCTAAAACTCATCACTTGCTTGTCAGTTCTGTTGCTGCTGGCTTCGCCATGCGGGCAGGCCGGGTCCAAGGAGCAGGCCAAACGTATGCATGATCGCCTGGCCGGCATTCCGCCAAGTGCACAGGTGCTGACGCAAATGAGCCAACTGCTGGAAAACGGCGACAGCCGCGCGGCAGCGGATCTAGCCATGGATAACCCGGCTTTTTACAGCATTACCCTGAAGCACTGGGTCACCCCCTGGACCAATGAAGAGGGCGATAAGTTTGCCCCGCTTAATGACTACAGCGCCACGGTAATTGGCATGGTGCGTGATGATGTGGATTTTCGTCAGTTACTGTCCGGCGATATTCTCTATCTGGGCCAATCTTCTCTGGGCTTACCAGCCTATAGCAATAGCAGCAATGCCCATTACCAGGCCATGGAAGACGGGCAAATTAACCTGAAAGACGCGTTAGTCGCCAGCAGCCAATCGGCAGTGACCGGATTGGCCCCTGACGCCACCGCCGGCGTGATGACCACCCGCGCCGGCGCCCGCGCCTTTTTTAAAGACGGCACCAATCGCGCCATGTTTCGCTTTACCCTGATTAACCACCTTTGTACCGACCTGGAAGCCCTCAAAGATACCGAGCTGCCACCCGATCGCATCCGCCAGGATGTAAGCAGAAGCCCAGGCGGTGACAGCCGTATTTTTATGAATTCCTGCACCGGCTGCCATTCGGGCATGGATCCTTTGGCCCAGGCCTTTGCCTACTACGAATTTGACTACGACACCAATGGCGATCCCGACGGTGAGCGCGGCGCGCTGCTTTACAACGGCCCGGGCATGACCGACCCCGATACCGGCAGCCGGGTGACCAAAAAGCACCGCATTAACGCCAATACCTTTGTGCATGGTTTTGTGATTGAGGATGACCGCTGGGACAACTACTGGCGTGAAGGCATTAACCAGGTTCTGGGCTGGTCAGACAGCTTGCCGGGCAGCGGCAATGGCGCCAAGTCCATGGGCGAGGAACTGGCGAACAGCCAGGCCTTTGCCCAGTGCCAGGCGAGCAAGGTGTTTGAAGATGTGTGTTTAAGAAAGCCGCAGGACAGTGCGGACAGAACCCAGGTCAGCCAGATGACCAATACCTTCCAGGCTAATGGCTATAAGGTGAAAGATTTGTTCGCCGACGCTGCCGATTATTGCAAGGGAGACTAAGATGTTGTGGTTGCATAAACACCCCTTGCCCTTATTGTTGATTTTACTGCTGACGGCCTGTGGCGGCAGCGATTCCCAAGTAGTGGAAACGCCCCTGCCGCCGCCTGCCGAACAGCCGGTGGTCAATTACAATGGTCCAGCGGCCAGCACCGAAGATATCCAGAACTTTAAGACTGCCCTTTGGGATAATATCGCCACAAAAGATCGCTGCGGCGCTTGTCATGTGCAAGGTGAGCAAGAGCCAACCTTTGCCCGCAACGACGACATTAATTTGGCCTATGCCGCCGTCACGTCCTTGGTAAATTTAGGCAACCCATCGGAGTCACGCTTGGTGACCAAGGTGGGAGGTGGCCATAACTGCTGGCTGGCCAGTGACAGTGCCTGCGCCGATATCCTCACCACCTGGATTGGCCAATGGGCCGAACGCGCCAATATCAATAGCCAAGCCACCCAGATCCAGCTGTTAGCGCCGCCGGTGAAAGAGCCCGGCGCCAATAAAAATTTCCCTGCCGACCCACAGCTTTTTGCCGACAATCTTTATCCCTTACTGACCCAATTTTGCGCCTCCTGCCATACCAATTCGGCGGCCATTCCCATCTCGCCCTATTTTGCTTCAAGCAATGTGAGCGAAGCCTATGAGGCGGCCAAACCCCGTATTAATCTGGATAATCCGGCCGATTCCCGTCTGGTGGGCAGGCTACGGGACGAGTTCCACAACTGCTGGAGCAATTGCCCAAGCGACGCCACTGCCCTGCAAAATGCTATTCAACGCATGGCCGATGGCATCGACCTGACCCAGCTAGATCCCGAACTGGTTAATTCCAAGGCCCTGACCCTGTTCGAAGGCACCCTGGCCAGCGGCGGCGGCCGCTTCGATGCCAATGTCATCGGCAAGTGGGAGTTTAAAACCGGCAGCGGCAATATTGCCTATGACACCAGCGGTGTGGATCCGGCTTTGGATCTTACCCTAAGCGGGCAGTATGAATGGGTGGGCGGCTATGGCATCCAACTCGGCGCCGGCAAAGCCCAGGGCGCCACCAGCGCCAGTAAGAAACTGCATGATTTAATTCGCGCCACCGGCGAATTTGCCATTGAAGCCTGGGTCGCCCCGGCCAATGTCACTCAGGAGGGGCCGGCGCGTATTGTCAGCTACTCGGGTGGGCGGGATCGTCGTAACTTTACCTTAGGGCAAACCCTGTATAACTACGATGCCCTGCTGAGGCACAGCAACACCGACGGTAACGGTGCACCGGCGCTGTCCACCGCCGATGCCGATGAAGATCTGCAAGCGGCCTTACAGCATGTGGTGTTTAATTATGACCCTGTTAACGGCAGACGACTGTACGTTAACGGCCGCTTTACCGATGATATGGACCCGACAGAGCCAGGTACCCTCAACGACTGGGATAGCAGTTTTGCCCTGGTTCTGGGCAATGAAGCCTCCAATGACAGGCCTTGGGCCGGTACCATCCGTATGGTCGCCATTCATAACAAAACGTTAAGCGAGGCAGAAATCCAGGGCAACTTCGATGCCGGGGTTGGCCAGCAATATTACCTGCTGTTCGGCCTCTCCCATCTGATTGATGTGCCGCAGGCCTACCTGGTGTTTGAGGTCAGCCAGTTTGACAGCTACAGCTATTTGTTTGCCGAGCCCTTCTTTATCAGCCTGGATAGCAGTGCACAGATCCCCACTGTGCCCATCAAGGGCATCCGAATTGGCGTCAATGGTCGTGAATCCAGCGCCGGACAAGTCTTCGCCAATCTGGATACGCAATTATCTGCAACAAGCTATGACGCCCAGACCGGCCAGCCCATTTCCCGCCAAGGCACGATAGTTGCGCTGGATAAAGGTCCGGCCCAGGATGAGTTTTTCCTGACCTTTGAACGCATTGGCGATGCCGAGCATGTGCGGGTACCCGCCGCGCTGCCGCCACCTGCCACGCCACAAGATTTACCTGAGCAGCCGCTTTTGGGCCTGCGTCACTTTGCCGAAATCCATGCCAGTATGGCGGCCATGACCACGGTACCGGTGACCAACACCGCGGTCAGCAGCGCCTTTAACCAGCTAAAGCAACAATTACCGGCAGAAGTAGCCATTGAAGGCTTTTTGGCTTCCCAGCAGATGGCGGTTACGCAGTTGGCGATTAAATATTGTGACCAGTTGGTGGAAACCCCGGGGCTACGATCCGCCTATTTCCCAGGCTTTGACTTTAGTCGTTCGCCTGCCATCGCCTTTGATGCCCAGGGCCGCGATCAGATTATCAACCCGCTGATGGCGAGAATGCTTGGCGATGACCTTGCCGATCAGCCCGATAGCGGCAACACCGAAGCCGAACTTAACGCACTGATGGATCGCCTCAGCGCCTGTGGCGGCCAGTGCCCGGCCGGGCATACCCAAACCGTGGTGAAAGCCAGTTGCGCAGCGCTTTTAGGTAGCGCCGCCATGTTGATTCAATAGGACAGATCATGGCCAGATTTATTCGTAAACAAGCTAAACCCGGACAAGCGCTGGATACACCGCTTTATCTGGAGCAACATGGCCGCCCCATGACAAGGCGCGATTTCCTGGCCCAAGGGTTTCGCGCCGGCGCGGCTACAGTGATGGCAGGCTCGGTACTAAGCCTGTTTGCCAACCCCAGAAACGCCCATGCCACCCTCTCGGCGGACTTGGAAGCACTAAAGGCCAGTTGCGGCATCGCCACCCAAGGCGCGGGCAAAATTCCCTTCATCGTCTTTGATTTGGCCGGTGGCGCCAATATTGCCGGCTCCAATGTGCTCATTGGCGGGCGCGGTGGCCAGCTGGATTTCCTGTCTACCGCCGGTTACGGCCGTCAGGGCCTGCCGGGCGATATGGTGCCTTCCATCGCCAATCCCCAAACCGGACTATCGGATTTTATTAATACCGAATTGGGCCTGGCCTTTCACAGTGACAGCGCCTTTTTGCGTGGCATTCTGGAAAAGGTGGGCGTGGGTAACAGGGCACTGATCAATGGCGCAGTGATTCCCGCGCGCTCGGAAAACGACACCGGCAATAACCCGCATAACCCTATGTATGGCATTAACAAGGCCGGGGCCGACGGCTCGCTGTTAACCCTGATTGGTTCACGTAACAGCGATTCGGGCGGTAACTCCATGGCCCCGGCGCAGATGATTGACCCGGCGCTTCGCCCCACCAAGGTAGACCGCCCTGGAGATGTTACCGGTTTGGTGGATACCGGCGATTTAATTGGCCTTTTAAGCCAGCAAGACTCAGTGGCGGTGATGGAGTCTATCCAGCGTATCAGCGATATGAAGCTGGGCCGCACCAGCACCGGTGTGCAGCGCGATGAAGTGATTAAAGATTTGGTGCGCTGTGGCTATGTAAAAAGCGCCGATATTGCCGACAGGTTTGGTGACCCCTCCAGTTTAAATCCGGAACTGGATCCGCTGTTGGTAGGCGACAACGGTATTTTCACCCGGGCCGAATTTGACGGTGACGGCGAGTTCCGTAAGACCGCCTCGGTGGCCAAGCTGGTGATCAACGGCTTTGCCGGCGCCGGCACCATAACCATGGGCGGCTATGACTACCATGACGGAAGCCGCGCCACCGGTGAACTGCGTGACCTGCGTGCCGGACGTTGTATGGGCGCCTGCCTGGAATATGCCGCGCGCGTGGGCGTGCCGCTGATGCTCTACGTTTGTAGTGACGGCTCGGTGTTTAGCAACGGTATGCTGGATGACTCGGCCAATGGCCGGGGCAAAGGGGTGTGGACTGGCGATAACTCGGCCACCGCCGCCTCGTTTTTCCTGGTCTATAACCCCGGTAGCAGACCACAGCTTTTAGGCGCCACCGCCGATACCCAGGCACGCCACCAGCAACTGGGCTTTATGCGCCCCGACGGCTCGGTGGAAACGGCCGCTAACCCGGCGGCCAATAACGTCAATCTGCTGGTAGAAACCGTAGTCCTCAATTACCTGGCCCTGCACGGCGAACAAGGCCGCTTCAGCCAACTTTTCCCCACGCACGGACTGGGCAACGCCACCTTGATGGATAGCCTGACGGCTTTTGCGCCTATTGTGCAAGGGCGGATTTAAAGCCCCATTGGCCACCTATGTAACCACGAAAGGCCCGAATGGTTTTAGATAGTTCTTTAAAGATCAGGGGCCAACGGAAACACTACAATCACAGATGATAAATTGTTTGGTTGTGTGTAAATAATTGGCCCCGATGCATCTGGGGAACAATACATACCCGACCCTAACCAGCCCTTTATCATTGCCTCATCTACTGTTTGCATGGGTGTAAGCTCACCGCTTCTAATCCAGTTTCTAACTCTTCCATCACTTATTCTTTTAGCTGTTCCATCAGGCAAAAATATTTCACCACCATAGATACAAAATCTGCCAGGTAGGGCATTGTGCACTGGAGATGAAAACAAAACATCAACCTGAGCAACTTCCTCTGAAATTCCTATTCCAACATTATGATATAGATATACCTTTCCCCCATGAGAAAACCAAACTTTCCCTTCATAAAAAATCATTTGTCTGATACAGGAAAGATCATCTTTTGTCTGAATCGAATGACTAGAAACAAATCTATCCGGCTCATAAATATCAATTTTATTACAAGTTCCTATATATAAAGTTGGAGACTTTGGATCGGAAATTAGGATACCGTCTGAATTTCTATAAACCTGGGTGTCAGCGGCCTTGCTAAAATAGTCTGAAGCTACCTGAGAAGAAGTATATTCCCCGTCATCTTGATATACGTATTGAATACCTCGATTGTAATTTCCAATACCGCCGGCGATTACCCAAGGCCTTGGCGTTGCTATGCCTTCTATTCCACCTGCAGCCACTCTAGAGATATGCATATCATTTTCAACTTCAAAGCTTGGGCTACCACCATTGGCAGAATATCGTCCCCACTTATCACTTGAAACCCAATAGAAATTAATCTCTCTCTCCCGCTCCCCATAGACATTAGAAGGAGCAAAATCGTAAACAAAATCATCTATGACCGCCTGGACCCAAGAGTCAGAACCTGATAATTGACCAACACCTTTTATAATAAAAGTCTTTTCCGAGCTTTCACTCGTTCCTTTCAGGTAGATCCCACTATTAGTCACGTATTCAATCATAACCGGCACATTAACTGGTATAGGAACTTCTCTAAACTCTGCGAGCTTCCCATTAGAACCACTATCAACAATAACTCCAGGGTCATTATCAATAATTACTCCACTATTTTCTTCATTATTACTCCCTCCACACGAAAAAACACAGAACAAGAAAGACAGAAAAATAGCAATTCTTACGAATTCTTTATGAAAACCCCTATGTGGCAGCATGTTATAACTCATTATTTCCTCGCTATAAAAAGTCGGTTGACTTTCGCACCTTTGCAAGAAAAGAGCCAAGATAAAAATTAAATTAAAAACATATATTTAGGTTAAAAATCCAAGAAAAACAGATCGGACAGTATGTTTTTTTGACTCACCTACCCAGGTGATTTTTCAGAAAAAACAAAATTCCTCATCAAACCAATCTGGTCTGAGCACCCTATTATTATATGAATTTGAGATCTGTAGAGAATGTGTTGTCGGCAGGAATTTTAAATTGGCTGTGATCTTTAATAATCTTTAAAATTAGGCTGGAAGTATTTTCCAGCCTGTAAACTAAACGCCTTACCCAAATGTTCTTAATCTGCGTCTCTGCCAGAACAGCCCAATGATACCCAAAGAAAACAGCGCCAAAGATTCAGGTTCAGGAACTGGATTGGGATTGTTCGCTGTTGGCACAAAAGAGCGGGAGTAATCTGTGCCTGATTCTGAGGAAAGCTGATAGTCAGTTATTTCTACTCCATCGATCGTCACCGATTGGATACCTCCCCAGTATGACGAATTTCCAGCATCCACCAAATATCTTGCCGTAACAGAGTTAGGCTCAGGGTATAGTGCTCCAGGAATATGGCCGTCCGCCCACATACTCAAACTGAAATATAACGGTGTTCCGACTACAAACTCTTGAAATACGGTAAATTTACTAACGCCAAAATTTTCACTCCATATGTAGCCAAGAGGCCCAGAAACAGAATAACTGCCGTTTATCCAACTGCTGGTCGAAGATGAATAGGACTGTGCGGAGATTACTACTCTGCTGCTATCTATCCCCAAATATGGAGTACTAATATTAAAGTCCAAACCGTATCTAGCTCTGGCATTTAACGAACCCGCACTTACATTTGTATCAATGAGCATTTCTTGATAAATATCAAAGGTTACGTACCCTTTTTTATTTTCATACATATCGCCACTAATAGTAATCGAGTCAGAGTACGCTGCACTTGCGAACCCATTAACAAGCTCACCATCGTGGTGTTCAAAAGTCTGCAGAGCAGTACTTCCGAAGGTCCATATTTTTATCATTCCATATTCTGCTATTGCATACGAACCAGATGATGATTTCGAAGTATTTGCGGAAGAAGCGGACTCAACCCTTTTTAGGTCATCAGCATATTCTTCTGAGGAAATACGAATATTTCCCGTCTGAGACATTGTATTTGTTATCAACGTAGCATGAAGCGGCAAGGCCACACCCAAAAGAAACATTGTTACCATTATCTTGAAGTTAAAGACTTTCATAAATTCCCTATTTTTATTTAAAAGATTTCTTTGACTTAAAAAAACTAAACCTTTTAACGAACAGCCCTAAAAATCCTAATGACATCAACAGTAAAGATTCTGGTTCAGGAACTGGATTGGGATTACTTGGTGTTGGCACAAAAGAGCGTGAGTAATCTGTGCCTGATTCTGAGGAAAGCTGATAGTCAGTTATCTCTTCACCATCAATAATAACGGACTGAATACCAGCCCAGTAACTGGAGTTCGAGGCGTCAATTGAGATACCGTATGAATTAGAAGAAAACCCAGATGCTGAAGCAGTGAGTCCCATATGGTTTGAGTACCATATTGATTGGCCAAAAATAAATTCTGTAGTTAACAGGAATACTGAGCCATTAAAAGTACCATCATAGATAATTCCCTTATTATCGTGATTCTCCCCATAGTAATCTCGATACACATAGTGACTATAATTCACGCGTGAACCACCCAAATTTGCATCAAACCAGATCCCGCCGCCTATAACTCCACCACTCCCCTCTCCTGGCCCTAAAATCTCTGGATTGATCTGCAAGATGTCATATTCAAGATAAAATGCGACTGTAATTTCTCCTTTTTTACCTTTATAAAATTCATTAGAAACGGTAAAGCTATCTTGAGAATATGCTCTTACTTGACTGTTTCCACCCACAGAATTCCCACCGAACGCACTCGCTTTGGCTTTAATGGTACCAGTCTTTGCAGAGGAAAAAGCAGATACTTGGAGTCCAGGGCTTGAATAACTAAGTAGTGAGTTTTCTAACAGTCCCGTGTCATTTTGCTTTAGGTCATAAGCCGGTCCTGTAAAACCGCTATTCCAGCCTAAATATATTGGATCATTAACTGATATCTTTGTTTCAACTTCAATATGCGTTGCGCTTGCTATAGGTGGCACTAGAAAGGCGGCAAGAACCAGTGCAGAACTCTTCATGTTTTTCATGATAACTCTCCTTGTGAAACAACGGAATTTGTGTTGGCAAAGCTCATGCCACATAAGAAATATCATTAATATTCAGTAGCCTATACGTTTTAAATCAGACCGATTTGAATCATATGGAAGGACATCTGACTCACCTATTCAGGGGAGTCAGATTTTTTTAGGAGCGGAAAAGCCCCAAGGTCACCATCAACTCAGCCTGGGAATGAATACCCATTTTTTTGTAGATGGCTTTAAGGTGGGTGGCGAGGGTGTTGTAGGTCACCCCCATTTCCAGGGTAAGTTGTTGCAGCTTTTTCTTGCGGTTGATGGCCTGGATCAGCGCCAACTCTTTGGGGGTGAGGCCGTATTCTTTCATCAGGGTTGGCCAGCGCACGGCATTTTGTTTGGTCAGGGTTACCAAGCAGCAGGGCTGATCTATATCCACCAGGCCGGCACTTCGGTCCAACGGGGCAATGGATACCAACAGGGTTTCGCCATCTGGTCGCTCCAATAAAATCGGCTCCTGCACGCCTGTGGCATGGGGCTGGTTAACGCATAAGGTTAAACATTGATGCAGTCGCAGGTTATAGGCCGATGGCCAGAGCCTGAGTGAGCCGTTTGTTACCTGAATATCTTCGCGCCCTTCCAGTTCCTGGTTGGCAAAGGCATTGGCAATTAAAATACGCCCTTGGGCATCACACACCAATACACCTTTATCCGACTGGTCGAGAATGCTTTTGCTGATGCTGGAATAGCGCTTATACAGGGTTAAATCTTTGTATATCTGCACGGCGCGGCTTAGGTGTGGGGTCACTATCTTAATCAGTTCAAAGTCACTAGCACTATAAGCAGGATCATCGGGGCCACGATTGATGGCATAGATGGACTCGTAGATACCATCTCTTACCAAACACCCCCCCATCACATAGTGGGATTTCAGCGGCAGTAATATGCGTTGGTAGTACTCAGAATCTACCAGCGAAGACACGTCCAAATGCTCATTGATGTTTATCGCCTCTCCTTCAACGATTTGCTGCGATACCTGAAGGTAGGGATCCTCGAGAGTCCGGCGCTGATACTCTGCAAGTGCTTGGGGACAGTGGGAAAAATTAGTTCGGAATTCGAAACCCAGCGGCTGTGGTTCATCGAGTTTCTGTAAGAAGAAAAGGGCTTTGTTTGATTGGGTGATATCCCTGAGTTGGTCAATGACGCCAGACCACTTGCCATCCAGCCCCGCCTGATAAATCTGCCCAATCAGCTCTGACACCACACCGACTGACAGTTCCATGTTGTTGTTTTTGTCCATTTATTTGCAGCATAAAAACCCTTTCGGGCAATATTTTCAATTTATGCCTGATTAGGAAATAGTCAATTGTGATTTGATGCTCGCCTGAAAAAATCTCACCTGATTAGGTGAGGTAGAAAAGCTTACATATAGATTTACCCCCGCCATCCTTAAAAATATAAAGCACTGATATATATAACAAAATACACCGTGGCCCATTACTTGCCAATTCCTGCGTGGACCATTGACACATTCAGGAATGAAAGAATGAGGAACTTAGCTCTTAGTCGCCTTGCAGCCGCCATAATCTGCACTTCTTTATTGTCGTCCTGCGGCGGCAGCAACGGAACAATAACGCCAACGCCAACGCCACCAGAGATACTAACACTGCGAATTGAGGGGCAGGTCATAGACGATGAAGTAGCTAATGCAATCGTTTCGCTCAGTTTGGGCGAGCAAAACTTCAGCACTGCAGCTGATGCTCAGGGAGTGTATGGACTGGAAATCAGCTTTGAAAAGGGTAGCTTGCCTCAGGATACCGTGCTCCAGTTGACAGCTTCAGGTCAGGGAGGGCAAGAGCACATTGAGCTAAGTTTTGGAGTTGGCTCTTTTGACAAGCTAGTCCAATTGGCCGGTGAAGATAGGGTTTTACAGAATAGCGAAGCAGCCACCAATATCACGCATGTCACCACAGCGATGGACTTGCTTGCGAAAGAAAAAAATGGTGATGCATATCCCAGCTCAGATGATCAGCTGGAAAGCGCCAAAATTCAGGTTCAGCCAGATTCCTTGCTGAATTTGGCATCGGCTATCAAAGTGCTTGCCGATAACTCTGCTTTTACACCTCCCGAAGGTGTTACGACCCTCAGTTTGTTCGAGCAAGCGGCAAAACCCGAACAAGCCCTGGACAATTACCTGATCAGCCAGGGTATTAAGGATGCACAGGGCAATCTCTCTGCGCAATATTTGAAAGCACTTGAAGATGCGCAAACCGAAACGCTGTCTCAGGAAGCTGTTATTCAGGACTTCACAGAGTCTCAATTGAGCGGCAATAGCAACGTTTTCATGATTGCCCACCATCCCGATTTCCTTCCCTGGTATTCCAATACTTTGCTGTTGAATGAAGACAAAACAGGGACATATGGGGACGAGAGAAGCGATGATCAGGTCAACAATGAGTCACCAGTTACCTGGCGTATTGAGGGCAAAAAGCTGCATGTGGATTATGAGGTTGTTGTGCCACTCGATACCTCGACAAGCCTTACAGAGGAATGGTTCGATTGGGCCACAGGCATATTTGACCAGGCCCTGGTTTCTAAACTACGCGAATGGCAACAGCAAGGCAAAATTCCTGACTGGTTGTTCATTTCAATTGCCAGACTTTCTTCAGACTTTACTTTGCTCACTGAAACGTCCTCGGGTGGAGTAGTGGCGGCCGAGCATACCTATTCCTATCAGATCAAGTTAGATCAGTGGTTAGTAGACGAGTTACCAGCCGGTACCAGTCTGCTGGCCGAGTATCGCGTTTTTCATAGTGCAACCACCTGGAGCAAACAGTTTGAGTCCGAAATGGACAATGGAGATGCATCAGGGAAGTGGGTACTGCCAATACCCATGGAGTTTCCTTTACTCGGCGGGAAAGTAGCACAGGACTACATGCCAGACATGCTGAACTTAAAAGAAGACGGTACTGTAGAATTTACTCTGGCAACCAATCTGAATGGCGTAACCTGGTCTGCTAACGATGGGGCAATAACACTGTCCAATGTTCAAGAAAATGGCATTAGTTATCGCTACACACCTTACAAAAAAAGAGGAAATCAATACCTGACTCTTATCGAAAGATACCAGGGCAATCAATTGCTCTCTTCCTTCAGCCGTCTTGTAACAAAGGTAGATAGTGCGGTCCACGACGCTTTTGTTCAGGATATGATCACCGAATTACCTGAATTCTACCTAGCACACAGTGGTTCAGTTGTACCCTCTCGCTGGAATGGAGAACTACTGACAACGCCAAATGTATTTGGTTATCAGTTCAATACTGATGGCAGCGCAAAGAATGTTGCCGCAGGTTATACGGACCCGTTTAACGAAACGGGTATAGAACTTAGATCTCTTCAATGGAACTGGCAATTAACGGGCAACCTTCTGACGTTATCCAGATACGAACCGAATTGGATGTTACATATTGACCGGCACTGGTATGTTCTGGATAGGGAAGAGAAAGGAAGATATGTACTACTGGAATGGGCGACCTGGAACTCAACAGATGAGATGGGTCTGCGTGTGGCACCCAGACTCAATATTATTGAGAAAACAAGCCTGGCCCTATGGCCTGATTTATGGAATGGAACTGACGAAGGTAACTATATACCGGCAGAAACCGCTTCCCCTGAAGACATAAAAGCTTTGATGGTAGAGATAGGTCAACCATTAGCGATCTTTAATAAGTTCATCCACTGATCAACAAGCCAAGCAAACGCTGTTTAGTAGTTGGAGATTGTAATAGGGGCAGAGCATAGGCTGCCCCTATTGCAAAGGCTCAACAAATGCCTATCACTAACTACTGTATGATCGGACGTTTAACTTGGTAAACTGAACAAGTGTGGGTTTAGATAGTAATCTTAAAAGCTCGGTTAGCTGGGACATGGATTCCCGCAAACTACAGCGGGAATGGCAAACCTTTAAGCCCTGATGACTCTCTTTCCTCTTCTGTGCTCTCAGCGCCTCTGCGGTGAAAAAATCAAGCCGACTCAGGCAACTCCACAAATTCGGTAGTGCAGTCAGTGGCTAGCTCATTAATAAAGGTATCGAAGGCATTGAAGTCGCCGCGTTGATGCATTTGCTTAATAGAATCGGCTAGGGCTGGCAGCTTAGCTTGGTGTTTTTTATTGACAAGGTGGTAGCTTACTACCTTTAAGTTACGCTCTTTGCGGTAATAAATTTTTGCCAAATCACTGCCACAAAGTTGCGTAGAAATCAGTTTTTTATTGCCAATCAGCGCATCAACCACGCCATTGGTCAGGAGTTTTCCCATAAAGGAAATGTTGTGCTCAAACAGGCAATTTAACAGATATTTTTCGCAGTACGGTCGGGCGGCCTGAAAACCGCCCGTCACCGAATAAAATAAGGCTTTATCCTTCTTGCATTTGTTCGGATCCAGACAGAACCAATAGGCATAATGATCGAGCATGGGTGTGCTGACGGCGAACAGGTTGGGGTAGTCTTCGGCAACCCAATGCGCTCTGCCTGCCTCGGCGTCTATTTCCAAGTTATTGGCCGATTGCAGGCCGCGTTTGGAAGGTAAAAAGCGCAACTTAGGCTGTATGCCCAGCGGCGCGTACATGGTGTTGAAAAGGGACTCGATGATTTCCCGGCTTTTTTCACCCGCGTAGGCACTGTTAACGCCAATCACATAGTTCTCGTCATTGGCATTGGCATTGGCATTGGCATTGGCAGCGCTGCCTTGCAGCAAAAACAGAGCCAGGAAAACAATTCTTATCAACAGCAACCTCCGGTACCTTGAAAATGGCGGCCTGGTGGCCGCCAATCAGTTATAAATGTGTTTTCAAAAACGACAAATAAGCTTCCTGGGCGGTGATGCGGTTAGCTTTTTTGCGGAAACCATGGCCTTCGTCATCGAACAACACGTATTCCACCGGCACATTATTGGCCCGGATAGCCGCCACCATTTCATCGCTTTCTACTTGAAGTACCCTAGGATCGTTGGCCCCTTGCACCACCAACACCGGCTTTTTCACCTTGTCTGCGTGGAACAAAGGAGAAATACGATGCAGACGCTCTTTATCGGTAGCCGGGTCGCCTAACTCATCATACAGATACTGTCTGAATGATTCCCACCAAGGCGGAATACTCTCCAAGGTTCTGACCCAGTTGGTAACACCGAAGATATTAATCCCCAGTTGGAATTCATCGGTAAAGGTCATGGCCGCCATGGTCAGATAGCCGCCGTAGCTACCGCCCATCACCACGATTTTTTCATTATCTATCCAATCCAGTGATTGCAGGTACTTTTTGCCGAAAACAATGTCCTGTAAGTCATCTTCGCCATGACGCTTGTCATCCAAATGGAAAAAGGTTTTGCCATAACCATTGGAGCCACGGTTGTTAACCCCCAGCACGGCATAACCATGGTTAACCAGATGCTGCATCAGCGCGTTGTAACCTTTGCGGGTTTGTCCGCCGGGTCCGCCATGGATAAAGATAATACCCGGCACTTTGTTATCTGCACTGGCTTGCTTGGGTTTAAACAGCAAGGAAGGGATTTCCAGCTCATCAAAGCTCTTATAGCGAATCACTTCGCTGCTGACCAGATGGATTTCGTCCATCGCTGGCGACAGGCTGTTGGTCAGCCGCTTTGCATTCTCTGCACCAATACTAAGGCTATACAGGTTTGACGGAGATACGTCTGAGTTGATGTAAAACACCAGGTGCTTTTCATCCTTGGAAAAGTTAACTCCGTTTAAATCCCCCTCTGGCAATGCCGGCAAGATCAATGCCTTACCCGTTGTGGTATCGACTATATCCAGCTTGGTCTGGGCATCGGCATTAATACCGGCAACCCGGTACTTACCATTCTCAGAAAAATAGTAAAAAGCCACGTCCCAATCAGCGGCATATTCTTGTGTGGTCGTACCGCTGCTTAGTTCGTAACGATAGGCCTGGCTGAATTCGCTGCCCTGGTCACTACCAAAGATTAAGTACTGGTTGTCTGGCGTGAAGGTATAAGCAGCATGAGTAACATTGCCTTCATGCGGGGTGATATGTTTTGGCGATTTGTCCTCTGCGTTCAGATCGACAATAAAGAGATCATCATCGGCATTGGTATTGACCTTAGAGATAACAACCCAGCGACCATCATCGCTGACGCTTTGCAGTCCAAGCGCATCGGTATTCTCAAATATTAAGGCGCGAGAAAAATCCTCGATATTGTAGAGGTAAAGATCCATGGCCTTGTTGTCACGCTCGTTGGTGGCCACAAAGAACTGTTTATCGTTGTTGTGCCAGCCATAGAACAGCGCACGATGACCTTCTCCCGGGGTGATATCGGTGGCTGCACCATCTGCGTTTAGCACGTAGAGATGGTTGAGTTCATTACCGCCCTGATCGGAGGAATACAAAATGCGGTCATCGGCCGGAAACCAACTCAGGCCGTTGATACTATCGGTGTCTGAATGGGTAAGCTGCGTCGGCGCACTGCCATCAAGGGGATAGCGATAAGCATTAAAAACACCGCTGGCATCACTGGTTACCAACGCCGCACTGCCATCATGATTAATGGCGCTACCAAACAGGGTGGTGGTCTCGAAGAACTCTGCGGCAGAATATTGTTTAAAGGGTTTTTCGACAGTCTTTGGTGCTTCAGCAGTGATCTGTGCTTGTTCCTGGGGTGCCTGACTGCAGGCCAGCAGCGTGCCACCCAGTAGCAACACACAACCGATGCGTTGAATCTGTCCCATCATAAATCCTTGTTGTGGTTATAGATTTGATTCCAGAGCCAGTATCAGAAATATTGATGAAAATATCTACAGTTAATACGGTCACAAAGCACAACACCTCTCTTCTCTGCGGTTAAAACCTATTCCATGCCCAATCCAGAGGAATAATGCAACTTGCGTTGGCTATCCAGAATAATGGCCTCATAGCCTGGCGTGCGGTTAATCAAATCGATACCGTCTTTCACCCCAAGTACAAACACTGAGGTGGAAAGGGCATCATTTAGTGTGCTGCTTGGCCCCATGATCGATACCGATTGCACCTCATGGGTGGATTTTCCGGTTTTCGGCGACAATATATGGTGATAACGCTCGCCACCTTCTTCAAAGAAACGTTCATAGTCACCAGAAGTAGAAAGCGCGGAGTCTTCCAACGGCATCACGACCGCTTGCTTGTCCGGGTTTCTAGGGTCGCGAATGCCCACCATCCAGGGACGGCCGCGTCTGTCCCCCAACAAGCGGGTATCGCCACCGGCCGTCACCAGGGCGTGTTTAAAGCCCATTTTCTGTAACCTTTCGATGGCTTTATCCACCGCATGACCTTTAGCAATGCCGCCCAGATCGATTTTTACATTGTTGTGCGCGAATTGGATGCTTTGCTGTTCAGGATCCAGCAACAAATGGTGGTAATTAATGGCCGGTAACTGCTCGGCTATCTGCGTATCGCTGGGTTTTTGTTTAGCGCGGTAATCGTACAAAAAGCCGATACTGGCGAAGGTGATATCAAAAGCCCCCGCGGTTTTTTCCGAGATATCAACAGAAAGGGCAATAAGCGCAAAAAGCTCCTGACTGACAGAAACCGGTCTCTGGGCGGCGTTTGCATTAACCCGGGACAACTCGCTGGTGGCAATATAGGGGCTCATCAGCTGATTGATGCGCTGCATCTCGGCAAACACGGCTTCAATCCCTTTGCGGCCTTGCTCTTCCTGCTCTGCCCACAGCTGCACTTCGATATTGGTGCCCATAATAGCGGCGCTGTCCTGAACCCACTGGGCATTGGCAGCGAACACTATCAATAAGCTCAAAAGGGGAAGTAAAAAGCGTGACATAAAAAATCCCGGGGAAAGAGTGGCTACTCTACCCCAGGAAGTAGGTAAAGTTTAGGGCTATCAGATGGCCCTGGCTAAATCGGGTGTGTTGATAAGTCCCTGCTCACGCATCACCCGTTCGATTTGAACGATGCTATCCGGATCTTCGATGGTGGATGGCAGGCTGTATTCCTGTCCCGCGGCCATCTGCCGCAGTAGCTTGCGCAGGATCTTACCGGAACGGGTCTTAGGCAACTTTTGCACTTTTAAAGCTTTTTGGAAACAAGCAACCGGGCCGATTTCGGCGCGTACTTTGGCCACCAATTCGGACTCCAGTTGGGCATCTTGTATATCCTGACCGTCCTTCAGCAGCACCAGTCCCACCGGAATTTGTCCCTTGATGGGACAGGTCACGCCAATCACCGCACATTCGGCAACAGCCGGGTGCGCAGCCACCACTTCTTCCATTTCACCGGTGGACAGTCGATGCCCGGCCACATTGATCACATCATCGGTACGGCCCATCACAAAGAGATAACCGTCTTTATCCAGACAACCACCGTCGCCGGAATTGTAATAGCCGGGATAATCAGACAAATACCCCTCTTTGAAACGCTGAACATCACCCCAGATGGTGGGCAAACAGCCAGGCGGCAGCGGCAGCTTGATGGCAATCGCGCCTTGCTGACCAGCAGGTACGAGCCGACCTTGCTCATCCAACACCTGCACATTAAAACCAGGCACCGGCAAAGTGGCCGAGCCGGGTTTAGGCGCATGGGGCTCCAAGCCCATAGGGTTGGCGCAGATGGGCCAGCCGGTCTCGGTTTGCCACCAATGATCCACCACTGGTTTGCCGGTATGCTCTGTGGTCCATTCATAGGTGGGGGGATCCAGACGCTCACCGGCCATATAGATGGTTTTCAGGCAGCTGATATCGTGTTTTTTCAAATAGTTCGCTTCTGGGTCTTCTTTGCGAATAGCACGAAAGGCCGTAGGCGCAGCAAACAACACTTTTACGCCATACTCTTGCACCACCCGCCAAAAGGCACCGGGATCTGGGGTACGCACCGGTTTACCTTCGTACAACAAGGTGGTGCATCCAGCCAGTAGTGGGCCGTAAACAATATAGGAATGGCCCACAACCCAGCCCACATCGGATGCGGCCCAGAATACGTCGCCTGGCTGCATATCGTAAATCGCCTGCATGGAGTAATGCAGTGCCACCGCATGACCACCGTTATCACGCACCACGCCTTTGGGTTTGCCCGTAGTGCCGGACGTGTAGAGGATATAAAGAGGGTCACTGGCCAGCACTGGCAGCCAGGCTGCGGGTTTGGCAAGCGCCACGGTTTCCTGCCAGTCCTGATCGCGACCGGCCACCAAGGCGGCTTTTGCCTGTTCACGCTGCAATAACAGGCAGCTTTGTGGCTTGTGCTTTGCTTGATTAATGGCTTCATCCAATATGGGCTTGTAAGCAATGATCTTATTCACTTCGATACCACAAGAGGCACTTAACACCATCTTCGGCTTGGCATCGTCTATGCGCACCGCCAGCTCATGGGCAGCAAAGCCACCAAATACCACAGAGTGGATGGCACCCAGCCTTGCCACCGCCAGCATTGCCATCACCGCCTCGGGGATCATCGGCATATAGATGATCACCCGATCGCCTTTTTCCACCCCTTGGGCTTTGAGTACCCCCGCCAATAAAGCCACTTCATCACGTAGCTCGCGATAGCTGTATTGCCTTTTGCTACCGGTCACCGGCGAATCATAAATCAGGGCAATCTGCTCGCCACGCCCTATCTCAACATGATGATCCAAAGCCATATAGGCGGTATTCATGCGACCATCGGCAAACCAACGGTCAATACCATTGTCATCCGTCGACAATATAGTGGTGGGGGGATTGAACCAGGGAAGACCGGCGGCCTGCTCAGCCCAAAAAGCTTCAGGACGTTGGATGGATGCTTGATATTCGGTTTGATAAGACATGGCGTTGCCCACCTGTGTTGCTCAACTTGGCACTTGCAATAAACAAGGCTGCATAGGGCAAACTGTAGACAATATTGGCTTAAAATAGCATTAGACTTAAGGCTAATGCCTGGATTGTCGACATTTCATAAAAAGGCGCAGATGTTAGTGATGCGCTTCCAGCGCTTGGTTCACCTTTGCCAGGTTATTCAATAACTTGTTAAGCTTATTCTTACCCAATCCCTCTGCCAGGTAGCTGTCGAGCTCTGACAGTAGCGCCCTGGCTTGCGACATCAATTGTTCACCTTTTGCGGTAAACAGGATTCTCTTCTGCCTGCCGATATCGTCTTCCTGCTGAAGATAACCAGCATGGCAGAGTTCCTTGGCGGTTTTGGCCACCATCTGACGAGAGACTCCTAAGTTTCTGGCAATTTCAGACCCATAGTTGACACCACATTCCAAAGCGCCGAGAAAACCCAGCAGCGAAGGGGTAATGCCCGAATAGCCCTTCTCCTGAAGTTTCATGGCCAACAACTTGGCGACCTGATCATTGACACGCGCGGTTGCCTGCACCAACTGGAGTGACTGACTCTCTACCATTGGCACGCCGCCTTTTGTAAACCTTGTTGACATATTGGTTTTACACCCCTAACCTTATGTCAACCAAGTATACATAAGGTACATGAGATGGTCACTCTACAACGGATATTGCAGGCGAATGGCCTCAGCTGCTTGCTCTTCGGACTCGCTTTCCTGGTTGTACCCAACGATATTGGTATGTTCCTTGGTGCTGAAGAACCGGCGCCCGCTCTTGCTTTTCAGCTGGTAGGTAGCATATTGCTTTTTAATGGCTTGCACCTCTGGTGGGCAGCCAGCCGGGCGGTGGTAAGCAAGTGGCTGGTGTTGTATTTTTCTTTGGGGGACCTTTTGTGGGTGATTGGCTCACTGGCTTTACTGATTAATGGTCTTTGGATTACCACAGATGCAGGAATAGCCGCCACCTTGGTCGTTGCAGTCATGGTTGGGGTGTTTGGGGTACTGCAACTCAAACACCTTATATCGCAGGCCCCATCAGGCCAGGCGCGCGCCGTTGGGCAATAACATATCGACGCTTGCCAGTACTACTGAGCCATCAGGGCGATGCAAGCCGGTGACCAGACATTCGGACATAAAGGGGCCGATTTGCTTGGGCGGGAAGTTCACCACTGCCAGCACTTGCTTACCTAACAAATCCTCTTTGCTGTAGAGGTCGGTGATCTGGGCGCTGGATTTTCTGATGCCGACTTCCGCGCCAAAATCCACTTTAAGCTTAAAGGAAGGACGTCTGGCTTCGGGGAAATCTTCGACCTCGATAATAGTGCCGACGCGAATATCAACTTTCTGAAAGTCATTCCAGTCTATGGTTTGCATATCATCATCCTTGTCATCAAGCACTATTCAAAGTGATACAGTGGCGCGTCTTTATCCACTATATGTACGGTAAAAAGTTGCAGCGGATTATCGCCGGTGACCTTAAATCCGCCATGACTGACATCGCGCAGGTTTAATAGCGATACTCCCGTTTTCAACTCTTTGGTCGTGTTGTCAGCGAGGCTTATGCTTGCCCCCTGCACTACATAGACGGCCTCAAGGCCACTATGTGTATGGCGGCGGATGGTTTCACCAGGCTGATATTCTGCAGTGGAAACAATCACCTGCATATGTTCAGCTCCGGATAGCTCGGCCCGATGCTGCTCTGTACGCTGCGGTGAATCAGAGGTGGAGGCCGCCATCAGGCCAGTTGCCATACCACTGGTAAATAGCACGCCCCCTGCCAGGGGTAAAAAGATGCGAGATACAGGCATTTCGCCTCCGGGTAGCATAGAAAGTTCTATCCTACCCAAGAGCGATTGGTGAGCAAAGCACCAAGAGGGGAAAGAAATGGACGAAGGGGGAAGCCTTCGCCCCTACCATCAGCTTTCTCTTGCGCCTTCGATTTGGAATTGGTTTAACCCCAGCGTTACTGGCAGGCTTTCAGCCGTTTCGGCCAATGAAGGCTCCTTGGCACTATTTTCGGTGGGCAGTACGCGGGTTAACCAACCGGACTTGCCGGCGCTGAGCATGCCCCACAACGGGATCCAGGCCAGGGTAAACATCCAGAAGAAGGTGTAGGGCAGCGCCCAGGTAAATCCAAAGGCTTTTCTGTGGCGCAGGTAGTAAACCACGGCAGGTATTACCGCAGCGCTTACACACGCCAATGCAATCCCCAGCAGCGCACTATGGGTATGTAAAATCACTGCCATCACTAACGCTATTTTGAGGGCTTCGAACAGGGTCATGCGCAGCATTTGCGTGACACTGAATAAGCGGATCCAGTTGGCGCCCTCGCCAGGCGTTCTAAAAGGCTTAAACACAAAGTTAAACATGACCAGACTTTCACGCACATTGCTGCGGGCCCAACGGGTGAGCATACGGCGCAAGGCATGGTAGGTGGTAGGTGTTTTGGTCAACACTACGGCATTGCGCTGGTAGACCACGCGATGACCCGAGGCCAGCATCAGGTTGGTTAAGGCACGATCTTCACCGATGGTGGCTGGCTTACCCAGGAACTGTTGTTCTGACCACTCTTCCAAAACGGGCATTAAGGCTGTGGTGCGATAGGCGGACAAGGCACCCGGGGTACAGAAAACGCCACCATAGACGCTCTGGCCGGCACGAATAAAGTCAAAGGCACTGGTGAAAGACACTTCCAGCATTTTTGGGATCATGCCTTCATTTAGGTTTAATACCCGCACATGTCCGGCAACAGAGCCAATGCGCTTATCAGCCATAAAGGGATAAACGATTTCGGATAAGGTGTTGGGTAGCACTTCTGAATCGGAATCCAGAGTGACAATGGTTTCACCTGTGGCCTTGGCAAAACCGGCCATCAGAGCACAGCGCTTACCCATATTAGTTGGTTGTTTAATGATGGAAACCGCATCGCTAAACTCTTGATGTGCGGCCTGGATCCAATGCCAAGTATCATCCTTGGAGCCGTCATCGATACAGATAACCTGAAGTTTTTCTTTGGGATAATCGCTTTTCATCACACTGCGCACGGTATCCAGGATCTGCGCGCCTTCATTATATGCGGGGATCACCACCGTTAGGGTCGGTAATTCAGCACCTGCAGGCAGCACAAAGGATTTGTAGCGCAAGGCAAAACTCACCTGCCACAGTAATAACAACATACCAAAGCCAAGCAATGACAGGGAAAAGCCATCGTTCCACAGCCATTGTCCAATTACAGAGCCACCTTGATAGGCACTATGACCACTGAGTTGCCGGTACAATATGACTGCAACAACAAAGGCCAGTGCGATAAGCAACGGAGCATAAAGCTTGTCTGCACTTTGGCTGATAACTCGTTTCTTTTGGGTGATTGATGATGATTCTGGTAACGACATAAAGCTAGTCTCTAGCTCACTGACGCAGAGCGAAAAGCGACAAATAGATTGTGTGCAATTTCTTTGTGGTGGAACAACTCTCTCTGCTTGGTTTTTGAACACCCTGCAGGCGCGCGAATTCTACACACTTGGATTATGGTTGCACAGTCCCCCTGAAAAAATTTCTTTAATAAAGACAGTATGTTACTAACTTTATACGGTACTGATAACAGATTGTTAAAAATACCCAAGGCCAGTGAACTTGGGATTCCTCTTGGCGCTTTTTAGACCGTCCTTGGCCATACCTATAGCGGGTTAGATTCCGGCAAAACGCTCGGCAAATTGCAGATAAAGGGGAATGCCAAATATCACGTTAAAGGGGAAGGTCACCCCTAAGGCCGCGGTAATGGAGTAGGTTGGATTAGCCTCTGGCACGGCCAAGCGCATGGCGGCGGGCACGGCAATATAGGAGGCACTTGCGGCTAAAGTAGCTAAGAGAGCGATGCCGCCCACCGAAAGCCCCATAAATTGCCCCAACGCCACACCAAACAGACTGGATGCCAGCGGCATTAATACTGCAAAGCTGATCAGGAAAACACCACACTGCCTGAGCGCTTTGACCCGCCGGGAAGCCACCAGTCCCATATCTACCAAAAACAGCGCCAACATGCCTTTAAAGAGATCGCCATAGAAGGGCTGGATACTTTTCACACCATCGGGACCGGCAAAAAAGCCGATCAGCAATCCGCCACCAAGCAGCACCATGCCTTTACTTAAGAATACCTCGTGCAGCAATCGTCCCACCGGGATGGGTCCGCCCATACCTTTACGGGCAATCATAATACCAACGGCAATGGCGGGCATTTCCAGCACCACCACAAACACCGGCATATAGCTTTCAAAGGCAATACCGGCACTTTCCAAAAACGCCACCGCCACCGCGAAGGTTCCTACGCTGACTGAGCCATAATGGGCGGCAATAGAGGCGGCATCGGCAATGGCGAAACGCCCCAGGAATCGCAATATCGGGTATGCGAGCAGTGGCAATATGACACCCAAGGTCATCACCAACCCCATTTGCGGCAACATCATCCCCAGCGGCTGACGTGCCATCTCAACCCCGCCCTTTAAGCCTATGGCCAAGAGCAGATAAATGGTCAGCGTGTCATATAACCCTTTTGGCAAGGTCAGGTCTGAGCGTAGCAAACCTGCGGCAACGCCCAGCAGGAAAAACAGCATTAGAACATCAAGACCTGACATGGGGTTCTCCTAAAAGTCAGAGCAAATTTTGGTTAGTCATAAGAAACGCGCGCAGCGTAATGGCTGTATGAAAGCACCGCCACTCCGACCAGATAAAACCGCAGTGGCTAAGAAGATAGCCTCTTCCTTGTAGCTTATGAAAATACTCTATAAAGCGAATATATGCTTAAAAATTGCTATCTATACCAGAATGTTAAATGGTCTTTTAGTCTGATCAGGTAAACTCTCAACACATTCTCTTTTCAGCAAACATGCTGGTAAGCATGCAGACGCGCTCCGCTACAAGGAAAATATCCATGCTCCCTCCCTCTATGCGATTGGCAATCAAAAGTACCTTGGCTACCACACTTTGTCTGTGCGTTTCGATGGCCTGGGCGGGCAATACCGGGGGTGTATTTGGGCCTGTGATCGATCCCCAGGACCGGTCCTTACAGTATCGCTACGCCAATGCCTTTGGCGAAAATGGCCGGGACGATAACTTTGCCCACAGACTGCATTACCAGCAGGCCATCAATGCCGATTACCACTGGCGGGTGGCATTACAATATCGGGATAATCAGGCCGATTTAGAGTTTGACCAGGCGCGGGCAGAACTACTGTGGCAATTTCAGCATAGCACTCAAGACAACAGCGATTGGGATAGCGCAATACGCTTTGATCTCATTGTGCGCGAGGATGATAAGCCAAAAGACTTTGGTGTAAATTGGACTAACCAATGGCGACTCTCTGCTGATTGGTCTGCCAGGGCAATACTGATGAGTGCGGTGCAGTTTGGAGAAAATCCTGGTTCGGGAGTGCAGATTAGAAGCCGTTACAGCCTGACTTACAAACTCCCCAACAAACATAGCCTGGCGCTTGAGGGCTTTTTTGACCATGGCAACACCAGCGACTTTGGGCAATTTCATCGCAAGACCCAGCAAATTGGTCCAGCCCTGAACGGCAAGTTTGCCCCCTTCAGCTATAAACTCAGTTACCTGAGGGGCATATCAGATGCCAGCCCCGATAACAGCGTTATAATGTGGCTGAACTACGACCTCTAATCCGATTAATAAGCCAATAAAAAACCCGGCAGAAGCCGGGTTTTTTCTATCTGGCGTTTAAGCCGCTGGGCTGATGTCGGGTAAGGAACAGCCATTACTGGCTGCCCCTCCCCTAAGAACCGTACGTGCGAGTTTCCCCGCATACGGCTCAAGCCTTTATAAGTCAGCACCTAAGTACTGACCAGCGACTTGCTTGCTTATATGGCTAACCTTACTTCTCACGGCGGCCCAATGGGGAGCGTTTAAAGAAGATATAAAAGCCAACAACCAGAGTCAAATCATCAACTGGCTGGCAAAGAGTGGTTCCATGAACACGTCATCCTTCTATGTAAACAAACTACAACTGGACACTAACCAAAAAATCTGGTTAAGAGCTCGGTAATCCAAGGGATAATAATGATAGAGCCCATCACTAATAGTAACTTACGTATTGAACAGATAAGATACATTACCTCATCTATTACTGAACGTAGTTCTCGAAGATGATGAACCCATCTTAATCCCCATTTATGACTATCGAAGTTAGTTTTACCAGAAGCCATCGGCACGTACTCTGTTGAATGACAACAGTATAATAAACCAACTGGTATGACCAATCATCTGGTCGACCAGTTGTTTATTGAACCACCGAATGGAGACATTCCACGGATAGACTGGAGAGTAAGTGAAAAGCGACGACAACAACCTGTCGCTTTTGGATTAGCTAGAAACTAGCTCTTGTCGCGCGGAGGAAATGGATCATTACCATAGGAGTCTCGAGCTCGGATTTTTCCGTCTCTACCTTTGATAATCAACTCACTCTGCTGATTCCGAGCTGTTTGTCTAGCAGCATCAATTGCTTCCCGCTGAGTTGCGTGGTGTGACGTATCACGAGTGTTACCCTCACCACGCACAGCCCAACTATCCTTACGTTGGACAACCCATTGGTTCTTACTCATTTTCAGGTGCCTCTTAATACTGAGCAGAATCGCTCATCATTTTACATATGGATGAATAAACAGTATTTCAATCCATTTGTATAAATTTAAGGCACTACCGGTCTCCAACATGCAACTGCCGATGACAATTCGGGTGCAACAACACGAGATTGCTCAGTTTATCGCTACCACCCATTACCCGGTCGACAACATGATGGATATTCCATCCTGTCTCCTTGGTGATAAGGTGGTGGCACATAACACAGCGTTTCTGCTGTCTGAGCCAAAGCGTCAGCAATTTGTCCCTACCGTGCATAGAATCTTTCCAAGCTCGCTCAAGGCGCTGCTCAAAATATTCCTCATATACCGGCAGGTACGGATTTGCCTCCGCCTTTATCTTAGTGTGTCGCTTAATCGGCGTATCCATGGTGTAAGTCAGACGGGCAAAATTGCCTTTTTCCAACTCACCGGAAAACACCCAGTTGCGGTTGCCCATCGACTTAAAGTACTTGCCTTTAATCCAACGGTAGCCACGGTTTTTATGCCGCCGCCTGCACCACTTCCAAAGCATCTTCCACATCCGGTAGTCCACATAGTTAAAGGTTTCCTTAGCCACCACATGGCGATGATAATTTGCCCAACCCTGTAGAACAGGATTAAGCATCATTATCAGATTGCCAGCAGTGACCGTTTTGTTACCTGCCACTATGCCTTTCAACTTACTCAGCACGTTGCGCATGTTCTTGCGGCTTGGCTTAATTAAAAGCTTGCCGTTATAACTGCGTAAATTCTGGCCGAGAAAGTCAAATCCCTCCGAAACATGGGTGATCACTGTTTTCTCTTGCGACAGCGTTAACCCCCGCTCGGCCATAAAGGCTTCAACGAGGGGTTTGACTTTATCTTCCAGTAACTCTTTCGAGATACCTGTGATGATGAAGTCGTCCGCATAGCGCACGTAGTTGACCTTGGTCTTGTAGCTGGCTTTGGTATTCTTCTGCCCAAAATGGGACTCAAGCACCGCTTCCAAACTATCAAGCGCCAAATTGGCCAATACCGGAGAAATGATCCCGCCTTGCGGCGTTCCTGCTTCTGTTGGGTATAACCCACCGGATTCCATGAATCCAGCTTTGAGCCACTTTCTGAGTACCTGTTTATCCAACGGAATGTTGGCAAGTAGCCAATCGTGACCAATGTTGTCGAAACATCCCAAAATATCCCCTTCAAAAATCCATTTGGCAGAGTTCTTCCGGCTGAGGTTCACAAAGAGTTGCTCTATGGCATCAGCGGATGAACGCATGGGGCGAAACCCATAGCTGTGGCGGTCGGCAGTGGTTTCCGACACCGGCTCTAGCGCCAGCAGGTATAACGCCTGCATGGCTCTGTCGAGCATGGTCGGTATCCCCAAAGGACGGCGTTTGCCGTTGGACTTGGGAATGTAAACCCGCCTAAGCGGTTTGGGCCTATAGCCCTTCCGCTTCATCCTCGATATGGCATTCCATTTACTTTCGGGGGTGCTCCACAACTCCCCATCGACACCGGGCGTTGCTTTGCCACGGTTCTCTGTTACCCGTTTAACAGCCAATGCCTTGGCTGCAAACGAGCGCACCAACATGCGTTGCAAAGCTTTCACCTTGCGCCACTGTTGTAGCTTAGTCGCCTTCGCGATCCGCACCTGTAGCCCTCGCACCTGCCGCTGCACTAGATACCAGTGAATGGTATGCCAGCCCGTTGGTGGGTGGGAGAACGCAGGTACTGACAGTGTCGTACTCATCTTGCTTTTCTCCTTAACCTAAAATGGAGAAAAGCCCGCCCCAGATGGGGATAGCTAATCCCCATTTGGGTTGGTTTTAAGATGGCTTTACAAGCCTTCACACGATTAAAGACCAGTCTGAATTTGGCACCCTTTCGGGTCAGGGCAAAGTTTGAACCCCTATCCACGCCATTACAGCGTAGCCTTCGCTTGGTCAGACATCCTTTACCCGCTTGTCCAACAGCTTTCCTTATGGAACACCTGCCTTGCAGCGCAAGGCGAACAATCGGGCTTACCGAGTTCCATTGTAGTTACACGAGCAACTTAGATTCTGCCTATCCACCGGTGGCCTGAAGACGGCGTATTCCCAGATGTAAAAGGAATAACCGGCCACGTACCTTTTGGTCAGAGCGTAACAACAATCTTTCGCTCATTGCAGTTGACGGTGTTTAACAGCAGTTCACTTGCGTTAACCATATTACCCAGCCTAGCCCCCAGCTCACGTATTGTTCGTGTGCTATACCCCACCCTCACAGGTAAAGGCACTGCTTGCGCAGAGGTACATTGTCAGGAAGCTTCGCACCATGCCGTTACCAGCATCGCACTATCCCTAGGCTACTGTTAGCCGTATAACAGGTCTCACTATCGGAATGCCAAAACAAAACGGTGAGACAATAACTACAACAGCTTATGCCGCAAAATTGCTAGATAGTATCGACTATCAATGAATTAAAAAGCGCAAAAAGCGCAAAAAGCGAAGAGTAGCAGTAGAAATTGACGCCCAATTATGTGGAAAAAAACCCACAAACCGAGATAGTCAGAATCTAAGGCTAAACAAGATTGATAGACTAAATGTAGTCATGCGGTTCGCAATGTGGGAAGTCATAACGTTAATAACTAACCAAAGAACCAGATTGAAATCTTCTAGAAACGAAGATTATATTTTTGACATACACTTAACCTCCAAAAAGGAGATTTGAGTGTAATAAGAAAGGCCAAAAAGGCTGCTAAGGTTGACGCT
The DNA here is from genome assembly GCF_029223185.1 of Aliiglaciecola sp. CAU 1673. Classification (GTDB taxonomy): domain Bacteria; phylum Pseudomonadota; class Gammaproteobacteria; order Enterobacterales; family Alteromonadaceae; genus Bowmanella. The sequence goes on from NZ_JARHUG010000005.1 coordinate 140,545, forward strand.
TCGTTAAAGCAACGATCTCTACCTAAAGGGTAGAAGCGTATAGTTATAAAATCAGAATATAACCATGGCTGTCAATACTATTTTTACAGGAATATGGGAGGTTACGAAAAGTAACCTCCCTGAGGTAGTCCTGTTAGGCTAGCAACCTAAGCGACTCTCGTCGCACTACATCATACCGCCCATGCCACCCATGCCGCCCATATCAGGCATAGCAGGAGCGTCATCTTTTGGCATCTCAGCTACCATGCACTCGGTGGTGATCATCAGGCTGGCGATAGACGCCGCGAACTGCAGGGCAGAACGGGTTACCTTGGTAGGATCCAGGATACCCATTTCCAGCATGTCACCGTAGGTGTCGTTACCGGCGTTGTAACCGAAGTTACCCTGACCGGCCTTAACCTTGTTCACTACAACAGAAGACTCTGCACCGGCGTTAGACGCGATCTGACGCAGAGGAGCTTCCATGGCGCGCAGGGCCAGTTTCACACCGTGAGTCTGGTCTTCGTTGTCGCCTTTCAGCTCGGCAACCTTAGAGGCAGCGCGAACCAGGGCTACACCACCACCAGGGACCACACCTTCTTCAACGGCGGCGCGGGTAGCGTGCAGGGCGTCTTCAACGCGAGCTTTCTTCTCTTTCATTTCCACTTCGGTAGCAGCACCGACTTTGATCACGGCAACACCGCCGGCCAGCTTGGCCAGACGCTCTTGCAGCTTCTCTTTATCGTAGTCAGAAGTGGTTTCTTCGATTTGTGCACGGATCTGACCAACACGGGCTTCAATAGCACCTTGCTCACCGGCACCGTCAACGATGGTGGTGTTGTCTTTGTTGATGACAACGCGCTTGGCTGTACCCAAATCTTCCAGCGTGGCTTTTTCCAGATCCAGACCGATTTCTTCAGAAATCACCGTACCACCAGTCAGAACAGCGATGTCCTGCAGCATGGCTTTACGACGGTCACCGAAACCAGGAGCCTTAACCGCAGCAACCTTAACGATACCGCGCATGTTGTTCACTACCAAAGTGGCCAGGGCTTCGCCTTCCACATCTTCGGCAATGATCAGCAGCGGCTTGGAGGCCTTGGCAACGGCTTCCAGAGTGGGCAGCATTTCACGGATGTTGGAGATCTTCTTGTCTACCAACAGGATGAAGGGGTTGTCCAGCTCAACGGTGCCGGTCTCACCTTTGTTTATGAAATAGGGAGACAGGTAACCGCGGTCGAACTGCATACCTTCAACCACGTCCAGCTCGTTTTGCAGAGCCTGGCCTTCTTCAACGGTGATTACACCTTCTTTACCTACGCGGTCCATAGCGTCGGCAATGATCTTACCGATTTCTTCGTCAGAGTTGGCAGAGATAGTACCCACCTGAGCGATAGCTTTGCTGTCGGCGCAATCAACGCTCAGCTTCTTCAGCTCTTCAACGGCAACCACAACGGCTTTGTCGATACCGCGCTTCAGATCCATTGGGTTCATACCGGCGGCAACCGCTTTCAGACCTTCGGTTACAATGGCTTGAGCCAGCACTGTGGCGGTAGTGGTACCGTCACCGGCTTCGTCGTTAGCCTTGGACGCGACTTCTTTAACCATCTGCGCGCCCATGTTCTCGAACTTGTCTTCCAGCTCGATTTCTTTGGCTACAGAGACACCGTCTTTAGTAATGGTGGGGGCGCCGAAGGATTTCTCCAGCACAACGTTACGGCCCTTAGGACCCAGGGTTACTTTAACGGCGTTGGCCAGGATATTAACGCCCTTAAGCATTTTATTGCGGGCATCATCGGAAAAACGAACTTCTTTCGCTGCCATGTTTTTCTTCCTCTAAATACAGTTAATTCGCTAAGTGAAAAGGGAGAGCCGATTAGGCTTCAACCACCGCCAGAATGTCGCCTTCGCTCATGATGAGCACTTCTTGGCCGTCTACTTTCTCGGTTTTCACGCCATAGCCATCGTTGAAGATCACGATGTCGCCAACTTTAACGTCCAGCGCTTTTACGTCGCCATTGTCCAGGATGCGACCGTTACCCACGGCAATGATTTCACCACGGGTAGACTTTTCGGCTGCAGAGCCAGTCAGGACAATACCGCCAGCAGATTTGCTTTCCTGCTCTTTGCGCTTGACGATCACACGGTCGTGTAAAGGACGGATTTTCATTCTCAGATCTCCTGAAATTGCCAAATATAGAATGATAGGCCCCGATCGCTCGGGTAAGTTGTGGCGCCACGGCATTTACCGAAGCGCCCTATTCTTTGCTGACTGCCTAGATGGGGGTGGCGCTCAGGAACTCAAGGTCATCAAGCAAAAAAATCGAAAAAATTTTTATCTGCTGATGGCTGTTGAGGTCAGACAGGCAGGACCGAAGCGTTCCTACCCGGTTATTTCGTTTCAACAACCATAGAGAGGCCGCGACCACTGCTTTCCGATGCCGCAGCAAGCGCGCCGTCGGCATCACGCACGATAACCTGTAAGTCACCGAAGCGACGGGCGTCCAAGGTATAACCCATTTTTACCAGGCCATCCTGAACGGTTTTATCCAGCTTGGGATGATGGCGAATGGTGTTTTTGGGCAGCAACTGATGATGCACTCTGGGCGCATCCACCAGCGATTGCGCATCCATATTGAATAACACACGGTTAAGGATGGACTGATAAACGGAGCTGATGATGGTGGTACCTCCCGGTGAACCGGTAACCATCTGTACCTGACCGTTTTTAATCAACAAGGTAGGGGTCATAGAGGAAAGCATACGTTTACCGGGGGCAATGGCATTCGCATCTTTACCCACCGCGCCGAAATAGTTGGGTACGCCGGGTTTGGCACTGAAGTCATCCATTTCGTCGTTAAGCAGGAAACCCGCACCTTCCACCACCATGCCGCTGCCAAAAGACAGGTTCAGGGTGGTGGTGGTCGCCACCGCATTGCCCCATTTGTCCACCACCGAGTAGTGAGTGGTGTTTTCGCTCTCTTGCAACCCCGGCTTTATGGCCTCGGTCTCAGAAATCTTGATGGGATTGATCAGTTTGGCGCGCTCTGCCAGATAGGCATCATCCAGTAATTTCTGCACCGGCACAGGATAAAAGTCCGGATCGCCCATATATTCAGCGCGATCGGCAAAGGCAGGTTTAGCCAATTCAGCCAGTAAATGCACATAGCGGGTAGAGTTATGCGCCACATCTTCCAGGCAATCGATCTTGTCACTGAGCATCGCCAGCATTTGCAGCAGTACCAAGCCACCTGAACTTGGCGGCGGTGCCGATACCACCTCATAGCTGCGCCAAGACTTTTGCAGCGGCGTACGCCATTGTGCCTGATATTGCTTTAAGTCTTCTTTGCTTATCAATCCGCCGTGGTGTTGCATAAAGCTGACAAGCTTATCGGCTGTCTCTCCCTCATAGAAATCCTTGGGTCCTTGTTTGGCAATGCGTGTCAATGTGGCTGCCAGTTCTGGTTGTTTAAACCGTTGTCCGCCTGTGAGTGCTGCAAAATATTTGGCGAAGTTGCGGCCATGGGGGGCCGCTTCAATTTCATCCAGATATTCCTGCACATAAGCCTGCAATTTTTTGTGCGGAATAAAGCCGTTCTCCGCCAATTCGATAGCGGGTTGCACCAAGCGTTCCCAGGGTAAACTGCCGTACTTTTGATGGGCTTGCCATAATCCCATCACCGAGCCAGGCACACCGGAAGCAAGAATGCCGTAGAGTGGCTTTTCGGTTTGCACCTCGCCCTTGTCATCCAAATACATATCCCGATGGGCTTTTTGCGGGGCTTTTTCACGATAATCGAGGAAATCGGTTTTGTTGTTCTGATAAAACAACATAAAGCCACCACCGCCGAGGTTGCCTGCTTCAGGTAAAGTCACCGCCAGTACAAAACCGGCGGTAATAGAAGCATCCACAGCGTTTCCGCCCTCTTCCAATACCTTGGCTGCCGCTTTAGCACTATAGCTGTCTGGCATGGCCACAGCAGCTTGACCGGCGACAACCGAAAACGACCAACATATCGAGATAAAGAGGACGAGCAGACGGGACATAGATTTCCTTGGCGAGCAGAGCGTATTTTTCTACGTTAACTAAGTCATTCGCGAAGAACAAGCCAATCGCTAGCGCGGGGGCAACTGCGATGGAGGCTCATCATCCTTGTCATCACGGCCGTTTTTTACTTCAAACTGCCCCTCAAAGGTGCGGTGGCTGTCGCCGGCGCGAGACTGATATACATGCTCGCCATAACGTACCGAGGCCGATTGCACTACCTGAAGTTGCATTTTTGACAACAGTGCTCTGGCCAACAAAGGACGGGTAACAGGCAATACCAGCAAAAAGCCGAAAGCGTCTGTGACAAAACCTGGCGTGACCAGCAATACCCCAGCTATCAACAACAACATACCTTCTGCCATTTGCTGACCCGGCACTTCGCCCATATCCATCCGTCGCCTTGCTTCAAACAATGTGCTCATCCCCTGATGACGGACCAATGCAGCACCGATAAAAGCAGTCAACAAGATAAGGCCGATCGTTTCCCAGCCACCGATGCGCTCTCCCACTTCCAACAGCAGGGCAATCTCCGCGATGGGTATCAGCACAAACAATAAAAACAAAATTTTCCCCATTTAACAGGGTCTCCCACAATAGCGAAGTTCATATACCTATTAGTTTGGGCCAATATAGCAATCCCAAGGCTATTAGTGTTACAAAGTGCAACGCCAGTAGCCACTTTTAGCTCTGCGATGTGCGGGGCCAACGAAAGAAAATCTAGCCTGTTGAGGTCTTAGCTCATGCCCGAACATTGTCTGATTCTGTGCACTAGTCCAAATCAGGAGATTGCCCGTATCATTGCCGCCAAAGCACTGGAGAAGAAGTTGGCTGCCTGCATTAATCTGATCCCCGGGCTGGAATCCTGGTACGTATGGCAAGGGCAGGTGCAACAAGATGCAGAAGTGCAGATGTTGTTTAAAACCCAAAAAAATCTGGCAGATGCATTATATAAGTTGGTGTTAAGCCTGCACCCTTATGATGTGCCGGAGTGGCTGGTACTGGATATTGCCGGCGGTGGTCAGGATTATTTGAATTGGATTACAAGTTGTACAAAATGAAATATATAAAAGCCCTATTGTTTTCCTTGTGTGTCTCTCTCTTTGCAGCCCTGCCTGGCTTCGCTCAGGACCTGAATCAACTGTTCGGTGACGAGCCCGAATTCCTGCCAGTGGACCAAGCCTTTGTGTTTGACTTTAAACAAGATGGCAATCAACTGGTACTCAGTTGGAAGATTGCAGAGGGCTATTACCTTTACAAAAAACAATTTAAGACCGCACTGCAAGGCGTTGAATTAGGCGAACCTGAATTTCCACCAGCTAAGCAAATAGAGGACGAATATTTCGGCGTCTCTGATGTATTTTTTGACGCAGTGGATATTCAATATCCTATTCAGTGGTCGGAAAAAGATGGCGTCGTTAAGGTTCGTTATCAGGGCTGCGCCGAGGCAGGCCTGTGTTATCCCGCCACGACCAAAGTGGTTTATCTGAATGAAGTGGCGGGTGCCAAGGGCAACGAATCGGCGCAAGCCAACGCTTCTTCCGTCAGCGATATTGCGCACTCAGATACAGAACAAGAAGCATCGCTGCAATTCCGTCTCAATCAAATGCTCAGCGATCCCCAGCACAGTTTGCTGTTGATACTGGGGTTACTCTTTGTACTGGGTATTGGCCTGGGCTTTACGCCCTGTGTGTATCCCATGTATCCCATATTGTCGGCAATAGTCGTTGGGAAGGGACAAAACCTCACTCCACTGCGCGGCTTTAATTTGAGCTTTGCATACGTGCAAGGAATGGCACTGACCTACTCCTTGTTAGGGGTTCTGGTGGCGCTGTTTGGCATGCAATTGCAAAGTGCGTTGCAGCATCCCTATGTGTTGCTGGTCGTGATCCTGGTATTTGTGCTGTTGGCGCTTGTCATGTTTGGCCTGTGGGAACTGCAGCTACCCGCGAAATGGCAGGAGAAACTTAATCGCCTCTCCAACCAACAAAAGCGGGGCAACTATTGGGGCGTCTTCGTAATGGGCGCCTTGTCGGGATTGGTGGCATCGCCCTGCACTACTGCACCTCTTACCGGGGTGTTGCTGTTTATTGCCCAATCTGGTGATTTATCCCTGGGATTCCTGGCGCTCTATGTGCTGGCCATGGGTATGGGTGCACCGCTGATTGCCTACGGCACATCCGGCGGCGCCTTGCTGCCAAAGGCTGGTGCTTGGATGAATATCATTAAGGTGACCTTTGGCTTCTTATTGCTCACGGCGGCCCTTTTCATCGTCGAACGTATGGTCGAAAACCTGTATACCAATCTCGCCTGGGCCGCAACCCTACTGGCCTTGTTCACCTACTACCAGATCATGAACCAGGAAAGCCAAACCAGCTTCTGGAAAGGCGTAAGAAGCATGCTGATATTCCTGGGCATGCTGATGTCTGCCATGTGGGGTTACGGAAGAGTGGTAGCGGAGTTCCAGTCAGACACACCTGTCCAGGCGAGTAATAGCGCGCATCAGGTAAAATTTATGCGGGTCAAGGATTTGGCTGATTTTGAGCAAAAGCTGGGGGAAGCCAATGCTCAGGGCAAATCGGTAATGATAGATCTTTATGCGGACTGGTGTGTGGCCTGCAAGGAGTTTGAAAAATACACTTTTCCTGATCCGGCTGTGAAACAGGAGCTGTCTAATACTGTGCTGATGCAGATTGATCTTACCGACAACACACCACAAAGCCTGGAGTTTCAGGAGACCTTCGCCATACTCGGCTTGCCCACTATCCTGTTCTTCGATGCCGCAGGCAATGAGCTGGCGTCAGCACGGGTAACTGGATTTATGAAGGCCGACAAGTTCGCCCAGCACTTAGCCACTTTGCCGCTCTAACTGGTTGTTAATAATCTCTCTCCAATCACACTCCAGCAGCGAACGAACATCGCCTGCTGGGGCGGGGCGGGAGTAAAGATAACCCTGCTGCTTGCTGCAGCCTTGATCCAATAGGAAGCGGGCCTGCTCAGCTGTCTCAATACCCTCCGCCACACATTCCATACCCAGGCTCCGGGCCATCAGCATCATGGTGATAATGATGGCCTCATCGTTCTTGTCGATGCCGATATCATGCACAAAGCTTTGATCGATTTTAATGATGTCGATAGGAAAGGCCTTAAGGTACTTAAGCGACGAATAACCGGTCCCGAAATCATCCAACGCAAAGCGCAGGCCGCTTTCATACAAGCTCTCCATGCACTGACGCGCCGATTCATGATCGTGCATCAACGCGCCTTCCGTAATTTCCAGCTTTAAGGCTGAAGGCGGCAATCGGTGACGATGCAGTATAGAGGTGATCTCCTCTACGGAGATCCCCAATTCAAAATGTCTGGCGCTGATATTCACCGACAGGAAAGGTGACCAGCCCGCTGTATGCCAGGCAGCCAAATCTTCGGCAGCACGCTCCATGGCCTGCCAGGTCAGCGGCACTATTAATCCCAACTCTTCCGCCAAGGGAATAAATTCCCCGGGCGAAACAAATTTTCCATCCGGGAACCAGCGCAACAACAACTCGAATCCCAGGGTTTGCCCACTGTCCAAATCAATAATCGGCTGGTAGTAGTTTACAAATTCATTGCGCTTAAGGGCCTGTTTCAGGCGATTTTCCATACCCACTTTAGCCAGTGCTTGTTGGTTCATGGCCTCGGTGAAATATTGATAGCGGTTACGACCACCACCTTTAGCGTGATACATGGCAATATCGGCGAACTTAAGTAAGTCGCTGGCTTCATCGGCATCATCGGGATATACCGCGATACCCACGCTGGCAGACACTCCCACTTGGTTATTGCCAATCTGGATAGGCTGATCTACTTCGCTGATGATCTTGGCTGCCAGGGCACTGAGATCCAGCTCATCCACAAAATCTTCAATCACAACCAGAAACTCATCCCCGCCGAGACGCCCGACCGTATCATCTACCCGCAGAGCGGATTTAAGACGGCTGGCGACATCCAGCAACAATTGATCTCCGGCATCGTGACCCAAGGTGTCGTTGACCTGCTTAAACTTATCCAAGTCAATAAAGAACACAGCCAATTTGGTGCGGCGGCGAGTGGCATGTTCAATACCATGCTGGATCCGATCTAGCAGCAAGTTGCGGTTGGGTAAGCCGGTCAGGCTGTCATAATTGGCCATCTGCTTCAGCACCCGCTGCGCGGCTTTCTGTTCGCTGATATCGGTCATCACGGCAATGAAATAATCGATGGCGTTCTGCTCGTTGGCAACCGCATTAATCTTGATCATCAGATGGTGCAGGCGGCTGTCATTACCCAGCACCTCCTCTTCACCGCGCCAATGCTCTCCGGGATTCAAGGCCATCATTTTTTCCTGATAAGCCTCAATGGCATCCTTAGTAAAACGTCTGCGCAGCTGCGCAGGCAGTTCCTGTTCAGGATCTAAGCCCAGGGATTCACAGCAAGCCTGATTGGCAGCAATCGGCAAAGCATCGGCGTTAAAGATCAATACCCAGTCACGGGTGTGGCGGAAGGCTTCGCCAAATAATCTGGCTTTTTCTTCGCTGACCCGATTTTGCGTAATGTTAGTGAAGGTACCGCTTACGGCCAGAATCTGTCCGTCTTGATCGCGATCAACCACTCTTCCAAGATCGCGATACCAGTTCCAGGCATCGTCTTGTCCTTTCAAGCGATAGCTGACATCCAGGCTCTCCTGCTGGCCGCTGATAAACCTGGACCAGTCCGCCTCAAACGCCGTTCTGTCCAACGGATGAATCCTGGCAATAAAATCGTCAAAATTAATCTTTTCCTGATCACCATAGCCTAATTCGTCCTTGAGTCTGGGCTGGTACATATTGTTGCTATCTGCCTGCCAGTCCCAGATACCGCTATTACCACCCCGAAGCGCTAATTGCAGTCTTCTTTCACTGGTTTTTAATTCTATATGGGCTTCCAGCAGTTCCTCTTCTTGCTGACGCTTCTTATGTCGCCATAACCACGCAAGGGACAGAACCATGAAACCATAAAAGGTGTAAGCCAACGGAGAGTTCCAAGGTGCATACTTGACCCGGATATCCAGTCGTGCGGGTTCACTCTGCAAACCGGAGATAGGATCGGTGGCCGTCACCTCAAAGTGATACAAGCCTGGATTAAGTTTGGGCACCGCGACTTCGTTACGGGTGCTGGGCGGAAAGGAGATATTGCTCTTACCCATGAATTGGTAACGATACTGAGTTTGCGCCAACATACCGTATTGCAGGGTAGAGAACTTAATGGTCAGCCCCACATCATCGTGATCGAGCAGGATCTCGGTATTTTCTATATTACCAAAGGGCATACCATTGGGTTTGGTGGACACCTCTACCTCAGTGATCACCGCCTTGGGTTTCCTCAGCTCTTTGTCCAACAGGCTAGCCGGATCAAAAATCGTCACACCTTTCATTGAGCCGTAAGCAAATCGACCATCAGCCAGACGCGCGTACGACATGGAGTTGAATTCATTGGTCGCCAGACCGTCTTTGTCGGTAAAACGTTGAAAATGATGGGTTTCCAAATCCATGCGCAACAATCCTGCATGGCTACTCATCCACATGTTGCCCAGACCATCTAGCTGCAAGCCATAGATGTAATTGGACGGCAACAGGTTGCCGCGATCGAAGAAAAACCTCGTCTCCAGGGTTTTCACATCAAGACCGTATAAACCCAGGGTTGAGTAGGCCACCCAAAGTATGCCGTGATCATCCAGTAAAGGTGGCTCAGGAGTCATATTGTATTGCCCCTGCGCTCCTTCTACCTGGTGTATTCTTTTGACTTGTTGTTGCTTAGTGTTATAGGCCCACATTTCCCCTGCCATACCTACCAGCAGGCTGTCAGGGTCAGTAGGAAGAAAACCAATAAAACCATTAGATAAAGCAGTTGAAAGTGCGCTATTCAGAACGTCGATGGAGACAAGTTCGCCGCTTTTTACTTCATAGCGGAAAAAGCCCCTTGCGTGAGCAAACCAGAGGTTGCCTTCATCATCTTTAATGACACCATACAAATAACCTTTGAGGATATTTTGTACATCGGGGGTAGCTGCTAAAGGCTCACTCACTTCGCCGGTAGCCTTGTTAAAAAGCTTAAGGCCTGTATCCGCCACTAACCAAAGATAACCCTCGCCAGCATGAAGCAAACCGTTGACCCCATACTCTTCATAGTTGCCATCTTCCTGCCCCTTTACCAGATACTGTGTGACGTTGTCTGTCGCAACATCGTAAAGGTTTAAGCCATTTTGAGTACCAATCCACAGCTTGCCGTCCTTATCACATCGAAGTTTCCAAACGGTGTCTTGGCTGAGCCGCCGATTGGGGCGGGAATTAATATGTAAATTGACAAAATTTGCAGAAATAGGAGACCACATAAAGACACCATCGGCCTTACTCGCCAGCCAGAGGTTGCCCTGACTATCCCACAGCATCTTCTTTATATCGTCATCTGAGACTGGGTAATGGGAGTCCTTCAGTTGCAACAAGTGTGTGGCGGTTTCCTTAGCCACATCGTAACGAAAAAGACCAATATCCGTTGCCAGCAGTAAATTGTTGTCGTCGGGTAAGATTTGCCAGATATTGCGAATCACTTTTTTACCGGCAAAAGGCGCATCTTTTGCCAGCTCTAAGTGCTGCTTAAGCTGTTCTGCTGTCAAATGAAACAAACCACCAACAGCGCCAATCCAAAGCCCACCTGACTTGTCGAGATAAAAGGCTTTTACATTACGGCTGTCAACCCACTGCTCCGGATTTTCCAGAAAGGCCATTTGGGTAAAACTGTTGGTCTTTGTATCAACAATAAACAAGCCCTCTGAAGACCCCACCAACAGATACTCGTTCAGAGGTTGAATTGCACGGATGATGTTGCGTCCTAGTCGCAGATCACGAGGTAGAGTGAAAACGATCTCATAACTACCCTGCCTTGGGTCGTACAGTAGCACCTCATAATCCGTCGCCACCCATAGCTTATGAGAGGATTCAGCTATTACATCAACAATGCCCTGAGGTACCTCTTCATCTTCTGGAGAGTAACGCAGCAAATGCTGCTGCAATTGCCCACTTTTGGGATCGAACTCGAGCAGCCCCTTGCTCATGGTTCCAATCCAAATGGTCCCAGAAGGCCCTTTAGTCAGGCTTTGGATAATGCTTTCGGCGATATTGATTTCGGTGTTGTTGATTTGCCTGATGTTGTAACCATCGAAACGGTTCAGCCCACCTTCAGTGCCTATCCACAGAAATCCCTGATCATCTTCCAACAAAGCATTTACAGTGCTTTGTGACAGGCCTTCTTCTGAAGACACCCGGCGCAGTTTGGGATCGTCGAACTCCGGCATAGCAACAGCTGCCGACATGTAGCAACAGGTAAGGAGTAGCCAATAGATAGCGGTAAGGTACTTCATGAATATCTGAGGTGCTCAGCTTCTCTGATTAGTCTTGGTATTCCTGGCTTGTCGGCAATAGACATAATCTTTTCAAGCCTATACAAAGGCCTCGAGTTTAGCATGCTTACATTGCGTAACAAGCATACTACTGAGTAAAAAAGTATCAGCAAAGTCAGAGCCTATCGTCCTGGCATGAACGTTTTTGAAAAATTGTCTCAAACGTCGCTGATAAGACCAGTATTTTGCTGAGATTTAATCGCCACTATCTATAATAGCTAGCCAACTGACTAGTGAGCGGTTAATTTACGAGCAGCGGCCAGAAATAAAACTCGAAATCCTGCTATAAATAGATGAACATGGCTTTTTAGCCACAATTCGGCGCATTTTCGTGAACTTTTTATTACTAAATGGTCCCAACTTAAACTTGCTAGGCCGGCGTGAACCCCATATTTATGGGTACCAAAGCCTGCAGGATATTGTTGAGGGGCTGGAGAAGCAGGCTCAGGCTTTGGGTATTAACTTAAGCCACAAGCAATCCAACGCAGAGCATGAGCTGATTGATGCTATTCAACAAGCCATGGGAGTGGTGGACTTTATTATTATCAACCCAGGTGCTTTTACCCATACCAGCATTGCCATTCGTGATGCGCTCGCTGGCGTGGCGATCCCCTTTATTGAAGTGCATTTATCCAATGTGCATGCCAGGGAAGCCTTTCGCAAACACTCCTATTTGTCGGATATCGCCAAAGGCGTGATCTGTGGATTGGGCGCCCAAGGATACGAATTCGCTTTACAGGCAGCGCTGAAGTACTGCCAAGAACATCACAAATAGAAACTAGAGAGAATAAAGATGGATATTCGCAAAATTAAAAAATTGATTGAGTTGGTGGAAGAGTCGGGCATTGCTGAGTTGGAAATTACCGAAGGCGAAGAGTCGGTTCGTATTCACAGGGGCGGCAGCGCACCAATACAATACGCGCCTATGCCCATGCAATATGCCGCACCTGCACCGGCCCCGGCTGCTGCACCGGCCCCCGCTCCTGCAGCACAAGCTGCTGCACCGGCCAAAGCCAGTGAAGAGCCAAGCGGTCACATTGTGCGCTCCCCCATGGTTGGCACCTTCTACCGTGCATCGGCCCCAGGCTCGAAGAACTTCGTGGAAGTGGGCGACAAAGTCAGCGTTGGCGACACCCTTTGTATTGTCGAAGCGATGAAGATGATGAACCAAATCGAAGCAGACAAGGCCGGCGTAGTGAAGCAAATCCTGGTAGAAAACCAGGAGCCAGTAGAGTTTGACCAGCCGCTGTTCGTAATTGAATAAATAGGCCACCAATATGTTGGATAAAGTACTGATTGCCAACCGTGGTGAAATTGCACTGCGGGTATTGCGCGCCTGCAAAGAGCTGGGCATTAAAACCGTGGCGGTGCACTCGACAGTGGATCGTAACCTTAAGCATGTATTGCTGGCGGATGAATCCATTTGTATCGGTGGTCCCCCGGCGACCCAGAGCTACCTTAATATCCCCTCTATTATTGCAGCGGCCGAAGTGACCAACGCCATCGCCATTCACCCTGGTTACGGCTTTTTGGCAGAAAACGCCGACTTCGCCGAACAAGTAGAGCGCAGTGGGTTCGTATTTATCGGTCCTAAGGCCGACACTATTCGCTTGATGGGTGACAAAGTCTCCGCCATCAGCGCCATGAAAAAGGCCGGTGTACCTTGTGTACCGGGCTCAGATGGCCCCTTGGGCGACGATGAAACCAAGAACAAAGCCATTGCCAAGCGAATTGGCTACCCCATTATCATCAAAGCCGCTGGCGGCGGTGGTGGTCGTGGTATGCGTGTAGTACGCAGCGAAGCCGAACTGCTGAAATCCATCGCCATGACCCGCAGCGAAGCCGGTGCCGCTTTTGGCAACAGCATGGTGTACATGGAGAAGTTCCTGGAGAACCCTCGTCACGTGGAAATCCAGGTATTGGCAGACGGACAGGGGAATGCCATTCATTTAGGTGAGCGTGACTGCTCTATGCAGCGTCGCCACCAGAAAGTGGTGGAAGAGGCCCCTGCACCAGGGATTACCGCCGAAATGCGCGAGAAAATCGGCGATCGTTGCCGCCGCGCCTGTATCGAAATCGGTTATCGCGGCGCCGGTACCTTCGAGTTTCTGTATGAAAACGGTGAGTTCTACTTTATTGAGATGAATACCCGTATTCAGGTTGAGCACCCTGTATCAGAGATGATCACCGGTGTGGATCTGATCAAAGAGCAGCTACGTATCGCCGCCGGCCAGCCTTTGGCTATCGACCAGTCGCAGATCCAAATTCGCGGCCATGCTATCGAATGCCGGATTAACGCCGAGGATCCGGAGCGTTTTGTACCGTCACCCGGCAAGATCGAAATGTTTCATCCGCCCGGCGGTCTGGGTGTGCGTTGGGACTCTCATATCTATGCGGGTTATTCCGTACCACCCAATTATGATTCCATGATCGGGAAGTTGATCACCTATGGTGAAAGTCGCGATGTGGCTATCGCCCGCATGCGTCATGCGCTAAATGAGTTGGTCATCGACGGCATCAAAACCAATGTGCCGCTGCAAAAGCTGATTATGTCTGATGAAAACTTCCGTAATGGTGGTACCAATATCCATTATCTGGAAAAGAAACTGGGCATTCACAAGTAAGCCAATTGCTTATCTGATAAAGGCGCTTCGGCGCCTTTTCTTTTGCTTGCCAAACACTCAGAATATCAGCTTTTAGCTGCCAGCCTGTGTCATGTTCACCCAGCGTTTTGTCCAAATTGATCACTTGCTGCAACAGCACCGCCTGTATTGGCAGTTCCAGCCTTTTGAACAGCATGACTATCCCTGGCGAGAGATTCATCCTTCATTATGCAGCTGGCTTGAACAGCAATCGGACCAATCACTGTATCAGTGGGCAGAAGATCCCGGACAGGCACTGCAACGTTGCCAGCCATTTATAGCGGCTTTAGCCGACCTGCCCGGATTACTCTCCCTACCCATGGCCGGAGAAGCCTTAGAAGCACCATTTTGGCTGAAAACAGCGGTAAAAGGCAGGAAATGGCAGCAAATCAGTCGTTTCAGTTCACTGGTTCCCGAAAGTCAGGAGCCACTTCTGGAATGGTGTGCGGGAAAGGGGCATCTTGGCCGCGTATTGGGTTGGCGTGATCGGCGTCCGGTTTTGTCGCTGGAGTGGCAGTCTTCCCTCTGCCAGGAAGGCGAGCAGCTGGCTCATAAGGTGAAAATTGAGCAACAGTTTGCCTGTACCAATGTGCTGACTCAAAACACCAGTCCACATTTTGCCAATACACACACAGTAACAGCATTGCATGCCTGCGGTCAGTTACATATCGAGATGCTCAGACAGGCTGCACGCCATGGCAGCAGCCAGATTTGTCTATCGCCTTGTTGCTATCAACTGATTCCAGATACCCAGTATTGCCCTCTCAGCAAAGCCGGCCAGACTTCGACACTTACCCTTTCTCGCAGCGACCTTCGACTGGCCGTGCAGGAAACGGTCACCGCAACAAGCAGAGACACTAAAAGGCGTCAAACAGAGCGCCTATACCGATTGGTTTTCGATAATTGGCAACGACAGGTAAATAACAGTAATAGCTATTTAAACGTCCCTCCCGTCCCCCACTCACTATTAAAAGAGGATGTGCTGGCATTTTGCCAATGGGCCGCCAAGCAAAAAGAATTGCCCGCTCCCCGGGAGGAGCAGCTGCCCTCTTTGTTCGAGCACGCCCAAGTCCGAGCCAAGCAGATACAAAGAATGGAATGGGTACAGCATCAGTTTCGTCGAGCCCTGGAGCTATGGCTGGTGTTAGATCGCTGTCTCTATTTGGAGGAGGAAGGCTACCAAGTGGAGCTGATGACCTTTTGCGAACGCCAGGTCAGCCCTCGCAACCTCTTTATCAGGGCGAAAAAGTCAGTGAATTCGTCGGCAGATGCTTGAAATTTTGCCATCAACTTTTAGGCTTAAGTCTTTTGGCAAATTGGAAAGTTTTATGCAGCTCAAATACTTAGCACCCTTTTTAGTGCTGTTACTGACCTTACCCGCACAGGCGGCGGAAAAAGACAAAGAAGCGGCGCCCATTGCCGAGCCTCAGGTTCATATCAGCGAGCATAAGGTCCGTATCCAAGGCCAGAATATTCGTTACCAGGTAGAAGCAGCGGACACTTATATAAAGGATAAGGACGGCAATCCCACTGCCAGCATATTCAGCACCGCCTATACCCGCTTGGATGAAAAGAATAGCGAGCGCCCGCTAATTTTTGTATTTAACGGTGGCCCTGGTTCATCTTCAGTGTGGCTGCATATGGGGTTGTTTGGTCCCAAGCGCGTGGTGCTGCCAAGTGACGCCGAAAGGGTGGGGGCCGCTCCCTACTTACTTGAAACCAATGGCCTGAGTATTTTAGATATGGCCGACCTGGTGTTTATCGATCCCGTTGGAACCGGCTTTTCCAAGCCGCTGGGCGAACATAAAGGCAAAGAATTCTGGGGAGTAAAAGAAGACGGCGAATCTCTTGCAGAGTTTATCCGTGTCTATATCGCCACCCACAACCGCTGGAATTCACCAAAGTATCTGGCCGGTGAAAGCTATGGCACCACCCGTGCCGGCGTGTTGGTAAAGGAATTACAGGAAGGCTGGGGCTCTATCGACCTGAACGGCATTATGCTGATCTCCTCTATTCTTGATTTTCAAACCGGTGATTTCACCGATGGCAACGACCTGCCTTATGTGACCTTCCTGCCCACCTACGCCGCAACGGCCTGGTACCATAATGCGCTGCCGAACAAAGGCCAATGGTCAGATCTACCCAGCTTTATTCGCGATGTCAGGGATTTCGCCCTTGGCGAATATGCCACCGTGCTGCTCAAAGGCGCCTTAGCAACGGATGCGGAGCGTCAGGCTGTTATTGAAAAACTCCATCAATTCACCGGTCTGAAAACCAAATACCTGGAGCAAACTGACCTGCGCATCAATGAATTCCGCTTTATGAAGGAGTTGTTGCGTGATCAGGGCAAAGTGGTGGGCCGTCTGGACAGCCGTTACCTAGGCGAAGATGCCAGTATCGTTACCGAACGCTTTGAGGCTGACCCCTCTTCCTATGCCATTGACGGTGCCTATACCGCCGCCATCAACCACTACTTCGCCAGCGAGCTGGGGGTCAAGCGTGAAGCGTCTTACCATATTCTCAGCGGCGAGGTATTCAGCAATTGGAATTGGCTATATGGCAGCTCTGCCAGAAGCCAGGGCTTCTTAAACGTTACCCCCTTTGTGGCCAAAGGCATGCGCCAAAACAAAGATCTGCGCGTATTCGTTGCCAATGGCTACTACGACCTGGCCACCCCTTTCTTTGCCACCGAGCATTCTATGAATCATCACGGCATCGACCTGTCGCGGGTGACCATGAAGTACTATGAGGCGGGCCATATGATGTATATCCACCAGCCCTCCTTTGAGGCACTGGTGAAGGATATCCGGGATTTTTTACGCCCCTGAGGTGCAATCAACATAAAAAAGGCCGGTAAACGGCCTTTTTTGGTTTTTCAATCCAGCAGGCTTTATACTCTCGCCACTTTTCAGACCGGGGGAGCAAAACATGGCTTGGATCCAACTCAAAATTAATACCAACGCCGCCGAAGCGGAGCGTCTCGGTGACCTGTTATCAGATGTAGGCGCCCAAGCAGTGACTTTTGTGGATGCCAAGGACACCCCCTGGTATGAGCCCAAACCCGGCGAAGTACAGTTGTGGCCGGATACGCTGGTGATTGGCCTGTTTGACGCCAGTGAAGACATGCTGCCGATGATGGCTGATATCCGCCCTCATCTGCCGGCCGGCAGTTTGATTAAGTTGGATCAGCTCGAAGACAAGGACTGGGAGCGGGAGTGGATGGATAACTTCCATCCGATGCAATTTGGCAAGCGTCTTTGGATCTGTCCCAGTTGGCGCGATGTGCCCGATCCCAAAGCGGTTAATGTAATGCTTGACCCAGGCCTGGCTTTTGGTACCGGCACGCATCCCACCACCGCACTTTGTTTGCGTTGGTTGGATGGGCTGGATCTGACCGACAGTCTGGTAGTGGATTTTGGCTGTGGCTCCGGCATTCTTGGCATTGCCGCCCTCAAGCTTGGCGCCAAGCGGGTGGTAGGTATTGATATTGACCCGCAGGCGATTCAAGCCAGTCAGGACAATGCCGATCGAAACGGCGTAGGTGAGCAAATCGAACTCTATCTGCCGGCTGAGCAGCCGACATTGCGTGCCGACGTAGTAGTCGCCAATATCCTGGCCGGTCCCTTACGAGAGCTTCGAGAGGTCATCACCGACTACTGCAAGCCAGGTGGTCGCCTGGCCTTATCCGGCATTCTGGCGGAGCAAGCACAGGAGCTTCAGGCCTTGTACGGACAAGACTTCGATATGGATGCTATCGCCATTGAAGGTGACTGGGCCAGGTTAAGTGGTATCCGTCGCCAATAACCGAGACCTTGCGTATGGTTGGCGGCCTTTACTGACAAGGCTGCCATCATCTTGGGCCTGTCAATAGCCAAGCGACGAAAAAACACATATTTTGTTTAATTTCTAGCCTTTTCAACCCAGCAAAAAACCCTTAAACTTAGCGCCCTTTTGAGCAGGCTGAACACTTTTTGTGCAACAGCACTGTGTTAGATGGCGCACGCGGTAGTATGCAAATCGGTCCCTACAGGCTTGAAAACAATCTGATGCTAGCCCCTATGGCTGGTGTGACAGACAGGCCTTTCAGGAAACTGTGCAAACGCATGGGCGCAGGTCTGGTGGTGTCAGAGATGCTGTCGGCTAACCCGGAAGTCTGGGAGTCGGAAAAATCTCGCCATCGCATGGATCACAGCGGCGAATCCGGTTTGATATCGGTACAAATCGCCGGGGCCGACCCCGATATGATGGCCAGGGCCGCAATCCACAATGTGGAGAACGGTGCCCAAATCATCGATATCAACATGGGTTGCCCAGCAAAGAAGGTAAATAAAAAGCTGGCTGGCTCAGCACTGCTGCAATACCCGGATTTGGTGGAGGCTATCGTTAAGGCGGTAGTTAAGGCAGTGCAGGTTCCCGTCACTTTAAAAATCAGGACAGGATGGAACCAAGACAATCGTAACGGTGTCGATATCGCCAAGATTGCTGAAGCCAATGGGATCTGTTCGTTAGCAGTGCATGGCAGGACACGCGCCTGCATGTACAAGGGTGAGGCGGAATACCACACCATCAGACAGATCAAAGAGGCGATTTCCATTCCAGTGGTGGCCAATGGCGACATCACGGATGTGTACAAAGCCAAACAGGTACTGGAGTTTACCGGTGCGGACGCGATTATGATCGGCCGCGGGGCACAAGGACGGCCATGGATATTCAGGGAAGTGGAGCACTTTTTAAAAACCGGCGAATTGCTACCCGCGCCGGCGTTGACAGAAGTTCGGCAAATTTTGCTCGAGCATGTCAGCAATGTTCACCAGTTTTATGGTGACTTTATGGGTAGTCGTATCGCCCGCAAGCATGTGGGTTGGTATTTGGCGGAACATGACCAGGAACGTCTTTTCCGTGCACATTTCAACGGTATCGAAGACGCCAGTGCGCAAATCGAGGCCTTGGAACAGTATTTTGAAACGTTGACCGCGATGGCAAACGATGCCGACGCAGTCGCCTAGTATCATCAACCAAAGAGCAAGATAGTATATGTTCGATCAAAACGTGACTTCTCCTTTTACCACAACGGTGACCACTCCTTCTCAGACTCAGGCGCAAAAGCCTTTGCGCGACACCGTTAAACAGGCTGTTAACAAGTACTTGAAGCAGCTGGACAACACGAACATCGATAATCTGTATGATCTGGTATTGGCCGAAGTGGAAGCGCCACTGCTGGAGGAAATCATGACCTTCACCCGTGGCAACCAGACCCGCGCCGCCATCATGATGGGCATCAACCGCGGTACGCTGCGCAAGAAGCTGAAGCAGTACGGCATGAACTAAGGCGATACGCCTGCAAAAAAGAGCACCAATGGGTGCTCTTTTCGCTTTCTCAGACTGTTAAAACTGATTCCGAGGATCCTTAAATGGAAAACCCAAAACCTATTCGCCGCGCTCTTTTGAGCGTTTCAGATAAGACAGGTATCGTCGAATTCGCTCAGGCCTTGGTCGCCATGGACATCGAACTGCTCTCTACCGGTGGTACGGCCAAGTTGCTGGCTGGTGCCGGGCTGCCGGTAAAAGAAGTCTCTGAGCATACTGGTTTCCCTGAAATTATGGATGGTAGGGTCAAGACCCTGCATCCCAAGATCCACGGCGGTATTTTAGGCAGACGGGATCAAGATCAAGATGTGATGGAGAAGCACGGTATTGCCCCTATCGACATGGTAGTGGTGAATCTATACCCCTTTGCCAAGACAGTTGAAAAAGAAGACTGCACTCTGGAAGACGCCATTGAAAATATCGATATTGGCGGTCCCACCATGGTGCGCGCAGCGGCCAAAAATCATAACGACGTCACTATTATCGTTAACGCCCACGACTATGTCAGGGTGCTGGAAGAGATGCAGGACAATGGCGGCAGTCTGAGCCAGCAGACCCGTTTCGATTTGGCTATTGCTGCTTTTGAACATACCGCTCAATACGATGGCATGATTGCTAACTATTTTGGCCAAATGTTACCCGCCTACAACACACAAGACGTTGCTGGCGAAGAAGAAGCACAAGCCTCGCAATTCCCCCGCACCATTAATATGCAATTTATCAAGCAGCAGGATCTGCGCTACGGTGAGAACAGCCATCAGGCCGCCGCCTTCTATGTTGAAAGCGATGTTGCCGAGGCATCCGTTGCCACTGCCCGTCAGCTGCAAGGCAAGGCCCTGTCCTACAACAATATTGCCGATACCGATGCGGCGCTGGAATGTGTCAAAGAATTCGATCAGCCGGCCTGCGTGATTGTTAAGCACGCCAACCCTTGCGGCGTGGCCTTGGGCGACAATATTCTGGAAGCCTACAACCGCGCCTATACCACTGACCCTACCTCGGCTTTTGGTGGCATTATTGCCTTTAACCGTGAACTGGACGGTGCCACCGCCAAAGCCATTGTGGAGCGCCAGTTTGTCGAAGTGATTATCGCCCCCAGTATTTCTGAGGAAGCCATTCAGGCCGTTAGCGCCAAGCAAAACATTAGATTGCTGGAATGTGGCGACTGGCAGGGCCAGCTCACCGATGAGTTTGACCTGAAACGCGTCAACGGTGGTCTGCTGGTGCAAGAGCGCGATTTCGGCATGGTCGAGATGGACGACCTGAAAGTAGTGTCCAAGCGTCAGCCCAGTGAGCAGGAACTGAATGACCTGTTATTCGCCTGGAAAGTGGCAAAATATGTCAAATCCAATGCCATCGTCTATTGTAAAGACGGCATGACCATCGGCGTTGGCGCAGGCCAGATGAGCCGTGTGTACTCTGCAAAAATTGCCGGCATCAAAGCCGCCGACGAAAACCTGGAAGTAGCGGGTTCGGTGATGGCATCTGATGCCTTCTTCCCCTTCCGTGACGGTATCGATGCAGCTGCAGCGGCCGGTATCAAAGCTGTGATCCAGCCCGGTGGCTCGATGCGCGATGAGGAAGTGATCGCCGCCGCCGATGAACATGGCATGACCATGGTCTTTACCGGGATGCGTCATTTCCGTCATTGATAATTGATTGAACCACAGAGACACAGAGCGCACAGAAAGGCATTTCTATTTAGAAAATCTCCGTGTCCTCTGTGACTCAGTGGTGAAAAGAATTAGAAGGTAAGCAGATGAAAATACTGATTATTGGTGGCGGCGGTCGTGAGCATGCCCTGGCCTGGAAAGCGGCACAGTCTGAACAAGTAGAAAAAGTCTATGTGGCCCCAGGTAATGCAGGCACAGCGCTTGAGCCCAAGCTTGAAAATGTCACCATCGGTGCTGAAGATGTGAGCGCACTGCTAGCCTTTGCCAAGGACCAGCAAATTGACCTGACCATCGTCGGTCCAGAAGCGCCTCTGGTACTAGGCGTAGTGGATAAGTTTCAGGCCGCTGGCCTGCGCATCTTCGGGCCAAGCCAAGCCGCTGCGCAACTGGAAGGCTCCAAAGCCTTTACCAAAGATTTTCTGGCCCGCCACCAGATCCCCACAGCCGAGTATCAAACCTTCAGCCAGGTGGATGATGCCCTCGCCTATGTGCGTGAGAAAGGCGCACCTATAGTGATCAAGGCTGATGGTCTGGCCGCTGGTAAAGGCGTGATTGTGGCCATGCAACTAAGCGAAGCCGAAGAAGCCATCCGCGACATGCTCTCAGGTAATGCTTTTGGCGAGGCTGGCAGCCGCGTAGTCATCGAAGAGTTTCTGGATGGCGAAGAAGCCAGCTTTATCGTCATGGTGGATGGCAAAAACGTGCTGCCTTTTGCTACCAGTCAGGATCACAAGCGCGTAGGCGACAAAGATACCGGTCCCAACACCGGCGGTATGGGTGCTTACTCACCTGCCCCAGTAGTAACCGACCACATCCATCAGCGGGTCATGTACGAGGTTATCTACCCGACTGTCGAAGGTATGGCCAAAGAGGGGCACCCCTATGTTGGCTTTTTGTATGCAGGCCTGATGATCATGGCAGATGGTACGCCCAAGGTAATTGAATACAATTGCCGTTTTGGCGATCCCGAAACCCAACCCATTATGTTGCGTCTGCAATCGGATTTGGTGACCTTGTGCAATGCCGCCCTGGATGGTGCGTTGGACAAGACGGATATCGCCTTTGATTCCCGTGCCGCCCTGGGCGTCGTGCTGGCAGCTAAAGGCTACCCCGGCAGCTATGCCAAAGGTGTTGAGATCGAAGGCTTAACCGGCCTGGATACAGACGAGGCTAAGATCTTCCATGCAGGTACCCGCGAAGAAGCAGGGAAAGTGCTGACCAACGGTGGCCGCGTGCTATGTGCAACCGCATTGGGCAAATCGGTAGACGAAGCACAACAGCGAGCTTATGCCCTGGCTAAGCGGGTGCAGTGTGAGGATCTTTTCTATCGTAATGATATCGGCTGGCGCGCAATTGCCAGAGAGAAGCAGTAACCTTGCAAAACGGCTCCCGGGGGAGCCGTTTTTTATTGCATCGGGTAACGCAATACAAATCTCGCACCACCAAGTGGTGAGGTTTCCACCCAACAGCTTCCGCCGTGCCACTGCTGGATGCGCCGAACGATGGCTAATCCCAACCCGGCACCACCGCGCTTTCTGTCGCGACTGTGATCAGGTCGGAAAAAGGGCTCAAAGATCTTTTGTCTGTCCGCTTCGGCGACGCCAGGCCCGTCATCATCAATCATGATGTCCAGATTGCTGCTCTCAATACGGGTCGAGACCTCAACCCTGGTCTTGGCATAGCGCAGCGCATTTTGCACAATATTCTGTAAGGCTCGCTGCACAAAATGTCCGTCAGCCAACAGCTCCATCTCTGGCACCTGATGCTCAATATGGATCCCTTCCGGGCAATTGGCCCGCATTTTTTCAGACAAGTCCGCAATCAACTCAGCCAGTGGAAGTTGAGAATAATCCATCTCAGGCGCGATAGTTTCCATACTGGTGTAATCCAGCATTTCCTGCACCAAGCGCTCAAGCTCTCCCACATCACGACCCATTCCCTGCCAAGGTTCAGAGCCGGGTTGAGGTTGTACAGCCAGAGCAAATTTAAGTCGGGATAAAGGCGTGCGTAACTCGTGGGCGACTGCACCGGTTAGCTCTCGTTGACTATGAATCAGCTGCTTTATCTGTGTGCTCAATTGGTTAAATGACTGTGCAATCCCATAAAGGGTTGAGGTAGGGCCTATTTGCAACTGCGGCAAGGTACCGTCATCTCGAAGGGAATTGGCAGCATTTCTGAGTTTTGAAAGGTCTCGCCACATCGGCCAAATCCAAAGGGACAGCAATACAGCAAGTGATGCGAAGAACAGGCTGCTGTATAGCCACAGATTGATGCCTGGGCTGTAATCCCGAACAGAGACCTGCAACAGCCTGCCATCCTGCCCACGCAGAAAGAGTTGCTGTCCCTCACTTTGATCAAACAAGGCGACAGGTTCACCTGCCTCAAGCTCTCGTTGTAAAGATGCCGGCCAGGCAATACTGCCCTTCTTCAACCACTGGGCTTTAAGCCCGGATTGCCTCAACCTTTCTGTTAATGCTTGTTGGTCATTCAGATGCGGGCGGATTAAATGTGCACTGGCCAGCATCCAGGGATCCGAGCGGGCCTCCGGCTCCAGTAACAGCTCATCCAAGATTGCAGCCAGCCCTACCAAAGACAGGACGATAAACAGATAGAAGCTGATAAATAATCGCGCCAAGTTAGGGCCGCTCCTTACGCACTATTCCCAGGCATCAGCTACAAAGAAAAATCCCTTACCCCAGATAGTTTTTATGCGCTGTGGGTTTTGCTGATTGTCCTGTAATTTCTTGCGTAGCCTGGAAATCCGTACATCGGCAGACCTGTCCAGCCCATCATATTCGCGACCAATCAGTTCCTTGTAGATACGTTCTCTGTCGACTAACTGCGAAGCGTTCTCTGCCAGCATCCATAGCAGGTCGAATTCATGGCTGGTCAGAGGGATCTGTTCCTGCCCCAGCATCACTTGTCGTGAGTTGCTGTCAATGCTCAACCGGCCGAAATGCAATCTGTGTTGTGTCTTGGTGTTTGTCGGTTTGGCACGGCGCAACAAAGCATGAATGCGGGCCAGCAATACTCTGGGTTCTACCGGCTTAATCACATAATCATCGGCGCCAAGTTCTAATCCTAGTACCTGATCAAAATTGGTGTCCCTGGCGGTCAAGAAAAGGATTGGGCCCTGATAACTTTGACGGAGCGCCCGGCATAAGGTGAATCCATCACTGCCAGGTAGCATTACATCAAGCAGGATAACATCCGGCTGATGCAGTTTTACTTGTTCCAGCAGCCCGGAACCATCGACAAACGTTTTCACTTCCAGTTGCTGTGTACGCAAAAAGTCTGCTGTCAACTGACTGAGACGCTCATCATCTTCAACCAGAAAAACCTTTGTCATCAGAATAGGCTCCAGGGGGCTCGAACCCGGCGACGCACCGGAATGAGGGCTTTGATGTCAAGGTGGCTGCTCAGTATCGGCAAATCCAGGGGATCCCGAAGGCTGATCTCAGCCGGCTCATTATATTCAACCACAACGCTGATTTGGGAGGGTATGGGAGACCAACAGGCCAATTCGGTACTCTGCAAAAACAGGCAAGCCTGAGCCGGGAAAACACCAAAAAGCTCGATGTTCAGAGGCAACTCACAGACTTCACCTAAACGTTCAACCACGCAGACTGTGGGCTTTAGCGCCCATGCCCTCTCCTGAGCAACGGCAATAGGACTCCCGCCAGCGGATATCCACAGGATCAGCAAGGCAAAAAGATCCTTTCGCTTCAAACACAACTCCCTAGAAGGTATAGGCGGCACCAACAAAAGCAGTATGCACCCAATCAGACTCAACCATTGGACTATTTGTCATGCCACTATGCAACTTGGTAACAGCGGCTTTAAACAGGAATAACCAGTCTTCTGACAAAGGTTTGCTGCCAGCGATTGAAAAACCAGGCTGCCAACCTGAACTGGCCTCGTAGCGGAGTGAGGGAGCGACTGCATCCCTGTCGTCCAAACCGTAATAATAATCGACCAAGGACTCACTCTTCCATACCAACGATGGCGCCAAACGCAGCGTCCATTCCTCCAACATCATGGTGTATCTATATCCAAGCTCCGCTTGATGCCCTTCATGTACACCACTGATATCGGTCTTTAGCGCCAAAGTCCATTCGCTGTTTTGCGCGTAAACATGAAATCGCAGGCCTGCATCTACTGCCCATCGCCGTTTGGCGATTTCATCAATGGAAACAGTTCTTTCCCCTTCCTCCTGAGGCCCTATCATGCTGACACCGGCGAGGCTATCACCAAACAGGAAGTTGCTCGGGTGTCCAAATTCGAAGAATGTTGCTTCTTTATTGAGGCTGACAAAGGTTTCCAGCGCCAAAGACGAAGAGGGGAGCCATTGATAGCCCACTTCATCATTGTCCAGGTAGAAGGCATCACCGTACCAGGCGAAATCCGGCAGGATCACCAAAGGGATAAGATCACCATCCACCAGCGGATTTGTGCGCACACCGGCACCGAGAGCCACGGCGATATGCCATTGGCGCGGCTCCAGGCAAGTGCCGTCGCGCTCACAGGCCAATGACAGTTGGCCATACAGCGCTAGCAGCGATAACAGCAAGGCTCGCGAAATCTTACTCATAACCCTATGGCATATAACGAAGTTACGTATAGCGTATCAGAGCCGCTCAACACACTCATCCAAGGATTACAATTCTTCACAAATGGGCGCAGATTGTGGCGGCTTTGACCATTTTTGTATCTTAATAAAATTCAGGATAAATTCAGCTCTGACGGATAGACTTAAGTTGTAAATCAATTGCTTGGTGGAGAGAGCAGATGAAACGAGTGCTTGCCTTCTTATTAACGGGACTGTTTGTGGCTGTCTCATGGGCAGTGCAAACGGTGTCCCGAGTGGAAATCAACTGGATTGAACCGGAAAAGTTTACTGACGTGCGTCCTTCCAATGAGTCACGTCAGCGCTTTCGCGAGCGTACTTTTGAAGACATTAAAAAGTATATGGAAAAACTGATGGGATCCCTGCCTGAAGGTCAAAAGTTACTGATGAATGTCACCGACCTGGATTTGGCAGGTCAGGTATGGCCTGGCAGCTTTGTGGGTTTAAACAGTGCTTCTGATGTGCGCCTGATCAAGCGCATTGATATTCCGAGGATGCGCTTTGATTACAAGTTATTGGATAACAGTGGCAACATCATCAAAGAAGAAACCGTGGATTTAAAAGATATGTCATTTCAGGACAAGCACAATCCACTGTTTGACTCTGAAAGCCTGCGATATGAAAAGAACATGCTAAGGGAATGGTTCCAGGAAACCTTTGAGCAAAAGTAACTCCATAACGAAAAAACCGCAGTTTAACTGCGGTTTTTTATAGCATGCGTTCAATACTTCTGTATAAGGCCGTTGCCTTTTCAGCCGTCAATCCCCCACTTTGGGCTGATTGACCCAAACTGGTAGAGACCCTTACGGATTCATTCTCCTGAGTTTCTTCTTCCTCTGCCCGCGTCGGATTTTCCGAAGGCACTTGCAGACGGTTTTCAACGCGGCCCTGCTCGGCGCGTTGCAATACCACCGCTTCGGGCGATAATTGGACCGGCTCCTGATTCGCCGCCCCGATACCAAACGCATTACTGGTGGACTCGGTGGAACCACCTGCTATTTGGCGACTGATCCCATTGTTCAGCGCCTGGGTGGTGGATATCACTGCCATACGCTTACCTCGTTACATAACAAGATAATTATGGTGCAAGGTCTCTAAAACACAAACCGGCGGTGACAGGCCAAGCCCTTATTCTCTCAAGCTTTCCTTAAATCGAGACAGGGTGGAAAAGAGCTGCTCCATTTTCTGAACCACAACGGCCAGCTTGGTTTCAAAAGGGCCCTGCTCATTCAAAGATTCTAACTCAGCAATGTCCTTGGCCAATTCTTCCACGTAAGGCTGGAACCGTTTACTGGTCACACTGAACCCGGCGTCCTGCGGAAAAATTTGCACAAATTTGCCCTGCCCAGCCTGATGCAAGCGCCCCAAGGTCTGATCGGCATCCAATGCTTTACGATAGATAACCTGGGTGTTTTCTTTGAGCTTCTCGAGAATACTGTTCTGCATAAAAAATAAAAAAATCTCTAAAGTATTTTCAATTTGGGTCGATACCCTGATGAGGAGGGGTATTTTGCCCTTTTAACCTACTTGTCACAACGAGGTAATGCTATGGAACTCAACAGCGCCAGTAGCACCAGTTTTGCCACAGAAGTGTTGGCAGCCAAACTCGCAAACAACCAACAAGAAATGGTTGCTCAGCAAGCCATGCAATTGTTGGAATCGGCGGCTGGAGCAGCACCCGCGCCGGCAAGTTTAAATCTGGGTGCCAATATTGATACCTACGCTTGATGGATGTCGGCCTTCGATAGACCCGAAGCCAGAGACACTCCGATCAAGGAAGATGCAAGTCAATCGGTGTTTTGCCGGGTTGGTTGCCAATCTCTCTGACGAGCTTAGGCACCAGATAACCCGGCAAGTGTCTTATCACCTCGGCCATGATTTCTCTGGCTTCCGATTCCAATACTTCAAAATGTGCCGCTCCCCGAACCTTATCTAAAAGATGCAGGTAATAGGGCAGAACACCGGCATTGAACAGCGCTTCTGACAACGCTACCTGATCTTCAGCAGTATCGTTGATACCCCTTAGCAACACAGCCTGATTAAGCAAAGTCACTCCCGCTTGCCTAAGCTTGTGCATGGCCGCCTTCACTTGCTCGTCTATCTCCTTGGCGTGATTGATATGTACGACCATCACCGGTTTCAAGCGACTAGTGGTAAACCAATCCAGCAATTCGTCGGTAATCCGGGTTGGGATAACTACCGGCAAGCGGGTATGAATCCGGACACGACGTACATGAGGAATGGCTTCTATCGAGCGGGTTAACCAGGCCAAGAATTCATCCTTGGCCATCAGAGGATCTCCACCAGAATAAATCACTTCATCGATTCTCTCGTCAGCGGCAATATAGTCCAATGCCTGCTGCCAACCGGCCCTGGAGGGGGTATTGTCGCCATAAGGAAAATGACGGCGGAAGCAATAACGGCAATTGACTGCGCACCCCCCACGCACAATCATTAAAACGCGGCTCTGGTACTTGTGCAGTACCCCTGGTACGGCGCTTTCCTGCTCTTCCAGAGGGTCCGTGCTAAAGCCCGGTGCGGCTAGAAATTCCTCTGTGGCAGTAAACACCTGGCGGAACAGAGGGTCATTTCTGTCCCCCTTGACCATGCGTGCGGCAAAGGGGCGAGGTACCCTCATAGGAAACAGACGCCGGGCCTGAATGTCGGCAGCAAATTCAACGGGGTCAAAGCCCAGATACTGTAAAAAAACCGCAGGATCGGTGAAGACTTCGGCCAATTCTTTTTGCCATGAAGTCTCTACAGGATCGATTATTTTAGGTATCATCTGCGCCAATACTGTGCTCATAGTTCGAACGAGGAAAAGATGGCATTTTACAGCACAAACGAATTTAAAGCTGGACTAAAAATCATGCTGGACGGCGAGCCCTGCAACGTATTGGAAAACGAATACGTCAAGCCAGGTAAGGGACAGGCCTTTAACCGCGTTAAGATCCGCAAGCTGATTTCCGGCAAAGTGCTGGAGAAAACCTTCAAATCAGGTGACACCGTTGAAGGCGCCGATGTAATGGATCTGGAAATGGCTTACCTCTATAACGATGGTGAGTTTTGGCATTTCATGAACAATACCAGCTTCGAACAGCTTGCTGCTGATAAAGCTGCGGTGGGTGACAACGCCAAATGGCTGGCCGAGAATGATGTGGTTATTCTCACACTGTGGAACGGTGCCCCGATCACCGTGACCCCACCTAACTTTGTTGAGCTGGAAATCGTAGAAACTGATCCAGGCGTTAAAGGTGACACCGCGGGTACTGGTGGTAAGCCAGCAACCCTGAGCACTGGTGCAGTAGTACGTGTACCCTTGTTCGTTCAGCAAGGTGAAGTGATTAAAGTCGATACCCGTAGCGGCGAATACGTTTCCCGCGTGCAGAAGTAAGGGCGTTTTAATCCTAAAAGCCCACCTCGGTGGGCTTTTTTTATCCCGGTAATTTATGAACTCTCTCAATTGGCAACCAACAGCATCCATCGATAATCTGCGCCGAAGGGCACAGCTTCTGGCCGACATTCGTCGTTTTTTTGCTGAACGCAATGTGATGGAAG
Source organism: Aliiglaciecola sp. CAU 1673 (assembly GCF_029223185.1). Lineage (GTDB taxonomy): Bacteria > Pseudomonadota > Gammaproteobacteria > Enterobacterales > Alteromonadaceae > Bowmanella. The sequence goes on from NZ_JARHUG010000005.1 coordinate 169,886, forward strand.
TGGAAACGCCGGCACTCTCCCAAGCCACGGTAACCGATGAGCATCTGCATTGCTTTAGCACCGAATTTATCGGACCAGGCGCGGCCAATGGCAAGATCCTTTATCTGCAAACCTCTCCGGAATACGCCATGAAGCGACTGCTTGCCGCCGGCAGCGGTGCTATCTATCAGTTGGCCAAAGCCTATCGAAACGAAGAAGCAGGACGTTTTCATAATCCAGAATTCACTATGCTGGAATGGTACCGTCCTGGCTTTGACCACTTTGCCCTGATGCAGGAACTGGATGAACTGGTGCAACAGTTACTGCACTGCGGGCCTGCCACCCAAATCACTTATCAGCAGGCCTTTATTCAGCATCTGGGGTTAGATCCGCTCATCGCCGATCTCAGTATGCTAAGAAACGCCGCAATCCAGCTTGGCCATGGCGAACTGGCAGCCAATGAAAATGACTGCGACACCCTGCTACAGCTACTTTTCTGTGATGGGGTGGAGCCACATATCGGTGCAGAGGCCCCCTGCTTCGTCTATGACTTTCCGGCCAGTCAGGCTTCCCTGGCGAAGCTGAATCCTGAAGATCCCCGGGTAGCACAGCGTTTTGAGCTGTACTTTAAACAGCTGGAACTGGCCAACGGTTTTCATGAGTTGGATGATCCCACTGAACAAAAGGCCAGGTTCGAGAGAGATAACCAAAAGCGAATTGCCGCAGGTCGCCCTCCCAGACCTATTGATCCCTATTTGCTGGCAGCGCTTGAAGCTGGCCTTCCACCTTGTGCTGGCGTGGCGGTGGGCGTTGATCGACTGATGATGCTGGCCATGGACGCCGAGCAGATTAAAGATGTATTAAGTTTTTCGGTGGATAACGCCTAAACATGAAACTGAATCAGGCACAGAATGAAGCCGTAACCTATATCTCTGGTCCCTGCCTGGTGCTTGCCGGTGCCGGAAGTGGCAAAACCCGCGTCATCACCAATAAAATTGCTTATTTGGTGCGCGAATGCGATATGCCGGCACGCTATATTGCTGCCGTGACCTTTACCAATAAAGCCGCCCGAGAGATGAAAGAACGAGTGGCGCAGACCCTTGGGAAGCAAGAGGCGCGCGGCCTCAAGGTATCCACTTTCCACACGCTGGGGCTGAATATCATCAAGTCGGAGGTCAAAACCCTGGGCTTCAAACCCGGCTTTTCCCTGTTCGATGACAAGGACAGCATGGCGTTGCTCAAAGATTTGACTGCACACAGTTTGGATGGCGACAAGGACCAGTTGGCCTTACTGCAAAGCTGCATCTCCAACTGGAAGAATGATCTGATCCTGCCGGAACAACTGGCCCGTCAGGCGGGATCCGCCGGCGAAAAAGAATTTGCCGAATACTACAAACGATACCAGGAACATCTTCGCGCCTATAACGCCCTGGATTTTGACGATCTTATTCTGCTACCCACCCTGCTGTTGCGCCACAAAGAAGAAGTCAGGCAGAAGTGGCAAAACAAAATCCGTTACCTACTGGTCGATGAATACCAGGATACCAACACCAGTCAGTATGAGCTGGTCAAGCTCTTGGTCGGCGAACGTGCACGTTTTACCGTGGTTGGAGATGACGATCAGTCCATCTACTCCTGGCGTGGCGCCAGACCGCAAAACCTGGTGCTACTCAAAGAAGACTTCCCGGGGCTTCGGGTAGTCAAACTGGAGCAAAATTACCGCTCGTCAGGTCGTATACTGCATAGCGCCAACATCCTCATCCAAAATAACCCTCACGTATTTGAGAAAAAGCTTTTCTCTGAGTTGGGCTACGGCGAGCCGTTAAAGATCCTGATGGCCAAAAATGAAGAGCATGAGGCAGAGCGGGTGGTGGCCGAGCTAATGGCCCATAAGTTTATGAACGGCACCCAGCACCGCGATTACGCCATTTTGTATCGCGGTAACCATCAATCCAGATTGTTTGAAAAAGTGCTGACCAGCAACCGTATTCCCTACAAAATCAGCGGGGGCATGTCCTTCTTCGGACGCACCGAAGTCAAGGACATCATGGCTTACCTGCGTTTGCTGGTGAATCAGGATGATGACAACGCGCTACTGCGTGTGATCAATACCCCAAGTCGGGGCATTGGCCGTGCCACCCTGGAAAAACTGGGCAACTTTGCCAATGAATTGCATGAGTCCCTGTTTGCCGCAGCCTGCCATGCCCAATTACACAACGTATTGTCGGGGAAAGCCTTGGAAGCAGTGCAGGGTTTCTCACGCTGGTTGGTTGAGCTGTCTGACAATGCCGTGCGCGGCGACACAGTGCAAAGTATCCGCGAAATGATTAAGTCTATGGGTTACGAAGAGTGGCTGTATGAGACCAGTGCCAGCCCCAAAGCAGCAGAGATGGCCATGGGCAATATCAGCACCCTGTTTCGCTGGATCCAGGATATGCTCGAGGGCAATGAACTGGATCCCCCCATGACCTTGCAGGAAGTGGTCAACCGCTTGATCTTAAGAGATATGATGGAGCGTGGTGAAGACGGCGACGATAGCGACCAGGTACAGCTAATGACGCTGCATGCGTCCAAAGGCCTGGAATTTCCCTATGTGTTTATGGTGGGCATGGAAGAGGGCTTATTGCCTCATCAGAGCAGCATAGACGAAGACAACATCGAAGAAGAGCGCCGTCTGGCTTATGTTGGTATTACCCGGGCCCAGCGTGAGTTGATTTTCACACTCGCCAAAGAACGCAGGCAGTATGGTGAGGTAATGAATCCTGAACCCAGCCGTTTCCTGCATGAATTACCCCAGGACGATCTTGTGTGGGAGCATAAAAAAGTGAAGGACAGCGCCGAAGTCAGACAGAAAAAAGGCGAAGTGGGGATAGCTAATCTGCGCAGTTTGCTTAAGAAGTAAGCTTAGTCTTAAAGCGCCTGCCGGCTCGGCTCTGGGATATAGTCCAGAAGAGGGCGAGAAGGTGCAACGTAAGCCCCCTGGATCAGTTCACAACCGATGTCCAAAAGCGCATCCAATTGCTCTTTATTCTGAATACCTTCGGCGATCAGTTGAAAGCCCAAATGCTCGGCAATGCTGAGTACCGATTGGATCATTTTCAGGTTTTTGCTGGAGCGCGGCAGACTCTTGATAAAGCGGTGATCGATTTTCACATAATCGAATGGATAGGAATAAAGATAGCTCAGCGAAGCAAGCCCACTGCCGAAGTTGTCCAGCACCAGGGTTATCCCCGCCTTCTTCAAATGCTTAAGGGCCGGAAGCACATGCTGCGAACGTCTGTTGAGGGCATTTTCATCGAATTCCAGCACCAACTGTGATGGCTCTACCCCGGCCTCGGCAATTTGCTCAAGTAGTTGATCAACCAACTTCTTCTGAATCAGATGGTTAATGGAAAGGTTCAATGCCACCTTGGTACCAACTGGAAAATCAGACGCCCCCATTTGTGCGGCATTAAGAAGCTGGCAGGCCTTATCCAGCATAAAGCGGTCCATTTCGATGGTCAGACCGCTATGCTCTGCCACTTGCCAGAACTGCTCGCGCTTCACCTTCCCCAAGGTAGGATGCAGCCAACGCACATAGCATTCCAGGTAAATCCATTGCTTGTTAATGATGTTCGTGGCCGGCTGACAATAGCATTCAAACAGCCCTTCTTTGAGCATATGACGGAACTGATTCTCCAGTTCCAACTCTTCCAACAGGCGCTCGCGCATACTGGTATCGAAACTGATATAGCGCCCTCTGCCCAATGCCTTGGCCTGATACATTGCAGCATCGGCATCGCGAATGACTTCTTCGGCACTACCATACCAGCTCTGCACAAAAGCAATGCCGATACTCGCGCCGGAATACATCTCTTTGTCATCTAACATGTAGGGCTTGGACAGTAGCTCGATAATGCGGGAAGCGACTTCCTCGGCATCCTCTTCCTGCTCCAGGCTATCCAGCAGAATCACAAATTCATCACCACCCAGACGGGCCAGCAGATCATGACCTCGGATACATTCAGCGATGCGCTTGGACACTTCTATCAAGAACATATCGCCGGCATGGTGACCGATGGTATCGTTGATAAGCTTGAACCTGTCCAGGTCGATAAAAAGTACGGCAAAGTTGTTTTCCGGATGGCGTCTTTTATTGGCAACCGCTAATTCCAAGCGATTGCTGAACATCACCCGGTTAGGCAAATCGGTCAGGGCATCATGATGCGCATCATGGATAAGCTTGAGCTCAATCTCTTTACGCTCTTCTATTTGCTTCTTCAGGTGCTGGTTGGTTTTGTACAGCTCTTCGGTGCGCTCCTTTACTTTGTCTGCGAGTTGCTGACTGTATTCCTGCAACGCATCGGCAGCACGTTTTCGCTCCATGGCCACAGCAATATGGTGCGAAACAAACTTTAAAAGCTCCAAGTCTTTAAGACTATATGTCTTTTTGTTGTCGTAAGTTTGTACCGCAACAATACCGACAATTTCACCTTTCACGACCAATGGTGAACCCAGCCAACTATTAGAGCGCTCTTTCATGCGCTCGCTCACAGCGGGATCCAGCATGCCTTGTGCCACTAATTCCTGCGCGCGAATAGCATCGATTAACGCTGCCTGGCCACTGTCTATAACGTATTCGGTAAGTCCCTTACTAACGGGACGCGGCGCAGCGGTTTTATCTTTCTCGTCACTAAAATAAGGAAAGACCAGGTTCTGTCTTTGATCATCTAACAGCGCAATGTAACAGTTCGGTGCACTCAATAGCCGGGCAAGTACACCATGCAGGCTGGCATAAAAGACTTCCATATCCTGCTCCACCCTGGCGGAGAGTTCTGAAATCTCAAACAGCGCCTGTTGCAGCGATTCAATTTTTTGTCTTTCTTGGATCTCTTCCTGCAGTTCCTGGTTTATCTGACGAAGCTGACGGGTACGATCACGAATGGTTTTCTCGGTTATTTCCCTGTTTTTGACACGATCCAGCGCATTGACAATATGCTGGGAAACGAAGAGCAAAAGCTCCAGATCCTTGTCACTGTAGCGGATGGCGTCGTCATAGCTCTGAACTACCATGGCGCCAATCACCTGTGCACCGCGTTTTAGCGGTACACCAATCCAATCCACTGCATCGGCGCCCAGGTTTTCAATACCAAGTCCCTGGGTTGTTTCTTTGAAATTTTCCTTGGTAAGAAACAGAGAGTTGCCACTTCGCAGAATATACCCAGTCAGGCCGCTCATCAGCTTGGCAGCAGGCATCTGGCGCACCATCAGCTCATCGAATTGATCCACAAAGTAGACAAATTCCACCACTTCGCCGCTTTGATCAAACATAGCGACGAAAAAGTTTTGGGCATTCATCATGCCGGCGATAATTTCGTGAATGGCGGGGTAAAGGCGGCTTAGCTCACTAACAGAATTGGCGAGTTCAGAAATATCAAACAGGGCTTTTTGCAATGCCTCTGCCTGCTTGTATTTTTCGGTAAGCTGCTGAAGCTGAGGTACCAGAGCCCTAAGCTCTTCGGCACTCATGGCATCAGCGCTCGAAATGGCCGCCATATCGTCTCATTATTGCTGGAAAGCTGTCTCTTTACAGCACAACTGCTTAAAGGTTATCCGATTCAAATTAACCTAATTTAAACAAAAAAACCACCAAAAAGGTGGTCTTTTCGACGTCTAAAAGACTCTGATTATTAGGCGCTTACACGCCCTCGATCATATGTTCGATAGCCGCTTTGATTTCATCATCTGAACAGCTGCTGCAGGTACCACGAGGAGGCATTGCATTGAAACCATCCAGTGCATGTTGCAGCAAGGTATCCATACCCTTTTCCAGACGTTCTTTCCATGCAGGATCAGCGACTTTTGGTGCACCGAGTACACCAGGACCGTGGCAAGCGATACAGGAACTGCCGTAAACATCGGCACCTGAGCGAGCACCACCGGCTGTGGATGCTGTTTGCGCCTCAGCACCAGCAACGCGCACCTGACCAACGGGCTTGATACGTTCCTTAATGGCTTCATTTGAGTTGTCAGCTTGCTGAGCAGCCTGACCAGCCAAAGCCAAAGCCAAAGATAACCCCGCTAACAAAGTAATCATTCTTAGTTTCACAAGCGCACTCCCGCTCTTCATCTGAAATTTGGGTCTAAAGGCGTATGATTATAAAGGTTATTAACGCACCGACAACCATTTATCACCGATACTATTAACGCTATAGATTTCACTAACCTATCCTCCTGCCAGAACAAGCAGAGCAAGCATTCCAGGGACCGGTAGGATTGATTTAGACATTGAGTTAAGGCATAGTACGCCGCCTTCGCAGATAAGTTCATGTCTAAATGAATGCATGGCGAAGATAGCTCGCGCAAATACGCTCTCGTGGTGAAATGGATATCACGTGGCCCTCCGGAGGCCAAGTTATAGGTTCGATCCCTATCGAGAGCGCCAGCCCCAAAAGACTTTTATAGATAGCGATTACTAACATATCACAATCGGTGACCATATGGTGACCATAAGTGGTCAGGCCAACACTGTTAGCCTCCAGTCAGAGCTATCATTCATAATCATCTGATGTTCAGATATTTCATACTTCTCAAACAAATTCCAGTTTAAAAAATTAGTCGCTGTTGTGGTGGGTAGTGTTGTAAAACATTAGGCATCCTTGTCCAGCGAACTGTCCCGGTAATCAGCAACTCTAGTCTATGTTCTGTTTAAATTCTCAAGGCGACAAATTGATTACTCGGGCCTTCCGATATAAGTTCAAGGTTAGAATTATTTGAGACAACGTAGGGTAAAGGCCGGTTAAGTGAGAAAGGAAACAGCACAGGTAGTGACTGCAGACTGGGAACTGCTAGGGGCTTGCCGGCGTAGCGGACAGCAGCTTCGGTCAGCCAAGCAGCCAGCGCATCGTTATCGATACTCGTCTGTGGCAAGCGAATGATGCGCTTGCCTTTTTTGACCCGTTCCACGGCGCCCCAGCTCGTCTGGCTTTGAATAACCATGTTGGTCATGCGCCGGGTCCCTTCGCGCTCTCCGTAGGTTTCGCTCATCCGGCGATGCACCTCGACGGACGCGCAGTCGCCCTGAATGGCGGACAGCCTGCCTACCAGCTCAGCCACCTTGCCAAAGAACGGGTAGGTCGCCACGGACATGCCCCAGCACAGCGCGGCGACCGGAATGTCCGGCTGCGTCCTGTGAATGGCCACTCCACGATCCGCGTAATCGACCAGTTCGGCGCGTGGTTCCAGCCACAGCCGATTCAATACGGTGCGTGTTTTCTTCTTGGCTTCTACACCAAGCTCGGCTGCATCAAGCAGTGCATTCAGATCATCTAGCCCAGCCACGCCCGCACGAATATTCAGTGCCGCAGCCGCCCAATCAAGCTGAATGAACCGATCAAAGCCTATTTTTGGGGCTGATGAATTCATTCGGAACCAATCACATAACTGACTTTCACAAAGGGCACGATCAACTCTTCAACCGACACCCCGCCATGGACCACCACCTGCTCGCCCTCCGGCACAAAGGCGGTTCGTCCGCCTGCGAATAGGGGCATGAAGTTCGCGGGTAGTCCAGCGATGTCCAACCTCACTGTGGTGGGATAGGCCGCAGCGGAATCGGCCACCAGCGGTTCACTCCGGTAGACCCGCACGCGCTCACCGCGCGTCTCGGCAATGACGCCCTGGTTGGGTCTGCCGACGCCGGTGGACTCCACGTTGCCGTGGTCCGCCGTGAGATAGATATTATAACCCTTGTCCAGCAGCAGCGAGAACAGCCGATCGACGAAACCGGTTGTCAGCCAGTTGCCGATCCACATCGCCACGTCTTTCTTCGATCGCTCCTTGTGGAGCCGATCATCCACCTCATCGATGACCAGGCCCACCACCTTCGGGCACCGGTCGTTCAAGTCCGCCTCAAGCGCATCCAGTTGCTCAATCTGGCGCAGCGCGCGTCGGTACATCACTTCATTCGTGTTGACGCCTTCGTTCTGCCAGAACGTCTTCCACAAGGATTCCTCCTTGTCCGTCCGGTCGATGGAGTCGTCGAACTCACGAGGTTTCAGACCGGAGAACAGCGCCTGCCGCGACACCGATGTCACGGTCGGCAGCCATGCAAACGCGGTTCCCTCATCGAACGCGAATCGTTTCGTGGTGGAGATCAGGCGCTCGCGGATCTGAACCCATTGGTCGAAGGCCAGTCCGTCGAATACCAGCAGAGCCACCTTGGTTTCCCCTGCGGATCGCCGATGGCGCAAAAAGCGCGGCACGTGGTGGACCATCACCGGGCCTTTGGTTACCGGCTGTAGAATCAGGTCGGCATAGTGCTTGGCTGCGACCCAGGCTTGCAGATGCTCGTCCGATTGCGCCTGCAAGGTCTTGAGCCGCTCCCGAATCACTGGCAGGTGTTCGCTGCCTTCCGTGCCAGGCAGGCCGTGCGTGCGGGCCAGGATCTCACCGTAGCGCTTGGCGAACTCGCTCCAGTCCTTGTGCGAAGAAGCTTCCGTTGGGGTCGTCTCGATCAGGCCATTAATGCCTTTGAGCACCAAAGCCTGCAACGCCGCCGGGTCTTGAACGATCCCCGCCTTGATCCAGCTCGGCATCCCCGCCGGGACGCTGTGCACTGCCAGCGGATGCAAGCTGCCGTCGAGGAACATGGAGTCGACCAGTACCTGCACATCGGAATGCTCGAACGGGATCTCGATCTTGGCGACGTAGTCTGGCGGTGGCGGTTCGCCCGTGCGCATGCCATCGAGCCCCAGGGTATTGAGGTAGCGATACCACGCATCCTGCACCACGCGCAGCAGCGTGCTCTTCGATGCCAGCCATGTGGCGACAGGCTGGTCGGCGAACAATCCCTTTCCTTGAACGATGCCTGCCGCGTGCTGAGCAAACAGGGGCGGCAGCGAGCGGTTGGCAAAGTGCATCCGCAGCAACTCGCGCCAGAAGTCCACGGGGTTGCGAATAGATCTCGGCGCCAGTTGGTAGACGTGTTCGAGGATGAAGTCCTTGGACTCGTTCTCGCCGCGCACGGACTGGAGTTCGGTCTGATGGGAATGAAACAGCCCGGCAAGATGCTCCGGCTCGACTTGTTGCACGGCGCTGTAAGCCAGCTTGGGGAACAAATCGGCAAGGCTGAGGCGCACCACACGCCCGTGATGCACGATGTCCCATGGCAACGCATTCGCGTCGGTGCTGCGCAGATGCAAAACCAGCGAGGGCGCTGGTCCTTGCTCACCTCGATCCCATGCCGCGCGGTAGCGCTCCTCGTACTCAGCGCGGAAGGCAAACGGGTCTTCGTACAGCATCAGCTCAAAGCCACGATCGCGTAGCTTGGTCAACAGCTTCTCGTCGAGCAACACATCATCAGGGTCGCACGCCACCCACAGCCGGGTGAGGTCGGCCGTGAACTGGCTTAGGATGCGGTCCGTCCAAAGGCTCATGCATCACCTCCGACGCGCACCATCATCACGGCATTCAAATCCGGCACGCTGGCTTCCATGTCATCGAGGGCGGCCATGCGTGCCTCGTGTTCTTGTAGCAGTCGCTTGCGCCGATGCTCACGCACGGCGGGCAGGCCAATTCGTCCAATGGCCTGGCCTCGGGCCTCGAACGCATACACCGCACGCTCACGTTCCTCCTTCAGCCGGGCGAGGTGTTCGGTCAGCAGTTCGGTGAAGATCCGTTCACCCTGTGTACTGGCGGAGGCATGGGATGCCTCGAACCACTTCGCTGACTCCTCGGCACCGGTGACGGCATACACGTCCACCGTTTCAGTGAGCATCAGATCCCAGACGCGCTTCGCGGTCGGCACAAAGGGGCGGCCTTCCTCGTTGATGAACACCGGCAGGAAACGCTTCCGGCTCAATCCCTCAGCCGCCAGGCTGATCTCCCACAGCGACCAGATGCCGCGTACCGAATCCGGCAAGCCGGTCACGCGGATCACCGGCAGCGGCTGCCCGGCGACAAAGCGCGGCAGCTCACTGATCACCGCCCGGGCACGTGGGTCTTCCATCGTGACCCATTCCAACTCCGGGTTCTCATCCGCCGTGCGGGCGTCAAAGCAAGCCTGTGCCGACTCGCTGCCGTCTGCCCATTTCACCCGCCACGCATTGCCCACCTTGGTGGCCGAGCCACCACGGGCGGCCAGCCCGCTGGTGATGGCACGCTCCAGCCAGAACTGCGCCGGGTGGTCACGCCACTTGCGGGCATCGTCGGCGTCCAGATCGTGCTCGGTAGTGAGCAGGTCGCTGTTCTTCTTCGACTCTGCCAGGGTGGATCGCAGTTGCGACACCACCGCGTCGCATTCCTGTTCGATGGCGTCCGGGTTCTGCAGACCGTGCACGAACAGCTCGTCGAAGATCGGGTCCGCTTCGACCGAATCCATCACGTCGGCCGCCTTGTCAACGCCAAACTCCTGCGCGATAACCTCCAGCTTTTCCTCCAGCACCTGGCGCACGCGGTGCTCCACGGTGTCTTCAAGAACGAAGTTGATGGCGCGCACCACGTGCTTCTGCCCAATGCGGTCCACCCGGCCAATGCGCTGCTCGATCCGCATCGGGTTCCACGGCATGTCGAAGTTGACGATGACGTGGCAGAACTGCAGGTTCAGACCTTCGCCACCGGCGTCCGTCGAGATCAGCACGCGCACATCCTTGGAGAACGCCTGCTGCGCACGCGTGCGAGCTTCCAGGTCCATGCTGCCGTTGAGCGTCTTCACCGAGAAGCCACGGCTCTCCAGGTAGTCGGCCAGCATCGCTTGCGTGGGCACGAACTCGGTGAAGATCAGCACCTTCAGCGCCGGGTCGCCTTCCTCTTGCTGCAGCTTGTAGATCAGCTCCAGCAATGCCTCGGCCTTGGCATCGGTGCCAGCGGCCTCGGTTTCCCGCGCCAGATCCAGCAGCATCTCGACTTCAGACTTCTCCAGCTCCCAACCGCTGGACTGCATCGCCAGCTCCACCTGGGACTGACCGTCCAGGTCCGCCCACTCCTCAAAGCTGGTGTTCTCGAACAGGTTGGCCTGCGGCTGCGGTGCTTCAAGCAGAGCCTGGCGCTTATCCAGCGTGGTGCGGATGGCTGCCGTGCTGGAAGTCACCAGCCGCTGCATCAGGATCATCAAGAAGCCGATGTGGCGCTGCTTGGCCGCCATAGCCTGGTTGTAGCCGTGGCGCACATAGTCGGTCACCGCCTCGTACAGGCGCTGCTGCGAACCGTGGCGTGCCTGCCAGGCAACGGCCTGCAGCCGGGTGACGCGCGGCTTGAACAGCGGCTGGCCTTCGGCATTGATGGACACACGCTTCTCGGTGCGGATCACGAAGGGCCGAACCCGGTCGCGGCTGACGCTGCTCTCGTCCGGGAAGGCTTCGCGGTCCAGCAACTGCATCAGCCGCATGAACTGGTCGGTCTTGCCCTGGTGCGGTGTGGCCGACAGCAGCAACAGATAGGGCGAGGCTTCGGCCAGTGCCGCGCCCAGCTTGTAGCGGGCCACCTGCTCGGTGCTGCCGCCCATACGGTGAGCCTCGTCGATGATGACCAGATCCCACGATGCCGAGATCAGGTCCTCGAAGCGCTCGCGGTTATAGGTATTGAGTTGCTCCAGGCTCCAGCCGCGACGTCCTTCCAGCGGCTTCACCGAGTCCAGCGAACAGATCACCTGGTCGTGCATGCGCCACAGGTTTTCTTCCTCGCCCGCGCCGCCGCTGCGCCACTGGCGGAAGGCTGCCAGCTCGGACGGCTCGATGAACTGGAACTTCTCGCCGAAGTGCAGGCGCATTTCAGCCTGCCACTGGCGCACCAGCCCCTTGGGCGCCACCACCAGGATGCGCTTCACCCGGCCACGCAACTTCAATTCGCGCAGCACCAGGCCAGCCTCGATGGTCTTGCCGAGGCCTACCTCATCGGCCAGCAGGTAACGGATGCAGTCACGACTGATCGCACGGTTCAGCGCATAGAGCTGATGCGGCAGCGGTACTACGCTGGACTGGATCGGCGCCAACAGCAGGTTGTCCTCCAGCGCATCCAGCAGCTTGGCTGCTGCCGTGGTGTGCAGGATCTGCTCCACGCTCGGGCGCACGCTTTCCAGCGCATCAAGGTCAGCTGCCCGAGCGCGCACCACCGCGTCCTTAGCCGGCAGCCAGACGCGGTAGGCGACCTCGCCCCACACGTCCTGGCGCTCGATCACGCGGCACGGCGATGCCTGCCGGGTGAACCAGCACCAGTCGCCGATGGTGAAGTCACGCTCAGCTTGCGTCATCGAGCGACCTCATCGCGTAGTGCTTTGCCTTGTTCAGTCAGGCGATAGCGCTGCTTGCTGCTGTTAGGCTTGTCAGGGACGGTCATTTCGACAAGGTTCAATGCCAGCAAGGGCTTCAGCACTACATCGCGAAACTTGCTCCTGTTGCTGCGTCCGACCCACTGCATCAAGGTGGCTACATCGTGTTCATCGGTCATCTGGGCTAACACTGTGTGCTGCTCAACACTTAGTCCCAACTTGGTCCCGACTTGACCCCCACTTAGTCCCGACTTGGTCCCAGCTTGATCCTTGGCCTGCGCTTGCGCCTCTTGGGCAAAGCGCTGACGGATCGCTTCGCGGGCCTGAAACTGCGTATCACTAAGCTGATCGAGCAACTGTTGCCGCACCAGATGGTCGGCCACCGCCCGGGCCTGCTGGGTGGTGCCGATACCAAGGCTGCGGATCGCCGTAAGGGTGAGCGGCTCGGCCTCTGGCAGTGACAGCGCCAACGCCAGCGCATCGGCCTGCTCGGGCGTCAAATTGGTTCCCAGAGTTTCACGGAAGCGCCGCATGGCATCGGTGATCAAGGGCTTGTTGATCAGCACCAGCTCAAATTCCTTGCGCGCCTTGTCGTTCTTCAGCCGTGGTGGCGTACGCCCCAGCTCATGCCAGTTTCGGAAGATGGCGCGAATACCGGTACCTGCCTGATCCGACAGACCAATGCGGCGAAATGCCTTCACGATGGCCGGGTTGCGCACTTCCTTTTCGGTCGGGTCAAGCAACTCGGCTTCGGTTGCGAAGGCATCGCCGGGGTTCCAGAACACCGTGCGGTCGGTAAACAGCTTGATCGATGCCTTGCGCCCGTGGTCGCCGTAGTCCTGGTGGATCAGCAGGTTGATGGCCGCCTCGCGGAAGGCTACATAGTCGGGCGGATCATCGTTGCGGCGCAGCGTGGTCGGGTCGAGCGAGAACGGATGCTCGGCAACTCGCATATAGCGCGCCACCAAGCCTTGCCAGGTCTGAAAGATGTTCTCCTCGAATACATAGCGGTCGTGCCAGCGCTGCTCGGCCGACCACTGATCAAAAACCGTGTCGATGCGCTGATAGTCCAGCACCGGCCTGGGCAGGATCTGGCGCACGAAACGGCCAGTGCCAAACAGCAACACACCCGCACGAGTGGGGTGCAGCGTGCCACCTTGCTCAACCACAAAATTCCAGTTCAACAGAAAAGCTATCGGATCGGTGATTTCGGCATGCTCGGGGTTGCGGCGGGCAAACTGCGCCTGGTACCACTTGACGGTCTCCAGATCGAAGCAGGACTCCGCAGTAAGCTCGGCCAGCACCGCGCCGTCGTAGCGATCCTGTGCCGCATCGCGCAGAAAGCGCTCCAGCTCACTTTGTGTGCATTGTTCGTCGCCCGCGCCACGTCGAATATAGCTCTGCCGCGGATCACCCTTGAGGTAGACCGGCTTTTCAGAACGCGGCAGCTCAGGCACATGGAACGCAAAGACATGTTTACCGTCGACATCAACGCGATGGGCATCAACGGCAATGACCCGGTTGAGCTTCTGCCCCCCACGTAACACGGCAAGAAAGTCATTCTGAACCTTGTCAGGCTCTTCGACGCCGGTCACCTCCAGCCCGCCATTCACCTCACTGACGCCAAATACCAACCAGCCACCCGCCGTATTGGCAAAGGCCGAAACGGTTTTATAGGCATCCTCCGGCACGCCGCGCTGGGCGCGCTTGCACTCAAAATCGTTCCACTCGATTCCGTTCAGCCGAGCCAGCAATTCGTCCTGATTCACACTTTTTTCCCCACCTCGGTCATCAAATACCGTCCTCGGTACGGGTCAGCGCCAGATCATAGAGGGTGAGCAGTTTCTCATCTTCCTGTAAAGTCGTTTCAGGCAACTTGTTGGCAATATCGATTATGCTTTGGTAGTCCTTGGCTGCCCATGCCGCGCGGAAACCGGCGCGTAGCACCTCAAGGCGCGATTCCTTGATCTTGCGACCTGTGAACGCCTTGTAGGTCTCGAATTCCTTGAGCAGCGCCTTCTCGCGCTTCTTCTCCAGGTCCTGCGCCTTGTTCGGGTCGGGCACGTACCAGCGATCCTTGGCCCTGGACCTCATCACTGGGTGACTTTTATCGAGCCCACGACAGTCGTGGAAGTTCTTGGATAAATAGTTGGAAATCTGATTTGGAACGTCACCGTCGCCGTCATATCGCAGGAAGTTGTCTTCAAGGAGATCGTCCAGCTCCGGAATGATCTCGCCCTTGCGCTTGGCCGACCCGATCTGCGGAATGTACTCGGGGTGAATCTCCGATCGAGTCGATGGGCGCTTGAGCAGGAAGTTGGTCAGCCAGTCGATGGCGCTACGTTCGTCAGAAACGAACAACTCCGCTTGCTTCACCTGCGGTATGCGCGACCGCGCCTTTTCGTACTCGACCAGCTGTTCGGGCAAGAACACCATGCCGTCCATCTCGCGGAAACGAACGGGTAGTTCAGCCAAAAACTCCGGCGTCGAGATTGGCACCATCGCGCCGTGGCGGATGAACCAAGACGCCATGCGGTCGTAGATGCGACGAGGGTCGCGCTCTACGATGTTCAGAAGCTCCTGCGGGTACCCAGACGTGACTTTCACGGCAGGCAGCTGCTTCAAGTGCGTCTGCACGAAGTCCCAAGCCGAATCCACGGTCGGGCCATCGCGATTGAATCTGTCTTCGAGGCCGCCATTTGGCTTGTACGCAGAGATCACCAAATCCTGCTTCACTGCCGTGGTCGACGTGACCTGCCGGTAGCTACCCTGCACCTTGTCGAGCGCAGTAACCTCCGCCACTACGAATCCAGCTTGCTGCAATGCCACCTGTATGGCGTTCCATACTGCTGCTTTACTGTTGGAGAAGACCACCGTCATCCAGCGTCCGGGCTTGAGGACGCGGTAATACTCGGCGAAGCAGCGCTGCATCAGGTGCTGGTATTCCGGAAGCGCCTTATTCTTGAATTTATCGACAATGGCTTCCGGCTTCGCATCCGTGACCACTCCGTGCCACGCCTCGACAAGGAAATTTAGGTCAGCGTAGTAAATGTTCTCTCCGAACGGCGGGTCGGTGAAAACGTAATCAATACTCTGGTCACGAAGGGGTAATCCAGCAGCGGTTCCGGTGTTGATCGCTGCGTAATTTGGTGCAGTCCTGTAGGCGCCAAATGCCTTTATCAAGCGATCAAGCTTCCCACTAAGGTTGTACTGTGGGCTGCACTCCGCGTGTTGCGACGCTACGTAGTAGACGCCGTTAAGTGCACGATTCACCTGTGAGAAGTGGGACGGACTGTATCTATTTAGAACCGAGAAACCCCAGATCGATTGTTCAATGAAGAACAAGAGCATTTCGCGAATACGTTTATCCGGATGCGCGTTGGCCTTTGTCCACAAAGCAGCAAGGGCGTGCCCAGCACGAGGCAAAAAAAAGTGGTGGACGCTCGAAAAGCCCTTCGGCTCGATTCGCGAGCCGTGATACATCTGCTCAATAGGAAAGCGAACTGTAGGCATACCGGCCGGCAGCGGCATTGCATCGATCTTTGCCAAAACAGCCAGATCGTCTTGGTCGACCTGTTTTTCTCGCCGAACCCCTCCCGCAACATAAGACATCACTGACGGACGAAACTTAACGCGCTTCCATGTTTCGCCAGTCGCAGGGTCGACTCGAGACTCGAGAACCCGGTCAAGGTTGTCTTTGTTCACGTCTGCTCCGCAGTGCGGACAAGGAAAGGTGTCCCTTACTCTCTTACTGTCCTCGTCTAGGGCCTCGTCGATGAAGTTGATTTCACCTGCGCAATGCGGGCACGTGAAAACCTCACTCCAGACCGTGAATTCGACTCTGCCTTTGGTTTTGCCGTCCGTGTGCGTCGTCTCATACATCCAGCCAATTTCCTGCTCAACTTCCTTAAGCAGTTGTTTTCCGGCCTTGGCAAATGCGTCTACGTCGAACGGCAGGTTGTAGTTAGCTGCGATAAAGGTGGCTGCTGGCGACAGGTCATTCAGGATGACGCGCCGAGCACCCCATTTAGGTACTAACTTACCTTGCTTCTTCCATTCGGTTTCCAATTCATGCCGATAGGATGATGGTGCCGATCCGCACCACTGGGCAGCTACACCGGTCATGCCAGAGCCACCAAAGCCGTCGAGCACGATGTCACCTGGCTCCGTGTAATGCAGGATGGACGGGACGATCGCGAGGTGCGGCACCTTGGTGTGATACGAATGCGCCTTGTAAAGCTGATCTGTCTTGCCGACCGAGACGTCGATGGTCTGCGGCTCGCGGCTGTACTTCACGCTGGGGTCGTAAGGCTTGCCGTAGTGACGCACGAAGTCTTCAAGGAAGGGGTTCGGGCATGCGGTGTAGTAAGGTGGGTCCGACATCGCGAGAATCGCCTCGTCTGTACCCTGCGGAAATCCCTCGATCTTGCGGAACGCCGGATCTTTCAGCTTCTCGGCCAGCAGCTTGGTGAAGTGCTCGCGTCGGGCTTGCTCGCTGGGAAATGTCTGGCCAAGGCATTCGACCGGGCCTGTCTTGGCAGCGTGGTTTTGGAAAAGATCACTCATTAAACTTCTTCCGTTCTGGTCAGCGCGAGGTCATAGAGGGTGAGTAGCTTCTCGTCCTCTTGCAGCGCTTCATCGGGCACCTTCTTCGCGATATCGATGATCGTCTGGTAATCCTTGGCGGCCCATGCCGCGTGGAAGCCTGCACGAAGCGCCTCCAGTCGGAACTCCTTCAGACGCCGGCCAGTAAAGGCACGGTATTGGTCAAACTCCTTGAGCAGCGCCTTCTCGCGCTTCTTCTCCAAGTCCTGTGCTTTGTTCGGGTCGGGCACGTACCAGCGATCCTTGGCCTTGGCCACCAGTGCAGGGCTGTTCTTGTCCAGCCCGCGAAGATCCTTGTAGTTGGTCGAGAGATAACTATGAATCTGGCTCGGAACCTCACCCGTGCCGTCGTACTCGATAAAGTTATCTTCGAGTAAGGCGGAAAGCTCTGGCTTTGATTCGTGCTTTTTCCAACCTGCACCCAACTGGCTGATGAAATCAGTATGAATCTCCTGATATGTTGAAGGTCGCCGCTTCAAGAAATCTGCCAACCAATCAATTGCGCTGCGCTCATCGGAAACGAACATTTCCATCTGAGGCGCGACTGCGACTTGCATCCTTTTCTTGTCATATTCAGAAACCTGATCAGGCAGAAAAATCATCCCATCCCGCTCAACAAAGCGCTGCAACAGGCCTGCCTGAAATTCATGCGTGGACATGGGAACCGGGACATTGTGCCGAATAAACCACGCAACCATTCGATCGAAGATAATCCTCGGATCTCGCTCAGCTATGAACTCCAAACTGCCATTTCGTACCTTTACGGTTGGTAGATAACTCAAATGGGTTCGAACAAAGTCCCAAACTGAGTCCTCTGTCCCGCCGGAGGATGCAAATCTATTCTCAAGTCCACCATTAGGTTTATATGCAGAAATAACAAGATCTTGCTTGACTGCAATGGTTGAAATGTAGGCGTTGATACTTCCCTGCTTCTTATCGAGCGCCGAGACATTAGCAACAATGAACCCGGCCTCAGATATGGCAGTTTGAATATTATTCCAAACCGAAGCCTTCGTATTAGAGAACTCCACAGTCATCCAACGACCTGGCTTCAGAATGCGATAGGCCTCCTTGAAACAAGTCGTCATTATTTGACGGTACTCGTTGGCACCTTTTCCCTGAATGTCGTTTTCAATGGCTTCTGTCTTATTGTTCGTGCGCACCTTTAGCCATGCTTCCCAGAGGAAGCTCATTTCCGAATAATTGATATTTGCGCCGAAAGGCGGATCAATAAAAACATAGTCCAAAGAGTTGGAATCAATATCCAAGACTGATGTCGATGACGTACCAATCGCAACGTTCTCAATCTTTCCTACATTGACAAATGCCGAAGATGACCTCGAAGAAATCTGCGGAAATATAGGGACTTCGCTGTGAATTGAGGGGCAATAGAGTGTTCCCGTTCTTTCCTTTCCTACCCAGCCGCCCCGATTCTGTCCTTTAAGCGCAGCGAAATAATTCGACATAAGCGGCGCACAGAGTTGAGTTGACTTGTACATCATGGATGTGAACAAAAACTTCAGCTCTGGCGAATCGGCTCGACTCCAGCACGCCGCTAGCGTCCATAAATTTCTTTTGTAGAAGAAATGGTGGACATGCGTAATCCCGTGGGAAAACTTAGGCTGCCTAGTGTTAAAACCGTCTGGCAACTCGTCTGTTGGAACCCAATAGGGAATATCTTTCTCTTCTATCTTTTCGAGTAACTCGAAATCGCCCAGGTCTGGTTTCTTGTTATACCGTCGCCCATTAAAAGTGTAATTAATTAGCACCGGGATCTGTTTCGCATGTTTGATGGTCTGACCGATTAATCGGTCGTGTTTCGTGATCCAGACTCGCTCAAGCGCTTTCTTATTTAGATTCTTTGAGCAATGAGGACAATCAAATCGCTCTCTGACCTCGCCAGCATCCGAGTCAACTGCTACATTCCAAAAGACTATCTCCCCTGCACACTCCGGGCAGTTAAAAACATCCGACCAAAGAGCGTAATTAATCTGCCCCTTCGATATACCATCCGTATGAGAAGTCTCATAAAGCCAGGCGCACTCTGCTCTTACATCGTCATATATCTTCTTAACCTTTGCTTCGAATGCAATTGGGTCTGACCCGGAATTGAAGTTGTGCGCAAGAAATGTTGCAGCTGGCGCGAGATCATTTAGGATCGCTTTGCGAGCGCCAATTTTTGAAAATTTCTCCCACTTTGTTTCGCCCTGTTCGTTCCGGGTCTCTCCAAAAATATCCCCGTTACCATCTACCCTGTAGCCGAGGGATTGAACTGCGGATTGGTCACCACACAGCTGGGCAGCAACCCCAGCCATCCCGGTTCCAGAGAAGCCATCAAATACGAGATCGCCAGGGTTTGTGTAATGAAGGATGTACCGCATTACAGCTTTTGGCGGAACCTTGGTGTGATAGCTGTGAGCGTTACATATCGGGTCATTTCGACCTTCGCTAACATCGGCTGCAAACGGCTCTTTGCTGTACGGAACAGACGAGTCATAAGGCTTGCCATAGTGCCGGACAAAGTCCCCGATAAACGGATTTGGACACGCCGTGTAGTACGGCGGATCAGATAGAGCCAGAATTGCCTCATCTGTACCCTGGGGAAAGCCTTCGATCTTCCGGAACGCAGGGTCCTTGAGTTTCTCAGCAAGCAGCTTCAGGTAGTGCTCGCGGCGAGCCTCATCGCTAGGGAAGGTTTGCCCGAGGCATTCAACCGGGCCGGATTTGGCCGCGTGGTTCTGGAAAAGATCACTCATCAGTCGTTCCTCAAATTCTTGTTGTCATCGCCTTCTCGCCAGCGCCGACTCTTGGTTCTCATCCACCACGTCACTCGATCACGAAGCGCAGCTTGGTGGCATCCTTGCCCTTGCAGCGCTCGTTCATGAAGGTGTCGAAGCGCTTGCGCAGATCATCCGGCGTGGCCGGCGAGCCGCCTTGCAGCAGTGCCTGCTTGATCTCGTCGCCCTTGACCGCGATCTTCTCCAGCCCCGACAGCGCCTCCTGCACTGCATTGGTGAACTCGGTGGTCATCGGGTCCGGCAGCTTGCGTGAAGTCAGGAAGGCGTCGATCAGCTTCTTGGATGCAGGTGGCAACAGGCCCAGGCTGTCCTGCGTGAACGGGTCTTCCAGGTTCTCCAGCAGTGTCTGCTGCCAGTTGGCCAGCAGTTCATCCAGATCGTCATCCAGCTTGTGCAGGCGGTTGGCGGCCGGGATCAGCTCCAACTGCTCGGCAGAGGGGCGGAATTGGCAGTGCGGGCAGACGGCGGCCGTGACCAGGGTCGGCTCATCCAGCGAGGAACAGCTCTTCAAGCCGTTGAGCGATTCCTCGAACGCGGTGAGCTGACTGGTGGGCATCAGCGACACGCCGGCCAACACACGCAGTGCCAGCAGGCGGTCATCCTTGCGCAGGGCGTTGCGGGTCTTGTCCTCGGCCACGCCCAGCCGCGCCTTGCTGTGGCTGGCGATGTAGGCGGTGATGTAGTCCTTCTTGAGCTGGTTGAGCGTCTGCCGGTATTCGGCGGCGTGCTCGGCTGTGCGGTCCTGGCTCAGTTTGTCCTGCAGGGCCTTGCGGGCTGCTTCGGCCTGCTTCACCCAGGGGTGCTCGGCAGGCAGCACCATTTCGGCCTGCGAGAGGTAGGACGCCGTACTGCCCAGTTCCACCACCAGTTCGAGAAGGCGTTCGACGGCGGCCAGGATCTCCAGATTCTTCTTCTGGCCGTCCAGGTCTTCCTGCGTGACACGCAGGTTCTTGAGCTTGCCGACGGTGTTGTACGGTGTCAGCGACTCGGTGAACTTTTTCAGCGAATCCAGCCGTGCGTGCCAGTCTTTGGCTTCTTCCTCGCGCAGCAGGTTCTGGCCCCAGAAGCCGAGCTTGCCTTGCTGCAGGTCGGAGCCAGCCTTGAGCACGCGCGGCACCAGTGCGCTGACTTTCTCCTGCAGTTTGATGACTGGCTCGGTATCGCCTTGGCTGGCCTTCTGGGCCAGGCCAGACGGCAGATCGAACAACTCGAACAGGGCACGCAGCACCGCGAGGTTGATCTCCTTGGGTGCCTCGACGTGCTTGAACTGCTTGAGCTCTTCCAGCGAACGCTCTGCGAGCTGCACCAGCTTGCCGGAGTCGATCTTGTCGCCGGTGATCGACAGCACAATGTCGCCAGAGTAGACGAGGCCGCCGAGCACGGTGACCAACAGGTCGGGCTCCAGCCGGTACTTGATAGGCGCGAAATACTCGACGTCCGATGTGCCCGACAGCAGTTCGCTGCGGTTGAGCACCTGGCCGTGGCCCTTGGCCTTGAGGCGGTTCAGCACTTCCTGCGCGTAGCGGGAATTGGCGGGGTCGACGCGGTCACCATCGAGCAGTTCCAGCGCATCGAGGATGGCAGCGGCATCCTTGGTTCGGGTGCCGCCAGCCAGCGCGCGCAGCGCATTGCCCACCAGTTGCTTGCGGTTGGCTTCGGTGACCAGCACCGAGAAGGTGGGGTACTCGGGCGAGATGTCGGCAAAGCGCTGACCCAGTGCCAGGCCGGAGACGATGTTCACCACGTCGCGGAAGTTGATGCGCTCGTCCGGGCCCAGTCGCGCACGGTCGCGCAGGGACACGCCCTTGGACCAGTCCTGCAGCGTCTTGGTCTTGCCCTGGTAGGTGACCTCGAACGCGGTCATCTGCTTTTCCTGCAGCCACTTGCTCATGGCGCGCAGCGAGTCCTGGGCCTTGGACAGGTAGATGGCTTTCGCGCCGCCGCTGGCGGTGGACGCCAGATCCAGTGCCGCCGCGTATTGCGACAGATAGCGCTTGTAGTCCTCGTCCGGCGACTTCAGGCGGAAGAACACTTCGTCCGCCAGGTTGTTGTCGCTGAACTTCGGCTTGTCGAAGGGCTGGATAAAGTAGATGTAGAAGTCGCGCTCGGGCTGGGCCGTGGGGCGGTCATTGGGGGCGCCAAAGAACAGGTAGCCCATGCGCTCGACGCGGCGTTCCTGCCACTCGATCTGGTATTGCCAAATCTGGAAGCCGGGGTAACGCAGGTCGTCGCTGCACTCCATCAGTGCCTTGATGGCGCTGTAGTAGGCGCGGTCCAGCGCATCGTCGGACAGGGCTTCGGCACGCTTTTCGATCTGCGCGTCGTAGTCGATGTCCTTCTTGAGGTCCAGGTAGTACTGCTCGGTGTCCGGCGCCTTGGATATGAACTGGCCGTTGACGGTCTTCAGCACTTCCCGCATGACGGTCTGGACCATCGACAGCAGGTTCTCGGCCGGATCGCCGGGCATGTCCTCCACGCCCGGCTGGAACAGGCACAATGCGTCGCGCAGCTCGGCGGCCGTGGGGCCGATGGGCACATGGATGTCGCCGCCGGTGGTCAGACGGTGGACGGCCAACGCATTGATGACGCGCAGCGCCATGGCTTTGTAGGCCGGGCGCGTGAAGGCCTGCTGCACGCGGGACTCCAGCACTTCG
This sequence comes from Aliiglaciecola sp. CAU 1673, assembly GCF_029223185.1. Lineage (GTDB taxonomy): Bacteria > Pseudomonadota > Gammaproteobacteria > Enterobacterales > Alteromonadaceae > Bowmanella. Next base: position 192,166 of record NZ_JARHUG010000005.1, read on the forward strand.
GACACGCGCATGACCTCCTTGATGTTCGGGTCGGCGCGCAGGACCGAGTTGGCCTTGACGGTGTTCCAGAAGCTCTCGTAGCTGATGAACAGCGGTTTGTCGGCAGGCACCTCCTGGTCGAGGATGGCCAACATGGCGGCCTCGATGGTTTTGAGTGCGCCGCGCTTCTCGGTGAAGTGGATCTGCTCGAAGGTCTTCAGGTAGTCCGGGTGAACCGGGAACAGCCGCACGTACTCGTCCATGCGCTCGTTCATAGAGCCGTAAAACTTGGCGAACGGCGTGAGGTATTCGCGGATCTTGTTCTGCTGGTCAGCCGTCTTCTTGAGCAGGCGCGCGGAGACGACGAAGCTGACGTCCTGACGGTCGATCAGGATCTGGGTGAAGCGCTCGTTGACTCGCCGCATGCTGTCGGCGACGTGCTGGAAGCGCACGCTGTCGAAGATGGCTTCCTGCACACCAGCCACGAAGCGGAACTTCAGGTGCTTGGTGACTTCGCCGATCTGACGCAGGATCGCCAAGTCCTGCACCAGCTCGTGATCGCGGCGGGACTGCAGATATTCCAGGAACTCATCGACAACCAGAAGCAAGCCCTGGTCGGGGAATTTTTCCGCAAACGCAGCCATCATCTCTTCGAACGAGTCCTTGTTGTTGAGCTCCTTGTCGGCGGTCGGGAAGGTGTAGTCGACGCCGAGCTTTTCCAGGAATCGCTCAAGCTGCAGGGTGATGATCTGGCGCAACGGCATCTGCAGGCCGCCCACCTCAATACGCAGGACCTTGAAACGACCAGCGATCGGGGCAACCGCCTCAGCAACTTTCGGATGACGTATCATAGATGCATAGGTGGCGTCTTCAGCCACCAGCGACAGCACCGACATCAAGTGCGATTTACCCGTGCCGTAGTTGCCGACGATCAGCACGCCCTTGTGATCGACCGAGTCCTCAAAACTGAGCTGGGGAACCATAAGCTTGGAGATCCGCTCGGCCATGTCGTCGGAGATGACATAGGTCGCGACGAGCTTCTTGGCCTCGTCCGGGTGCCCAGCATCGAGCAGCTGAATGACTGACTCGATCTGCTCGAACTGGATCAGATCTCCGTATTTCATGTTCTTTGCCATATGGTTCTCTCTTCCCTTATTTTAAATTTTTACGTCAAATTTCGAGTACAACCAAGCCATCGCGGCTGTAGTCTCGATGTTCTGGGTGGCTAATGTCGGCGTATACTAAGCGGTCACTATGCAGCTCGCCCGGCCATACGGCCACGACACGTTTGGAGTGAGCCAACCGCTTGACGAGGTCAAGCGGGTTGATCTGTAAGCTCGGCTCAAACAGCAGTTCGAGGTTGTCGAGAAGTAGCGGAGCGTCGGTGCGTTCCTTGTCTGCGATTTCGCGCAGCAGCTCGCCTGCCGATAAGCTGCGCTTCTTCATCGGCATGGCAGCCAAACGGCGGCCTAGCTCCAGGCCAACGTTGAGCGGCTCGATGCTGAGCTTGGCACCCAATTGTCGGAGCAGCTGGGTCTTGCCGCTGCGGCTGGGGCCCACCAACAGCATCAGCTTACTATTGAGGTCACCGATTTCACGTGTCATTTGTTCAACTTTCGCAAGCACCTCTATTTCCACCCATTTTCATCAGCAAAGTGGTAACCAGGTGCTATCTCCAGGTTCTGCGCACCATAAAGCGTCGGAGTATTCTCAAGCCAAAGCTGATATTCCTCTCCCCTCAACAAGGCTTTGTTGGAGCAATCAACATTCCAGCGCCGAAGCAAATACCCCGCCATTGCAGCCCGCACATTCAACTCAAGCATGCCATTGGTCATTGAGTAGTCCAACTCTATTGCTTTGGGATGTCTAATATTGTAAGGATGGGGAACCAGTCGCAGTGGCATCATACGCATCCATTGATGATCATCAAGCTTGTCTTCCCCATGATTGACTTCAGCTTCTAAAATGCTGGCTTTAGATATACGAGTAATGACAAAGTCTCGAAAGCTAGAGGATTTGCGGTCAAATGCGCGAACATGCCAGCGAAGGCCATTATCCACAATGCTATGAGGCACAATCTCTCTTGCCCCAGATCCGCTGCTTAGAGATGTGTAAATAATGCTGACAGCTTTCTTGTTAATGGTGGCTTGCACCAAGCGAGCAACAATAAAAATGTCCGGCACATTAAGTTGGCTAGGTGCTTCAACAGGAAAATCGATATCCGCTATGGCATCCAATCCATCAGAGATCTGATTAGCAAGTTTTGCCAGTGTTTTCTTGGCATCGTGCTCGACTAAAGGTTTGAACTGCGCAGTTTGGTAATAACACTTATCACGAGAATCATATTCCATATTGCTAGGACACAGCTCTTTATAGAGCGTGATATCCCGCGAAGCTGAAGAAAGGCCTTGGCTGAAGTAGTTAACGACTTCCGCCCTTGTGACGTATCCAACAAAGAGAAGCTTGAAGTCGATGTAGGCAAGCCTTTGCTTTTGGGAAAAGCTTAAGTCCTTCCAGTCCATACATGTCCCCTGCTGGTTTCTTAGTGGACTGAGTCTGTATCATTTTGATACGGGCATCAACATTTTTATCTTGTTGTTATTTAACCCTTTCCAACAAATCGCCCACTTCACACTCAAACAAATCGCACAATTTATCGATGGCTTCGAGATCGATGCGTTGGGCGGTTTCTTTGTAGAGCAGGGTGACGGTATTGCGGTTTAGGCCGGTTTCTCTGGCCACATCCATGATCTTCATTTTCCGTTCGCCCATCAGTCGAGCTAAGTGACACCTTATCACGCCGTTTAACCTCTTAAATGACACAATGTCATCCAAAATGGCAAAAAGCCATTGACAAGTGCATTTTTTGATGCAAAATGTCATTCAGGATGGCAAATTGGTTTACTGAATGAATATTTGCCGCCTAGCTTAACATGCAGTAGAGGTGAACGCGATGCAAACCACGTCAAATTATGTCACGACCGCTGAGCTGGCCAAGCTCATCAAATACGACTGCCGCACGATTCGCGAGCAACTAAAAGACTCCGTGCTAATTGAAGGGATCCACTATATCCGGCCCTTTGGCGGGCGCAAGATCTTGTATGACTGGGAAGCTATCCAAAAGGATATGCGTAAGTTTTCTCAGCAGGCCATGGCCATTCCCATGAGTAAGGGAGGGCTTTGCCATGGGTAGTATCAATGCACGCAAGTACGGCAAGTTGTATCTGGACTTTCGTTACCGTAATCAGCGCTGCCGCGAGCAGACAGACTTGCGCGATACACCGGCTAACCGCAAGAAGTTGCAGGGGGTACTGGAGAAAATCGAGGCGGAGATTCTGCTGGGTAGCTTTGACTATGCCCGTACTTTTCCCAACAGCAGTATGCTGGCCAAGGTGATTCCAGTGGATAAGGCCATTGCCGAGCAGGCAGCCAGCGCGCCGCTTTTTGCCGACTTTGCACAAACCTGGTTCACCGAGATGGAGGTGCAGTGGCGACGCAGCTACCGGGCAACGGTGTGCAATGTGGTGTTTAACCGCCTGGTGCCGTACTTTGGTGAGATGCGGGTAAATGACATCAGTAAGGCGCAGTTACTGCATTTTCGTACTGAGCTGGCAAAAACTCGCAAACAAAACGGTGAGGTGTTTTCCGCCACCCACGTGAACCGGCATATGAAAATGCTGCGCATGATCTTAAATGAGGCGGCCGATCGCTATGATTTCACCACACCATACCGTGGCATCAAGCCCCTTAAGATCCCACGCACCGATATCCACCCGCTGACGCCGGAGGAAATCAGCCTGATCCTGGACAATGTGCGTGTGGATTTTCGCGACTATTTCACGGTGCGCATCTTCACCGGTATGCGTACCGGCGAGATCGACGGGCTGAAATGGCGCTATGTGAATTTCACACGCCGGGTTATTTCGGTGCGCGAAACCTTGGTGTCCGGTCATGAGGAGTACACCAAAAACGATTTCTCCCAACGGGATATCCAAATGAGCGACGTGGTGTATGCCGCCATGCGGCGCATGCAGGCGCGCACCGGCCACCTTAGCTATGTGTTTTGCCATGCCGACGGCCGGCCGCTGGATCATAACCAGGTTACCAAAACTATTTGGTATCCGCTGCTACGGCGCTTAGGCATTCGCAAGCGGGTGCCCTATCAAATGCGCCATACGGCGGCCACCTTGTGGCTGGCCAGCGGCGAGAATCCGGAGTGGATTGCCCAGCAGATGGGCCATGCCAATACCGAGATGTTGTTTCGCACCTACAGCCGCTACGTGCCCAACCTTACCCGGCAAGACGGCAGTGCCGCAGACAATCTGTTTAGCCAGATAGTCTCGGCTTAACCCAACCCGTTTCCCCCCTTTCAACTCCAGCAGCATTAGGAGGCCGTTATGAACGCCTTACCAATCGATTCCCTGCAACCTTTGCTTGTCGATGTGCCCAACTACCACCGTTTTATGGGCCGTTACTTTCTAACCGGACTCGTCACCAAAGCCGACTCACAGGGTCAGCCCTGTTGGGCGTTGAACCTGTCTGACGGCTCCGGTGACTTTAAGGTGTACTGCAATAATCCAGACCTGATGGCGCATCGTTTGCAGCCCCATTCGATGATTTTGGTGGAGGCTGCCCTTCGCCAAAACCAGGGTACGGCTTACTACCGCTGCAAGAACCTGCTACCCACCACCGATGAAACCACCCTGGGGATGGATCTGTCGGTGTTACCGCGCTCTTTCTGCTCCAATCCAGAAACCTTTGATGCGCTAATAGTACTGGCCAGCAGGCTGCAGCATCCCTTGCTTCGCCGCTTCCTGCGCCAGGTGCTATTGCAACAATGGGTAGGCCTGCGCTTTTTACAATGCCCGGCCAGCCTGCGTCATCATCACGCCTATCGCGGTGGGCTGTTACAACATTCGGTGGAGATTGCCTGGGATGTGGCCGGTGTTCAGGAGCTTTCAACCCTGGAGCGGGATATCGCCGTAGTCGCAGCGCTTTTACATGATATTGGCAAAACCCTGACCTTGACCCCGGATATGACCCGCACGGCCATTGGCGAGTTGGTGGATCACAGTCAACTGACCCTGGAAATCTGCGCTGAACCGCTTCGAGCGCTGGAACAAGAAGCCCCCAAGATTGCCCATCAGCTGCGCCATGCCTGGACCTGCTATTCGCCCAACGCCCGCTTTGGCTACAAGCCACAAACCCGTGTAGCGCGGCATGTGCAGCGGGCAGATAGACTTAGCGCCAAAACCCCAAGCAATGTGGCGAGCCTGCCGATTTTCGATGATGTCACCGACATCATGCGTGAACGCGCAGCCAACTAATTAAATTAATGCAATTAATCAAAGGAGCAGGCTATGGCCCGACATCCTGATGTAGCGGAAAAAGCCATTATCCAAGCGGGATTAGAGCTGGAAGGGTTGGGCAAAACGCCAAACCCTGGCGCCATTCGTGCCCATCTTGGCTATCGCGGCGGGCTGCTACGCATCAAAGCCATCTGGGAGGCCTTCAATGCCAAGCGCCAACAGGAATTGCTGCCCAAAACACACCAGGAGTTAGGTTTTGATGCCCTACCCGACGACTACGCCGGGCAAGCCTCACAGCTTATGTCGCGTGTAAGCGAAGCCTTGGAGCAGTTGGCCATAGAGGCCTACAGCAAAAGCCAGCAACTCTTCGAGAAGCGCATCAAGGCCATGGACAAGGCCCATCAGGAAAAGCTGAGCTACTTGCAGGAATGCGAGCAAGCAGCGGATCAGTCCATCACCCGCCTGGAATCGGAATTGGCCGATACCCAGCAAGAGCTTCAGCAACTCGCCGACCAGAACGCCAAGCTGCTGATTGAAAACTCGGAACTACGAGGCCGGCTTTCAGTATATGAAAACAGAAACCCCAAACACAAAACCGCGCCACAGCCCCAGGAGATAAAACAGAATGCATAGCGATATTTGCGATTTTACGGCCCTGGCCGGCAAGACCTTGCTCAAGCAATTGGACAGGGAATTTCAGTACCAGATGGAGCTCACCGATGGCAATTGGGTGCTATGGTATGACACCCACTTCAAGGGGCATTGCCTGGAGCCGGCCACCGATGTCAAAGCCCAAGCCATTTTGCAGTTCTTTGGTAGCTGTGCCTGCCCGTTTAGCATGCTGCGTTTGGGCCGTTCATTGTCGCCCCGCAACAACCAACACGGACCCATCCAATCCAATATGATGGCCATTCGCTACCTACTCAGCGGCTTTGAGTGCATCGCCAACAACCTCTTTGACTACAAAATCAGTACCGGCATGAGAGCGTTTATGACCCAACTCGAATTTCGCCTCGCCGGCGAGCTGCTGATGACCTACCAAAAAGAACTCGCCACCATGCAAATCTGCCCGGAGATACTGGCATTAGCAACCGGTGGCGTGTTGATGTCAGAAGATATGTTCAGTAGGCACTGAGCCATATCCAGACCTTCAGGCGATCCCCATAAATGGTTCACACAAAAATTAATTTTTGAAAAGGATCATAGCTGGATCTAATTTCTACCGATCTCTTCAAAAAGATCCTGAATAAAAGGGATCGCCATCTCACGAGCTAGTGAAAGTATTTGAGTGCTCCAAACTTTGCATCTACGCTGAGCTTAAACAGAACACTTGGAGAATATAAGCATGTGTCTAACTGATGATTTTTTTAACGGGTATGAGGAGCGCTATAGAAAATGGAGCGAAGACGGTCTTTCTATTAGTGAAGCGTGTTCACGCCTGAGTCTCTGTGACACCACAACTTATCCTATTGCCACAGAAGTAGCAGAGTTCATCTACAGAAACTGGACACTCAGTGAAGTAGACCAATTACCCGACGAGATAAAATCAATTTTATTTGAAATCCTTAAACCTTATAAAATAAAAAATAGCGACTACTTGGAATCGATTAATTCAACAGAAAACTTGTCAAGACCAATAATATTAGTTGAGGATATATCCACAATAGATCTGCTGGCTGATGCAGTATGCGAAGGGAATGACAAGGAAATTTATCAAAAATGTTTAAGCATACTATATTTAAAGGACAGGCGTATTTTTGAAGCTGTAGCAAGAGAAATAACTAGCTCCTCTAGAGATAGAGTTTTCCTAGGCTATTGCGAGAAAGACATTTTAAACGGAAAAGATAGGCCAGCTGACGCCGAAAGTCGCGACCCAATTAAACTACTGATAGGAAAGCCACTCTACACATACGGAAAACTATCCAATCAGGATAAAATAAAAAATATTGAGAAATTCTTTGATAGAGTTTTCGAGAAGGAAAATATTAGTTTTAATCAAACTTCTTTCTCTAACTCATTGCAAAAGAAGCTGGAAATAACAGGAAAAATGACAAAAAAACAAGCACAGGAGTTACTGGAAGGGCTTCTGTAATTAGAAATCCATCACTCACGTAAAGTCACAGGTGTTCTTTTTGCCTTGATTCCCCATCATATTAGCGCTCTCCCCAAGCACTAATATGATGGGCGTAGCTGAGGACTATTGCTATCCCTCTCCCCAAGCACAAGAACGTGAGAAGCAACCAAACCAACACCAGCAATGATCGATCTGTGATGGTGAAGCCAGTGTATAAAAGCGCCACAGCATAGAGTGCTACGTAACTGACGAGTCCAACACAAAGACCTTTAAGGGTTTGCATAACTGCTTATACTCCTTGACGTATTGCCACGACTTGCATTCGCCCGACCGACCCACTAGGCCAAATCACTATATCAGAAAGACACGGAGTTACTACGGCCCGAGACCCGGAGAAGCTCGCAACAATGTTACCCAGCTCTTGGGGTAAGGCTTTGATAGACCAGCATCCCAGCGCCAGAGGATAAACGCGAGGTTGGGTACTTGTTCCGAATCGAGGGTTCTTTCGGAAGGGGCGGCTGGCTGCCACCAACAATACCTAATGGTTTAAGGGAAAGTAACCGCCCCAAGAAGCTCGATGTTGAACTTTGAAGGACTTTGAGAATTTTTTTCATTTTCTTAAAAAATAATTTCACATCCACCCAAGAGAAAAATAACACACTAAAAACAACGAAATTGTTTCAAAAAGGTTTTTCTCGCAAATATCATTTTCAATTAAAATCAATATTTTGGGGTTTCCGGCAGTTGACAAGAAACAAAAAACGAATAATCTAATCAGCGGCGGTGGCCATCTGCGGGCGCAGAAAACCCACATAACAAACACTCTGCTAGCCATGATACGACATATTTAATTGTCAGTCTTGCAGCTACCAGCGCCCACTAGACTAATGACTAATTAACACAGGTGTTTATATGTTAGCTTTCTCACCAGCCTTAATCTTGTCACCTTCAATAATTGACCAGAAAATCATCTCTCCATTAAGAAATCAAGCAGCTTGGAAACTTAATAATTGGCGAAATGAATTTGCTAAAGCAATCGGGTTTGATTCTTTCAATGCAATGAATAAGCGTAAGCTTGTATTGATAGAATCAGGGAGCATAATGAAAAGTCTCCAGCAGAACATAAATGTTGAAGATCTGAATTATGTTTTTGCGGACTTAACAACCTGTTATGTGCCACGAGGACAGGATTGGAGCCTGTATTTTGGCATTTGGAAAGATGACTTTCAGTTATTACCTCACCTGTACGAAGACCATGGCAGAGGACTTTGGCATCCCAATATCCGTTACCTTGAGCTTGGTCAGCGCAGTCTAACCAAGGAAGATGTCGCAGAGCTCAGAGCATTCGTAAGCGAATCGCTTGAGGAAGGCTCTGCAGACTCTTTGGAGTATTTGCCGGATGAACTTTTGAATAAAGCCAAAGAATTTGGATCTGAGCGGAAGTTGATTGGTGAATGGTTTCACAGCCATATTGACCATGTGCATCCCCTGCTTTCCTGTAAGTCGCATGGTCAACTGCTTGCGACTATCTGTGATGTTTTGGGAGAAGAAGCTGAGCAATGGCTAGCATCTTGGGGCTGCAGCCTATCTGACCTCATCTCCTACATTTATGAGCATGAAGACTCCGAACTGTACTCAGAAGCAGGTTAACTGCCCAGGTGGCGTGATGAGTATGACGCCAGCATCCCAGCCCCAGAGGATAAACGCGGGGCTGGGTACTTCTTCCGAATAGAGGGTTCTCTCGGAAGGGACGGCTGGCTGCCAGTGACAATAGGCAATATCTACTATAGTCGCAAGTGACCATACCGCTCGACATAGCTGAAACGACTTCTAGAAAAACTAATTTCATTCTCAATGAAAATTATTTTTCTCCAACCAACGCAAATATTCCCCATTAAAAACAATGCAATCATTTTCTTAGATAAAACTTTAAGAAAAAACCCCGATGAAACAGATTAAAAACCACTTGAAGAAAGTAAAAAAACATACGAGTGTTCTAGGGAGCAGGAAGCAAAACACACTATTACCATCGGGGGAAAATAGTTATGCATGGAACAAATACACCAACTGTCACTGCGGAAATTCGCGTATTGAACAATTATGTCTTCGCAGACTATTTAATCAGAGTATTTCCGGATTCCGTTAACCATAAGACCAGGAAGTACTACATCGGCTTGCAAGATGGCGCATCTTTTATTCGTGGGCATGTCCGATTTGGTGAAAATGGTATAAACCGAGAATTACCAGTGTCCTGCAATCGGAAAATCTCATGGATGGATGGTTCTCATAATATACGGATTCGCTCCATCAGTGATTGGGTACATGAAATAGAAATAGCCGGAACGTGTCAGAACACTATCTGTATATCCATTGAAGTCAGCTTTCAAATGGATGTTCACAACGATCTATCTGTGTACCTAACTCCACCTTTACACTTGGCCTATTCTAAGAAGGCATTTGTCGCATCCGATAAACCCAGAGAATTGACACAATGCATCCCCCTGGCTGCAAAGTTGTCTTATTCAAAGGATTTGGCATTCCTCAGCACTAACTTTCTGAGCGAATTTAAGAAAAGAAGAAAGATATTTATTTTTAGTGATACACACCCCAGCAATTATGTGAAATTTCGACTTTTAAAGCGTGAATCGGCTCACCACTCTCCATATAGGCACTGATACAAGGTAGCGGGGACAGGCTCGGGATCGAATTCAATGTCTTCCCACCTGGGATCATCATCTGGCACCTCATCACCTCCCCAAGCCTTTGTGCCGGGAACAATCTGTTCAAGGGGCAGTGCTGTGGCATCCTTGAAACCCTGTACCTGCAATAATCTGCACAGCCCTTCTTTATACCCTTGCCATTCAGATGATGGTTCCTCAGTGCTAATTGCATCCAGGTACCCTGTGTCCCCTCTTGGGTGCCAATGGTTAAAGTGGCAAAGATAAAAATCCGCCACCCGGCTAACACTTATTGATAGCACCGTGAAAGGATGTCGCCATTCCCTTATCAGGGCGATTTTCTCGGCGTTGCTTAGCGCAACCCACATATCCATATCCCTTGTATTTCGGTGTGTAAAAGCAAGATCGTAGATAGGCGGGCCACGCCTATGGCTTGATCCTCGGTAATACAAAGGTAACTGGATATTGCTCAGTTGGAGCACATGGGTCAGTCGTCTGAGCATGTTGTTGGCATCAAATTGCTCAGTGTCCGGCTCGCTAATAAAACCGGTTGGATAAACATTTCTGATCCTTTCTTTTAGGTAGGTGTCCAAGGTCTACTTATCCTTTCGTGGTTCACTGTTGGCAGTAAGCACTTCTGTATTTGACAAATCCCACATGGATTTATATAACACTATTGGTGTTTTATATTATGTCAAATAAGCATGACCGACTACAACCTCGATGAACTTGAGCAGCTAACCGGCCTGGCGCGGCGCACTATCCGCTACTACATCCAAAAAGGCTTGGTGGAGGCCCCCTTTGGTGCCAGGAAAACGCCCCGCTACACCGCACGCCATGTAGAGCAATTGCTGCAAGTAAGAAAGTACAAGGAAGCCGGTCTTAATCTGGCGCGGATTGCGGCCTTGCTGGGTAAGGATGAGGAAGGGTCTGCATCATCTGATGATATGGATATAGGCGATGTCAGGGTGATTACCCGCATGCAAATTGCCAGCGGCATCACATTGGATATCGACCCTAGAAAGAATCAGCTCAGCGATGAGGCGGTGCGCGGTTTAGCCAGCATCATTGGTGATTACCTCAATCAGCAACAAGGAAACCAAGATGAGCATTAATCCTTTATCTGCCAGCATTGATGTCGAAATAAAGGGCATATTGGCCATCACCCGCTATCGCTTGCACTATGACAACCAGCAAAGCACTCCCATCGAGGCCATTTACCATTTCACCCTGCCGCGCATGGCGACGGTGCTTGCTTGCGAAGCCTGGGTTGATGGCCACCATTTTTGCGCCAAGCTGATGCAGCGCAATCAGGCCGCCAAAGAATACGAAGAGGCCATGTTCGATAACAAGCGCACTGTGCTGATTGAGTCCCTGCGCGATGGGGTATATGCCATCAATATTGGCAACCTGGATGCCGGGGAGAGTATCGAGATAGAGCTTCGTATTGCGCAGGTGTTAAGCAGCTACCATGGTGGCCGCCAGCTGACCTATCGCCTACCGACCAATATTGCCCCGCGCTATGGCCAAAGTGGGAATGACATCGACCCCGAGTACCATTTACTGGCTGAGTATCCTTTTTTGGCTAGGGTGATCAGTGATGAGCCTCTGAAGTTCACCTCTTCTTCCCACCCAATACAGGCAGACGGTGAAGACAAGCTGTGCTTTAGCGGGTTTATGGACCGGGATATCTTCTTCACCCTGGAAGTAGATGCCAAGCAGCGCTGCTTTAGCGGCGAATACGCCGGGCAACACTATCTACTGGGATACCTTAGCCCAAGCGAGCAACAGTCAGCGCAAGCGTCCCAGCATAATTTGCATATGGTGCTGGATCGTTCCGGCTCCATGTCGGGAGCCAGCATAGCCCTGTGCCGGCAAGCTATGAAAACCCTACTTGGCACCTTAGCGCAAAACACCAAGGTTAACCTGACGGCCTTTGGCAGCCACCATGAAACTCTGTTTGGCTGTGCACAAACGCTGGAAGGCGAGGCCGGCAAGCGCTTACGCCAATATATTGAACGCATGAACGCGGATATGGGCGGTACCGAAATCTGTGCAGCTCTGCTAAGTGCCCTGAAATCACTGCCGGTGCAGACTGATGAGATAAATCATCTACTACTCATCACCGATGGACAAACCAATCTCACGGAAGAAGACTTTGCCGCCATCCAGTTGCTGTGCCAGCAGCGTAACTGCATCCTGCATGCCATTGGTGTTGGCTACGGGGTCAATGAATACCTGCTGCATCGGCTTACCGACCAAAGCGGCGGTGTCTTGCGTGTGGTCAATCCCAATGGCGAGTTGAGTCACGCCATCATGGATATAGCCCATGCCATGAGCCATGTAAGTGATGTCAGCTCATTGCATATAGAACCGGCGCCAGCCTGGCACACCATACCCCGTAAGACCTACAGCAACTTGCCGCAATTGATGATGGCCAAGCTGAGTGGCGAGGCTAGCCATATGCAAAGTGCCGATGGCAACCCGGTAGCAATGGAAAGACTAAAAGGCGATTGGGCTAAAGCGCTGGTGCAATTGGGTGCCTTGCGGCAAATAGTGGAACTGGAGCACAGTGCAGGCACCAATTTGGCCGAGCAGTTGGGCATTCTATGCCAATACACCAGCCTGATAATGGTGGACAACTCAGGAGCGCAGGTTGAAGGCGAAGCACAAATAACGGTTGTGCCGCAGATGCTTAATATTGCGAGCGTCAGTTGCATACAGCTGTGCGAGTCAAATGTGAGTTACTACGACATCCCCGCCTTTTTACGGGTAGAGCGGCCTGAGCAAAGCACACCCGAACAGCGACTGCTAGACCAAATTGATGGCCGCTTTTTCTTAAAGCGCGGCATCGATGAGGAACTGCTGAGGGACCTTGGGTTCGAAGAGGCCGATATCAAATCACTAACTGAACTCGCCAAACACCATAAAGTGCCATTGTGGGCGATGGTCGTTGGCTACCTTGATCAATACACCACTCATCATGGCCTGACGGTCACTGAGCGGTTACAGCGGCGGTTAGCCCGCTGGCAAAAGGATATTCCCCAGCAGGCCATGTTGGATATCAAGCAGCAATTAATAGCAAAGCCGTCAGCAGCATAGGGGTTTTGTACTTTGCAGGGAGCAAGCCAACTTAGGAAACACATCCTTGCCAACGAGACGCCTTATAGAGGCGTCACGCTTCCCTGATTGGATAAATCTGGCCATTTGCTGATTCAACTTTTCTTGCATACTGGCAAGGCTTGGATGCATCACCAACACCATGTCCACCGAGTGGATGATATTGGGTGAGACAAAGAACTCGTAACCACAATATTGGGGATGAAACATCTCCGCGCGTGCATCTTCGGTCCCGGATATAAGGAAGTCACAGCACCCCTTGGCCAACATCTATGTCATGGTGGATTGGTTGCTGGCATCTTGTGCTAAGTGGCATTTATGTCAGAAAAGACGATGGGAAAATATCACCAGTGGCGATGGAGATGAAGCCCCCCTTCGCTGCGGAACCAAACTACCGGAAAATGATTCATCCGAAACAAAATTCGGTAGTTTGTTACCCATTAAAATCCAACAGCTCACAAAAACGGTAGACTACTACCGTTTTTTTATCTATCTTATCCAAAATACAGTAACAAACTACCGCAGGATTAATGAAAAGGGCCACTCTACAGTTATTTAACAGGGGACAATGGTGGGATGCTGCTGAATTGCTTTTCGACAAGGAGCAAATGGCAGCACCTGTCACCTTGGCATACTTTCCTGACTACATGGCGAACTGTCTGAGTTATGAGGCCATAGATAGTTGGGCATGCTCCGTCAATGCGCCGGTCAGCATTATCCCCGTTGAATATCCAAACTGGCCGGCACTATTGGACGACCTTCTGCCCGTCGGAAAATCCAAAGAGTGGTGGCTCAAGCATCTGAACTTAAGCAGGAGTAATGAATTTTCACAAAACTACGCCCTACTCATCCACGCTTGCATGGCACCGGTGGGTAACCTTCGCATTAAAGAGGCTGCCACCCAACCCACTTTCAAGAGTGATAAACGTTTTTCGTTGCAAGACGTTGTCACCTTGCAGCACGACTTTCTGGAATACGCCAATGAGCACGGTGCGGCCGTAGGCGGGGCGACTGGCGCAGGTGGTGTAGCGCCAAAATTGTTATTGATGGTAGAAGAAGAGGAAGTCTATATCGATGGTGATTTTGCAGGGAAACCTTTAACTGCCACACCCTATTTGACCAAGTTTGCGCGCAATACGCGCAGCAAACGGGACAACGACATTCTGCGCGCCGAAGGGATCTTTTACCAAGCATTAGCGAAGATCCTGGCAGGGACCAATATCGAATCCATAGATGTCAGTCGCATGATGACCTTCGATCACGATGGGCAGGTAAGTCTTTGGCTACCACGTTTTGACATCGAGATAATCAATACTCTGGCCAGTCGTCTTGGCCTGGAAAGCGTTTACTCCATTATTAATGCTGAGCCAGGCAGTTACCAAGACCACTTTTTTGTGATGGAAGCGGTATGGCAAAAAATCAGTCGTTGCACCCCAATGACTTCAGCAGAGTTTGCAAAGCAATATGTAGCTCGAGATTTCCTTAACCAAGTCTTTGGCAACTCGGATAACCACGGCCGTAATATTTCCTTTTTAAAACAAGAAGGGAAGATCAGGTTTGCCCCTATCTACGACTTCGCCCCAATGAAAGCCGACCCAGAGATGGTAACCAGACTATTCAAGTGGGGACGTGGGTGTGAATCCTCCGGAACGGTCAGATTTAACAAGGTAGCCCAAGAGCTGGCCACTTTTTGTGAACCGGAGGAGCTAATGTCATACCTCAACATGCTGGCAGTAAAACTCCTCCCCCTCAAAGCATTGCTCAACGAATTAGGTTGCCCAATGGATATTCTCGAGTTCCCAGCTATTGGCTTTGATTATATTGCGCAAAAGCTAGATAACATGGGGGTACAACATGGCTAACCTTTCTGTCGCCGAGCGAAAAGCTATCATGCAAGCCATTGAAAAGCAGTTGGCGCAAGATGAGTTATCCATCGGTGAAGCCATCAAGGCCATACGCACCGAGTTGTACGGCATGACGCAAACCCAGTATGCACGCTTTATTAAAGTGTCCGACAAAACCCTGCGCGATGTGGAAAAAGGCAATACCGACGCGCGCTTGTCGGTTATCAATAAACTCTTAGCCCCTGGCGGCTTTACCCTAAGCGCCAAGTGTGTGAAAACCTCGCTATGATTCGCATGCGTGGTTGCAAGAGCCTGATTTCAGTTGCATAGAATCCACTTACTCTATCTCAACTGACATACTTTAAGCCTCTTACAATTTGTTCAGAGGTTGGAATTGCTGCGCCAAAGCTCGGTATTGACGCTCCAAGGTTTTTTTGTCCATCCGGCAATGCCTATAAACCCGCTCCAAAGGCTTTTTATCTGACTTTCCACCAAGTAATGCGGCAAGATCATGAGGTGCAACTCTGTTTGCTAAATCAAAATAGTGGCCGGCGAAATGCCTGTGATGAAGCTGCCGACTGATCAGTTGCAAGGCGTAACAGATGGCCTCTGTCTCAATGACTTTATTCGGGAGATCATGGAACAGCAACACCGGTAATCTTTCGGGTAGGGGGCAAAAGGCGTCCGTCAGGGCTTGCCAGCCACTATAGATTCCAGCTTTGTCTTCGCTTTTCACCGCCCAGGGTATTTCTGCTGTTTTCATGCCTAATCCATTGGCATGCAATTGCTTTACATTGCAGCGGTACTTGAAGCTATTGGTTAACTCGAACAGAGGTTTTGCCAGCGGGTGGATAAAGCTGGCGGCATGGATATCCTTGGCCGCCAGCCAGGTAATTTCGGGGAGTTTTTGGCTCATATCGTGGTCCCTCACGCGGTGGTTGATGGGCCAGATATTTGCACATAAATCCCCAAAACGACCGGAAGCGACTAACAAAAAAGAGCCTACAGCCCTTGTAAATCGATACTTTCCGTTGAATTTAGTGGCAAATATTGTCGAAAGAATATTGGGATTTCGTTAGAGCGAAGGCCCCCTCATTTACGCCATGGCGTAACTTCCTTAATATTACGCCACAACGTAAATTCGATGTAAGGCACAAAGATGAATATTACCCGCCCCGATCAACTCGGCAATGCCATCAGAGTGCACCGAAAAAAGATAGGTGTAACCCAAAAACAAGTGTCCGAGCGTGTCAGCATGCGCATTGCCACGGTTTCAGATTTTGAAAACAACACCGAGTCATCGAAGCTGGAGACGCTGTTCAAAATCTTGGCAGCACTTGATTTGCAACTTGAAGTCAAACGCCGTGGTGACAGTCGAGATCAGGCATGGGATGAGAGCTGGTAGACCTCAATATTTTTAATAAGTAATGAGTGGGTTTAATGACGTTAAGGGTGCACAAATGACGAGTCTGAAACAGCAAGATACGTTAGTAGATGATTTGGCTCGGGGCTTTCATCCATCCCTGCATGAAAGATTGCATTGGTGTGAAGTAAGTACTGCAATGCTTGGCTAGCGTACTTACTTCCTCTGATTTTGGTAGTCCTCAGCACCTGCTGCCATTCTGGGTGTAAAAAATAAAGGCGCCCTAAGCCACATGGATAGTGGGTATAGCGATCAACGGTCTTCTGGCAAAACCTGATTTTCAAACTCTCCCTTACACGCCACATTGAGCGATGTTGCTCAACATTTCCAACATCAACTTCCAGCAACCATAAGTCAGGATGGACCAGCCTATCCATTATTTTAAGGAATTTATGTAGATGTGTTGGTTCAATAAATTTTATGTAAGCGTGGCTAGCCAAGACATTGTTCAACACGTATCCCATGCACCAGGTAAGCTCAGTTCTACGCTTGATAAAGTGATATTCAAAAGCGCTTTGCATGCTGCTAAGAACAGCAACTTCCGCTTTGCTTGCTGGGCCCGGTGGACAAAGTGCATTTGAGTTTGCGGGAAAAAGTCGGCTTTGTTTCTTTTTTGTGATGAACATGCTTTTGATGGATGAGGCCATCTCTATCCATCTATCGACCAGCCTTGGGTCGGTCGGTACCCTTTTACAAATTTCTTGAATTGGATGTCCTTTATCTCTCAACTGCAAGACTTTAATGCAAAGCTCAATATCTATGGATTCAGTGCTGGTTGCGACAGGCTTTACGCCTAGTCTACGTCTGTCCTTCTCGGCACTGTTAATGATGGCGGTGTTTAGTTTTGCTCTGATGTAAGGCATCACATCGTCTATATTGAGACAGTTATTCTTATCTACCAAAGCTCGGAGAGGGCGAATCTTTCGCTCGGAAATCACGCACAAGTTTTGCCAAAAATTTAGTGATTTGTGGATATCAGCGTTATCCACATATTGGTGGAGTAGCACGTCTACAGCATGTGAGTATGAGGCTAATGTCACGTCCGGCGTGAGGTGCCCCATCATTCCAGAGACCTCCCAAAGCCGATTGCTCGAGTGCTTCCCTCCAATCATTTTACGCATTGTTTTCGCATGACTCAGGTCATACGGAGTAAGTGTCCGAATAAGCTTCTCGCTGCCAAACAGCGTAAGCATCAGGTTGGTTGAGAAACTGTGACGAAGCTGATGCAGGGGAGCCTCAATAAATAAACAGGCTTTAATGCTGGGTGAGAAAAGATCATTGATATCCTGCTCTGCATAAGGAATCTGCTCCAACTGACTTTTGCTAAAAAGCAGTGCCCCCTTGTTGTTATCGCAGAACAACATTCTGCGTTTCAGATATTCATTGAAAAGTTGTTTTTCAGTTGAGGCAAGCAAAAGTCCCAAGTCGATGCGTCTGCGGGAAGTCGTCGTTTTGTTCTTGCCATATTGGTTTGAACAAACGAATAACCAGTCCCCCGTAGGCTCAATGTCACAGAGCCTCAGTTTGTAGAGCTCCTTTGGCCGAAGCCCTGTTCTCATCGCGAGTATGAGGAGGAGGTCGACACCGCGCCGAATCATACAAGGCTCTCTTGAAAGTATTTGCTGAATATCGGCACGGGTCTGCTGGAATATTCTTTCAGGTACCACTAAAGAGCGAACGTACTTCCGCTTTTTTATCAGCTCTGACTCAAAATCCGCAGGAGGCGCCATATTAAAACGCAAAACTGCAAATTCGATTAGATCATGCAACCTCAGTACCTTTTGAATAGTCAGGTTCTTAATATTGCTTTTGATGTCGTTTTGCAGAGCCTCAACTTCATCCGAGTCCAGTTCTAGCAACGACAAATTGATGGTTTTGCGTAGCCACACCTCCCCTATCTCTTGCATGTATTTCTTCGGCGTTGCAGTACTTTTCCAACGTTTGGATATGAGTTTGTCTATCATGCGACTCGCGAGGATTCTCACCGACACTGGGGAATCAACGCCCAAAAGGGCTTCCAAGCGTTCTGCAATTTTTTGTTGCCAGTTATTGTCTTGGGTTATTGTGGGGTCAGTGATTAGAGCTTTGTTGATGTGAGAAATCCAAGCACTTGCCTCGTCCATGCTTCCCCAGTCAATGCTCTCCTGGCTATCATTAAACCCGAGCAAAAAGTTTTGACCAGTGTGCTTGGTACTGAATGCATTTGTGCGGAATGCTTGTTTGGTTTTTAGCCCCAGATAATATTGAAAGCACTGCAGTGGCATTGACGCTGCATGTTTTGCTCCACGCGCATAACTAACTAGAAAAGTGGGAAGGTTTTTGTTCCGTGCCAAAAGCATTGCCGCTGCGGCCTTACAAAAACGCTCAAAACTTGGAAGTTTCTTTAGCCCTGTGCGCCCCCATAAATCTGTAATAAGTTGCCATAAATCCTGCTCTTGGATTAGATCTTGTTCGGCTGCTGGCTCTTGATGACGCAAATAAGCGCTTATGGCACAAAGTGTTAGTTTGTCCGGGAAGAATCTGAGCAAAGTAACACGTTCACCATTTTGGTTATGATTCAGTGCAGCCCAACCGGCTCGAAACTCCAACTCAACATGGAGCCAACTATCGCTCTGCAGCAAGGGGCGTTTTGCCGTGCGCAGCTGATTAATCAAAGCTGTGACCCCCTCCTTATGACACAGGCCACCATGAATGGCTGCAAAAACAGCAACCAATGCCGCGCGATCATGTCTGTTGCAAATGTAACTGGGAGTTGTTGAACCAAGATCAGCGATTAAGACGGCATAAAAATCTGATAACAGGCGTGCATCACGCTCCATATCTGACGTTATTGCATGGGGAATAGCCTTTGCCAATTCACTTACCTTTCAGTGGGTTGGCAAGCAAAGGTATCCCCAACTCATCGACAGTTTGCTTCTCGATGAAGTGGGCAATATTTATTAGAGCAGCCCTTGAAACACTGCTAAATTGCCCGTGTGAACTATCCAGCTTCGATTCATGATTCATAAAATGATCGATTATGTCTGGAGGATACTTTGCGTTTTCCAGCTTCGTTCTTAGGAGATGCCGGTTCCAGTTCAGGGGCATGGGGTAGTAGTGAACAAAGAGTTCACGTAAACGCTGAAGGTCGTTATTGGCAGAGCTATTTCTTTCCCCCAAAAATGTAAACAAGTCAGCATTCCCGCTTAGTTTCGCCTTGATAACCTGGTATTGCTCGGGCTCTCTAAATCGAAGGTATCGACTCAGCACTTCCAGAAAATCTAAGTATTGCTTAAGTTGCGTTTGTCCTTTTGGGGGCAAGTATACATGGCGTCTGGACGCATCCCCCTTGTCTTTTATTGCCACAAAACCGGTTGATAAGTCGAAGTTGGTGATTGGCCCGAAAAATTTGTTGGTAGGCCGCAGTCCAGTCAGCAGCATCAGTATTAACAAACAATAGGCACAAAAATAATCGTGTAGAAGGTCCAAGTGACGTGGCGCGCGCTTTGCGCGGCCAACAATTTTTGCCGTATCACGGTAAAAGTTGCTGACTTGAGTATCAATGGGAACGCGATTACTACCCCAAAATAGTTTCGCCTCTATCTCCGGCAAAGATGGTTCTTCTATCCCTGTTCCCTTGTATAAACATTGCCAATACTGCCGCAGCTTTTCGAGTAATACGTTGTTGCTCAGACGGGTATAGTAGATTCCGGCGTGATAACCGATAGGCTTTCCAGATATTGCTGCATAAACGACTTCAGATATACCAAACTGCACACACCAAACATGAAAATGATGTCGGATTCTGGCTAGCGATAACCTCGTGTTGTAGGACCTATTTATCTTCGAAAGGTACCTTTGTAGCGATTCTTCTGTTGGCTGACACTCCCTTTCCAACCTCCGCAATTTCTGCAAAGAGCCGGTAACTTCAATTGCTATCAACGTCGCTCCCTGGGAAAAAGAGTCATGCGTGAAAGAGCTTATTGTTGAGAGAGTTTTTTGGTTCTGAAGCTGCCAACTTGAGAAAAAAACTCCATGCCCTTGCAGCGGTAGTGCAGGGGAACTCCGCTTAAAATCAATTGCCGGATCAAGTAACTGTTCAATGCTTCGACCGGTCAAAAGTGAAGATAAAAGTAGGGCATGTTCAGTTCTGGAAATATCTTCAGAGCAAACCTGTATTAACTTACAAATGTCGTATGTGGTCAGCAGTTCATAGTCACCATAAAGCCGTTTTTGTCTTCTGGCCATATGATGTTTACTGACAGATGTACGACCTTGTTCAGGGGACAATTTACCCTAATGCTCCATAAATTTTTCAGGCTTTCTGGGCTAGATTTTTAATGTGTGTTTCAACCTGAGACCGGGTTCTCTCTGTAAAGTGGCAGCACAAAGATCTAGCCGAACGCCCCTCAAGATCAGCCGAAAGTTTCTTGGCAAACTTCGTTGAGATTTTTTCGAAAAGTTCTTCAACATGCGCCAATACGGTAGTGTTGCTCAATGACAATGAGACCAATTGCGTGGCGTATCCCCATGCAATTCGGTCTACTGTTCCCATCGAAATATATCCAGGTATCTCACAGAGGATGGCATCAAATTGCTCCCGCTTTGTCCTTCTTTGGGGGAGCAATGGCAACCAATTAGCGAACACTTCGTAGCGAGACTTGTCTTCGCTCTTCACTACCATAGGCAGCACAAACGCCCCATCATCAATCAGATCGGTCAGGGTCAATTTATCGAGTAGGAAGCGCAATTCCTGAGTGAAAAGGAATGCATCTCTTGCCTCTGAGGAGATAACAATATCCGCCGCATTGACGTTTATTATCCCCACCGGTTTCCATTCCATATTCACCTCTTGCGCACTTTACAACCGCCCTTAACTACCCAAAGAATCACGCTTCTTTAGCGTCGCCACGCTCAGTTAATGTAGATTTTTCTGCATTATTTTGTGACCATTTCTGTGACCATGCCAAAGTGAAAGTTGCTTGCTGGCGTTAACTGGCCTCATAACACAAAGACTATATGCTGTTGATTTATCTATCAATATCATTTAACGACGAAATGAGTAAATTGAAAACTTTTAGAAGGGGCGCCCTCCGGAGGCCAAGTTATAGGTTCGATCCCTATCGAGAGCGCCATTAAGACTAATCTATCCCCTGACTGTTAGGACTATTCCTGGCCCGTTTCTCTATCCAGAGATTTTGCCCATCTCACTCTCGAATCTAAGTTTATCTTTTCCTTTTAGCAGCCCGTTACTGGCCGATGTGCAGCAATAGCTCTGCGCTGGGCATGGTATGTTGGCATATTCGCAAGTCATATGACCCGCGGCACTTCTTTTCATGACCCCAAGGCGGATAGCCTGATAACTGACATTACTATCCGGGGGAACATTATGAAAGATGCCGCTGATACGCGAAAACTTACCTATATTTATTTGGCTGCTACCTTGCTGGCCATCACCCTAACCACCCAGTTAGGGTCGCTCTTTAATATTATCCCTATCGTTTTGTTGGGCGTGATCAGTCCGTTGTTGCTGGCCATTGCTTTTAGCTTTTACGAAGGTCGCTGGGCGGCAGTAAAGTCCTTTTTGGGTCATCCTCAAGGTTTCCAGTTTAATGTGCTGGCGTTTTGCCTGGCGCTGTTTTTACCCTTTGCCTTAATGATATTCAGTATCGCCCTGGATACCGGAAAATGGGTATTGCCAGCGTTTTCCATCATGCCGGGGAAACTGCCTATTTTATTGATATTAATGACGGGCGAGGAATATGGCTGGCGTCGGTATGCTTTTGCACGCTTGTCATCCCACTATAGTTTTATGATGTCGGCACTGTTAGTGTCTGTTATATGGCTTTTCTGGCACTATCCAGGCCATCTTGTTGGCATGGGAACGCCCGATGAACTGTCATTTGGCTTGTTTGCCTTGATGTTAGTCCCCGCCAGTTTGTTGATAGCCTACCTTTATCATTGGACCAAAAATGTCTACCTGGTTATTTTGGCTCATGTGTCTTCTAATATGGCCTTTAATACCTTGCCCTTTCTGCCAGAGATCACCGGCAATAACACCGCTTTTCTTATCTACAGCGGACTATTATGGTTACTGGCATTACCCTTATTGTTGAATAAAAAGCTTTGGTGTAGATGATATGACGGACGCTTTGCCTGTTGTTTCCCGCTGGGTGAAGCTTTGCATCCTTGGCTTAATCCTTGGCGGCGGATATTTTGTCGCCATGGGGCTCAAAGGGAGCGGCCAGTGGTGGCTGGCAACAACCTGGTTGTTGTTAACCTTGCTCAGTACACTGATGACAGGCTCCTATGTCAGTAAGGGCCATCAAGCAATATGGGCATTGCTTCTTGTGCTTGTCACCTTAATGACGGTCCAGATTCATCAGCATCTGACCATGCTTTATCTGGTGGTGTGTTTACTGGCGATTGAAACCCAGCCAAAACCGACAGCCATGTTTTGGGTTAGCCTAAGCATAGCGAGTGTGTTTGGCACCGAATTGTTTTATTCACCTTCGCCTTCAAGTGTTCAGGATGCCATCGTCAACGGTTTACTGGTGTTGTTTATCAGTGGTTTTGCTTTTCTGAGGAGCGAGGCGGAACAGGGTAGACAAAAGAACCGTCAGTTGCTGGATGAATTGGAAGATAAAAACCTGCAACTGGCATCCTTTATTGCCGAGCATGAGCGGCAATCTAGGCTGCAAGAAAGACAACATTTATCTCGTGAATTACATGACACTTTGGGTCACAGACTGACCACGTCTATTGTGCAACTTGAAGCCGCCGAAAAATACCTGGATCTCGAACCACAAAGAGTAAAGAGCATTCTGCCGACTGTGCGAAGTGTTCTAAAAGACGGCTTGGCTGAAACCCGCAATATCGTGCGCCTACTGGACCAGGATAAATTCGGTAGGCAGTCACTTGAGGACCTAGTCAGGCCGATGGTCAGTGCGTTTAAATCGGCCACAGGCCTGACTATTGATTTGCAACTCACTTGCGACAGCTCATGCATGTCCGATCAACGCAAAGTCCATGTGCTTCGTATAGTGCAAGAGGCGATGACCAATATTAGCCGTCACGCCAATGCCACTTCGGCTAACATCAACATTAGCTCTGTCAAAGCCGGGAGCGCCATCGAGGTTTTGGTGGAAGACAATGGTGTGCGTCTAGATAATTTCCAGGGGCAACCTTTACCCTGCGTGAAATCCATCGAAAGTCGGGTCGCTGAACTGAATGGTGAACTGACTTTTACCCGGGAAGACGGCGTCACCAGGCTTAGAGTCTTAGTCCCAGCGGGGATATGAGGAAAAGAGAGTGTCAATTAAGGTGATGTTGGTGGATGACCAGCAATTGATGC
This sequence comes from Aliiglaciecola sp. CAU 1673, assembly GCF_029223185.1. Classification (GTDB taxonomy): domain Bacteria; phylum Pseudomonadota; class Gammaproteobacteria; order Enterobacterales; family Alteromonadaceae; genus Bowmanella. The sequence continues at coordinate 215,926 of NZ_JARHUG010000005.1, forward strand.
GTGATGGCATTAAAATGTTGCTGGATCTGGAGACGGATATTGAGCTGATTGCAGAGGCTGGTGATGGGCATGAAGCAGTCAGACTCTACCAGGAGTGCGCACCCGATGTGGTATTGATGGATATTGAGATGCCAGGCATGAATGGGATTGATGCGACACGCCAGATTAAGACCCTGGATGCGGGCGCGAAGGTGATGGTATTGACTACCTTTGGCCAGCAGGAATATCTCAGCAATGCCCTATTGGCCGGTGCCCAGGGCTTTTTGTTAAAGGCCGTATCGGCAGAAGAGTTGTCACAGTCAATTCGCAAAATCAGTCAGGGAAAGGCCGTTTTGGATAGCCAGTCGACTGAAATGCTGATGGAGAGCTATCGGGCCTTGTCTGAGAACAATGAAACCAATGTGAAGCCGTTTCTGACAGTCAGGGAAGAGCAAATTCTGAAACTATTGGCGAAGAATACAAGTAATCGCGATATTGCCGATAAACTGGCACTAGCCAAGGGCACAGTAAAGAATTACGTTACACAAATCCTGGAAAAACTGCAGGCGCCGGATCGTTATCAGGCTGTGCGCGTCGCCAAAGAACAGAAGCTGATCGATTAAGTATGGTTTCGGCGCTTCCTAATCAAAACAACAGATTAGCACAGTATTCAAAGGGCTTTTACGCCTGATGGGTTTTTCCGAGAAAAGCGAGAACACATTTTCAGCTTCAGCATTGCCATCATAGTGACCTTTACCCTGGAACTAACATAAAGTCTTAATTTGTTCTGCAACAGTGGCCTGAGCCCTACTGCCTTGTAGGGGAACTACCCGATTCATTGTCTTCAACATAAAAAAACCCGCATCAGCGGGCTTTTCTTAGTCTTTTGGCGGCTGCCGACTATGGTAAAGCTAATTCAGTTACCTTGGCGCCTCAGCCACGATCGGCTGCATCTGACTGTCGTAACGCTTGCGTTCTGCCTGACCATTTTGCTGGTAGCTGAATTCAAGGGCTGCCGCCCCACCAAGCATGGGACTTTCCTGAAGTTGTCCGTTTTGCCCAAGTGATTTCAGCCAGGCAAAGGCCGTCCCAGTGGGGTTATACTGAAAATTCAAATGACTGAGCAATTCGCCCTGCTCGTTATAGGTCTTGTGATCGGTCTGGTTACCGTGGCTATCATAGCTCATGGCATGCTCATAAACGCCCCAGCTGAAGGTTACTTGCTTACCATGGCGGTCGAAACCGCGAAGACCAATCTTGTTGCCTCTGGCGTCATACAGGTGCTCACCCAAATGCACCATTGGGTCATTTCCCTCCACCGGATTACCGTCTTTGTCATACACCTGCCAGCGGATAAAGTTGCCAGCCAAATCATAGGTAATGCGGTCGATACCTGCTCCGCTGTCATTGTTGGTAGGCTGGCCATTGATCCCAAGATTACGCATAAAAGCCAGCTTGCCGTCCTTGTCGTACTCCAACTCTATCTCATGGAATTGAAAGTCCGGTCGAATAGTCTTTTGCTCACCATCCAGGCCAAAGCGCTTCTCTCTAATCAGGCGATCACCGGCTACCTGCCACTCGTATCTGTGCACGCCCCACTCGCTTTCACTGGGCTTGCCGTCTTTGTCAAAAAACGCCAAAGCAGTGCGTTGCCCTTCTTGGTTGAGTTTGTATTCAGCCCGGAAAACCTTACCATGGGTTTCGATTTGGTTACCGTTGGCATCAAAGTAAGTATGTACTTCCTTACCTGGTGAATAGGCGATCTTGACCATAGGCGCAAACCAGATAAAGCTGTCCCATACCTGATTGTTGCGGATCAACTTATCGCCCAATTGATAGGCAATCTGCGTCACCCGACCTTTGTCGTCGTACTGAAATTCGTAATGGGCAACGTTAGGGTTGTTAGTCTCCGCCATGGCATGAATTCCACGATAGCTGGCGTAGGGGGTTTCTCTAAACATCAGATGGCCAAAATATTGCTCCTTGGCCATGACACCGATACTAATTAGCGTACTTGATAGCAATCCAGCGGCTAGTAGGCTTTTTCTGATAAAATGTCTGTTCATTCTGCTCTCCGGCATTGTTACAAAAGCAGCTCCAGACTATTTCCGTGCTTGACGGCGTTTGTAAATATGGGTGGAGAATTACGGCTACGAGCACCAGCAACAAGAATATGGGTAAATCTTTATGGAGTTTTACAGGTTGATGCAGCTACTGCCTTATAAGGCCACAAACACTGTTGGACATTTTTGATGAATCAGACTCTGCTGGGCGTTATCTATCTGATCGCTTTTAGCCACGCGGCGATGCTGGCATTCGTGCTTTGGCGACGCACCCAAGCCAGCGAGCCAGGCCGTGTATTGTCATTGGTGATGATGGTGGTGGCCTATAAACTATTTGAAGCGGGCATGCTGTATACCGGACTTTACCACGCAGTGCCGCATCTGCTGGATTTGCTGCCTGGCGAAGTGCTGTTGATTGGTCCACTGATTTATTTTTATGCCCTTCAATGCGGCGGCAATCAAACCCAAGCTCGGCTACCCCGATGGCTGCACTTTTCTCCGGCTATGGCCTTATGGCTCTATCAGCTACCTGGCATATTTCGCAATGCAGAAGCAAAAGTTGCAATGTGGGATGGCGTTCTGGACTCTTCTGGCACGGTCAGCCTGCCTTGGATGATTGTGGGCCTGTTATTTCTGATCAAAATTCACCTTGCCAGTTATCTTTGGGCCAGTTGGTGCGAGCTCAAAACCTTACGTCAGGCTGCGCAGCAGTTGCGAGCCGATGCCACCCCCATATTCACCACCCAACTTGCAATGTTGGTAATGACGTTTCTAGGTCTGGAAGTGCTGTGGGTAGTACTGTTCTGTGCCCAACAGTTTTTTGCTGTGGGCACTTTAGCCATGGTCAGTGATATCTGGCTTTTGTTGTTGTCCTTGGTGTTACTGACACTTGGGTATATTGCTTTGCAACACCCTCACTTTGTATTCACCCGTGAAGAGCGAGTGCTGTTGCAGTCGCAGAAACAGCAAAGCAATCAATCTGACTCCAATATTAAATACTTCCATTCCAGCTTATCAGAAACGGCCGCAAACGAAATTGCCAAGCAAATTGAAAATTGTCTGGGGGAACATAAATTGTATCTTAATGACAAGCTTACCCTGAGTGATTTGGCAGCTGTGCTGGAGCTGAGAAGTCACATCTTGTCGCAGGTAATAAACCAACAGATGCATTCCAATTTCTACAAACTCATCAATGGCTATCGAGTGCAACATGCCATCGGCTTAATAGAAGACAAAAAATTGAGTTGGTCATTGGAACGTATTGCTTTGGAATCAGGTTTCAGTAACCGCGTAACCTTTAGCAAAGCGTTTAAGGAAATCACCGGCGGCACTGCATCGGATTATAAGAAGCAGGTGCGGGAGGCAAGCTAATTTATAGCGAACCAGCCCGATATTGGCTGCCTTTCCCACTATTGAGAAGGCAGCCAAATCCTTATTTTAAGCGCCGAATATTCTGGGCGCCAGCCACAGGGAAGCCGCAGTTACCAAGACAATGCTCAGTAAGTTCAAGATAAATCCCGCTTTTGCCATCTGCCCAATGGTGATGTGACCAGATGAAAACACAATAGCGTTGGGCGGTGTCGCTACCGGTAACATAAAGGCACAACTGGCAGCCAATGCCACCGGCACCGTCAGACTCATCGGCATACCGCCGATTTCAAGGGCGATAGCTGCTACAACGGGCAAAAAGGTAGCCGCAGTTGCCAGATTGCTGGTCATTTCAGTTAGAAAGATCACCATGGCAGTCGCACTCAATACCAGCACCAACACGCCAAAACTGTTTAAATGGACCAGACTTTGCCCCAGCCATTGTGCCAAACCGGTGCTGGAAACTGCGGCAGCCAGGCTTAATCCCCCGCCAAACAGGAGCAAAATCCCCCAGGGGATATCCCGCATATCATCCCAGTTCATCAGGGTGTCCGAGACCGTATTGCCATCCCGGACGACAAACAAAGAGACGGCCGCCAGCATGGCAATACCCGCATCTGAAAGCCCGTCCAGTTGCAGCCACTGTTCCAGAAGCGGACGCATCATCCAGGCCAGCGCTACCAATGAAAAAATAACGCCTACACGCCATTCAGCCGGACTGACCGCCCCCAATGCACTACGCTGCTGCATCAGTTTAACCTTGGCTTCCTGGGGTGTTTTGAAATTCACCGGGTAGATCCAGCAAGTCAACAACCACCAAGTAAGCGGCAGCAGGATGACTGCCAGAGGCACACCAAGGGCCATCCATTGGGCGAAACCAATCTCCATGCCAAAGGTTTCGCTCATAAAGCCGGCCAAAAAGGCATTAGGTGGTGTCCCCACCAGGGTTGTCATGCCACCAATCGTCGCTGCATATGCGATGCCAAGCAGCAAAGACAATTGAAAATGCTTACGCGCCTTCGGGGTAGCTTGCTCTTCACTCAGATCCAAGGTGGATATGATGGACAAGGCAATGGGCAGCAGCATCATCGTAGTAGAGGTGTTGGTCATCCACATACTGAGTAAGGCACTGACCAGCATAAAACCCAATACAATCGAGCGTGCGCCTTGACTGACAAAGGATAAAATCAAATACGCGATACGCCTGTGCAAACCGCTTTTTTGCATTGCCGCAGCTAATACAAAACCACCCAGAAACAAGTAGATAGTTGGATTGGCGTAGGGGGCAGCGGCTGATTTCATGTCCACAATGCCCAAGGGCGCAAAGCACACCAAAGGAATTAAGGCGGTAACCGCTACGGGTATGGCTTCAAAAGACCACCAAATGGCCATCCAAATGCCAATGGCGGCCGTTGCCCAACCTGCCTGCCCCAATGCTTCCGGCGCCGGTATGCACAGCATAAGCAAGGCGATCAAGGGTCCTGCAATCAAAGACCAAGGCCTGTAAGTTGCATTGACCTCTGTATCTTGCCCTTTCCCGGAGGTGAATTGTTGACTCACTTCTGCCACCCTCATTGCTCCTGAAATTGCGGGAAAAGATATGGCAAAGCTCGGGGAGTCACTGCACCACTGTCATGGCCAACACCATGAACTATATCCAGTTTCCATATCAGTGATGCCTCGTGCTCGGTGGCCCAATTGACACTGCGCGCGTAGAAGGAAAGACCACGTGCAAACACGTTAAGCCCCTGTTTCTGCGCTTGCTCGCTGTTACTGAGCGCTTTGGTGCGTGGGGCCAAATCCTGATCTGCCAATAAAAATGTCAGCGGTTGCTGCATCCACGCTTTGATCTCATCCATCTTGACGCTTGTCAGTTTTAAGCCAAAAGGATAGGCCTCTGTCAGGTCAGGCATAGTAAAGAACGCCGCATTAGCTGACACTGCATGACTTACAGGTGCATTTGGCCTGGCCAACATATACAAATGTACGAAGCCGCCGCCTGCAGAGTGACCATAAATGGCAAAGTACTTTTGGTTAGAGCCGAAGCGCTTTACAAAATCGTTAAAGACCAGCTCTGGCGCAGAAAAGAACTGCTTTCCCTGTGGCTGCTCTGTGCCGTTTTCATCCAGCAAGCCACCCAGGTTATACTGATACTCACCCGGGCAGTTGTGTCTGTCACAGCCGATGGAAAGCACAATAAAACCTATTTCCAGGGCCAGTTCATGCCAGTGATCCCGATAATCCCGGACATTTCGCTTGGCGCCTGGGATAACCAATAACACCGGCGTCTCGGCATCGCTGCCTTTGGGCACAGTGAAGGCGATTTCTAATACTTTGTCGGCCCATCCGTTGTAGGTGTAGCTGCCCTTTTCCAAATTCTGCCAAGGCAGACTTTGGTTTGGCATCGTCGATTGCGCCATCAGACAGCTGGCAAATAGCAGAGAGAGTCCGGTCGCGCCTTTGATTATGTAGTGCAACATTACAATTTCCCGTGGAAAAGGGCGGGATTGACCCGCCCATGGAACTTAAGATTAGAAACTGGCTTTCACGTCCAGATAGAAATACCGGCCATAATCCTGATGGGCATCCTCAAAATAGCCGAACGAAGAGGCGGCCAATGGCGCCCGCTCATCGGTCAGATTTTTAATACCCAGGCGCAGGCGGGTGTCTGCATCAGCAATCTGGGTATGATAGTCAAAGGTCGCATCCACCGTGGTCATGGCGGGGATCACATAGCGGCTGCCGTCATCCAGGGTCAACGCACTCTGATAAAACTCTCCGATGCGGTATCCGGACAGGGAAGCACCAAAGTCGCCATGCCGCCAACTGACCCGCAAACTATGTTTTTCCTCTTGGTTACCATCACGACCAACCAAATCTGCGAAGCCGGCTACCGGGAAACTTTCCGGCAACACAGCATCCTGCTGCGCTTTTACAAGAAGGGCAGCATCGCCTCCCGCTTCCTGCTCAAATTTATCCAGGAAAGAGACGTTGTAATCCAGCTTGAAGCGACCGACGTCGGTATCCACATCGTAGTAAACCGCGATGTCATGCCCTTGTACTGTTCGCTTATCTAGGTTGGCATAGCGGTCATCCACAAAACGGATATTGCCAGCCGGGCAGATACCGGCATTTTCATAGAACACCGCATCGTCGGCAGCCACTGCTTCGCGACTGATGGCCGGATTGAAATTAGTGGAAGCACAATTATTGAGGCCTTGCTCTAATCGGGCGACCAAATCCAGCAAAGTATGGTTTTCCTCACCCAACAAGCCGATGGTGTTCTTTTTCTTGATTGACCAGAAGTCCACAGTAATGGCCAAGCCATCCAACGGCTCCCACACAAAACCGATGGAGGTATTGTCAGACTCTTCGGGCTGCAGGTATTCACTGCCCTGGGCGATACGTTGAATAGAATCCCTGCAATCCAGTGAGTTCTGCTCCGGATCGCCACCATTTTGTGCCGCATACAAGCAGACATAATCGGTATTGGTCCCTTGCCTGGCGACGATTTCTTCATTGATGGTCACTAAATTGGGGGCCCGGAAAGCCTCTGACCAGGAACCTCGCACCAACAAGGACTCCAACGGACGCCATCCAAAAGCCACCTTGCCGACAGTGGTGTCTCCCACGTCGGAGAAATCTTCATAGCGCAGGGCTAACTGCACATCCAGATTCTCCAGTACAGGCACCTGCAATTCAGCAAACAAGGAAGATACATCCCGTTCACCGCTGTTGTCGGGGGTGGGACTGGAGTTCACCACATCGGAAACAAAGGGATAGGTGTCACCATCTTGATCTACAAACTGGATAGTGCCGTCCAAACGCGGGTCCCGGTCATCCAGGAAAGATTCTTCACGGTATTCAAAGCCAGTGACAAACCCAATCCAACCGGCAGGCAGTTCAAACAAATAGGGCGTCGACGCCTTGATATCAAATGTTTTGAGCTCTGATTCACTGAGTCGACTGACATCAATCAAAGCACGCTCGATATTGCTGTTTACGCCACCGCTGAACGGATTGTAAGCAGCAGATGTGGTGTCATTAAGCGCTTCCTGCATCAGGATATTGGAAACCCTGTTGCGGGTAATATCGTCTTTTTTGTCTTTTGACCAGGATACGGCTGTTTCCCAATCCCAATCCCCACTCTGACCACGCAGCCCTTGCAGGACTCGCCAGGTTTGACCGTCGTTGTCGACGATACGTGGCAGCTCGGCAAATCGATAATTATCGATTTCCAGCGCTAATCCACTGCAGGGAACATCATCACCAATCAGGCTGTCTGGCAGGCGGTTCGGTGAGCCACAAGGCCCGAGCGGGTTGTAATAGTTGTCCGCCGCCACAATCAGCTTGGAGGTGGAAAAGGATGAAGTGGGATGGCGGATTAAACTGGTATCAGAACGATAGGCAAGGATCTCGGTGAAGGCTTCCCAACCGTTGTCGAACGTATGGTTGATATTCATAAACAGATTCATGCGCTGCAACTCTGAAGTGAGATCGCGGTTCTCATTCAGATTGAAGCGATAGGTGCCCTGACCGTCGGGAGCCGCACACAATCCATTGCCAATCTCATACACACAGCGGGGGTCGCCAACCGGATAAGTCTCAAATTCTCCACTGCCATCGACCAGGCCATTCTGGCGCAAACTGTTGCCACTGGTCACTCTGTCCACAATATCGAACTGACCGAATAAGGAGTTGGCGCTGCTGCCGTCAAATTCCGGGTGGCCATACCAAGGCGAGTCAGTAGCTACGCGGTCAGTCAAATCGGAATTAGACCATCGTGGATCATCTTGGGAATTAACACGGTCACGCTGGTAGTAATTAAACATCAAGCCAACATTGGTGCGACCCTCGTTGAAATTTTTACCCCATTGCATCGACAGAGTCTGGTCATCCCGGGGTAAATGCTCAAACTCAGTCCATTTAAGATGAACATTGAAGCCTTCAAAATCATCCGGTGTAACCGTATTAACCACCCCGGCCACTGCATCTGCACCATATATGGCTGAAGCGCCGTCACGCAGGACTTCCACGCGCTTAATCCCATACACAGGAATTATTTGCGAGTTGACTGTGTTCACAGGTACAAAACTGCCTCCAACCTCTTCTGTTTGGTAAGCTGCAGCATTTACCAAACGACGGCCATTTAGCAGCACCAGGGTGTTGCCAGTGCCCAAATTGCGTAAATTGAAGGCGCCTATATCACCTCTGGCCGAGTTGACACCACCACTGATATTGCCCGCTTCATTGAAAAAGTTTTGTCCATTCTCAGGGATAAGCTGCAGTAACTCATCGCCCGAATCTATGCCCATACTTTCAATTTCTTCCCCATCAAGCAGGGACATAGCCAAAGCTTCACTGATTTCTGCGCCTTTAATCTGCGAGCCCACGATGGCGATCTTCTCCACTTCCGGCTCTGCAGATTGCGCTTGTGCAACCACCGGGGAAGCCAGCACGGAAGCCAAGGTAAGAAGATGCAGAGGCTTGCGGCTTAGGTAACGTTGTCTGATGATCTGAGTTATTGGATTTATCATTGTGGTACCTGATAGGTGCTTTATTGTTGTTAATACGTGACTTATCTAGCGTGACTTGACCGCAATAAAGCGGCCAAATATGGCACAAATGTTCACATCATTAACGTAATTGCAACATACCTGCCAACTTACCATTTAAAAATAAATTTCATTTAAATCAGATAGTTGAGAAATTAACGAGAAAAATATAAGACGGGAGCGGGTGGAAACCCACCCATTTACTGATTTCAGCGGGGGAGTTTCCACTCCTTTTTAACTAAACGCCACAATCCTGTTACTGCACTACTTTGAAATCATCTTTGACCAAACCGTATTTGCGCATTTTGTCATACAACGTTTTACGCGGCAGGCCAAGCTGTTGCTGCACATCCACCAGGCGTCCCTCATGCTCCTGTAAAGCGCTCTGCAATACGGAACGTTCAAAGTAAGCGACTTTTTCCGCGAGAGTCATTCCTGTTGCCTGACCATCGTCAACCACTGGCTCTGACTGTACCGATTCGCCTCCCATCAACACAAATCGCTCTGCAGTATTGCGAAGCTCTCTGATATTGCCTGGCCAATTGTGGGACTCCAGCTTATACAACTGCTCAGAGTCAAGCTTAGGCACATCGGTGCCAAAGCGACTACTGGCAATTGCAGTAAAATGCTGGAACAACAGGGAAATATCTTCCTTGCGCTCTCTCAACGGCGGAATTTCAACATTGATAACATTGAGACGGTAATAGAGGTCTTCCCGGAACTGGCCGGCTTCAACCAGTTCTTTTAAGTCAACCTTGGCTGCAGCCACAAAGCGTATGTCGAGATCAACGGCCTTATTGGTCCCCAGAGGCTCTATTTTGCGCTCTTCCAACACCCGTAGCAGTTTTATCTGCAGCGGCATCGGCATACTTTCAATTTCATCCAGAAAGAAAGTGCCACCATTGGCATGCTCTATTTTTCCCACCCGGCGCTTCTGTGCACTGGTGAACGCACCTGCTTCAAAACCGAAAAGTTCACTTTCGATCATCGTCTCCGGGATGGCACCGCAGTTAATGGCGACAAAATTTTCATTGGCCCGCTTGCTGTTGTAATGCAGGTAGCGGGCGACCAGATCTTTACCGGAGCCGGTTTCCCCTTTGATCAGAACATCTGCAGGAATATCCTTGATGCGGGCAAGCACTTGACGTAACGCTTTGATCTTCGGATTGTTGCCCAGTATGCGCGGGCCGGCGGTTCCCTGAGCCGATAATTCTTCTTTCAATTGGCGATTTTCCAACACCAACTTGCGTTTGTCTGAAGCTCGTCTGAGCACATCCAGCAAATGTTCATTGGAAAACGGCTTTTCCAAAAAGTCATAGGCGCCAATGCGCATCGCCTCGACGGCGGTGGATATATCACCATGTCCGGTAAGCATGATGACCGGCAGTTCGGGGTCTTGCTTCAAAGCCTCACGCAGAAAGGCAATGCCATCCATGCCTGGCATATTGATGTCGGTGACCACGATGCCAGGCCAGTCTGGGGTTAATGTTTTAAAGGCATCAGAGGCTGAATTGAACACCTGACTTTCAAAGCCCTCAATGCTCAGCAACTGCTGGAGGGCATTTAAAATAATGGACTCATCATCGATTAATATGACGGGTAAACTCATCTTTAATCCTGGGTTGTATTTCTGATCAGACTGACAACAAACTTGGCACCGCCTTGCGACAGATTCTCAGCAATAATTTCTCCACCGAAGGATTCCACAATACGCTTTGAGATAGTGAGTCCCAACCCGAGCCCCTGGCCTTTGGTGGTGTAAAATGGCTCGAAGACCCTCTCCAGTTCTTCATCGGAAAACCCCGGCCCATTATCCTCCACACTCAACAAGACTTTGCCACTGTGTTCAAGAACATCGATCTTGATACGCGGATGGGGGACATTCGACGTCGCCTGCAACGCATTGTTAAGCAGGTTGATAATGACTTGTTCCAGGGGCACGGCATCGGCCATCACTTGCACTTGTTCGCCATTGCCAACCAGAACCACTTGAGCACCCGTTCTCTGAATTTTGTTGTCCAGTATGGCCAGGGAAGCCGACAACGTTTCCGCTAATGATACCGGCCCCAGCTTACCGGCTGATTTGCGGGCGAAAAGCTTATATTGGCCGATGATCTTTGCCATCATTTTATTGAGCTTGAGAATTTCCTGAGCATTGCTCTCGATGCTGCGCAAATCTTCACGCTTTGCCAACAAGGGCAGATTTTCAGTATAAATGCGCATGGCCGCGAGAGGCTGATTCAGCTCATGATTGATGCTTGCAGACATCTCCCCCAACATGGCTAATTTACCCGCTTGAATCAGTTCGTTTTGAGTCCGCTTTAGTGTCAACTCAGTTTGCTTATACTTCTCGATAATCTCGATCAACTGCGCATTCGATTGCCGCAACTCCATGGTTCGTCCCTCAACCAACTGCTCGAGCTGCTCATTGATAGCAGCCAGCGCCCTACGAGCATCGGCGGTTTTTCGCCATGAGAAACTGATCAAATAGACCAGCGAGAAAAAAAGCGTGAAAAGCACCAGTGACCACAACACATACTGAGTAGTCATCCCCGCGGGGGCCAACGCAAATAGCCGCCAACCAATGGGGCTCATATCCTGGTGGACTTGCCGGTAGCTGCCCTGAGATGCCTGATGGGAGATATTGAGATACCTTGATTCTAATACCTGCTGAATATCGATGGCCTCCGTCAACGGCAATATGGATATCCCGCCATATTGCATTTGACTGCGCAACTGTCGCTCGACAGAGGTATCTAATTCCGCCAGTGTTTTGTAATTCCAGTCTGGTTGCGAGCTGAAGAACACCACACCATAAATATCGGTTAGTAAGAAATCAAAATCGCTTTGCGGCCAATCATTCTCTAATGCAGAGAGTGCAACCTTTATCACCAGCACGCCACGGACCTCTCCGTTAACATAGACTGGGTTTGAAAAGTAATAGCCTCTTCGTCCCGACACGGTACCCAAGGCGAAGTAGCTGCCTGGATTGCCGGACATGGCTTCTTGGAAATAAGGTCGGAATCCATAATTGCTACCGACAAAACTATCCGCTGCATCCCAATTGCTTGAGGCCAATGTCACCCCGTCTTGATTGAGTAAATAAACCGCATCTGTCAGCAGAGAGGCGTTGTATCGGCTGAGAAGTTTATTTGCAGTATCAATGGTTGTTGGCGTTTGCCATAAAAGCGCGCTTTCGATAGCAGGATGCAAGGTTAAGACTTTCGGCAGAGTGCGAAATTTATCAAGCTCGATTTCAAGCTTGGAACTCAACTCTGAGAGGGCTTTGGTCGCGCTGTCCTCTATCAGCTTTTCAGCTTGGCGATGAGCCAATGCCCCAACAGCCGTGGCTAGAATGAGGTAAATGAAACTAAAGACAAGCCAATGGGGCAGATTCTGATGCCATCGCCCCGGCATACGGCTGGATGCCGTCAACCACTCTTTCATTGAAACCGTCAGTGAAAGTCGAAATCTCGACAGGTGAGACGAAGATACGGGATGTTGACTTGCCAATCTACAACTTCGATTCAATCTGGCTTATTTCTCTGCAGGAATCCCCTGCGAAGAAGGAATCTCTTCAATACCATATTTGGCCAGTATTTCTGGTAACTTGCCGTTAATACGCAAGGTCTGAATAGCGGCACCAAAGTCATTGATGCGTTTATTGAATTCGGATTTTTTGGAGAGGGACATATAACTGCTGACCGGATAAAATTCCTGATAGGCGACTTTTTCCAGCTGGTCATCCACGCCCATGGAACGCAACACAAAGTCGAAGGTTTCATCTACGCTGATCACCAAGTCGACGCGGCCACGCAATAATAATTGTAACTGCTGCGTTTCAGTCATTAGCGGTACTTTGCGCAATTTGTGGTCTTGGTTAAAGCGCGGGAAGTACACGCCACCTCTGGTATGGGCAATGGAGTGATCATATAAGTCTTCATAGGCGCTGACAGTGAACGGCTTACTGTTTAACTTATAAAAACTGTAGGAGGAGCGCAGGCTGTAATAAGGTGGCTCAACAAAGTTGAGAAATTCTGCTCGCGCTTCGGTTTTGATAAGCCCCATCATCAAATCCAGCTCGCTGTCAGCCATTAGTAGCAGGCAGCGGTTGAACGGACAGGTCACCATCTCAAGCTGGATATCCATCTGCTTTGCAATCGCTTCAAGAATTTCTCTGTCCATGCCACTGGCTGAACCATTTTCATGCACCACGCTAAATGGCGGCGAATGGAAATACGCCACTCGCAATAGTTCCTGCGCATTTGGCAAAGCGCAAAAAAACAGGCTCAAACAAAAAACAACAATCCGCATGAAGTCACTGCAACAGGAAGGTCACGCCTTCATCATAGCAGTGACAGCACGCCTTGGACTAGATCAGTTCGTGGCCTGATAGATTTCCAGTTCATCAATTTCGATAAAGTTGGCGTCACCAAAATTACTGTGGATCTGCAACCGCAGCACCTTAAGCTCGATGGCCGAAGTCAGACTACCAGTTTGGTCAGGCGACTTGGCCAATCGGAAATACTCATGATTGGCAAAACTTTCGCCGTCCAACGAGGCCTGAATAGTGATTTCCTGAGGACCACGTCCCAACTCGCTGGCTTTTTCGTTGAGAATGACCCGCAGCCCAGAGACTTTAACCTTCTGACCGAAATCCACCTGTATGTAGGGGGTCACGCCAGATTCCTTGCGTACCAGCCAAAGTCCTCGATTCACTTTATCGCCGGCATCGGCGTTAACTTGCTCGGACCAGGTGTGGCCATCAAAAGCAGCGGCCGCCACATCACCTGAGTAATGGCTATTGGCGCTGTAACTGGATGCGGTCAGCCCATTGGTGTTGATTAGGGCCACATTCCCCAATGCGCCTGTTTCGATGAGTTTTCCGCCTTCCTCACCAATGCCGGTGCCGTTTCCAAAGCCGTCTTCGCGACGTACCGCCACATAATCAACCTGACAATTTTTATCGGTAGCGGTTTCATAGCCAATCCGCACGGTTTGGTTGGTGTTTCTGGCCAGCATCAGGAAATCCAGCCACTTGTCGGTATAGGCCTGCTCGAGACTGAATTCCAGTGGCCAGTCGCCATCGGGGCACTGCAATCGATTATCTTCGTCCTGATCCACATCCAGCCTGACCATACCGCTTTTGGCTACGGCAAGGTCGGTAATTTTACCTCTGTACTCCTGGGGTTCGGCGCCGGCCGCTAAGGTAATGGCCAAAGTTAAACCGGCCGCAATGGGACGCATCTGCATGCTCGAATTCCTGTTTTATGCAATAAAGCAATGGCACAGCAAATTTCGTTCCCAAATTGACGTCAAGATAATGGCATCGTCGGACTGTTCCACATCAAGCTACCTCATCGCGCCCGGGAGACACTATAAGGCCGCTTCGCGAAGCTCGGGACCCTCTTCCAGCAAACGGCGAATCACAGCCAGCCCCTTAACCAGTTCAGTATTATTTGCAGGTCGACTCAAACAAAGACGAATGGCAGGCTCCGGCGGCCTCGGACCTACCCGGTACTCGTCACTGTTACGCACCAAAGCGCCGGCCTTTGCAGCCTTTTCCACAAATTCATGTCCTAGCCAGCCATCGGGCAGCGGCAAATACAGATTAAAGCTACTGTCGATGTCATCTGTCGCTGCTAAAAACGTTCCTAAATATTCTTGGGCCAGCCGGTGTCGGGCCTGCATTTCCATGGCCAGCCAGTTATCCAAAGCCTTCACTTCGCCTTCTTCAAACCAGGTGCAAAACCATTCGAGAGGCAGAGGAGCTCCCGTCCAGCTCGAGGCTCGCAGGGACAGGCGCAAGGTGTCGAAAAGACATTCTGGCACGACCACAAAGCCCAGGCGCATGGCACCGCTAAAACGCTTGGAAAAACTGCTTACATAAAGCGTGATGTCCGGCGCCAGTTGTTGCAGGCTCGGCGGTTTTTGCGAGCGGGCGACGAACTGCACATCATCTTCAAGGATCATCACCTTGTGCTGGCGACAAAGGGCAACGATTTGCTCCCGCCTTGCCAGCGGCATCTGACGGCAGGTTGGATTCTGATGGTTGGGGGTCAGGTACAACAACTTGGGGCTATGATAGGCCAAAATATGCGCCAGCTTATCGGGTACCATACCTTGCTCATCCATTTCCACCGGGTGCACTTTCACACCACGATTCTGTGCCGCCGCCAGAATACCGGGGAAAACCAGGGCATCGGTAACGACCGCATCCCCTTCTCTGCACAAGGCATTCAGACTTACGCTGATGCCGTGTTGCCCGCCTTGGGTGAATAAGAAGTTACAGCCTGCCATCACCACAGGCTCGCCATCAAGCCAGTGCGCAAATCGCAAGCGATGCTCTTGATGCCCGAGCTCTGGTGCGTAATCAATGATCCGTGCCAACCGATCGTGATCCTGTGCCAGGCCCTGCATGGCCCTTTGCAACATTTCCAGCTGTGGCCCGGGCGGCGCAAAAGCAGCCATCATATCCACGGCATCCGCATTTGCTGCCGGTGCGCGAAAGCCTGAATGCGGTTTTCCGGTGTTCTTTACATAGGTACCGCTGCCGACCCTGGCTTCCAATAATCCCTGACGCTCCGCTTCCAGATAGCCGCGCGTGACGGTACCAATGGTGACATTCAAGGCATCCGCCAGACGTCGCTGTGGTGGCAGCTTCTCTCCAGGTTTGAGACTGCCGGTTTTAATAGCTTCGGCAATAGCCGATGCCAACGCCTTGTATTTGGCCCGTGTGTTGTCGAGAGTCGGAGTCCAGATTGTCATGGTGACAATAAAAATATTGAGCCGGAAGAAATTTAAAATATGATATTTGTCACCATTCAATATAGCAATGAATAAATATTGTATGGGTACATTTAACAAATGGAGTCCCGATGCAAAGCCTTAGCAGCGTACTGCTTCCCTTAACGCTCTTTACCCTGACAGCGGTATCCACACCGGGGCCTAACAATACCCTGCTCAGCGCAAATGGTGCCCGTTTCGGTATGCGCGCCAGTCTCCCCTTCGTATTGGGCATTCGCCTGGGCAACTTTCTGATGGTGTGTTTACTGGCACTTGGTTTGGGCGGCTTGCTTATCAGCTTCCCCCAGATCCAATGGATACTTAAGCTGGTAGCCATCGCCTATTTGTTATTTCTGGCCTGTAAAATTGCCACCTTGCCCCCTCCCGGCGTTGTTACCGCAGAAGCCGTTCCCCTGGGATTCTGGCAAGGTGCCAGTTTTCAATTTATTAACCCCAAAGCCTGGATGACTGGCATGACCTGTTTGTCGGCCTTTACCTTATCCGGTGAAGGCTATGTGTGGTCGGTAGTACAGGTGATCCTGGTGTGGGCTCTTATCGGATTGCTTGGCAGCCTGTTGTGGGTACAAAGCGGTGTGTTAATGGCCAGATTGCTTAAAACCTCCCGCCATTGGCGTATTTACAACTGTGGCTTGGCCGGGGCAACCCTGGCCAGCATTATATTGGTGATCAAATGATGGAAAGCTATAAAGGACAATATCTGCTAACGGATGACAAAAACCGGTTGGATTTGGATGCCATACATCAGGCTCTGAGCAATAGCTATTGGTCACCCGGCATTCCCAAATCCCTGGTAGCCAAAGCAATCCAGCACTCCATGTGCTTCGGCGTCTTTTTCGAAGGAAAACAGGTCGGTTTTGCCAGGATGATTACCGACAGAGCGTCTTTTGCCTACCTTGCCGATGTCTATGTATTGCAGGAGCACAGCGGACA
Organism: Aliiglaciecola sp. CAU 1673; assembly: GCF_029223185.1. Taxonomy (GTDB): domain Bacteria; phylum Pseudomonadota; class Gammaproteobacteria; order Enterobacterales; family Alteromonadaceae; genus Bowmanella. Next base: position 232,628 of record NZ_JARHUG010000005.1, read on the forward strand.
GGGTGTGGGCAAGGCCCTGATGGATTTCCTGCTGGGCCATCCCGAATTGCAGGGGCTAAGGCGGATTATGCTCTGTACCCGTGATGCCCACGGGCTTTACTCACAGTTTGGTTTCAGCGAAGTTCCCAACCCCGAAATCATGATGCAAATACACTCCCCGAATATTTACCAGACGGGGTCACCTGCCTAGGGAGAAGGTACCGGCTTGCGGTGTTTCGGCCAGAATGTCCTGATAAGGAGCACACAAACGAGAGAGCTGAACATCAGCCAGGCAAAGGGCAAGGCACTGTCACTATGGGCCAGCGCCAATATGGGGCCAACCAGTGCTCCGCTGCCAAAACGCAGAGTACCAATCACGGCCGTGGCCGTTCCGGAATGACTGGGAAAAGCCACCAGAATCTGGGCATCGGCGCTGACCGCAATCAAACTTAACGAGGCCATCAGCGGCATGATGCTGATGACCGTTGCCACCAGACCCATATCCAGCAGATTGGCGCCAAGCAAGGCCGCGGCAGACAGCAAGCCCAGCACCAATCCCAATCTGAGGATACGTTCACTGCCAAGGCGTGGCACCCATCTGGCATTAAACAGGTTGGCCGCCATCAGTGCGGCCACATTAATACCAAACAGAATCCCGAACAGCCCCTCAGATACCCCGAAATAGGACAAGTACACCAGCGGAATGGCAGTCAGGTAACCGAAAAAGGCAAAAGACGCAAACATAGAAGTCAGGATATGGGGCTGTGCTTTGCGACAACCCAATACCTCTAAGTAGCTTGCAAAAAAAGTTCGCAGCCAACTGGCTGTGCGCTCTCTGGTAGGTACCTCCGGCAAGTAGTGCCAAGACAACAGCATCACTGCCAGGGCATATAGGGCCAGGGTAACAAAAATCATACGCCAATGGCTTACTGCCATCACCAGGCTGCCCAATGCAGGCGCCAGCAAAGGTGCCACCATCATGATCATGGATACATAAGACATGCCTTTAGCCGTATGCTCCTGATACATGTGGCGGATAATGCCAGGCACTGTCACCGCAGCAGCACCACCGGCCAACGCCTGCAATACCCGGCACACCCACAGCAGTTGGATATCCTCAACCCAAATCACCAATAGATTGGTAAGCGCAAACCCGAGGAGTCCCCCCAAGGCTAACTTACGACGCCCCAGAATATCGGCCAAAGGGCCGAAAAAAAGCATAGATAAAGCGAAGCCCAGTAGGTAAGCACTTAGTGAAATCTGCACCCACTGCATGCTACTGCCAAGATCCTCCGCTATCACCGAAAACGCCGGCAAATACATATCGATAGCCAGGGGGGTAACCGCCGTGATAGAGGCGAGTAACAGTAAGATCCAGTTAAAACGGTGCAACATGGGGAGCCATGAATATCAGTTGGTTTGCCGGCTACCCTGAGGGCAGCCGGTCACAATATGTCAGCCTTGCAGACTCTGTTTATACAGCGCCAGCGCCTGGCGGTTATCATGTTGGGCCTCTTTAATGGCAGCCAACAACAGCAGATCCTCATGCCGGCTATCCAACTCGATGGCTTTGGATAAGGCCCGCTCAGCCAGGCCGAGGTCGCCGCAATTATAAGCCAGATGACCCAGTGTGGAGACCAGCTCCAGGTTGTTTTCATCGCGCTTGAGCCATTCCTCGAGCTTACGCATGGCCTTGATGGGATTAGCCAATTTCAGACGCTTGAAGAGCGGAAGCAACAAAGGATGAGGACCCTGTTTTTGCCCGTCCACCAGTACCTGTTCGGCATCCTGATACATGCCCTGCTCCATCAGTTGTTCCGCATAAGCGGCCTGATGGGCAGGATCCTGACGCTGGGCCCGTGGTAGGTTATGCCAGTTGAGCTTAAGCTGATTAGCGCCTTCTTTGCTGGCGATATCGGCAAAAATCCCCTGGGCAGCCTGGCGCATCAACGCATCATACTTTTCCAGTCCCAGAGTTTTCTTCCATCCCTTTAGGCGATCCTGTAATTCGGACCAGCGGCCAGTGGCCGCCAACGCCTTGGCCCACAGCTGTGCTACCCGTGGATGGCCCTGATGCTTTTCAGACAATCCTTCCAGCAGGGTTAGCGCCTCTTTGGCTCTGTCCTGTTGAAGATGTAGTTTGATCAGGTGCAGTTTGGCCGCCAGCTCACTGGCAGGGAAGGCTGCCGCGCGCGTCCAAAGCTCCATCGCTTTGTCCCACTGCTTGCGCTTTGTCGCTGCTTGGGCAGAGGCGAGTAAATCCACACCACCGAAAGACTCGCTGTCCAATTTGCTCAGCTGTTTTTCTGCTTCCTGGTAGTTAGTCTCTTCCAGCGCCAGTAAACCTTGAGTGAAAGCTTTGCGATGGCGGCGTTCCGTCCAGCTGCCAAACCAATTGCGGGAACCGGAGAAGAGGGCAAACAGGCGCTTAATTAACCATTCCAGCAGCAGGTATGCCACCAGCAATAAAAACAGGTTCAGCATGGCTGACATCAGGCTGATTTGCAGGCTGACATTTTCCAACACCACCAGCACATAGCCGTCCAGATTCACCAGATAGTGGCCGCTCAGCAAGCCAGCCACCAGCAGCAATGACAAGAGGATCAGACGAATCATAGCTGCACACCTTCAAGGCGATGTGCCAGTCTGTCCTGCAGCGCCTGCGCCGACAGCAAACGCTGTGGATACTGGCGCGCAATCGCCATGGCCATCAGTTCTTCCAGACTTTGATTAACGGCGGCTATGGCAGCCTGATTACTATCAAAGTACTGCGCAATCAGATTTTTAGCGTCAGCCAAAGCTTGCTGATAGAGATCTTCTTGCTCAAGTAATACCGCTTGCTGAGCCATTTGCAGTTGATGACGAAGACGGGCCTTGATTAGCCATTGCTGCTGATTATCCAATAGCGGCTTAATCTCGCCGGTTTGAAACACTTTAATATCGAACAGCGCATGCCAACTTTGCTTGAGATTACTCCACCAGTCATCCACGGAATTGCTTAATCCAGCCTCGGAGCGGGCCGAGTCCACATCGGGCAGCACGATAATATCCAACGGCAAATCATCGGTTGACGCGGCCAGGCTACCCAAGCGCAGGGCGATATCGGTCAGGGGCGCACCACCAATCTGCGACAAGCCTTGAATATCTTCAGCCAATAACTGGCGAACGGGCAACAGGCTGGGATCGCGCATTTCCTGCAGACGCACATCGGCATCTTTAAGCATGCGAATAGCAGTATCCACATCATGTTCCAGCCACAGCTTGCGACCGGCCATACGCACCAGATAATCGGCTTCAGCCAATACCCAATCATTGGGTCGACGTCCTGACATTTGATCCAGCATTTGAGCATTATCTGCTACCCGCACTTCCAATTGCTCGAGCTCAGATAAAAGCGGAAAAGCCTTTTGTGCTTGTTCAGCCTCGTATGCGCTGAAGGCATCGGCCAACTGCTGCTCGACGTTGCGTTTTTGCAATGCGGCACTGGCAATCAGCTTCTGTTCGACTTCAGTAGGCAGGGATTGCAACGTGTTTTGCTGTGAAGAGAGGGTCATCCAGCCCCAATAGCCGGCGGCTGCAACGGCGCCTAACAGCACAAAAAGAACCAGGATGAAAAACCACAACAAGCCGTTGCCCTTGGCCGGGGTGGGCGTCTTTTTGACCTCAGCGTCAGGCTTTTTGGCTACACTGGGGGAAGGTGTTTGTTGTTGTGCCGTTTCGGCCATCGCCTGTTTCTCCATAAATTGCTTCGTAGCCTCAATTAGCGCGTCATCACTGGCGCCATTGCTGATACTAATGCGCTTAATTTGCTTGTCTTTGGCAAGCTTTGCCAAGCGTTCACTAACCACAATCCAGTGCTGTTGCCGTAACCATTGTGGATCAAATTTGCTGAATGCAGCATCCAGTAACTCACCACTGGTCACCATAATGCATTGGATCTCAGACTCTTGCCAGGGCCTGCTTGCCTGTGGCGGTGACACCGGCACCCGGCGATAAAGACAGATGCTGACCACCTCACAACCGCGTTTGGTCAGCTTCTCCTCAATAAGCGGTCTGCCACCCTCACCTTTAATCAAAAGTACATAGCCACTGTTGACCCGTTTCAGCGCATCCAGGGCCAACAGGCCCTCAGAGTCCTGACGTTCAGGTACTTGTGCTTTGATACCTGCCTTAGCCAGTGCCTGAGCGGTGCTGCTACCCACAGCAAAATACTGTAGATCTTTGCGCAGGCCATTATTACCCAAAGCTTCCAAAGCCAGGCGCACAGCTTCGGTACTGACAAAGATCACCGGACTGCCTTCCGGCGCTGCCTTTAAGTCAGCAGCCAACTGTGTTTGTTGTTCGGCAACGGCTTCAATCTGCAGCAGAGCCAGTCCCACGACGTTTAACCCGGCAGCACTAAAAGCCCTTTCGCTTGCTGGCAACTTGCCCTTGGGACGCAGCAACAAAAAGCCAGGCTTATTCGGCATAGAGTGCTTCCAAAAGCTGTTTAGCGCCTTTGCCCAAAAGCCCCTCAGCCAGTTGAATACCCAAGGTCTCTGCATCTTTCACCAAGCCACGGGCTTCGCCGCGGATGACCTTGGTGCCGTCCACGGCGCCGACCAGGCCCCGCAACCAAATCTCTTCGCCAATCAGCTCAGCATAGCTGCCGATGGGCACCTGACAACCGCCCTGCAAGCGCTGATTCATGGCGCGTTCGGCTTTTACCCTGATGGCGGTCGCCTGGTGATTCAAAGGCACCAATAATGCAATCAATTCATGATCATCATCACGACATTCGATACCTACAGCCCCTTGGCCTACGGCCGGCAAAGACTGCGCAGGTTCAATAAAGGCGCGAATACGCTCTGGCATACCCAAACGAATCAAACCGGCAGCGGCCAGGATAATGGCGTCATAATCGCCGCCATCGAGCTTGGCTAAGCGGGTATTAACATTGCCGCGTAAATCCCGGATCTGCAGATCGGGGCGCAAAGCCCGCAACTGGCACTGGCGACGCAAACTGGAAGTCCCCACTACAGCCCCCTGGGGAAGGCTGTCAAAACTCTCATAGGCATTGGACACAAAGGCATCGCGGGGATCTTCACGCTCACAAATGGCATGCAGGCCAAAGCCCTCTGGAAATTCCACCGGTACATCTTTCATGGAATGCACCGCGATATCGGCCCGCCCTTCCTGCATGGCCACTTCCAATTCCTTGATAAATAGTCCCTTACCACCAATTTTAGCCAAAGGCGTATCCAGAATTCGGTCGCCTTGGGTGCTCATGGGCACCAGTTCTACCGCCAGGCCGGGATGAGCGCTTTCCAGGGCGGATTTAACATATTCGGCCTGCCACAGGGCCAGGGCACTTTTACGGGTAGCGATTCGGACGGTTCGCCCGGCGTGGTTTTTCTGATTCATGACATGTTTTTTCGAACTGGCACAATGGCCCTGACAACATGCTATCGATAATAACATTGCGACCGCCCTTTGGGCAGGTGAAAGGCCGCAATGAATTTGGGGAATTACTGGTAATCGGCAGAGGCCAGGGTAAATCGAAACTCTTTGCTCAACAAAAGCTTATCGCCCGACCACAGTTGCACCTGCCAATTCCCCTGCCAAGCCGGCAGCAGTCTCTTGCTTGACCAGGTGCGCCAATTAGGGCTTCTCACCGACATCGGCACTTCCGCCATCAGTTCACCCTGATAAAACCATTTATGCACCACATCCTGACCTTGCATATCGTCCAATTGGGTAAAGAACACTACTTGTGTGATCTCATTGGGCTTTCCTATGACCTCGCCTCGCAAATCGTCCACCGGTTCGCGCGCAACAACTGCACTGGTGAGTTGGCTGCGTAAAACATCAGCCTGGCCAGGCGCAACAAAACCAAGAATGAGTAATGCGAGTATCAGCGCTTTCATGAGCTGCCTCTCAGAAATGATTAGGGCCAGGATATCTGGCCCTCGTAAAAGCTAGCCTAGTCGCTGTTGTAGCCAATGTGAAATTTCTTGAATCTCTTCCATGCAGACATTATGTTGCATGGGATATTCGCGCCAGCGCGCAGGAATGCCATTTTCCAGCAGCACGTCATGGGCCTGTTTACCCAAAGCGCAGGGGACCACTTCATCGTATAAGCCATGGGCCACCAGCACCGGCGTGGTGCGGTTGGCATCATTGAGTCTGTCTGCAAATTTTTGCGGCTCACACATATAGGTCGACAACGCCATAATGCCGGCCAACGGCTTGTCAAAACTCAGTCCAAGGTGATAGGCAATTACGCCTCCCTGAGAAAAGCCGGCCAGGATAATGCGTTCAGAGGAGATGCCTTTGGCCATCTCATCTTCCAACAGCTGGCGAACCAGGGCAACGGACTCCTCAACCCCTTGCACATCGGCGCGGTTATTAAAGTCAAGGGACTTAATATCGTACCAGGCACGCATTTGCATACCGTTGTTGATGGTCACCGGGCGCACCGGTGCATGGGGAAAAACAAAACGCACAGCCATCGATGCTGGCAAGCGCAATTGCGGCACTATTGGCGCAAAGCCGTTGCCGGAATCGCCCAGACCATGTAACCAAATCACCACCGCATCCGGTGTTAGCGAGGGGTTGACCTCAACGTAGGGTAAAGCAGTACTCATCAGGTTTCCTTTCTGGTGTCCTTGTTATTATGGGTCCGGGTCAAGGCTTCCCGGCGCTTGCAGTGTGCTTAAGAAGTTATGCTAACATTGCTCTTTTGTAGCCTCACGAGTTTTTGCGTACATGGCCCACACCCTTGGCAATCTTTTTATCCTGGCTGCGCCCTCCGGTGCTGGCAAATCCAGTCTGATTAAGGCGCTGTTGGCGCGTCACCCTAAAACCGATATGCAAGTTTCTGTTTCTCACACTACCCGAGCCCCCAGGCCTGGCGAGGAAAACGCGGTGCATTATCATTTTGTAGACAAAGATCATTTCAAACAGATGATCGCCGAGGATGCCTTCTTCGAATGGGCTGAAGTCTTTGGTAACTACTACGGCACCTCTAAGCAGGCCATTGCCAATACCCTGGAGCAAGGCGTTGACGTATTTCTGGATATCGACTGGCAGGGCGCCCGTCAGGTCAAAGCCTTGCTACCCGACACCAACACCATTTTTATCGCCCCCCCTTCCAGGGAAGAGCTGCGTCGTCGTTTACACCAACGCCAGCAGGATTCCGAAGAGGTGATTAATCAGCGCATGGAGAAAGCCAAGGACGAAATCTCCCACTATCAGGAATTTGATTACGTCGTGGTCAATGAAGATTTTGAACAGGCCCTGGCCGAAATTGAATCCATTGTGCTGAGCCAACGACTACGCCTGAGCCGACAAAGCAAACGCCATCAGGCATTATTTGCCGAACTTTTGCGTGATTAGCTCAAAGTTCGGTCTTTGCACAAACCACAAAACCCAGTAAACTATGCGACCTTTTTGTAATTGCCCACGGAGTAATACATGGCCCGCGTAACAGTAGAAGACGCAGTAGATAAGATTGGCAACCGTTTTGACCTGGTACTGGTCGCCGCTCGCCGTGCGCGCCAAATTGCCATCGAAGGCAAAGACCCCAAAGTTTCCCCTGACAATGACAAGCCAACGGTAATCGCCCTGCGCGAAATCGAAAAGGGCCTGGTCACTGTTGACAGCATGGACGCCGATGATGCGCGCGCCCAGGAAGAGCAGGAGCGTGCCGAATTCGCTTCTGTGGCCAATATCCTTTCCGGCCACCACGAATAAGCTTTTTCGACGGCCGGCAAAGCTGGCCGTTGCTTCCTCTTAAAATCTCCGTATCCTAACTTCAGTTAATCCTTTTTTTAGCGCTGAGTACTGGTGTATCTGTTTGAAGGCCTGAAACAGAAAGTTAGTGAATATCTGCCCCCTGAACAGGTTGCAGACATCCAGCGTGCCTATGTGGTAGCCCATGCCGCCCATGACGGGCAGATGCGCTCAAGCGGCGATCCTTATATTACTCACCCGGTAGCAGTTGCCGGGATCCTCGCCGATATGCGCCTGGACCACGAAACCCTGATGTCTGCCCTGCTGCATGACGTAATCGAAGACACCCCGGTTTCTAAAGAAGAACTCTTAGAGAAATTTGGTGAGTCGGTCTCGGATCTGGTCGAAGGGGTGAGTAAGCTGGATAAAATCCAGTTTCGCAGCAAGAAAGAGGCGCAGGCGGAAAACTTCCGTAAGATGATCATGGCCATGGTGCAGGATATCCGGGTCATTCTGATTAAACTTGCAGACCGCACTCATAATATGCGCACCCTCGGCTCCCTGCGTCCCGACAAGCGCCGGCGGATAGCCCGGGAAACCCTGGAAATCTATGCCCCCATTGCCCATCGTCTGGGTATCCATGACATTAAAAATGAACTGGAAGATTTAGGCTTTCAGGCCATGTATCCGATGCGCTACCGGGCGCTCAAATCCGCCGTCAAGCAGGCCCGCGGCAACCGTAAAGAAATCATTGAAAATACCCAGCGGGAGATTGAATCCCGTCTTGAGGAATCCGGCCTTGCCGCTGAGGTCAGCGGCCGCGAAAAGCACTTGTACTCCATCTATCGCAAGATGAAAAACAAAGAGCTGATGTTCAACGAAGTAATGGACATCTACGCCTTCCGCCTGATTGTGCCGGAAATCGACCACTGCTATCGCGCCTTGGGCGCCATGCACGGACTGTACAAACCCATTGAGGGCCGCTTTAAGGACTATATCGCCATACCCCGTACCAACGGTTATCAGTCGCTGCATACTTCGTTAGTCGGTCCCCATGGTATTCCGGTGGAAATCCAGATCCGTACCCTGGAGATGGATCATATGGCCGATAAAGGGGTGGCGGCGCACTGGCTGTATAAGCAACCGGGCGAAACCAAAGGCACAACCGCCCAGGTTCGGGCGCGTAAGTGGATGCAGTCTTTGCTGGAATTGCAGCACAGCGCCAGCTCCTCGGTGGAATTTATCGAAAACGTTAAAACCGATCTTTTCCCCGAAGAAATTTACGTTTTTACACCAGATGGCCGCATTGTCGAGCTGCCCATGGGTGCCACGGCGGTGGATTTTGCCTATGCAGTACACTCGGATATCGGAAATTCTTGCGTTGGCGTGCGTGTAGACAGGCGCAATTATTCCCTCAATCGTCCCCTGGAAAATGGGCAGACGGTAGAAATCATTACCTCACCCAGAGCCAAGCCTAATGCCAGTTGGCTTAACTTTGTGGTCAGCGCCAAGGCGCGCTCCCATATTCGCCAATACCTGAAGAAACAGCGCTCCGAAGAAGCCATTAATATGGGTAACCGTCTGCTACGTCATGCCTTAGGTAACGTGAAACTGGATGACATTCCGGAAGCAGATATCGAGCGAGTGGTGCGCGAAACCAAGCACGATAACTTCTATTCGTTGCTGGCCGATATTGGTCTGGGTAATGAATTATCCGCTATTGTCGCCCGCCGTTTGCTGGGTGAATCGGATACCGATGTGTCCGATAAGCGCAAGGTTGCCATTCGCGGCACCGAGGGGCTATTGGTCAGCTATGGTCGCTGCTGCCATCCCATCCCCGGCGATGAAATTATTGCCGTACTGAGCCCGGGTAAGGGCATGGTGATCCACCAAAGCGGCTGTCGTAATATTCGCAAGCTGTCCAAGGATGAGCCGCATCGTGTACTGCCGATGAATTGGGAAGCAGACGCTCAGGGCGAGTTTAAAGCATCACTGCGGGTGGAGCTGGTAAACCGTCAGGGTACCCTGGCTAAGCTGACCGGTGCTATCAGCGCCGCGGAATCGGATATCATCAGCCTGCAAACCGAAGAAAAAGAAAGCAACATTTACTATATTGATCTGGAAGTTACGACCAGTAATCGTATTCATCTGGCCAATATCATGCGTCGCGTACGAGCCATGCCCGAAGTGCAAAAAGTGTCTCGTCACAGCCAGTCTAAACAACATCCCTGATAAGGATTATTTATTATGTCTAAGTCCGTTATTAATACTGACAGGGCCCCCAAGGCTATTGGAACTTACAGCCAAGCCGTGAAATCCGGCACCACTGTGTATTTGTCTGGCCAGATCCCACTGGTTCCGGAAACCATGGAAATGGTGTCTCAGGAGTTTTCTGCTCAGGCCGTGCAGGTATTTGAAAATCTGAAGGCAGTGTGTGAAGCAGCCGGTGGCAGCACCAACGATCTGACCAAGGTCAATATTTATATGACCGACCTCAGCAACTTCGCCAAGGTCAACGAGATCATGAGCCAGTATTTCAAGCAGCCTTACCCTGCCCGCGCCGCAATTGGAGTTAAAGAACTGCCCAAAGGCGCCCAAATTGAAATCGACGGCATAATGGAATTACCTGAGTAAAGGTATCCGTTGATGACCCCCGAGCGTTATCAGCGCATCCGTAAAATGCTGAACTTGCGCCAGCCAGACCTGACCGTCTGTATGGAGCAAGTGCATAAAACCCACAATCTGTCGGCTATTGTGCGCAGTGCCGATGCGGTGGGCATTCATCGGGTGCACCTGATCTGGGCAGAAGATGCCAAAGGCGTGTTTGAACATCATCCACGCCTGAGTGCACAGGATCAGGAAACGGCACTGGCCCCGCGAATCCGCCGGGGCACCTCCATGGGCAGCCAAAACTGGCTGCGTCTTCGCCCGCATCTGAATACGCAGGAGGCGGTGCAGGATTTGAAATCCCAGGGGATGCAGGTGCTGGTCGCACACCTTTCTGATAAGGCCGTGGATTTTCGCGATATAGACTATACCCAACCCACCGCCGTGCTTTTCGGTCAGGAAAAATATGGCGCTACCGAGGAAGCGGTTGCCCTGGCCGACCAGGAAATCATGATCCCGATGATGGGCATGGTACAGTCCCTGAACGTATCGGTGGCGGCGGCGTTGGTGCTTTATGAAGCCCAGCGTCAACGTCAGGAAGCCGGGCTGTATGACCCAAACCGTCAACATCAACGCCTGGATGAGCAGGAATGCCAGCGTATGTTGTTTGAATGCGGTTATCCGGAGTTACAGGCCATGTGCCTGCGCAAAGGACTAGGTTATCCCTATATTGATGAACAAGGGCAAATCCAGGCCGACGACCAATGGTGGCAAGTGATGCGGCAGGAAGATACTGTTACCTCCTGATCAAATATTGCCCTTACAGAACTGATAGTCACCAGTCCTGTGAAGGGTGTCAATTTCTGTCCAATAACCTGAACAATATCGAGCCCATGGTTCTTTTTGGTTCACTTCCATTTATTTGCTATCGATAAAAGAATGGCTAACTTTAAATCGCTCTGTGTCATCAAGGACTTGCATGAGACCCGCTGGCCAACCTTTTAAATTATTCTCGCCTTATACGCCATCCCATCTGTTAATCATTGCTTGTAGTTTACTTTTGCTGTCCTGCGGCGGAGGCAGTGCCAATCCCCAAGCCACCGCTCCCCCTCCTGTAGTTGCCCCGCCTCCGGCTAATACAGCACCGGTGGCATCAGCCGGGGAGGCGCAGACCGTAACTGAAAACACTGAGGTGCAGTTATCGGGAAGTGGTACCGACTCAGATGGCGCCATTTCTGTTTATTTATGGCAACAAGTTGACGGCATTGCCGTCAGCATAAGCAATGCCGATCAGCCTGTTGCTACGTTCAAGGCACCACCGGCACTGGAACCTTTGACACTAACCTTTGAACTGAAGGTTACCGACGACTTCGGCGACTCTCATACCGATATCACAGTCGTCAGGGTCACCCCCTATCAGAGTCTGACCTGGGAGCCTTCTTCGAATACCCGATGTACTCATGACCAGAATATCTCTCCGGTTGCACCTAATGTTGCCAATGTATTGACCAATGTAGGCGAGAGAATGTTCGAACCCTCCATTATCTTCTCTGACCAAACCTTTACTTGGTATAGCCGCCATGAAGCGGGCCCGGCCAGCATGGAATTGGAAACTCTTCAGTATGGTGGATTCTTATCTGTTGATGGTGAAGAACCCAAAACAGCCTATGACGATGGCACCCATGGAGATCAAACACCTGGCGATGGCATCTTTACTCGCGCCTGCTTGTATGTCGGTGAAGACTTTTTGGCAGGTAAAGACTTCAGGGAAGCCAGTAATTTATGGATCATTAGCAATACTTTCAGAGGCACTGACTCCGCTGTGGAGCTGACCCCAAATGTCCGCGCCAATGACAGCGGGTTCTTTATTGCTCTCGGGGCACAATATGACATTCGTTACCAGTCCAACTGGTTACTACATTCGCCAGAATTCTGTGGTGCCTGTGAAATAGCCTGGCAGCTAGCCGGAGACGTATTTGATTTTTTTGCAGTTACTCCGCGGGATCCTGTGGGTGGCGCCGGTTATGTGAGGGTGCATGACAACATTGAGGGAACCGGTTTTACACCACCATGCGCTAACAATGCTTATTGCTATCCCATTATCGATGGTAATGAGCATCAGAAACTGAGCGGCATTATCTGGAGCGGCTGGCCTGGCATAGAGGCAATGAACCATGAACTAGGCCATGGCTTACTGGGTGTCGGAGCCAAAGATTTTCCCGCCGCTGGCACCGGTGCCTGGAATTCCGGTGATGGAATGCATCACGATGCCGACATCACCGTTAATGGCGAACTCTCTGGTCCTTTCTGGGATCCTGATCGCGGCTGGCCCCACTCTGTATTGCTGGTAGACAGTCTTGGGCAGCGCTCTGAAACCTATTTAATAAGGGATGAACAAGGCCAATTTCGACTCCGCAAAATGGACGACCAGTTTAAAGTCTGGGATGACATTTTGTTATATATGATGGGGCTGCTGACAAAAGAACAAGTAACCAAAACCTATTACAAACTGGTCAATCCCGAGTTGACCGGCTGTGTGTCGGAAGAACTTCACTTAGTTTGTACTAATGATTTAGTAACGGCAGAGCAAATTATCCCCTTTACCATCGACGATTTTACTGCACGATTCGGCACCTGGACTGCCCCTGATTTTTACCAGCCAACAGCACTGACATTAGGTGTGCTAAATATCAGTGACAGACCACATACTAACGCCGAAATCGTCTGGTTTAGCCGCGTCTACAGAGAGTTTGCCGTTGAAACGCCATCTTCCACATCCTGGAGCACGGGAACCGCTTGGAGCAAAGCAACACGGGGCCTCTCCAACATCAGAATTAATGCGCTAGAGATGACGCAACGATAAACTTATCGCCTTTTTTGATGGCACTCCGCATTTCTCCAAGCTGATAGAGAAATTCAGTACTAGCGCCTTGAGCTTAGGGGGATTGCCTGAATTGCTCGTAACGATTCTGGGCCTGACCTATATCGACCTCCATCATCGCCAGAGTGGCATTTAGCTCGGTCATTTCCAAATTCAACGACGTTACTTCTTCCAACAGAACCTTGCGCTGCTGACTGGTGCTGGCATCAGCGATGATTAAGGCCTCTTTTTCCTTTATCAATGCCTTTACTTCCTCAAGGCGTTTAGCCGCGTCATTTTTTGCGTCTTGTAGTTTGCGGATTTCGCTAAGGTGTTGATAAGCAACGGCACCGCGCTGGAATCCCTGGACAAACAGCGGGTAGTCCGCCTGAGTACAGACCTGATTGTAGGCGCCACCGCTCTCCGCCAGTCGGTAGCCATTGTCGTAATTACAGTACTCTTTGAGGCCCTTGGCATGCCCTTTTTGATAAGCCGCCAGATCGGGGGCAATCCCATATTCCGCGCAGGCTTTACGATGCTCTCCCACAAAGGAGGCGGGTTTTCCACTGGCACCATCTTCCATGCCAATGATTTGCCAGTCTGCGGTTTGGCATTCTTGTTTACTCAGTGTGGCGCACCCTGACATCGTGACAACAATTGTTATCGCCAATACCGATCTGACTCCCCTTACAACCTTCATAACGCACACCTTTTTCATTGCTTTATGGGCGATTTGAGCACAAATAGCGGTTCGATAATATCCCCAAAGAGTATCTCGCCGAACGTGAAAGAATTTGTGCCAGCATAAGGTCTTAGAAGCTTCAGTTACTTTTTAGGGGAAGCCATATGTTGTTACGTTCACTGTCTTTTATTTGTCTGTTTTTAACGCTCAGTACCCAGGCGTTGGACAGAAGCCAAATAGCCGCCGATGCCGAGTCTGTCACACCGCTATTAAATGGCCAGATGGTGCCCGATGTGACACTGCAAAGCCCGCAGGGTAAGCCGGTTAAACTGCTTGAACTCATCGCCCAAAAACCGACCGTTATTCTTTTCTACCGGGGAGGCTGGTGTCCTTACTGTAATGCCCAACTGGCCGGTTTTCAGGAGGTCGAAAAGAAACTGATTGCGATGGGTTATCAGATCCTGGCCATATCACCAGAAACCCCTGCGCGCTTGATGGAACAGAAATTCGATACCGACTACAAGGTGACACAACTCTCTGATGTGCAACTTGAAGCCACCCGCGAGTTTGGCATTGGCTTTTTCTTAGATGACAACACCGCGAGTCGCTACCGCGGTAAGATGGGCGAAGTGTTTGCCAGCCTACCCGGAGACGAACGCATTGTGCTGCCGGTACCTGCCGCCTATATCGTGGATACGAGCGGACTGATTCAATTTCAATATGTAAATCCTAACTACAAAGTCAGGGTTAATCCCGAGCTGATGGTGCATGCCGCCAGAATGGCGCTCGAATGATGGGGATTGCCCGCTTTTAGGGTATGATTGGGTCAGAGAATGATTAGTCTGAACACTCAATGCAATCACTGGCCCACACCAGGGTAACGGAACTTAAAGGGGTCGGCAGCAAAGTTGCCGACAAGCTGCAGAAGCTGGGCCTGGTCACCATACAGGACCTGCTTTTCCATCTGCCCCTTCGTTATGAGGACCGCACCCGCATCTATCCGATAACTGACTTGCTACCCGGTATGCATGCCAGTATTGAGGGGCAGATCATGGGTGCCGATGTGCTGTTCGGTAAAAAACGTATGCTCACCGTGAGGGTGGCCGACGGCAGCGGCAGTATCACCCTGCGCTTTTTCCATTTCAATGCGGCGCAAAAAAACGCGCTGGAAAAGGGCCTGGCTATCCGCTGTTTTGGTGAAGTGCGCAGGGGCAAGTACGGCCTGGAAATGATGCACCCAGAGTACCGGCTGCAAAAAGATGGCAGCGGTCAGGAAGTGCAGGATGTGTACACACCCATCTACCCCACCACTGAAGGCTTAAAGCAACTGAGTCTGCGCAGCCTGACCGAACAATCGTTGGAACGGCTCAAGCGGGGCGGCCTGGCTGAGCTATTGCCGGACGGTTTGTATAACAATCAAATCAGCCTTGCCGATGCCTTGTTGCTGGTCCATCGCCCGGGGCCTGATGTGAGTCTGGCACTGTTGGAAAAAGGCGAACATCCGGCGCAACAGCGCCTGATCCTAGAAGAGCTGCTGGCGCATCACTTAAGCGTGCTCAAGGTACGCGAAAGTGCCCAGGCCCAACCTGCACTGGCGATGCAAGCGGATGAATCGCTGCTACAACGTTTCCTCTGTAATCTGCCCTTTGCGCCTACCGGCGCGCAGCAGCGGGTCACCATGGATATCCAGCAGGATCTGGCTAAACCCAAGCCGATGATGCGCCTGGTGCAAGGCGATGTGGGCTCAGGTAAAACCCTGGTGGCGGCATTGGCGGCACTAACCGCCATCGGCAACGGCTATCAGGTGGCGATGATGGCCCCCACCGAGCTACTGGCAGAACAACATGCCAATAACTTTCGCCAATGGCTGGCCCCCTTAGAGATAGAGGTGGGTTGGCTGGCCGGCAAGCTGAAAGGCAAAGCCAGGGAAGCATTACTGGCGCGCTTGCAAGAGGGCGAAATTCAGATGTTGGTGGGCACTCACGCGCTATTTCAGGAACAGGTCCAGTTCAAGAAGTTGGCCCTGGTGATTATCGATGAGCAGCACCGGTTCGGGGTGCATCAACGCCTGGCGCTGCGCGAGAAAGGCCAGCATCAGGATCTGGCGCCGCACCAATTGATTATGACGGCCACCCCTATTCCCCGCACTTTGGCAATGACCGCCTATGCTGACCTGGATACCTCAGTTATTGACGAGCTTCCCCCTGGCCGCACACCGGTTAAAACCGTGGTTATCCCTGATAGCCGGCGCGATGAAGTGGTGGCCAGAGTGCGCCATGCCTGCGCCGAAGAGGGTCGCCAGGTGTATTGGGTCTGTACCTTGATTGAAGAATCTGAAGTCTTGGAATGCCAGGCCGCGCAGGATACCGCCGAGGCGTTGGCAATGGCCTTACCTGAACTGCGGGTTGGGCTGGTACATGGGCGCTTAAAAGGCCCGGAGAAACAGGCGGTGATGGCGGCGTTTAAAGCCGGAGAACTGGATCTATTAGTGGCGACCACCGTAATAGAAGTGGGCGTGGATGTGCCGAATGCCAGTTTGATGATTATCGAAAACCCTGAACGACTGGGCCTGGCTCAGTTACATCAGCTACGCGGGCGGGTAGGACGGGGCTCGGTGGAAAGCCATTGTGTGCTGATGTACCAAAGCCCGCTTTCTAAAACGGCGAGTAAACGCCTTTCGGTATTACGTGAAAGCAGTGATGGTTTTTATATCGCGCAGCGCGATTTGGAAATCCGCGGTCCAGGTGAACTGCTGGGCACCAAACAGACCGGCCTGGCCGATTTGAAAATTGCCGATCTGGTGCGCGATGCCCATCTTATTCCTCAGGTACAACAGCTTGCCCAACATCTGTGGCAGCGCCATCCCGCCAATGCGCAGGCCGTCATCAATCGCTGGCTGGCCCATAAACAAGCATACGGTAACGCCTGATGCAGACCATTCCGATTGTCCCCGCCGGTTTCGAATATCTCAACCAAGCTAAACACTTGGCCGATACCTGGCAGCTTACCGTCAGCGAAAGTGCTAAAGAGGGTTTAGTCCTGTGGCTTGATGAACAAGGCCTGGCACTGAAAACGCTGGATGATGCCAAAATGGGCACCGTCAGCGTGGATTTTGCCAGCGATGCCATGACCTGGCGTCGCCAGCATGGCGGCGGTCGCGGAGAAGCCGTGGCCAAGGCCGTAGGCGTCAAAGGGCAGTATCTGCCCAAGGTACTGGATGCCACGGCAGGATTGGGCCGTGATGCCTTTATTCTGGCCAGCCTGGGCTGTGAAGTAACCATGCTGGAACGAAGCCCGGTGGTGGCGGCACTATTGCAGGATGGCCTGGCGAGGGCAGCACAACATCCTGAGTTGGCCGATTGGCTTCCTTTGCGCATGCGCTTGCTACCCGGAGCTGCTCTGGAACGGATGCAAAACTGGCAAGAAGAGAGGCCCCAGGTGGTGTATCTGGATCCCATGTTTCCCCATCGCAAAAAATCTGCTCTGGTCAAAAAAGAGATGCGCCTGTTCCAGCAACTGCTGGGCCCGGACATGGATGCCGATGCCCTGCTGGCCCCGGCCCTGGCGCTTGCCAGCAAACGGGTAGTAGTCAAACGGCCTGCCGGTGCGCCGTACTTGGCAGGTGAGAAGCCCGATGTGGAGCAAGCCGGCAAGGCCAATCGATTTGATATCTATCTCATCCATGGCAGCTAAAGGCAAAGGCTATACTAAGCCATGGTTGGAAAGCGCAAGGAAAGGCCATGACCGACATTAATCCACAGCTGCAACTGGCCGGGGAAATCGTCCAGCATACGGGCCTCAGCCTGTTTCTGACCGGTAAAGCCGGTACCGGTAAAACCACGTTTTTACATCGGCTAAAAGCCAGTTGCCCCAAACGCATGATTGTCACCGCCCCCACCGGCGTTGCCGCCATTAATGCCGGTGGCGTAACCCTGCATTCCTTTTTTCAACTGCCTTTCGGACCTTATATTCCCGGCAGCCAATTACCGAGCCAGCATCGTTTCAGCAAAGACAAAATCAATATACTGCGTAGCCTGCAACTGTTGGTAATTGATGAGATCAGTATGGTGCGCGCCGATATGCTGGATGCGGTCGACGCGGTCCTGCGCCGCCACCGGCGCAATCAACTGCCCTTTGGCGGTGTGCAACTGTTGATGATTGGTGACTTACATCAGTTACCGCCCGTTCTTAAAGAGGCAGAATGGTCTCTGCTAAGCAATTACTATGACAACGGTTACTTCTTTAGCAGCCAGGCCCTGGCCCAGTGTCAATGGCGCAGCCTGTCACTGGAGCAGGTCTATCGCCAGGCTGATCCTAGGTTTGTGGACTTGTTGAATAAGGTGCGGGATAGCCAATTGGACGAAGCCGCGCTTTCTCTGCTTAACAGCCGTTTTTTTACCGGTTTCAAACCGGCAGAGGGCGAAGACTATGTCACCCTCACCACCCATAACCAACGCGCCGATGCCATTAATCAACAGCAACTGGCGAAACTAGCCAGTCCCCCAAAGTCTTTTGCGGCAGAAGTGCAAGGCGATTATCCCGAGCAAAACTATCCTGTTGATGCCAATCTGCTCTTAAAAGTGGGAGCACAGGTTATGTTTGTGCGTAACGACCACAGTCCAGAGAAGCGCTATTTCAATGGTAAAACCGGCGTTATCAGTGCCATCAATGGTGAACGTCTCACCGTCCGCTGCCCCGGAGATACTCAGGATATAGAGGTAGAACCGGTCACCTGGGAAAACATCAAATACAGTCTGGATAAGAGTAATAATATCGATGAGCAAATCATCGGTAGCTTCCGGCAAATTCCCTTGCGCCTGGCCTGGGCCATTACTATCCATAAAAGTCAGGGGCTGACCTTTGAGCGCGCCATTATTGATGGTCAGGCAGCCTTTTCCCATGGCCAGATTTATGTGGCGCTAAGCCGCTGCACTTCGCTGCAAGGCCTGGTATTGCAGAACCCTTTACATGCAGAAACGGTAAAGACCGATCCTATCGTCAGCGCTTTTACCCATGCTCAGCAGCCACCGGATCGAAACACCCTCTATCAGGCCAAAGTGCATTATCAGCAGAAGCTGTTATTGGAGGCGTTTGATTATCAGCCCCTTAGCACTTGCTTATATCGCTTAAGCAGAGCCCTTAAGGAAAATCAGAATCAACTGCATGGCAATCAGCTGACCCAACTTGACGACCTGCACCAAGTACTGAAACGGGAAGTGCTGCATATCGCCGATAAATTCCAGCAGCAACTGCAAACTCTTTTTCATCAGCAGGTAGAGCCGCAGCAGGACTCGCATATTCAGGAACGGGTCCAGAAGGCCTGTCCCTATTTCAGTGACAAATTAGCCCCCATATTCAATTGGCTGTCTGCTTTTAGCTTCGATACGGATAACAAGACTATCCGCAAGCAAATCGAGAATGCCACTGACGCCTTACGTCAGGAATTACAGGTAAAACAGACGGTACTGACGTCTTGCCAAAAGGGGTTTAATACCGGGACCTATCTGGATGCAATTGGCAAAGCGCAGATCAGCGCTGCAACCAAGAAATCGGTCAGCAAAGCCACAAGTGAACTGAGCATGGACGACCTGGCACACCCAATGCTGTATCAACAGCTAAAGGATTGGCGCATGGAGCAGGCAAAACGTTTAGGGATCCCGGCCTTTCAGGTCCTGCACCAGCAAGTATTGCTGCAAATCGTCAATGCTCTTCCGGGCAGCAAGGATACGCTGCTGCAATTGTATAAGGTTGGTCCCACCACGGTGGAAAAATACGGTGACGCTATCCTGGCTGTGGTGGCCGACTACTGTGAGGCAAACCAATTGCAGCCTGAGGATGTGCTTCCGGAATCTAAACAACTGGCGAAAGCGCCCAAGGAAGACACAAAAGCCATTACCCTGCGCTTGCACAAAGAAGGCCTCTCCATTGAACAAGTTGCACAACAAAGGGGCTTGGCAACATCCACTGTCGAACAGCATCTTGCCCATTTTGTAGAGCAAGGCGAGGTGGCGATTGATGAACTTGTCTCGCATGAGAAGCAGCAGGCAATACGCCAAGCCTTGTCGCAAAGCGAAAAAACAGGCCTAAAGCCCGTGAAAGAAGCATTAGGCGACAAGGTAAGCTGGGGAGATATTCGTCTGGTGTTGGCATCGAAGAAGACCAACCCACCCTGAAAAAACAGCTACACTAAAGCCCTCTTCCAATCAGAAAAGGAAACATCATGATTCAAGTAGGACAATCTCTTCCCTCAGCCACGCTGACCGAACGTAAAAACGGCGAAAGCCTTGAGCACAGCACAGCAAACCTGTTTAAAGGTAAGAAAGTAGTGCTCTTTGCGGTTCCCGGTGCCTTTACGCCTACCTGCTCTAATGCCCATCTGCCAGGTTATGTAGCACTTGCCGACAAGCTCAAAGCCAAAGGGGTGGACCGTATTATTTGCGTTGCCGTAAACGATGCTTTCGTGATGGATGCCTGGGGCAAAGATCAAAATGCCGAACACCTGATGATGTTATCTGATGGTGACGCCAGCTTCACCAAAGCCATTGGCATGGATAAAGATACCGGCAGTTTTGGCGGCGTGCGCTCACAGCGTTATTCCATGTTGGTGGAAGATGGTGTGGTTACACAGCTAAACGTGGAAGCGGCCGGCAAATTCGAAGTGAGCGATGCCGAAACGATGCTGAAGCAATTGGGCTAATCAGCTCTCCTGAAGCAAAAAAGGGTGCCTTGGCACCCTTTTCAGATTGATGATAAACCCCACCATTTTTGGTGGGGTTTTGTTTTTTAGGGCCATCCAGTGAGTTTTCCGTGGCTCCTTACCTATTGATGGGATTGGCTGATTTTTTCTTAAGCGTGATTGAGGGAAGGCGGAGGGAAGGATTCAAGA
>NZ_JARHUG010000006.1 GCF_029223185.1 Aliiglaciecola sp. CAU 1673
TACATTGAAGTTGATTACAACCGGCAAAGAAGGCACAGTGCTCTGGGCTACCTGAGCCCGGAAAACTATGAGAAAAAACTAGCAGCTTAACCGGTGTCCACTTTTACTGGTGCAGATCAAAGTAACTGATTTTCCATATCTTATTGTTGATGCATTAACTTTTGTTAGTGTCTTGTCAACTTAATTCAACATGAAAGGTTCAATCTGGAGCTAATTGTTGAGAGAGAAAAGCTACCCTGCTGCAAGGGCCGTGATAAACTACATGTACTAAAATTGCCGTGGCATAAAAATGGTGGTTACGGCGCCTCTCTGGCAATGATAATGATGTGTTGATAGCGCCCGTGCTTCAACGTCATCGCGCGAAATCCATGCGAAGTAAGACAAACCGGTTAATATTTGATTGGCAGATTGGTGTAAGAACGTGAATTGGTTATCTTAGTGCGTCCGTCAACGCCTCTTTAAAAACGTAAGTGCCAGCCTGCAAAAACATAAAGACTAAAAAGAATATGATGGACTCAATCTATAACCTGTCGAAGTCTCTAAAACAAGGGGGGTTGATAACGGTTGATATACTGCTAGTGGCCTTCTCAAGTTACTGCGTTGTCTACCTCTATTCAAAAGGTGAAGTTCCGTTTTCAGTATGGTTAACCATTGCTTCTGTCACTAGTATTATCGCCATTTATACATATCATCGGGTAGGTTTATATGATTCTGTTCTCCGATTTATAACCGATGATTTGTTCAGGTCTATTATTGTCGGAACAAGTTTTGTTTCCGCATCTTTTTTGATTGTGTCTCAGTTTATTTCTGACAGTATTCCTGTTGTCGGTAGTCTTGTTTTTGGTTCGATCGCCTTTTTATTAACCAGTGTTCTGCGGTTTCTTTTGAGAGATTATATTAAAAGCAGGAGCACTGGTCATTATCCGGTAATAGTATACGGTGCCGGGTCTGCCGGCAGACAATTGGTCTCCGCATTACATGCTGGTGATGAGTATAAGGTAGTAGCCTTCCTCGATGACGATAAGAGGGCGCAAGGTAAGCGAATTCAAGGGCTTAAAATTTATGGAATTTCTTCGATTTCACGCCTTATAAACGAGTTCGGGGTCCGAAAGGTTTTGTTGGCCATTCCTTCAGCTACGCCGAAACAACGTAAAAGGGTGATCTCTCTGTTAGAGAAATATCCTGTTGAGGTAAAAACTGTTGCCGGCGCTGCAGAGATCATTAGTGGTTCTGTTCAGATTACCCAATTGCGCGATGTGGCAATAGAGGATTTGCTTGGGCGTGAACCGGTGAAGCCCGTCAATCAGTTGATGCGGGAGTGTGTGGAAGATAAGTCTGTGATGGTCACGGGCGCAGGTGGCTCAATTGGATCGGAGTTATGCAGGCAGTTATTGCTTTGTAATCCATCCAAGCTGGTATTGTTTGAAATGTCAGAGTTCGCCTTGTATTCCATAGAAAGAGAGCTTCGACAGCGCCTAGTTTCATTGGCTTATGATGTTGAAATAGTCCCAATTTTGGGTTCAGTTCTGAATAAGCAACTCCTGGAAAGAATTATGGCCTCTGCTAGAGTCGACACTGTCTATCATGCGGCGGCCTACAAACATGTACCATTGGTAGAGTATAACGTGGCTGAGGGGGTTCAGAACAATGTCTTTGGTACTCTTTACTGTGCTCAAGCAGCTCGAGAATCAGGAGTGAGTCATTTTGTTCTGGTTTCAACTGATAAGGCAGTAAGACCTACTAACTTTATGGGAGCTACTAAGAGAACCGCTGAACTTGTTTTGCAAGCAATGGCACTGGAGAATAGCCAGACCAAGTTTTCCATGGTCAGATTTGGAAATGTATTGGGTTCCTCAGGATCTGTAGTGCCTCTGTTTAAAGAACAAATAGAAAGTGGTGGTCCGGTCACCGTTACTCACAAAGATATCACGCGCTACTTTATGACTATCCCGGAAGCCTCACAGCTAGTAATTCAAGCTGGCGCTATGACCAAGGGCGGGGATGTATTTGTTCTAGATATGGGTGAGCCAGTAAGAATTGCCGATCTGGCTGAGAAAATGATTCACCTGATGGGCTTTAAGGTTAAAGACCCTAATCTTGGGGGAGATGGCATAGAGATTGTGTATACAGGATTGCGGCCTGGTGAAAAACTTTACGAAGAACTTTTAGTTGGTACTGATGTTGAGGGAACCATTCACCCAAGAATAATGACCGCCAATGAGGTTTCGGTCAGTCTACATGACTTAAGCTTGAAGCTTGAGCAGCTATTAGCCGCATGTGAAATAAATGACTGCAACAGAATTAGAGATATATTCTTCAGTCTACCAATTGAATTTTCTCACAAGAAAATTAGTGATTACTTGTGGGATGATGATTTGCAAACCATACCAAGACGTGTTGGTAATGTTGTAACAATAAATACTCAAGGATAGGTTATATTGCCTTTAACTTGGGTGTGGTGAGGCAATGAAAGGATGAAAGTAACAGTATTTGGGGTTGGCTACGTAGGCTTGGTTCAAGGAGCGGTGCTGGCTGAAGTGGGGCACAACGTGGTTTGTGTGGATGTGGATCCGGCCAAAGTGGAACTGCTGAATAAGGGCGGCATTCCTATTTATGAACCTGGGTTGGAGAACCTGGTTAAACGCAATGCCCAGGAAGGGCGTCTGCGCTTCACCACCGACGCTCGTGAAGGTGTCGAGCATGGTGAAATTATTTTTATCGCCGTCGGAACTCCCCCCGATGAAGATGGTTCAGCTGATCTAAAGTATGTGCTGGCGGTGGCAAAGACGGTCGCCGAACAGATGAGTAAGCCCCGCATCGTCGTGAATAAAAGCACCGTACCTGTAGGTACGGCCGACAAAGTAAAAATGGTGTTGGCGGAGACGCTGGCGGCCCACGGTAAGGCGCTCGCTTTTGATGTGGTCTCCAATCCTGAATTCTTAAAAGAAGGCGCGGCGGTCAGCGATTGTATGCGTCCGGACAGGATTATCCTGGGGACCGATTCGGCAACCGCTGAAAAAAAGCTGCGTCAACTCTATGCGCCATTCAATCGTAACCATGACAAAATCTTTGTGATGGATGTTCGCAGTGCCGAACTAACAAAGTATGCGGCAAACTGTATGCTCGCCACCAAAATCAGCTTTATGAACGAAATGGCCAACCTGGCCGAGCAATTTGGTGCCGATATTGAGAACGTACGCCGTGGCATTGGCTCTGATCCCCGAATTGGCTACCACTTTATCTACGCCGGTTGTGGCTATGGAGGCTCTTGTTTTCCAAAGGACGTGCAAGCATTGGTCAGAAGCGCCACAGCAGTGGGGTATGAGTCAAAAATATTACAGGCTGTGGAAAGCGTTAACCAGGCACAGAAGCACAAGCTGTTTTCCTACATCCATAAGCACTTCGATGGTCAGTTAAAGGGTAAAACGGTAGCGTTATGGGGGCTCTCCTTTAAACCAAACACCGACGATATGCGTGAAGCATCAAGCCGTGTTTTGATGGAGCAGCTATGGCAAGCAGGTGCTAAGGTGCAGGCTTTTGATCCCCAGGCCATGGAAGAAACTCAACGAATCTATGGCCATCGGGAAGACTTAAACTTGGTTGGCACCAAGGAAGCGGCGCTGTCAGGTGCCGATATGTTGGTGGTGTGCACGGAATGGCAAATGTTTAAAGCGCCGGATTTCGATTTTATTAAAGAACGCTTGAGCCAACCTGTAATATTTGACGGCCGTAATTTGTATGAACCTGAGCAGATGCAGGAATTAGGTTTCGACTACTATGGCATTGGCCGTGGCAAGTCAATTCAAGGAGCAGTTCTGTGAAATCAAAGATGAAAGCGGTTATCCCCGTTGCCGGACTAGGCACACGCATGCTGCCAGCCACCAAAGCTATCCCCAAGGAAATGCTGCCGGTGGTGGATAAGCCGCTGATTCAATATGTGGTTAGTGAATGTATTGCTGCGGGTATAAAGCAAATCGTGCTGGTCACCCACGCCAGTAAAAACAGCATTGAGAACCACTTCGATACCAGCTTTGAACTGGAAGCCACCCTTGAAAAACGGGTAAAACGCCAATTGCTAGACGATGTGAAGGCCATCTGTCCTAAAGATGTGACCATTATGCATGTGCGTCAGGGCGTCGCCAGGGGATTAGGCCATGCCATTCTGTGCGCCCGGCCCTTGGTCGGCGATCATGAATTTGCAGTGGTATTGCCGGACGTTTTGATTGATGAAGCCAGCAGTAACCTCAGGCAAGATAACCTGGCTGAAATGGTGGTGCGCTTTCAGGAGACCGGGCACAGCCAAATTATGGTTGAGCAGGTCCCTCATCATCTCATCAGCCAGTTTGGGGTGGTGGATATTGGTGAACATAAACCTAAAGCCGGAGAATCGGCACCTATTACCAAAATAGTGGAAAAGCCTGCCGCGGATGAGGCGCCCTCCGACCTCGCAGTCGTGGGACGTTACGTATTGTCTTCAGCTATCTGGGATTTGTTGGAGTACACGCCCCCCGGAGCTGGCGATGAAATTCAACTGACCGATGCCATCGCTGCACTGATGAAAGTAGAGCAAGTAGACGCTTACTATATGAAAGGGAAGAGCCACGATTGTGGCAGCAAGCTGGGCTATATGAAGGCCAGTGTGGAATATGCGCTGCGCCACCCGGAACTCGGAAATGACTTTGCAGATTATTTAAAGTCGCTCAGACTCTAGATACAAGTCAGTTATTCAAGGGAATTGGCATGATCAAGGTTTTGGCATTTTCAGGCAGCGCCCGTCAGGGTTCTTTCAATCAAAAGCTGGTGGCCATCGCTGCCGAAGGTGCCAGGCAGGCTGGCGCCGAAGTGACGTTGATTTCCCTGGGTGATTTCCCGATGCCAATTTACAACCAAGACCTGGAAAAACAGCAAGGTTTGCCCGAAAAGGCCCTGGCGTTCAAACAGCTGTTGCAAAGCCATGACGGCTTACTGATAGCCTCCCCTGAATACAACAGCGCCTTTAGTCCCCTGCTTAAAAACGCCATCGACTGGGCGTCCCGCACCCACGAGCAAGGTGAGCCTGGTCTATCTGCTTACCAAGGCAAAGTTGCCGGCATTATGGCCGCTTCCCCCGGCGCATTAGGCGGCCTGCGCGGTTTAGTGTTTTTGCGCATGCTGTTGGAAAATATCGGCGTGATGGTGCTGCCTGGTCAGCGTGCAATCGGACAGGCCGCTCAGGCATTTAATGAAAAAGATGATCTCAAAGATGAAGCACAGCGTCAGGCGGTAATGGCAATTGGCTCCAAGCTGGTAGATACCTTAACAAAGCTCAGAGGAAGATAGCTATGGAGCATGGTCTGATTCACGCTTTTTTGCTGGACGGGAAAGGGGGCGCGAAGGCACTTAACTGGCCAGAAGTCAGGGAGTGGCAGCCATCTCAGGGACTGTTGTGGGTTCATCTTGATTACAGCCAGCCTCAGGTGCAAAGCTTTTTGGAGGAGCAAGCGGCAATCAATCCGTTGGTCGCTGAAGCACTGCAAAGCGGTGAAACCCGTCCCAGAGCCACACGTATCGATAATGGCCTGCTAATGGCCCTTCGCGGTATCAACCTGAATCCCGGCGCAGAGCCAGATGACATGGTGTCAGTGCGCATCTGGGCTGAGCAAAGCAGGGTGATCAGTACCAGAAAAAGGCGCCTGATGTCGGTTACCGATGTGGCTGAGGAGCTGATTGCCGGAAGCGGTCCCCGTGCCATCGATGAGCTACTCTCTGCATTGCTGGACAGGTTGGTTTCACGGATGTCTGACACCGTGGATGTGTTCGAGGATCAGGTTGCCGAGTTTGAAGAGCAGGCCTTGGAGAAGCAAACCCCCGAGATGCGCGCTGAATTGGGGCATTTTCGTCGCCAAATTATAGCTCTTCGCCGCTATTTAGCCCCTCAACGAGAAGCCATTTCGCAGCTTCTTAATGACAAATCCGAATGGCTGAGTCGTGATACTCGCCTGCAAATGCAGGAAACCCAAGACCGTCTCATCCGTCATATTGAAGACTTGGATGCGGTGCGTGAACGTGCGGCGGTGACACAGGAAGAAATTGGCAATCAGCTGTCAGAGCAGCTCAACAGCCGTATGTATGTGCTCTCCATTGTGGCGGCTTTCTTTTTGCCGTTGGGTTTTCTGACCGGGTTACTGGGGATCAACGTAGGCGGCATCCCAGGGGCCGACAGTGAATTGGGCTTTGGTATCTTTATTGGCATGCTCATCGCCATTTGCATAGTGCAAATTTTTTGGTTTAGGCGTAAGGGCTGGATGTAGTCAGTTTCTTCGCACAGCCACTGGTCTCAGTTTTTCAGCTATATTTCTCACAACAGATTGTTTTCGTCGGTCACCCGGCGCTACTATAAAAACTCCCATTAGGGATCAACAGGTGTTTAAGTGTTCGCCTTACTCCAATGCCTATTTAGCATAGGCATGCTTTGCCTGATTAGCGACCTGACCATTGAGTCGTTGAATCAGGGAGATTCCTCAGCACAAGTTCTGCAAATTGCAGATCCAGAATTTCTCGACGCCGATGATTCGGACAAGCCTGTTGTTGCATGTGCTGACCACACAGCCGTAACGCTTCAAGTTCAATTGCATGGTGCCTTTGCTTCTGTTTTCCTGATTAAACGATGGGCAGAATGGCCTAGCGTCCGAGGTCCCCCCCATTTCTCCTGAAAATTCGTTATCTTTTTTATTATCAGGAGAAATTTATGAAGCATTATCAAGCTATTAAGACGCTGCCACTAGGCTCAGTTAATCGTTTTTGTCATCCCAATAGTATGCCAGCGCTGACGCTGGACAGTCCTGCAACCCTTGTTGTCACCGACTTTACCCGGCGTCAGGCGCAAATCATCGATAAGGATGTCTCCATCGACCAGGCCTTATTTATGATGAAAAAAGGCCATGTGAAATCGAAGCTGGTCGTCGATATCGATGGTGGTTTTTTGGGGATCGTTTCCTATAACGATTTGATTAGCAGAAAAGTATTAATGACTGCAGTAGAGCGTGGATTAGAGCGCGCTGACCTTTGTGTGGCCGATGTGATGGTTGATAAGCAGCACCTGCACGGCATTCCCTATGAAAAGGTCACTCAGGCTTGTATCGGAGATGTGCTTAATACCCTTCAATCACTTGGCGACCAGCACATTCTGCTATTGGATAAAGATCAGCAATTACGTGGATTGATATCTGCCAGCGATATCGCTCGCGCCCTGCAGATCCCCCTGGATATCAACTCAAAAGCGCACAGCTTTGTGGATATCTTCAAGGTCCTGCACGACCATCGCGAACTGGCTTAAGCCCCTTTTGGGGCAAGTCAGTCTTGCCCCAATCCTTGTCTTTTGAATAAACTACCTCCTGTCCCGCAAGGAAGCACAGGACTTGCCTTGTATGCTCAACCTAGAAGGAATCTTATGTTGAACCCGGTGAAATCCCGTTTTTGCATTGTCTTTGTCGCATTTGTCATGCTCACAGCTTGTGGCGGAGGCGGCAGCAGTTCATCCCCCGCGCCAATTATTACGCCTACCAATCCGGGCAATACCGATGTTGTGTCTTGGCAGGCTGGGGTCTATCCATCATCGGAAAACCTTAAGGATTTTTGCCAAGCGCCCAGAGCCGGTATCGATCCTTTTGAACAACAACCCTATCCGGATAAAACCGGCAGCGCGCTGCAGGAAAAGCTGTGGCTGCGTTCATGGAGCCATGAAAGCTATCTCTGGTATCAGGAATTGCCAGACATAAATCCCGCCAATTACAACGTTCAGGATTACTTTGAGCTGCTGCGTACTGACGCGCTCACCGATTCGGGGAATGCCAAGGACAATTTTCATTTTTATATGGACACAGCTGAATATCAGCGCCAGACCCAGACTGGCATCAGTTCTGGCTATGGAATTGAGTGGAAGGTAGACAGTACCCGCCCACCGCGCAGTTTCTACGTGGCCTTTGTGGAGCCTGACTCTCCGGCACAGACTGCCGGAATTAAACGTGGTGACAAGTTAACGGCCGTCAACAATGTGGATTTTGTCAATGACAATACCCAATCTGGAGTCAGTGCGCTCAACGATGGTCTGTTTCCGTCTGATGTAGGTGAGTTACATGTCTTTGAATTCGAAACTATGGAAGGGGAGTTGGTGACCCATGAGCTGGTCTCTGCCGATGTGCTGAGTATGCCCGTGCAGCATGTCAAAATTCTCGATGCTGCGGTTGGAAAAGTCGGATATATGCTGTTTAACAGTCATATTGCCATGGCTCAGGCGCAACTGATTGATGCTGTGCAGCGGTTCCAAAGCCAAGGGATAAGCGAATTGGTAGTGGACCTTCGTTATAACGGCGGCGGTTTGCTGGCATTGGCCTCCCAGCTTGCCTATATGGTTGCCGGCAATGATGCTATTCAAAATCGTCCTTTTGAAACCACCCAATTTAATGGCAAGTGGCAGCGGGATGAGGCTTTGCCTTTCCTCGATGAAGTGGTGGACTACGATCGTTTTGTCACCACAGGTCAGTTGCTACCCAGCTTACATCTTAACCGTGTCTTCGTGCTCACCACCGATGCTACCTGCTCGGCCAGCGAATCCTTTATCAATGCCCTGCGCGGTGTTGATCTGGAGGTCATTCAAATTGGCGGCACCACCTGCGGCAAGCCTTACGGCTTTTATCCCGAAGATAACTGCGGCACCACCTATTTTACTATTCAGTTTAAAGGCGTGAATGCCAAGGGTTTTGGCGAATATGCCGATGGTTTCAGTCCGGTCGAGGCCCCTGTTTATAATGCCGATGTAAGAGGCTGTCCGCTGGCCGATGATCTCAGTCATGACTTAGGCGATCCTGGCGAGGGATTGCTGGCCACGGCATTGTCATTTGCACAAGAGGGGAGCTGTCCGGTTGTACCCGCGAAATTCGATGCGGTGGTGCAGAGATCTGTGGCTGAGAGTGAATTCAACGCATCCGGCAAAGCGGTGCGGGATCCCAGAACGCACTTTAGGGTGCGTGAGAATGCTATCAAGCAACCGGTGCGTCAGAGCGAAGCGAACTAATCCTTTATCCGGCCCCTGCTGCGGGCCGGTTTTCTCCTTTTTCAAGCTTGCTCCGACTGTCATTCGCCAACGAAATCCGCTAAGATTCGCCTCCTTCCAAAGAGTAAGTGAATTGCGGATTTATGTTTGAAATCAACCCGGTAAAAAACGCCATCCTCGATGTCCGGGAGCGCACTGCGGCGCTTAGGGGGTATCTTTGACTTCGATACCAAGCAAGAGCGTTTGGAGGAAGTCAGCCGTGAACTGGAAAGTGCCGATGTCTGGAATACACCGGAGCGCGCACAAGCCCTAGGCAAAGAAAAGGTCGCCCTGGAAAAAGTGGTGGAAACCATTGTTGAGCTGGAAAAGGGCACTGAAGATGTCGAAGGTCTTTTGGAGTTGGCCGTTGAAGCCGAAGACGAGGAAACCTTCGAAGAAGCCAAAAGTGAGCTGGACGGACTGATTGCCAAGCTTGAAGATCTGGAGTTCCGTCGTATGTTCTCCGGCCCCAATGATAGCAACGATTGTTATCTGGATATTCAGTCCGGCTCTGGCGGTACCGAAGCCCAGGACTGGGCCAATATACTGCTGCGTATGTACCTGCGTTGGGGCGAAGACCATGGCTTTAAAACCGAATTGATCGAGGTCTCAGAAGGGGAAGTGGCCGGTATCAAGAGTGCTACCATCCGCTTCGAGGGTGAGTATGCTTTTGGTTGGCTGCGCACCGAAACCGGCGTTCATCGTCTGGTACGTAAGTCGCCGTTCGATTCCGGCAACCGACGCCATACCTCATTTGCCTCGGCCTTCGTGTATCCGGAAATCGATGACGATATCGAAATTGAGATCAATCCGGCAGATTTACGCATCGATACCTACCGTGCCTCAGGTGCCGGTGGTCAGCACGTTAACCGGACCGATTCAGCGGTACGTATTACTCACGTGCCCTCAGGTATTGTTGTGCAGTGCCAGAATGACCGCTCGCAGCACAAAAACAAGGATCAGGCCTTTAAACAGCTCAAAGCCAAGCTGTATGAAATGGAAATGATGAAACAAAACGAGCAGAAGCAGGCTTTAGAAGACAGCAAGTCGGATATTGGCTGGGGCAGCCAAATCCGCTCTTATGTGCTCGATGATTCCCGTATCAAGGATTTGCGTACCGGGGTCGAAACCAGAAATACCCAGGCAGTATTGGATGGCGGTCTGGATAAGTTTATTCAAGCCAGCCTTAAATCAGGCCTCTAAGCGGAACAAGCAGATGACAGATATTCAGCAAGACGAAAATAAGTTGATTGCCGAGCGACGTGCCAAATTGGCGGACATTCGCCAAAAATGTAAGGCCAATGCGCATCCTAATGAGTTTCGCCGAGAGCATTACAGTGGCGATCTGCAAGCCGAATACGGTGATAAAACCAAGGAAGAGTTAGAAGCTCTGGGCAAAGAGGTCACTATTGCGGGTCGGATTCTGGCAAAGCGCGGCC
Source organism: Aliiglaciecola sp. CAU 1673 (assembly GCF_029223185.1). GTDB lineage: Bacteria > Pseudomonadota > Gammaproteobacteria > Enterobacterales > Alteromonadaceae > Bowmanella. The sequence continues at coordinate 10,510 of NZ_JARHUG010000006.1, forward strand.
CATTCTTGCTGCTTCAGGATATGAAAGGCCGTATCCAGGCATATGCAGACAAAGCCGCACAACAGGCTATCAAAGAGCGCTACGGTAGTTTAGATATCGGCGATATCATCGGCGTTAAAGGCATGTTGCATAAGTCCGGCAAAGGCGATCTATATGCGAATATGGAAACCTTCGAGCTGCTGACTAAGTCTCTGCGCCCGTTGCCTGAAAAATTCCACGGGCTGGCCGATCAGGAAACCAAATATCGTCAGCGCTATGTTGATCTGATCATGAGTGAGCAGACCCGCGAAACCTTCCGTGTGCGTAGCCAAATTATCAGCGGCATCCGTAAGTTCCTGACCGAAAGGGAGTTTATGGAAGTGGAAACGCCGATGCTGCAGGTTATCCCCGGCGGCGCCAGTGCCAAGCCTTTTGTGACGTATCACAACGCCCTGGACTTGGATATGTACCTGCGTATCGCTCCCGAGCTGTATCTGAAGCGCCTGGTGGTGGGCGGCTTTGAGCGTGTGTTTGAGATCAACCGTAACTTCCGTAACGAAGGCTTGTCCACTCGTCATAACCCCGAATTCACCATGATCGAATTCTACCAGGCCTATGCCGACTACCATGATCTGATGGACTTGACTGAAGACATGCTGCGTACCCTGGCCAAAGATGTACTGGGTACCACTGAGGTCATCAACACCGTCCGAGACAGCGAAGGCAATGTTCTGGAAGAGAAGCGTTATGACTTTGCGCAGCCCTTCACGCGCTTAAGCATGGCGGATGCGGTGCTGAAATACTGGCCTGAAGCGGACGAGAAAGCCATTCGTGACCCGCAAAATCATCTGGACAGTCTGCGCGCCATGGCTAAGAAGCTACACATCAAAGAGCCAGCGGTGGAAGGTATATGGGGACCAGGTAAATATCTGTGTGAGATTTTTGAGGCAACCGCCGAGCATAGGCTCGACCAGCCTACTTTTATCACCGAATATCCCTGGGAAGTGTCGCCCTTAGCCCGTCGTAATGACGACAATCCTTTTGTCACCGACCGTTTCGAGTTCTTCGTTGGCGGCCGCGAGCTGGCTAATGGCTTCTCTGAGCTCAATGATGCCGAAGATCAGGCCGCCCGCTTCCGTAAGCAGGTGGAAGAGAAGGATGCCGGTGATGATGAAGCCATGCATTATGACGATGATTATATCCGTGCCCTGGAATATGGATTGCCGCCAACGGCCGGTGAAGGCATAGGTATCGATCGTCTGGTCATGTTGTTCACCGACAGCCCCAGTATCAAAGACGTTATCCTGTTCCCGCATATGCGTCCTCAGGCTGCCGAATAGAGCGCGACAAGACCATGATTGAGAAAAATGCCGCTTCAGCGGCATTTTTTATGTCTGCAAACTTTTATTGCTGCTTTTTTGTGCCAAGCTTTCAAAGAGTTACATTTGGAGGCGTTATGAAAACCAGTATTCTCTTATCAACAGCTGCCGCCGTTTTTTCGGCAAGTTGTATGGCCGACACCATCAGTATCCGGGCTGACGATTGGTTTCCCATCAATGGCCAGCCGGATGCCGCCAAACCCGGTTTTATGATTGAACTGGCCACCCGTATATTCACCGAAGCAGGGCATGAAGTGGATTACAAGCTGATGCCTTGGGAGCGGGCTGTGGACTCGGTACGAAAAGGAGAATTCGATTGTGTGGTTGGTGCCTATAAAGAGGATGCACCGGATTTTATATTTCCCAATGAAAACTGGGGCATTGACGATACTGGCTTTTTCGTCAAAGAGGGGGATAGCTGGACATATTCAGGTCCAGATTCCTTGCTGCAGCGCAAAGTGGCGGTGATCAACGGGTACGCCTATGGCGACACGCTGGACAAGCTTATTGAAGATAACCCCTCGGTTTTTCAAGGCTTAGGTGGCAGTGATGCGCTGGAGAAAAACGTTAAAAAACTGGAGGCGGGCAGAGCGGATGTCATCATAGAAAGCCCCAGTGTGATGCAGGCCAAGCTTAAAGAAATGGGGGTGTCGGGCATAGTGCTGGCAGGCACCCTGGATGAGCCTTCTGAGATTTATATTGCCTGCTCTCCGGCGAAAGACAGCTCCAAGCAGTATATGGATTTGGTTGATAAAGGAACGGCAAAACTACGGGCATCAGGAGAACTTGCCAAGATCATGGAGAGCTATGGTCTCGAAGACTGGAAATAACTGACAGTAATGGCAAAAAGAAGGCGCGGATATCTGCGCCTTCTTTGTTTCAACAGAGATTAATGATGGTGACCGCAGCCATCGCCACTGTGCACATGGCCGTGAGCCAGCTCTTCTGCCGTAGCCTCTCTTACTTCAATGATTTCCACATCAAAGTTCAGATCAACACCAGACAATGGATGGTTACCATCCACTATTACCTCGTCATCGGTCACTTCGACAATCATCACAGACTGCTCGCCATCGTCGGTGGTAGCTCGAAATTGCATGCCTGGCTCCACTTCCATGTCTTCAAATAAGGTTTTGGAAACCACCTGTACCAACTCATCCTGTCTTTCACCATAAGCATCTTTGGCCGCCACGTTCACGCTAAAGGCATCGCCAGCAGATTTGCCTAGCAATGCATCTTCCAATCCCTGAATCAGATATCTTTGGCCATGGATAAAGCTCATGGGGTCGCCATCGCGAGAACTGTCGATTTGTGCCCCTTCAGCGGTGCTGACGGTGTAGTGCATGGTGACGACTTTGTTGGGGGATATTTTCATCTTAGACTTCCAATTGATAAGGGAGAGGTTGCACCTCAAGCAACGTCTCAGGATAACTCTTGCTGCGAAGCTGCTCACCTGCCGGAGTGTCATTGGCCAGCACGGCGATAAGCCAGGTTTGTTCTTTCCAGGTGGCACAGCTTAACACAGTGCCGCCCGGACGCCAGTTGTCACCCGCGCGACTTTCCAGGAGTTCGCCGGGCGCAAGTTTTAACAGGGTTTCAGCACCAAGCACAAAGGCCGCACGCTTGTTGCGTCCCAGATATTTGGCTCGGGCAACCACCTCCTGACCCATGTAGCAGCCTTTCTTAAAGCTGATGGCGTCAAGCACATGCATATTCAGCATCTGCGGAATAAATTCTGCTTGTGTGGATTCACAAATAACCGGCTCACAGGCTCGGATGTCAAGCAAGGTCCACAGGTTGGCCGAGGCAAGCAAAGGCTCAAGTTGCTGTTTTAATTCAATCGCACACTTCTCTGTAAGCAACAGCAGATAACGTGGCGATGGCGCCGGCAGATAGATGGCTACGCCCTTGTCCTGACTTACCACCGGAGTTTGCGCATCCGGCAGTTTGTCAAATTGGTCGATGATCCAAGCTTGCAGCCGTGGACCTTGGCCACCAAAAGCCTCTAAAGCGCTCTGCATGGCGATATCGACCTTGGAAAAAACGCCATATTTTTTAAGTTCAGCTAAAGAGCGTGGCAAGGCACTTTTATCGGCTAACAGTAATAAACTCTCCTGCCAGGCAACCAAGCGGTAGACGGCCCATATTTTGCCCTTGGCATCGCAATGACAAGCCAGGGCGGTTTGCGCAGACGCTGGCTCGCTGAAGTAGCGAGTGAGGTCCTGTGTAAGTTGGCTTTGCAGGTAAGTGATCTTGTCAGTACCTGAAACAGAAACCAGGCCCAATTGCGGCAAAGGACAGACAAAATCTTGAGGTAGGGGCGGAAACTGAAGCATAGAAAAACAGAACAGCGATAAATGAATTCAATGGCCTTATTATGGGGGCATGTCAATTGGATACAAGCCAAGGTAAGTTGATACTGTTAAACTACCGGCATAAGTTTGACATCCGCTTGGATAGCGATGAAAAGGATACTAAATGTTTTCAGAACAAAGAGCTAAGCGAATAGGGTGGGCATGCCGTCGCGGTATGCTGGAGTTAGATGTTTTATTTCGACCTTTCTATGAACAGCAGTTTCTGACATTGGACGATGAGGACAAAGAAACCTTTGAACGTCTCCTGACTTGTGACGACCCCGATTTATATGCTTGGGTGATGGGACATCAGGCCTGTACAGATGCCAAGCTGGCGGCCATGGTAGACAAGATTGTCAACCGAGGCAGAGTATAGGATCAGCACGCGCCGCTCCAGACTCAGCTTCTATGCTGTGCTGGCGGTTCATGCGTTGCTGCTGGGCGCTATATTATTGTGGCAGCCGCAGGTGTGGCATTGGCAGAGCTTTGCTCAGTGGGGGTTGGCACTTGCAGTGGTGCTTTCGGCAATAACGTCCGCATTCAGGAAAACCCGGACCCGGGTGTTTAATCTGGATGAGCAAGGCCACTGGCTATATCTTGATGAAGAAGGGCAACCTCTGCAAATTGATCCAGATTCAAGAATCAGCCCATTGATGCTGTGGATTTGTCTGAGGCCACGCTTCAGCCATCAGCCAAAACAGTGGTTCTGGCTGTTTCGCGATGCCGTATCTGAGACTGATTACAGGCGTTTATGTCGCATTATCAGGCGCATCACCGTTTCCAAGGACGTTTCATGAGCGCCAAGCTTTTTACGCCGCAATCCCTGCCTTACATACCCACTTTGCTACTAAAAGCAGCGCTTAAACGTCCCCAACATATTGCACATCCTTGCCTGCCGGATACGGTATTACGCTGCCAGGGAATGCAGGTTGCTGGTGATCGGCAGCGCGCCTATCAAAGCTTACTTCCCTGGCCTCAGCAGGGTGCTGTGCATCCCGCTTGGATCCACTGCCTGGCAATGCCTCTGCATCTGATGTTATTGCTGGATAAAGGTTTTCCATTTCGGGTAATGGGCCTGGTGCATATGGAAAATCAGATCACGCAATACCGTGCGTTGGGTCTTGATGAGAAGCTGGATATTGTCTGTGAATTGGCGGACCTCCAACCTCACCGGTTGGGCTGGCAATTCAGTATTGTGACCAAGGTGACCTCTGCCGATGTGCTGATCTGGGAAGCGAAGAGCATTAACCTGGCTCGTCACGGCAAAGCCCCTGCAAAAACACTATCTTCAGTACAAGATCTGCAGCAAGTTGATGAGATTTGGCATCTTGATGACGATCTTGGTCGACAGTACGCCAAGGTATCCGGTGACTATAACCCTATCCATTTGTACCCCTGGTCGGCACGCTTGTTTGGCTTTAACGCCCCCATCGCCCATGGTATGTGGAGTAAAGCTCGCTGCATCAGTGCTTTGTCTTCAGTGCTCGGCGAGCGATTTCGCATATCGGTCAGTTTTCGCAAACCCATACTCTTGCCTTGCGATATAGGATTTTATGCGCATTCAGAGCCGCAAGGGGGGCGCTTCGGTTTGCTATCAGCAGATGGTTTAAGTACGCATTTTAGCGGTGATTATGAGTGTCTGACTGGCCGCTAAACGGCGGCCAGCGTGCCATTGCCTAGGGTGTCAGTATGGTGGGGGTAGGGTTGTCTACTTGCTCGGGATAGTCGAGGTTATAGTGCAGGCCACGACTTTCTTTTCTTTCCATAGCACAACGCACAATAAGTTCGGCTACGGTTACCAGATTTCGCAGTTCCAGCAGATTATTGCTGACCCGGAAATTGGCATAGTATTCCTGAATTTCCTGTTTCAGCAGCTCGATACGGCGCATCGCCCGTTCCAAACGTTTGTTGGTACGAACAATACCCACATAGTCCCACATAAAAAGACGCAACTCATGCCAGTTATGTTGAATAACCACTTCTTCGTCAGAGTTACCTACCTTGCTCTCATCCCAGGGGGCAATGTTTTCTTCCCGCTCGTCCTGAGTAAGGCGCGATTGAATATGCTCAGCCGCCGCATGGGCAAAAACAACACACTCCAGCAGCGAGTTACTGGCCATGCGGTTAGCGCCATGTAAGCCGGTGTAGGCCACTTCGCCAATGGCATAAAGGTTGTCGAGATCGGTACAGGCATTGAAGTCTGTCATTACGCCACCGCAACTATAGTGGGCCGCTGGTACCACCGGGATAGGCTCGCGGGTGATATCAATCCCTAACGAGCGGCATTTACGGTAGATAGTCGGAAAGTGCTTCACAATAAAATCAGCACTTTTGTGGCTGATATCCAGATACATACAATCGGCACCGAGGCGTTTCATCTCATAGTCGATGGCCCTGGCGACGATATCTCTGGGGGCAAGTTCTGCCCGCTCGTCAAACTTAGGCATAAAGCGGGTACCGTCGGCATGCTTTAAATAAGCGCCTTCACCGCGTAAAGCCTCAGTGATCAGGAAATTTCTTGCCTGTGGATGATACAAACAGGTGGGGTGGAACTGATTAAATTCCATATTGGCCACCCGACAGCCCGCACGCCAGGCCATAGCAATACCGTCGCCACTGGAAACATCAGGGTTCGAGGTATACTGATAAACCTTGCTGGCACCGCCTGTGGCGAGGGCCACAAAGCGGCTGCGAATAACCTCTACATGTTCACGGTTGCGGTTCCAGACATAGGCCCCGAGCACTTTCTTTTTGTGCTGACGGCTTTTAATCAGATCGACCGCGTTATAACGCTCAAACAGATGAATGTTGGGATGCTGGCGTACGGCGTCGACCAGGGTAGTTTGCACTGCCGCACCGGTGGCATCGGCTGCGTGCAGGATGCGCCTGTGGCTGTGTCCGCCTTCGCGGGTCAGGTGAAAACGTGAGCCACCATGGGGATCTCTCTCCTGATCGAAAGGCACACCGAAATTGATCAACCATTCAAGCGCCTTCTTGGCGTTGGAGGCGGTGAATTCCACAGCAGCCTTTTCACACAGACCGGCACCTGCTTCCATGGTGTCCTGCACATGGGAGTCAATAGAGTCATCCTCGTCAAACACCGCCGCGATGCCGCCTTGGGCATACATGGTCGAGCCCTCAGCAACCGGTCCTTTACTCAACACAATAATTTGGCAATGGTTGGCCAATTTCAGAGCAAGGCTCAGGCCGGCAGCGCCACTACCGATGATCAGAAGATCGCAATGATGTTCAACTGCTTGATTCATGAGTAAACTGTTCGGGTTCCGTTGGTCTCAGTTAGTCTTTTTTGGACACCATCAGAGCATTAGCCGAAAGAGGCCGTTTGCCAGCTGCTGCGCCAAGCGTATCAGGCTTGCGCCATGATACTATCGAATGGTCCAGGTATATACACTAACTCGCTGAGACTGGATGACGAGAAGCATATTTTTTGCGGTTAGCAACTTTTTTCCGAACTTTTAATCAACTGCACAGTCTACTTAGGTGCTTGTATGAGCCTAAGCATCAAATAAAAAAGCAGTTTAAGGGAGATGTGGCTCTAGATGAGCGAGCAACAGACAGATCAGCAACTGGTAGAACGGGTGCAGCAGGGTGATAAGAACGCCTTTAATTTGTTGGTGATTAAATACCAACACAAAGTGGCTCACCTGGTATCCAGATATGTGAAAAACACCGGCGATGTTGCAGATGTGGCCCAAGAGACCTTTATTAAGGCTTATCGGGCGCTCCCCAGTTTTAGAGGGGAGAGTGCGTTTTACACCTGGCTTTACAGGATTGCCGTTAACAGCGCCAAGAATTATTTGGTTGCTCAGGGACGCAAGCCGCCGGCCAATGATGTTGACGCCGAAGAAGCAGATTTTTACGATGGCAGTGATGCGTTAAAGGAAAATAGTTCACCTGAACGCACACTGATGTCGGAACAAATGGAGAAATTGCTGTTCGAAGCAGTGGATGCTTTACCTGAGGAATTACGTATGGCGATTACCTTACGTGAATTGGAAGGATTAAGTTATGAAGACATCGCGACTGTCATGGATTGCCCGGTAGGCACCGTTCGTTCGCGTATCTTCAGGGCGAGGGAAGCCATTGATAAGGTGATTCAGCCTCTCTTGCAACGCTAAGTGGTTCGTGAACCACTGCAATGTTTCACGGGCATAGTGATGCAGAACCAGGAAAAAACGATATGACGCAACAACAATCAGAACATTTGTCATCCATGATGGATGGGGAGCTATTGGATAATGATCAGTTCAATGCTCTTGCCAAAGACAGTCGGGTGGCCGACAAATGGCGCAGTTATCACCTGATTAGAGACGGTTTGCGAAAGGAGCTTCCGCCCACTTTGCATCTGGATATCAGTGCCAGGGTGGCGGCGGCTATCGAAGCTGAACCAGCCATTCTGGCCCCCCAACGCAAATCCAAATCCTTACCTTTGGTTGGGCACGTCATCCCTTGGATCCGGCAGGGCGGTCAGTTCGCCGTCGCCGCCTCGGTAGCTGCAGCGGTTATTTTGGGTGTACAGCAATTTAATCAGCCAACCCCGGAACAGCCCTTCAGCTCAGCCCCTGCCTGGCAATTGCCTGGTACGCAGATGGGCGGGTTGTCTCCCGTGAGTCTTGAACAGACTCATGTGATGCCAAGAGCCGATACCTTGGAGCAGAAACGTCGCATCAATGCTTATCTTGCCGATCATCAGCGGCAAATGCGGCTGAAGGCCGAAGAGCAAGCCGCTGCCCAGAAGCAGGAAGCCGAAGATTCCACTCAGCCTCAGCAATAATATGAAATCTATTCGTATCATCACACTGGTCCTTTGGGGCTGGTGTGGTTTTTTGTTCGCACAACCGGAAGGGACGCCCGAGGACTGGCTGCAGAGAATGGCCTCGGCTCTTCGTGGTTTAAATTATCAGATTTCGTTTGTGGTACTTCAGCCCAATGGGGAATTTGAACCCTACCTGTGGCGTCATGCACTGGTAGACGACATCGAAATGGAGCATCTGAGCCTGCAAAACGGACCTGGGCGGGAAATTGTGCGGGTGGATGATTTGGTCAGTTACTTTGAACCTAATGTACCCGCCTTCTCGCTGCGCTCAGATGTGATAAACGGCCCATTACCTGCAGAATTATTCAGAAATCCCCATGCCCTTGAGCATGCTTATGACTATGTGATGATTGGACGCAGCCGGATTTCCGGTCGTTCGGCGCAGCAGATTCGTATCGTCAGTAAGGATAAAAGCCGTTATGGCTTTAATCTGTGGCTTGATCAGGAATCCGGGTTGTTGCTGAAGCTGGATATGACCGATGTGCAGGGCGAAGTGCTTGAGCAAGTGCAGGTGACGTCGTTGCAGGTTACTGCAGAGCCCGATGAGTATTTTTCTCGTATTGAGAAGTCGAAATTACCGGAATTGGTTGAGATGAGCGATACCGGTCCATTACCAATCCGCTGGCAAATTGGCTGGTTACCCGAAGGGATGCAGATCCTGCGTCGCGATATTCATCGCCTGCCCATGACCGGTCAGATGGTCGAGTACGCCATGCTCAGTGATGGTTTGGTGGATGTCTCGGTCTATTTGCAGGCAGTTGATCCCGGCACATCCGAGAATGGTTGGCTACGCTACGGCGCCAATACCCTGTTGTCTCTTCAGCAAGGCGCACTTGAAGTCACTGTGGTGGGCAAGGTGCCGCCACAAACTGCCAGTACCATCGCAAACTCTATTACCCTGGTAAAAGGCAATGATTGAAGAAGTAGGCGTAATTAAGGCCGTGGACGGTGACCATATTTGGGTTGAAACAGAGATTAAAACCACCTGTGGTGGCTGTGTTGCTCAGGAGACCTGTGGCACCGGCGCTATCGCTCGCTCTTTTTCGCCCAAAAAACAGACCCTTATCTTCCGCTGCCAGCAGCCTGCTCAAGTCGGACAAAGGGTGAAGTTGGGAGTGCCTGAACAGGACTTACTCGGGGCGTCCATGCTGGTTTATCTGCTGCCACTACTGGCCTTGTTAGGGGCGGCTTTTGTCAGCCACTTGGTATTGCAGATGCTGTCTATTCAAGGAGAAGGTTGGATTATTCTGTCTTCCTTGAGTGCGATGACACTTTGCTTCCTGGCCGTGAGACGCAACCTCAATCGTGCGCCAAACCAGCGTTATCATCCCAGGTTACTGGAAGTGATTTCCGGTAGCGGAGCGCCCAGCAATTAGGCTGTTAACCTATCTCGCCTCTCTGCTTTGTACAAAGACACACAGATCCAGATCGCCAAAAGACCAAGAAAACGGTAAAATCGCCGCCAATTTCAGTGCGCCAAGGCGTGGAAAGTCCAACGCCGGGTAACCAAAGCGGCCGGTTTACGGCTATCGTATTTAAGTAGCAGGTACATGTCAGATAACAGCATGCAACATAAGCATATTCGCAACTTCTCCATTATTGCCCACATTGACCATGGCAAATCCACGCTCTCAGACCGCTTGATCCAACATTGCGGTGGTTTGACTGACCGTGAAATGGCAGCTCAGGTATTGGACTCCATGGATTTAGAGCGTGAGCGTGGCATCACCATCAAGGCCCAAAGCGTCACCCTCAAGTACAAGGCCAAAGATGGGGAAATCTACCAGCTTAACTTTATCGATACGCCCGGGCACGTGGACTTTACCTATGAAGTTTCCCGTTCACTGGCGGCTTGCGAAGGAGCTCTGCTGGTGGTGGATGCGGGTCAGGGCGTAGAAGCGCAAACGCTGGCCAACTGCTATACCGCCATCGAGATGAACCTGGAAGTGGTACCGGTTCTGAATAAGATTGACCTGCCGCAGGCCGATCCGGATCGCGTTGCCGCCGAGATTGAAGATATCGTAGGTATCGATGCCATGGATGCGGTGCGCTGTTCGGCCAAAACCGGTGTGGGCATTGTTGACGTATTGGAAACCATTGTAAAAAGGGTACCGCCACCAGAGGGCAATGCTGAAGGCCCACTGCAAGCCCTTATCGTTGACTCCTGGTTCGATAATTACCAAGGCGTGGTATCACTGGTTCGCGTAATGCACGGTGAACTTAAAGCCGGTGACAAAATCAAGATTATGTCTAACGGCCAGACCCATTTGGTCGACAAGATTGGTATGTTCACTCCCAAAGCCACCGACATGGGCGTACTTCGCACTGGCGAGGTAGGCTTTATTATTGCCGGTATCAAGGAAATTCATGGTGCGCCGGTGGGGGATACCATCACCCTGGCCAAACAACCCGCTGAAAAAGCATTGCCTGGCTTTAAAAAAGTTAAGCCCCAGGTGTATGCGGGTATGTTCCCCATCTCCTCAGACGATTACGAAGACTTTCGTGATGCCCTGAACAAATTAAGTTTAAATGATGCCTCTTTGTTTTTTGAGCCAGAGAACTCCACCGCCTTAGGTTTTGGCTTTCGTATCGGCTTCCTTGGCATGTTGCATATGGAGATCATCCAGGAACGCCTGGAGCGCGAATACGACCTGGATTTGATTACCACCGCACCGACCGTGGTCTATGAGGTCACCACCTCCGATGGCCAAACGATTTATGTGGACAACCCTTCCAAGTTGCCACCGATAAACAACATTGAAGAGATCCGCGAGCCGATCGTAGAAGCCAATATCCTGGTGCCTCAGGAATATCTGGGCAACGTGATCACACTGTGTGTGGAGAAGCGCGGCGTCCAAACCAACATGACCTACCATGGCAATCAGGTGGCCATTACCTATTTGCTGCCTATGGCGGAAGTGGTGATGGACTTCTTTGACCGTCTCAAATCCACCAGTCGCGGTTTCGCCTCTTTGGATTACAACTTCAAGAAGTTCCAAACGGCGGATATGGTGCGTTTGGATATCATGATCAACGGCGAGCGCGTGGATGCCCTGGCGGTGATCACCCACAGAGAAAATTCGCAATATCGTGGTCGTGACCTGGTCGATAAGCTAAAGGAATTGATCCCCAGACAGATGTTCGATATTGCTATTCAGGCAGCGATTGGTAACCACGTCATCGCACGAAGCACGGTAAAGCAATTACGCAAAAACGTATTGGCCAAGTGTTACGGTGGTGACGTCAGTCGTAAGAAAAAACTGTTACAGAAGCAAAAAGAAGGTAAGAAGCGGATGAAGCAGGTGGGTAATGTGGAATTGCCACAAGATGCCTTCCTGGCCGTGCTTAAAGTAGGAAAGTAAATGGCAAACTATTTCTCGATTTTCCTGGTCATCGTCACTGTGGCGTCGGGCCTGATTTGGTTGGCTGACAGCCTGTTGTGGGCACCTAAGCGCAAGGAAAAGCTGGCTGTTGCCCGCGCCAGCACGCAAGGTGCGCTGGATGAGGAAACATTGCAGAAAGTGGCGCCGGTTCCCTACATCGTGGATACCGCACAGCAGATTTTCCCGGTCATCGCTTTTGTACTGGTGCTGCGCTCTTTTTTGTATGAGCCTTTCCAGATTCCGTCAGGATCAATGATGCCGACGCTGTTGGTGGGAGACTTTATCCTGGTGGAGAAGTTTTCTTATGGCCTGAAAGATCCGGTTGCCCGGCACAAATTTATCGAAACCGGCAGTCCTCAGCGCGGCGATATTGTGGTGTTTAAATATCCTGAAGATCCCAATGTGGACTTTATTAAGCGTGTGGTTGGTCTGCCAGGAGATCGGGTCATTTATCGTGATAAGCAGGTATTTATCAAACCCGCCTGTGCTCAAGCCGATCCCAAAGAGTGCCCACCGATGTCACCGGTGGACTTAAGCTTCCAAAAACGCGGTGAGTTCTATCAGGATATGGTGCCGTTAGAGCGCTTCAGCGAAAAGCTGGGTGAGGTTGAACATGAGATTTTGCGTAATCCTGCCATATTACCCCACCCACAGTTTTACCATAGTCAGCCTGGTACCGAGCCAGGTGAGTTCCTGGTGCCTGAAGGGCATTACTTCGTGCTAGGTGACAACAGGGACAACAGCCGAGACAGCCGCTATTGGGGCTTTGTGCCTGATGAAAACCTGGTTGGTAAAGCCGTGGCCATTTGGATTAGTTTTGAGTTTGATCGTCCGCCCAGCAGTTGGGTACCTGGTTGGATCCCAACCGGCGTGCGCTTCGAGCGTATCGGTGGTATCCACTAGATGGGGGGATCGTATCACGCCCTGTATAAAAAGCTTGGATATCGCTTTGCCGATGAGGCGGCATTAGAGCTTGCCCTGACTCACAGAAGCGCCAGTAAGCAGCATAATGAGCGTTTGGAGTTCCTCGGGGACTCGGTGCTTGGGATGGTGATTGCCAAGGAGCTTTATCAGCGTTTTCCGGGTCAACCCGAGGGCAAACTCACCAGAATGCGTTCCACTCTGGTAAAAGGGGAAACCCTGGCAGAACTGGCCAGGGAGTTTGAACTGGGGGACCTGCTTAAGCTGGGCCCGGGTGAGCTGAAAAGCGGCGGTTTTCGCCGTGAATCGATTCTTGCTGATGCGGTGGAAGCAGTGATCGGTGCAATATTTTTGGAAGCCGGTCTTAACGTGGTCAACGATCTTATATTGACCTGGTATTCTGAACGCATTGATAACCTCGATCCGGATGAACATCCCAAGGATCACAAAACCCGTTTACAGGAGATTCTGCAGGGCCGCAGGCTGCCACTTCCGGACTATGAAGTGGTGGATGTGAAAGGCAAATCTCATGATCAGACATTTGTGGTGGAATGCCGCGTATCAGGCTTAGATGAGCCTGTGGTGGCGCGCGGAAATAGTCGCCGCCGCGCCGAACAACAGGCCGCTAAGATGGTACTGGAGAAGCTGAACCATGAATGAGCAAGCGCATAGTTATTGTGGCCTGGTGGCCATCGTCGGACGCCCCAATGTGGGTAAATCGACCCTTTTAAATAAACTTTTAGGGCAAAAGGTCAGTATTACTTCCCGAAAACCACAGACCACACGCCATCGTATTCTGGGTATTGATACCGAAGAGGAATACCAAGCTGTTTATGTGGATACACCGGGGCTGCATAAAGAAGAAAAACGCGCCATCAACCGCTTAATGAACAAGGCCGCTGCCAGCTCGCTGGGTGATGTTTGTCTGGTTCTGTTTATTGTCGAAGGTACCCGTTGGACCGAAGATGATCAGCTAGTGCTGGACAAGATCCGCGAAGCCGGCGTGGAATGCTGGGTGTTGGTCAATAAAATCGACCAAATCAAAGACCGGGACTTATTGCTACCCCATTTGAAGTGGCTGTCGAAGCAATATGACTTTAAACAGATTATGCCGGTATCCGCTAAGCAAGGTAGCAATGTGGAATCGTTGCGAAAGTTGGTACAAAAGTCACTGCCTGAAAGTGAACATTTCTTCCCGGAAGATTACGTGACGGATCGTTCCTCTCGCTTTATGGCGGCAGAGATTATTCGTGAAAAGCTGATGCGTTTTACCGGTGATGAGTTGCCCTATTCTGTGACGGTAGAAATTGAGCAATTCAAACTGTCGGAGAAAGGCGTTTACCAGATTAACGGCCTTATTCTGGTTGAACGTGACAGCCAAAAAGCCATGGTTATCGGTAAGCAAGGGCAACGACTGAAAACCATTGGTCAGGAAGCCCGACAAGATATGGAACGCTTGTTTGATAACAAAGTCTTTCTGGAATTGTGGGTCAAAGTGAAATCAGGTTGGGCCGATGACGAAAGAGCCCTGCGTAGCCTGGGATACGGTGAAAACGATTGAGGAGGCGAGTGTAGGGGCTGAGGGGATATCCTTCATTTCTTGCACCTGACTCCTCATTACGACTAAGGGGAGCAAATGCTGGACAATCTTGCCGATATGCGCCGCGAATATACCCGTGGTGGACTTGAACGCACCGATCTGAATGATGATCCCATTGTGCAGTTCGAGCTTTGGCTTAAGGATATGATCAAAACGGGTCTTCCCGATCCGACCGCCATGACAGTGGCAACCGTGGATAAGGATGGCCAGCCCTCTCAGCGCATCGTGCTGCTCAAAGATGTTTCCCATCGTGGCTTTGTTTTTTATACCAATACCGGTAGTCGCAAAGCCAACGAGCTGAGCGCCAACAACAAGATATCGCTGCATTTCCCTTGGCATTTGATTGAGAGGCAGGTCAAAGTGTGCGGACGTGCCGTGCCGCTCTCCACTTTGGAAGTGAGTCGCTATTTCCTTTCCCGACCCAGAGAAAGTCAGATTGCGGCCTGGGCATCGGAACAAAGTCGTCCTATTTCCACTCGTCAGGTGCTGATAGGCAAGTTTCAGGAAATGAAGGACAAGTTCGCTAAGGGGGAAATCCCGCTGCCCAGTTTCTGGGGCGGCTACCTGGTGGTGCCTCATGAAATTGAGTTCTGGCAGGGCGGAGAGCATCGCTTACACGACCGCTTTGTCTATCGTTTGCAAGCTGAGGGACAGTGGGCCATCGAACGATTAATGCCCTGATAGCGGCAACTCAATGATAGACAGCCATTGCCATCTTGATTTTGAGGCCTTTGATGCCGATCGTCAGCAGGTGCTGAAAAAGGCTAAAGAAGCCGGAGTCGACCAGATCATTGTGCCCGGTGTCAGAAAATGTCAGTGGCAGGGGCTTATTGCACTTTGCTTGCAGCAGCCGGAAGAAAATATTCCAAGATTACACTTCGCACTGGGACTACATCCTTATTTTTTAGAGAATTTTCATCCTGCCGATTTGCGCCAGTTAGCACGATTATTAGATCAGCACCGTGACAGCGTCCTCGCTGTTGGCGAGATTGGTTTGGATGGCCACCTACAGGTGGATATGTCATTTCAGCAAAGGGTGTTTGCTGCACAGCTTAGGCTTGCCAAGCGTTTTACCTTGCCGGTGATTATTCATCACCGCAAAAGCCATCATTTGATTATGCAATGCCTCAAAGAAAGCCAATTCGCGCTGGGTGGCGTTATCCACGCTTTTTCCGGCAGTCTGGAGCAGGCAAAACGCTATATTGAACTTGGTTTCAAGCTTGGGGTGGGGGGGACAATCACTTATCCAAGAGCGGCTAAAACCCGACAGACGCTGGCTGACGTTCCTTTATCTGCGCTCTTATTGGAAACCGATGCCCCCGATATGCCACTGATGGGACGCCAGGGAAGACGCAACAGCCCTGAATACCTGCCAGTGGTTTTCGATGTGCTGTGCTCGCTTCGAGCAGAATCGAAAGAGCTGATAGCTAAGACCTTGGAAGAGAATGCTAAAGCGCTATTCCGCTTGTAAGATTTTACGTTTGCGCGCCTTGGTGCGACGATAACGGATCTTATAGAAGGCTCGGGTCAGCATCACGCCGATACCAAAGGCAATGGCTAATAACAACTGACTTTGCTGACGTCTGTTTTCCTGGTATTGCTGGAAGTACTGCAATACTTGGTTTCTGTCTAACAGCAATCGCAGATAGGCCTGTAACTCGCCGCCTACGATCACTTCCTGCACATAGACCAAAGGAGGCTCCCCTGGTTGGGCGAACCATCCCACTAACGCATCGTCTTTACCTGCACGGTAGAGCAATTCTCCTTTGGCGTTGTGGTAGGAAGCCGACACCACATGATCATCGTCAATCAGTTGCTGCAGGCTTTGTTCTATGGCGGCTGGGTTGTTTTGAGTAATCCAATGTGCGGCAACTTTGGCGCTATGGCGAATAAGACTGTGTCCAAGCTGATTTGCCTGTGCTTGCAGGATCTCCTGATCTTGCCCGGCGCTGAAGATCCAAAGCTGAATGCCTACATAAATGGCGGCAAAGGTCAGCCCCAGGTTGGCCAGGCGTTTATAGATGGAATAAGTGCTGGGTAACTCCAGCTGATCTTGCAGTAAAGGCTTTTGCATCATGGCCGCAACAATAGGTGATCCCTAATAAAAAGCAAAGCTTAGTCTGCTATTACTCTTTGATATTAGTCGCTTTTACAACCCCGGTAAGAGACAGTTGCTGGATTTCCTCAGAGGATAAATGCAGCCACTCCTGCAGGATGTCTTGGCTGTGCTCGCCAAGTTGCGGCGGCGCCTTGGCATACTTAACCGGTGAAGCGCTGAAGTTAATCGGGTTGGCCACAAAGGGGATAGATTGCCCCTGACTGTCATTAAACGCTTGCTGCATCTGTCTGAACTGCACCTGTGGATCGGCAAACACCTGCTGAATATCGTTTACCGGACCACAGGGGACCCCTTCGTTTTCTAAATGTTGTAACCACCAGGCACAGGAAAATTGCTTAAGGATCGGCTCGAGCAGGGGAACCAATATTTGGCGGTTTTGCACCCGGGCGGCATTGGTGGCGAAACGGGGATCCAGCGCCAGTTCATTCTGTTTGGCCAAGGCGCAAAAGCGTGCAAATTGCTGATCATTGCCGATGGCCAAAATGATATAGCCATCCATGGTTTCAAAACTTTGATAAGGCACGATATTGGGGTGCGCATTGCCGAGCCTTTGTGGGGCCTTGCCACTGGCTAAATAATTCATGGCCTGGTTGGCCAGACAAGCCACTTGCACATCCAGAAGCGCCAGGTCGATATGCTGGCCCAAACCGCTTTGCTGGCGGTACAACAAGGCAGCCTGGATGGCATTGGCGGCATAGAGTCCGGTGAGAATATCCGTCAGTGCCACACCGGCTTTCATCGGCGAACCCTCTGGCTCACCGGTGACACTCATCAAACCGCCGATGGCCTGGATCATAAAGTCATAACCTGCGCGGTTTTTGTATGGGCCGCTTTGGCCAAATCCGGTGATAGAGCAATAGATAAGTCTGGGATTTAGCGCAAAGAGGGAAGAGTAATCCAGTCCGTATTTCTGCAGGCCGCCGGTTTTAAAGTTTTCTACCAGTACATCGGCTTTACTGGCCAGGGCTTTGATGATTTCCTGTCCCTTAGCCTGGCTGATATCCAGGGCTAAAGAGCGCTTATTGCGATTGGCTGCACAGAAATAGGCCGCTACGGCGTTTTCATCCTCTCCCACATAGGGCGGCCCCCAACCGCGGGTATCATCGCCTTTTTGCGTGGCTTCTATTTTAATCACATCGGCGCCCAAGTCGCCGAGCATCTGGGTTGCCCAGGGCCCCGCCAAAATGCGGCTTAGATCCAGTACTTTGATGCCCGATAGGGCGCCTTGTAACGACATGCTCTCTCCTGTTTAGCCTATGCAATCCTACTACGGGGCGGGGGTTACGAAAAGATTGCCAACGCCTGGGCCTAATGGCCGGAATTGGTTACACTGCAAACCCCAAATCAATTAGGTAGATTCTGTGACCGAACTGCAACTGACCCCTGCTCAGCACGCTTCCAGTCATTTTTTAAGACAGCTTTTTGCCATCGATGCCGTGCAACTGTATGACCTTAAATCGGATCGCGTGTGCACCAATCTCAGTGGGGAGCAGCTTGGCGGTTTGGCTTGTCAGCCGGCCAGTGTCGCTCTTGCACAAAGTGAGCAGGATTGGCTATCGGTTAAATTGGTAGTCAGGGCCCAGGCGTTGTCCTTGGAGAAAATTCATGCCATTCAGGACGCACTAGCGGAACATTTGCACGTAAAAGCCCTGCGTATGGTAAGTCCTGGCGGCCAAACGAAAATTCTCCAGGGGGAGGAGTTTGGTGTGGTATTGGAGGCTAAGTGTTCGCCGCAGGGGGTGCCGGCAGATTGTCTGGAAACACTGAGCCGTCGCCATCAACTGGAGCTGAATCTGCTTAAAAGCTCGCCTTCATTGTCCAAGCCCGGTTTATTGGTGATGGACATGGACAGCACTGTAATCGCCATGGAATGTATTGACGAATTGGCCAAACTGGCTGGCGCCGGTGAGGAAGTGGCGGCGGTCACTGAACTGGCGATGCAGGGCAAGCTGGATTTTGTGCAAAGCCTGCGTCAGAGGGTGTCTTGCTTAGCGGGTGCCGATGTCAGTATTTTGGAGTCGGTGCGTACGGCCATGCCACTGATGCCGGGGCTGGAAAAAATGCTACTGACCCTCAAAGCCAAAGGTTGGAAAGTGGTGCTGGTATCAGGTGGTTTTACGATTTTTGCCGAGCATTTAAAACAGCGCCTGGGCTTGGATCATGTGTTTGCTAATACCCTTGAAATTGAAGATGGTAAGCTGACTGGCAGGGTGCTCGGCGATGTGGTGGATGGTAAAGCCAAGGCCGATACGTTGGTGCGACTGGCCCAGGAATACGAGATTGCCAAAGCACAGACCATTGCCATGGGTGATGGCGCCAACGACCTTTTGATGATGTCCCAGGCCGGGCTGGGGGTTGCCTTCCATGCCAAGCCTGTAGTTTTGGCTAAGGCCGATGCCGCCATTCGCTTTGGTGGTCTGGACGAACTGTTGTATCTGCTGGAGGCATGATGACGGCTTTACAGCAACAGCCTCTGTATCTGGATGTGGATGAGCATAAGCTGCATCTTCGACATATTCGAAGCGATGCTGCACAAACTAAAGGCGCAGTGTTAATGGTGCATGGCTCCATCGAGAATGGCCGGATTTTTTACAACGATAAGGGCAAGGGGCTGGGCTGTTTTCTCGCAAACCAAGGTTTTGATGTCTATGTGCTGGATTTGCGCGGAAGAGGCTTAAGCCAGCCATCCATCGCAAAAGGTCATCGCCACGGCCAGCAAGAATCGATTTTAAAAGATATACCCAGGGCCATCGAATACGTGGCTAAGCGTCATCACCAGAAATTGCATTGTGTTGCCCACTCCTGGGGGGGCGTCCTGTTGATGGCTGCACTGATAAGGCTGCCCCATCTGCTGGATTTGATTGACCGTCAGGTGTTTTTTGGTACTAAACGCAGTGTCCGGGTGCATAATCCTGAGCGCTGGTTAAAGTTGGAACTGGTATGGAAGCGGTTGGGACCAATACTTAACCTGATATATGGCTATTTCCCGGCCAAAAAACTGGGCATTGGTGCTGACAATGAACCCGCAGCGGTGATCAGAGAAATCAGCCGATGGCTAAGCCAAAGCGCCTGGCGTGATAGCGATGGTTTTGATTATCAGGCCGCTGCTGCCAAATTAACCTTACCGTCCACCTGGTTTATTACCGGCAGTCATGACAAGGCATTGGGGCATGCCAGGGATATGCGCCGTTTCGCCCATGAATTGGGGATGGCTCATCATCCGGTCACCGTCTTGGGTAAGGAAGCAGGTGCCCGGCGTGACTATGGGCACGTTGATATTCTCACTCATCCTGCCTGCGCAGAAGATCACTTCCCGGCAGTTGCCAGCTGGCTGGAGAATGGCACTCAGGTGAGCTGAAACTGGCTGGCATTGGATTGGATCTGATGGGTATTGAAGGCATAGCGAAACATCACTTCATTAGTAATATCCAGCAGATCTGCCATGGCATATACGGCCCAAAGCTCCTCTTCCATTGATTTCGCTTTGTGTACCGCATACACCCCTACATAGTTAAGTTCTGCGTGCAGGAAGCTGGTGTCCGGCCGGCCCGTTCTGCTAATAAAAACGCGCATGGCAATAAACTTGCCTCCACCCATGGCGGTGCCAATAAAATCACGCCGCTGTGCTTCATTTTCAAACTGCTCTGGTAACCGCACCTGAATCGCTTTCCTGATCTCTTGCTGTCTGGGATTAAAAGCCACCCAAATTTCCAGGCTGACAGGTTTGTCATGGGTGCGCAGAGACTTGAGGGTCTTTTCCATCAGGCTGCGGCCTTCTGCATGGGCACTATACAAGGCATACAGATTGAAATGATCGGGCTGATTAAGATGGGAGATCAGTGGTAACAGGGGATGGTCCGAGGGCGGCACACTGATGTTCTCTGGTACCAATTCAATGCCGTTTTTACGAATAAAAAGACCAATATTCAGTAAGTTAGCTGTATAGATATTGCGCAGCGCCTCACCAATGCCGGTCAAATCCTCACGGCTGCCGGTCGGCTTAAGACTGGCACGGTTTTGCTTGATCAGGGCCTCAAAAAACTCCCGGGTCTGCTTTTCTAATCTTTCGTCGAGCAGCATCAGGTGGAGGACGGTTTTATCCGGGCTTACTCGCATCACCCGATAGGGCAAGGATTGCAGCTGATATTTGCGGCCAAGGGCCTGTAGCTTTGGTAGACTGACTTCCAATCGCCCCCCTTCGCTTGAGGGAAACGGGTGCTTCAATTCAAGACGCAAACCGCTGGGGGAGATATCTTCGGTAATAGCCTCAAGCTCCGAGCCACCCTGATAAAGCAATACCGGGGTGCGCAAGGTGTAACGGGTTTCATGCCGAAGCTCCTGATAGCGGAAGCGGTAAGGCATGATCATCTCAGGTGGCCGGTTACGCGGATGACAAAAAACGTGCAACGCCGTCAACTGTTGTTTTACCAACTTGTGTTTCTGGTAGGTTTGGGTATTCCAGTGGTTGGTGATGTCGGTCAACAACACAATATATTTAAGCGCTTTGAGATTGGACAACAACCGCGCAGAGGGTGGCTGGTTTAATCGTTTGATGTGCTCACCGACGTTATCCGGCAAGGACAAGGGATCATGGCACTGATCAGGATGCATTGGTGTCATTTGCATCTTGTATACCCGCCAACTGGCTTTCCGGGAGCCGTAGGCCAGATAGGTGCTGTGCAGTTTACGCTGCTCTGCCAGTTCTTCGAGACTCGCCGAGTAAAAGTAGGTGTGATCCTGGGAACTGTGGGTAAACACAAACAAGTAGGTTTCGGTCAGATGCGGTAGCTGTTTGCTCCATCTGGCGAGGCGCTCCTGACTGAGCAAATAGCCCAGACGCTGCTCTCCCTCCTCATCGTGCCAGAAATGCAAGGTGCGCGGGTTACAGTCGTTGGTCATCACAAATTTAGGATGCAGTTTGTCACCCTGTGCCTCAATAAACACCGGTAGCGAAGTGATTTGCGGCACGTAGTATTGCTCATAGCCCTTGATGCGAATGGCTTCAATGGTGTTTTCCATATTCACCTTGTAGCGCCGCTTATTACCTTGGATAAAGCGCTCCAGGAAGCTGTCCAGATTTTGCTGTCCCTGCTCAAATAACCTTTTCAGGGAAATGCGCTGTTCGTCGCGACTGCGATCGATGTCGGCGATCACATAGTGCACCACCTCGCCTCGTTTCAGGCCGTAGTCCTGCTCCAACCCGCGAAAATGCACCGACACTTTCTCTCCGGGCTTAAATAAATGGCGCTTCGGGGCTTTCACTTTCAGGCCGCCCACAGAAATATCGATGCTGGTGGCGTGCACCGATTCTTTGAGTTCGGTGAACAGCTCAAGCGGGGCGACAAAATTCATGCGCTCTTCATTGCGCTGCAAGACGGAGCCTAGCTTGATGGTGGGCGTCAAGTAGCGCCTCTCCGGGCTTTCTTCGGCGCTACTGTGCAGTCCAGAAATTGTATCGATATCGGTACCTTGCTCCAGCGCTTTTTGGTGCATCACCCGAAAGTTATTTTCGGTGTTGGTGACCGCCTCATAGACACCCAATGTGTAGTGCCCGAAGCTGCGCACCTGGCGCTCAAAGACCTCTATCGCAACATCGTCTAAATGATGGGTAATGCCTTCAAATTCATAGGGTTGGCACTGACCGTCTACCGTACCACGCAGATCAATGGGGCGCAGACAAGGTTTGGCCTGGCGCTTCAGCTCCATCTTCAGGAGGAAACGTTTGGGTTTTGGCAGGTTGGACGCTACCTGAGATAAGATTTGGTTAAAGTCCGGCTCGCCGACAACGGGTTTCAGCTGTTCGATAAGCTCCTGGTATTGTTCGATGCCTGCTGCCATGTTCCTTCCATCTGTGGCATTTGCGCCCTGTAGTCTGTATCGGTCACTTTCGATTTTTCTTTGATAATCAAATCATAGCGTAAGAAAAACTCCTCAGAGATATCCTGAATTTCACACAAATAGCGAATATTCCACAAGCGCTCTTCAATGGCCTTAGCCTTGTGTACGGCATAGACAGTGATATAACGAAGCTCCGATTCAATGGCGCTGATATCTGGTTTGCCGGTTTTTTTGAGCGTTAACCGATAAGCTTTAATATTGCCCTTTTGCATACCTTCTTCAACCACTGCCTGCTTGGCAGGCGCGTCCTGCAACTCATTGGCAAACAGCCAATTACTGATATTGCCAGGCTGTTCTGGATTGGAGAGTGCAAGTAACTCCAAATACAGCGTGTCTTCATCGGCGCGATTGGCTTTGAGCGCATCTTGTAACACTCTGCCGCGCGGACCGGTAAAGAGTGCGCTCAGATCTGCTTGTTGCTCAGGGTTATCCTGGTGTACTGATGCAACGAAGGGGTGTGCAAAAGACGGCACGGCAAGGGAGTCCGGTACAAACTGGGTTCCCTGACGCGAGAAGTACATATTGGGGTTGGCGGTGAATGCCAGAAACAGATTTTTAAGCGCTTCCCCAAGCTCCAGTGACGACTGGTGTTCAAGGTCACGGGAAAGCTTACGCCTGTTGCGATCGATTAGCTCGGTGAAGAAACGGCTGGTTTGTTCGCCTTTGTATTCGCTTAGATCGAGTTTGAGGCTGATCTGTTTCTTGTCACCCTGGAATTTGACCATCTCATAAGCGATATCTTTAAGCTTATATTTGCGTGTCAGTTCCTGCAGACCTGGAAAGCTGACTCTGACCTCAGCATGGTAGTCAATGGGCTTGTCCAGCATCACTTTGATGCCTTTGGAGGAGATATCCACCGTTGTTCCGCTGCGCTTATGTTTTTTGCCAACGACCACAGACACCGGAGAATTCAGTTTATAACGAGACTCCTGCCGTAAACTGCGATATTGAAAGCTGATCCCCTCTATCTGGTATTTCTGTTCATTGCGTGGATGAGTCTGACCACGCAGTAGGCGTAAATCTGCTTTGCTGTATTCAAACTGCTGATAAGCTTGGGTACTGTGCTCTAGGGTTATATCCGTCAGAGTCAGCATATGACTGACCTGCTGTATTTGCGCCTGCACTTTGGGCGCCAGCAGTTTTTCCTTTTTCAGTTTTTCTTTTAGTAAAGTGGCCGGCAGACTTGACGGTGAGTGGGCTTGCTCGTTGTTGACCAAACAGGCCTGCACAAGATACACACGCCAACTGTCCTGCAACGAACCAAACCCTAAAAAGGCATTACGTAGCTGCGGATTGGCTTTTAACTCCGTCCCCGTAGCTGAGCACCAATAGCGCTTACCGTCGCGGATCAGATTAAAACTGTAGACGATGTCGGTAACCAAATGCTCGCTGTTGGTGAACCATCGTTCGATGCGTCTATCAGTAAATAGACCGCTGAGTCCGTTGTCATCATCAGCGCCAAGGTACTGAAACAGAGCTTTGTTGTAATCGTTTAGCAAGGCAAATCTGGGGTGCGCCTTACGCCACTCATCCCGTTGTATAAAAATCGGCAGGCTGCTGGTATGGGTTGCATAGTATTGCTCGAAGCCTTTGACCTGAACCGAGATCAACGTGTTGTCGAGGTTGACTTTGTAGCGGCGCTTATTCTCGGTAATCAGGGTTTCAAGGAAATCGTCGAATCTTGGATTCGGCAACTGCATGTCTCTGCACAAACTCAGGTAGCAAAACTCTTTCTTGGTTTTCTTTTGCACAACGGCATAGGCAACGCCGCCGGAGCCAAAGACATAGTCTTTTTCTAACCCTGTGAAATGAACTTTGAGCACTTGCCCTGCGGGAAATTCGAAATTGCAGCGGGTTTTGATTTGTAACCCGTTTACCGATAAATCAATGCTGGTGGCATTGAAACGGATCCCATCTGGCAGCTCCACATCCAACGCCACGGCGAAGTTCATGCGCTCTTCTTTACGATGTTCATAGCGGCGAAAGTGCAAAGCGTCCGCCATGTATTGATGGGAGTGAGCGTCAGAGGCAGCATCGCTGGTGCTGTCTTGGTCGGCTGCTCCCTCAATTTGCGGTAACTGATTTGCCGTTTCATGCAGTATGGTTTCGTATACCCCTTGGGTATAGCCGCCATACAATTTCACCAGGCGTTCAAAGCGATCGATGGAGCGTTCATCCATGGCATGAAAACGTCCTTGGAATTCGAAAATCTGGCATTTGTCGCCCAGCAGTTTGCGTAAATCGATCACCCGCATACAAGGACGTGCTAAACGTTGCAGTTCCATCTTAAACAGGAAACGCTTGGTTTTGTTTTGCTGTGGCAAAACCTTGTTTAAATACTGATCAAAACCAGGCAGGCTGAGGCGGGGGAGTAACTTTTCATACAGGGCATAATCTGAGGTGACAAACTGCGTCATCGTACTACTCTTTTTTGTTATGCCCCCTTACGGCGGCTACTGCTGTGCAAATAATAACCAAATCATGCCTGGGTGTCTATGCCAAAGGCACTCTTCACTTTCTGGCAGATCCCAACCTTCGCCCAATATGATAGGGTGTCGGGCAAAAATAATTGAAGACATTTCATGGCTAAACGCAAAACCGCCTATGTTTGCGCCGAATGTGGTGCGGATTATCCCCGCTGGCAAGGGCAATGCAATGATTGTGGCGCCTGGAACAGCATCAGTGAGTTTGTCATTTCGCCGGCTAAGGCTAACGGCGATGTGCGCCGCAGTGGCTATGCCGGGCAAACGGTGGCGCAGGTTCAGACCCTCGACAGTATCGACCTGACTGCACTGCCGCGATTCTCTTCCGGTTTCCTGGAACTGGACAGGGTGCTTGGCGGGGGCGTGGTGCCTGGCTCGGCTATTCTGATTGGCGGCTCACCGGGCGCTGGTAAAAGTACCCTGTTGCTGCAAACCATGTGTAAGTTGGCGCAACAGCATGAGGCACTTTATGTGACCGGCGAAGAGTCATTGCAGCAGGTGGCCCTGCGTGCCCACCGATTGGGACTGCCTACCAACAAGCTTAAGCTATTGGCCGAAACCAGTGTGGAGAGTATCTGTGAGATGGCTTTGGCACAGCGCCCCAAAATTGTGGTGATTGATTCCATCCAGGTGATGCATATGGCTGATGTGCAATCTGCACCTGGCAGTGTTTCTCAGGTACGTGAAAGCGCGGCCTACTTAACGCGCTTTGCTAAACAGCAACAAATTGCCATCCTGATGGTGGGGCATGTGACCAAAGATGGCAGTCTGGCCGGCCCCAAAGTGCTTGAGCACTGTATCGATTGTTCGATGATGTTGGAAGGGGATAGCGACAGCCGTTTTCGTACTTTGCGCGGCCAGAAGAATCGTTTCGGTGCGGTCAATGAGTTGGGTGTTTTCGCGATGACCGAAAAAGGCCTAAGGGAGGTGAGTAACCCCTCGGCCATTTTCTTAAGCCGTGAAGAGCAGCCTTCTCCTGGCAGCTCCGTGATGGTGGTTTGGGAAGGGACCCGGCCACTGCTGGTAGAGATCCAGGCGTTGGTGGATTACAGCCAGATGGCCAATCCCAGAAGGTTGGCCGTGGGCCTGGAACAAAATCGCCTGGCCATGTTACTGGCGGTGTTGCACCGTCATGGTAACGTGCAGATGAATGATCAGGATGTGTTTGTGAATGTGGTCGGCGGCGTAAAAGTGGCGGAAACGGGCGCTGATTTGGCCTTATTGTTGTCGATGGTGTCCAGCTTTCGAAATCAGCCTTTGCCCAAAGAATTAATTGTGTTTGGCGAGGTAGGGCTGGCGGGAGAGATAAGGCCGGTGCCTAATGGTGTGGATCGTTTGGCAGAAGCGGCCAAACATGGCTTCACCCGAGCCATAGTGCCCATGGCCAATGTGCCGAAGCAGCCCATTAAAGGCATGGAAGTGCGCGGCGTGAAAAGACTGGCAGAGGCGCTCGAAGCGCTGTGAATACAGGTGAGTGAAAGCAGTTAACCTGCTTTCACAGTTGACGCAATTCTTCTTCATTGGGAGACGCCAAGGCTTCCAGCTCACGCTTAAGCAAAGCGTCGTCCCCCACATTTAACTCCACCAGGCGGCGCAGGCTTGAGGCGCTGTCGATATCGATCATCTTGATCTGAATACCTAACTGTTCCTCTTCCTGGTGTCGGATAAGGCCTTCCAGCATGATGCTATTGGCCATTCCCGGCAGGGAAATTACCAACAATACCGGCTCGTCCGCCTTAACCTCAAATTTTTCAGGCTTTGTCAAAAGCACGCCTTTTAAGGAAATATCCAATAAGCTGCAGTGCCATTTTTTGGCGCCCTGACGCAGTTCCCCGGGAGCGGAAAACACTATCCGGGTAAATTGACGGCGATTGTTTGATGTCATCTTGGTTGACCTGATCATAGTCTTTTAAGCATAGACAGTTTATCTCTGAAAATACACCAAGATAAATATCTAATTGTCTGATTCGCATTGGGAAATCTTAACACCAGGTTGGGACCGGCATGGTCTGTTGTGGTGCTTCATTGACTCTGAATTACGCTGATTTAGGGGCCCCATTGAGGTAGCCTAAAAGCGCTCTCTGTCTTAAAGCACAAAGCCAGGCGTGAAGCCCGGCTTTGTTTGCTTTCCTATCGGAAAATACACGGCATCCATGCCGCGCGGTCTCGCTTACTTGCTGATCTTTTTATACTTAAGCCTATGCGGCTCGACCACATCCTTACCAAAGTTTTCTTTGAGCCAGGCTTCGTAGTCGGTGAAGTTACCTTCGTAGAAGTTAACCTGGCCTTCATCACGGTAGTCAAGGATATGGGTGGCCACACGGTCAAGGAACCAACGGTCGTGCGAGATCACCATGGCGCAGCCCGGGAATTCAAGCAGGGCGTTCTCCAGGGCGCGCAGGGTTTCTACGTCCAAATCGTTGGTGGGTTCGTCGAGTAGCAGCACGTTACCGCCAGCTTTTAACAGCTCTGCCAGATGCAAACGGTTACGCTCACCACCGGAAAGATCCTTGACGAATTTCTGCTGGTCATTGCCTTTGAAGTTAAAGCGGCTCACATAAGCCCGGCTGTTAATCTCAAAGTTACCAATACGCAGAATATCCTGACCGTTTGACACCTGTTGGTATACCGTCTTGTTGCCATCCAGGTGATCCCTGAACTGATCCACACTGGTCAGTTTGACGGTTTCACCAATGACAATCTCGCCGCTATCGGGTTTTTCCACACCGGACAACATACGGAACAGGGTAGATTTACCGGCACCGTTGGGACCGATAATGCCGACAATGGCGCCTTTGGGGATCTTAAAGCTGAGATCGTCAATCAGCACCCGGTCACCATAGGTCTTTCTAAGGTGATTAACCTCGATAACCTTATCGCCCAAACGTTCACCGGGTGGAATAAAGAGTTCGTTGGTCTCGTTACGCTTCTGGTAATCGTTGCTGGCCAGTTCTTCAAAGCGGGCCATACGGGCTTTGCTCTTGGCCTGACGACCTTTGGCATTACTGCGTACCCACTCCAATTCCTGTTTAATAGAGCGCTGACGGGCCTGTTCGGATTTTTCTTCCTGCTCCAGACGCTTGTCTTTTTGCTCCAGCCAGGAGGAGTAATTGCCTTCCCAGGGAATACCATGTCCACGGTCGAGTTCCAAAATCCAGCCTGCGACGTTATCCAGGAAATAACGGTCGTGGGTAATGGCGACGACGGTGCCTTCGTAATCGTGCAGGAAGCGCTCCAACCAGGCTACGGATTCGGCATCCAGGTGGTTGGTCGGTTCGTCCAGAAGCAGCATATCGGGCTTTTCTAACAGCAAACGACACAAGGCCACGCGGCGACGCTCACCACCAGAAAGTTTGGAGACATCGGCATCCCAAGGCGGCAAGCGCAGGGCATCGGCGGCTCGATCCATGGCATGGTCAAGGTTATGACCGTCTTTGGCCTGAATAATGGCCTCTAATTCGCCTTGCTCTTTGGCCAGGGCATCGAAGTCGGCATTTTCATCGGCATAGGCGGCATAGACTTCGTCCAGACGCTTCAGGGCGTGGACCACGTCGGCAAAAGCACCTTCGATATTGCCGCGCACGTCTTTGCTTTCATCCAGCTTTGGCTCCTGGGGCAGGTAGCCGATTTTAATGCCTGGCGCGGGGCGGGCTTCACCTTCGATATCTTTATCGATGCCGGCCATAATGCGCAACAGCGTTGACTTACCGGCGCCATTTAAACCCAGCACGCCGATTTTGGCGCCGGGGAAAAAACTTAAGGAGATATTCTTCAGAATTTCACGCTTAGGCGGGACGATCTTTCCCACCCGGTGCATGGTATATACATATTGAGACATAGAATTGGTTAATTCCCTGTTTGAAGTGGCGCCTATTCTAAACCAAAAGTTTTTGAAAGTGTGAGGTGATAGGGGATTGAATTTTTCTGCTTTCTGGCGTTTTGTCAGACACACGGGAATGACTTCAAACCAAGCCTCATGCCTCACAGCTTAGACCTCACACTAAACTGATTAACGCTGTACTTGTGAGGCAAAATGACTAGAATATGGGCTCTTTTCTGCCCACCCCAATCGGGCTGCACCAATCACCGGCCAGGCCGGTTAACCTCCGAGGAGAGACGATGCTTTCACGTGATATGAACATTGCCGATTTCGATCCAGAACTGTGGCAAGCCATTGAGAACGAAACCCGCCGCCAGGAAGAGCATATCGAGCTTATCGCCTCAGAGAACTATTGCAGCCCGCGCGTATTAGAGGCGCAGGGTTCACAGCTGACCAACAAGTATGCCGAGGGTTATCCCCATAAGCGTTACTACGGTGGCTGCGAATATGTCGACGTGGCAGAAGATTTGGCCATCGAGCGTGCTAAACAGCTTTTCGGTGCCGATTATGCCAACGTGCAGCCACACTCCGGCTCTCAGGCTAACAGCGCGGTGTTTATGGCCCTGCTCAATGCTAACGACACAGTATTAGGGATGAGCCTGGCCCATGGTGGTCACCTGACCCATGGCTCTCATGTCAACTTCTCCGGCAAAACCTACAAGGCCGTGCAGTACGGTCTTGATGAGGCCACCGGCATCGTTGACTATGCCCAGGTAGAAGCCCTGGCCATGGAGCATAAGCCGAAAATGATCATCGCCGGTTTCTCTGCCTACTCTGGCATAATGGACTGGTCTAAATTCCGTGCCATCGCCGATAAAGTGGGTGCCTACCTGCTGGTGGATATGGCCCACGTTGCAGGTTTGGTAGCTGCTGGTTTATACCCCAATCCGTTGCCTCATGCCCATGTGGTTACTACCACCACTCACAAAACTCTGGCCGGTCCGCGCGGTGGTTTGATTCTGTCTTCTTGTGGCGACGAAGAGATTTACAAGAAGCTCAATAGTTCCGTATTCCCCGGTAATCAGGGTGGCCCGCTGTGCCACGTAATCGCGGCCAAGGCTGTGGCTTTCAAAGAAGCGCTGCAACCAGAGTTTAAGGCTTACCAGCAACAAGTAGTGACCAATGCTAAGGCGATGGTCTCTGTGATGCAGGAGCGCGGCTATAAAGTGGTGTCCGGTGGTACCGACAACCATCTGTTCCTGATGGATTTGATTGACAAGGACATCACCGGTAAAGACGCCGATGCCGCACTGGGCCGCGCCTATATCACCGTGAATAAGAACTCTGTACCTAACGATCCGCGTTCACCTTTTGTGACCAGTGGTCTGCGTATCGGTACCCCAGCCATTACCCGCCGTGGTTTCAAAGAAGCCGAAGCCAAGCAAGTTGCAAACTGGATTTGTGATGTGCTGGACAATATGGGTGATGAGTCCGTGGTCGATAAGACCCGCGAAGCGGTTAAAGCCCTTTGCGCCAGGTTCCCTGTTTATGCATGATTAGGCTATTGGCCAAAGCATAAGAAAAACGCGGCTTATTGCCGCGTTTTTTGTTTAATGGGAGTCCGAAAGAATGATTTTTGAAACGGCACGCCTTCAGTGCCGGATGTTAGATGAAGAAGCAATAGCACCGCTTCAGCACTTACTGGGTGACCCCCAGGTGATGCAATTTTCCGTTCGTGGTGTGCAAACGCCAGAGCAAGTGGCGGATTATGTGCAGCAACATTTGCTTCAGCACCAGCAATTTGGTTACGCCCACTGGGGACTGTGGATCAAAGAACGGACGGAATTTGCCGGGGTGGTGGGATTTAATTGCCATGAAATAGAAGGGCAGGAGATCCGCCATATTACTTACCGTTTGCTACGCGAAAAGTGGGGCCAAGGGTTGGCTCAGGAGGCTGTTAGGGGAGCACTTGGTTTTGCTCATCATCAACTGGGCTGGAAGGAAGTCAGTGCCTTGGTGGAACCGCAAAACAAGGCTTCAGCAAGCGTATTGTTACGCTGCGATTTCAACTTTGTACGCCACAGTTTGTTTGTGGGCAGAGTTGTTGAATTGTATCATCAAGCCTTTCAGTGACGCTTTTGAAAGCGTAAGGCAAACCCCTTGCCGTTTAAGTCTTCCACCTTTACATCCAAGGTATCGGTACCCTCAAGTTGATAGTGCAGGCGCTGTGGATAATCATGTTCTGGGTTTTCAAAGATGGCCTGGTTGGCCGAGCAGGTTGTCAGCAAAAAAGGCACCGGCATAGGGTTCTCAGTGACCTTGGCCAGATAAAAGATCTTATCTTGCATTTGCACCAGACGCAGATCTTCGCTGCGACTGACTTCTCCTTGTTTAATGCTCCAGCCCCTGCCCTCGTAGCTGTTGTCACTGACTTGTTGCCAGGCTTCCAGTACCTGACCTTTTTCGGTTGGCATTTGCCAGGTGGCGAGCAGCCAGGAAAGATCGGTTAACCGGCATGTCGCTTGCGCCTGGATGGGGGCGCCGAGCAGGGCTGTTAATAAAAGATAACTATATTGGCGCTGAAATAGGTTCACAATTGCTGCCTCGAAAGGGGTTTTATGCTAGCTTAACCGCACTTTTTTCATAGTCCACTGCAGAATTTCCAACAGCAGGAATCCCTATGTTTTGCCCCTTTTGTTCTGAACAGGAAACCAAGGTAATAGATTCACGCCTGGTGGCAGAAGGCCATCAGATTCGTCGCCGACGTGAATGTCTGGCCTGCCATGAACGTTTTACCACCTTTGAAACGGCTGAGTTGGTTATGCCTCGAGTCGTTAAGCGCGATGGCTCCCGTGAGCCGTTTAACGAAGATAAGCTGCGTGCCGGTCTGCAACGTGCGCTGGAAAAACGTCCGGTCAGCACCGAACAGGTTGAGCAATGCATCAATCGTCTCAAGTCAGAGCTGCGTGCCACTGGTGAGCGTGAAGTCGATAGCAAATTGATTGGTAATTTGATTATGGATGCACTCAAAGACCTGGATAAGGTTGCCTATGTGCGTTTCGCCTCGGTGTACCGATCGTTTGAGGATATTCGGGAGTTTGGCGAAGAAATCGCCAGACTTGGAGACTGATATGGGATTTTCGCACGCGGATCATCAGCATATGGCCAGAGCATTACGCCTGGCAGAAAAAGGGCGTTTTACTACCAGTCCTAATCCCAACGTGGGCTGTGTGTTGGTTTCCCCATCAGGAGAGATCATCGGAGAAGGCTGGCATCAACAAGCAGGCGGTCCCCATGCCGAAGTCTTTGCTTTGCGTGACGCCGGAGATTTGGCCAAAGGCGCAACGGCCTATGTGACCCTGGAGCCATGCAGTCACCATGGTCGCACTCCTCCCTGTGCCGATGCGTTGATTAAAGCCGGTGTCGCCCGTTTGGTCTGTGCCATGCAGGACGCTAATCCCAAGGTGGCGGGGCAGGGAATTCAGCGTCTGATAGATGCCGGTGTGGAGGTGCAAGTGGGCTTGATGGAATCTGAATCACACAAGCTGAATCATGGATTCTTCACCCGTATGACCAAAGGGCGCCCCCACATTACCGTTAAAATGGCGGCGAGCTTAGATGGTAAAACCGCGATGGCCAATGGCCACAGTCAATGGATAACCAGTGCACTGGCCCGCGCCGATGTGCAGCGTCAACGGGCGCAGAGCTGTGCCATCTTAACCGGCTCCGGCACGGTGCTGATTGACAATCCTTCGCTGAACGTCAGGTTAAGTGCAGAAGAACTGGGCCTGGTTGATTTGGCGGTGCGTCAACCTTTGCGCGTGATAGTGGATAGCCGTAATCAGTTGGATCCAGACAAGCAAATTTTTCAACTGCCAGGTGACATTCTGCTTGCGAACAAACAGGTCAGTCCCCACCTCTTCCCAAAATCTGTGCGTCAGTGGCATTGCACCTCCAAGGGCAGTCGTGTTGATTTGGCGGCATTGATGATGCATTTGGGTGAACTTGGCATCAACAACTTGTGGGTTGAAGCCGGTGCCGCCTTAACAGGTGCCTTATTGGAGCAGCAGTTGGTGGATACACTGGTGCTGTACCAGGCCCCCAAATTGATGGGCGATAAGGCCAAAGGCCTGGCGCTGCTGCCCAGCTTGACCCATATGGAACAGGCTATCAGTCTTAAATGGCAGGATATTCGCCAGGTCGGGGAAGATTTACGCCTGACTGCTGACGTACAATATCAATCCTAGCTTCTAGGCCAGTTAAACAGGAGAGCAATATGTTTACCGGCATCATCCAGGCGGTGGGCACCATCAGCGCTATGCAACCAACCGGCGGCGACATGCGTCTGCGCGTAGAGACAGGCAAGCTGGATATGAGCGATGTGGCCTTAGGTGACAGTATCGCTACCAATGGCGTATGCCTGACGGTGGTGGAGTTTTCCAATCATCATTATGTGGCCGACTTATCCTCTGAAACCCTGAAACGCTCAGGCTTTGCTCATTATCAGCTGGGGCAAAAGGTGAATCTGGAAAAAGCCATGTTGGCGTCCACCCGATTTGGTGGCCATATTGTCAGTGGTCATGTGGATGGGGTGGGTGAGGTCTTGTCTGTGACACAAAGCGCCCGTGCCTGGGAAGTGTGGGTGAAAGCCCCTGACGAGCTGGCCAAATACATTGCCGAGAAAGGCTCGATTACCGTGGATGGCGTGAGTCTAACCGTCAATGGCGTGGATGGTGCCAAGTTCAGGTTGACCCTGGTCCCTCATACCATGCAGGAAACCAATATCGGCACGTATCAAGCCGGCACCAAAGTCAATTTGGAAGTGGATGTGGTGGCCCGTTATCTGGAACGCCTGATTCTGGGTGATAAAGCCGCACAGTCCAGTGCCGGAAAAGAGATTAGTCTGGCCTTTTTAGCCGAACACGGCTATCTCAGATAGCACCGATTATTACAACAATATTTTGACCCTACAGCATTGAGAGAAACGATGGCATTGAACAGTACCTTGGAGATTATCGAAGACATTCGTCAGGGCAAAATGGTAATCCTGATGGATGACGAAGATCGGGAGAACGAGGGCGACCTGATTATGGCTGCGGAGTATGTGACGCCACAGGCCATCAATTTTATGGTGACCCATGCGCGGGGTCTGGTTTGCCTGCCGATGACCCCAGAGCGTTGTGCCCGTTTGAAGTTGCCGTTAATGGTGAACAATAACGGTGCCCAGTTTTCTACCAACTTTACCGTATCCATCGAAGCGGCCACTGGCGTGACCACAGGCATTAGCGCGGCAGATAGAGCCCGCACTATCCTGGCGGCAGTGGCCAAAGATGCTAAGGCTGAAGACATTGTCCAGCCCGGACATATTTTTCCATTGATTGCAAAAGACGGCGGCGTGCTTAATCGCGCCGGTCATACCGAAGCCGGCGTCGATCTGGCGCGTTTGGCTGGCGCAGAACCAGCCGCTGTTATTGTCGAGATCCTTAACGAAGACGGCACCATGGCCCGTCGCCCGGAGCTCGAAAAGTTTGCCCAGAA
Source organism: Aliiglaciecola sp. CAU 1673 (assembly GCF_029223185.1). Classification (GTDB taxonomy): domain Bacteria; phylum Pseudomonadota; class Gammaproteobacteria; order Enterobacterales; family Alteromonadaceae; genus Bowmanella. The sequence continues at coordinate 44,821 of NZ_JARHUG010000006.1, forward strand.
GCATGATCTTAAGATTGGTACCATTGCCGATCTTATCGAGTATCGGAACCTGAATGAGACCACCATCGAAAAAGTGGCTGAGTGCAAGCTGCCTACCGACTTTGGTGATTTTGATTTAATCACTTTCAGGGATGATATCGACAAACAAGTGCACTTTGCCCTGCGTAAAGGGGAGATCAAAGCCGATGAACCGGCATTGGTTAGGGTGCATTTGCACGATACCTTTGGTGATTTACTTGGCTCCACCCGCGGCTTGGATCGCAGCATGGGACTGCATCAAGCCATGGCGCGCATTGCTGATGAAGGCGGTATTTTATTGCTGCTCGGCAAAGAAGAATCCCGGGATGATTTGATTGCCAAGGTGCGCCAGTTTGAAGCCGAAGACAAAGGCGAACAGCCACCAGGGCGCTCCTGGCAGGGCACGTCAAGAACCGTGGGTGTTGGCTGTCAGATTTTGGCCGCGCTGGGCGTAAAGAAAATGCGACTATTGAGTAAACCCAGGAAGTACCATGCATTGTCTGGTTTTGGCCTGGAAGTGGTGGAGTATGTTTCCTAAAGGCAGGGTGTATTAATACATTCACCTGATTGGTGGCTGTGGTATCATACGCGCCATTTTTATTGCGGGAATAAATCATGAACATCATTGAAGGTAACCTGAGGGCAACGGGCAAGAAGTTCGCCCTGGTGGTGTCAAGATTCAACAGCTTTGTCGTTGAAAGTTTGGTGGACGGTGCGCTGGATACATTGGAGCGTGTGGGTGAAGTCAATGAACAAGACATCACCCTTGTGCGTGTACCTGGTGCCTACGAGCTGCCACTGGCGGCCAAGAAACTGGCAGAAAAAGGCCAGTTCGATGCCATTATTGCCTTAGGTGCTGTGATCCGCGGTGGTACGCCTCACTTTGATTTTGTTGCCGGTGAGTGTAACAAAGGTTTAGCTCAGGTCTCTTTGGAATTCGGTGTGCCGGTTTCTTTTGGTGTGATCACCACTGACAATATCGAGCAGGCTATTGAGCGCTCTGGCACCAAAGCCGGTAACAAGGGCGCTGAGGCTGCCATGGGTGCGCTGGAAATGGTTAACGTTGTTGACCAGATTGCAGGAGCCTGATGTGAAAGCTTCCTCCCGTCGATTGGCCAGAGAACTGGCGCTACAGGGCGTTTATTCCTGGCAGATGAGTAAAAACCCGGTGTCGCAGATTGAGTTGCATCTGGCAACCACCAATAACGTGGAACAGGTCGATATGGCCTTTTTCCAGGAGTTATTACGCTCGGTGATAAAGGACTATGAAAGACTGGATGCCAGCATTAAGCCTTATCTTGGCCGCTTACCCGAAGAGCTTGATCCTGTGGAGAAAGCGATTTTGCGCCTGGCCACCTATGAGCTGCTGGAAAGACTGGATGTGCCTTTCAAAGTGGTTATCAACGAGGCTATCGAACTGGCCAAATCCTATGGCGCAGAAGAAAGCCATAAATTCGTCAATGGTGTACTCGACAAAGCTGTACGTACGCTTCGCAAACACGAACAATCCTGATCCAACGTGAAAGAATTTGATCTTATCGCGCGCTTCTTTTCCAACAGAAGCCATCAGCGCCGTGATGTGCAGATTGGTATTGGAGACGACTGCGCCATCGTCAATGTGCCCCAGGGACAATCCCTGGCCGTCACTACCGACACTTTAGTCAGTGGTGTGCATTTCCTCGAAAATACGCCAGCACGCGCTATTGCCCACAAGGCTGTGGCCGTGAATCTGAGTGATTTGGCGGCCATGGGCGCGGAGCCGGCGTGGATAAGCTTGTCTATATCTATGCCCGTATCCGACGAAGCCTGGTTGGAAGAGTTTTCCCTGGGCTTGCAGGAAATCTGCGAGTATTACTCGGTACAGCTTATCGGCGGTGATACAGTGCAGGGGCCTCTTTGCGTGACCATTACTGCCCAGGGTTTTATCCCTAAAGATCAGGCACTAACGCGCTTTAAGGCCAAGCCCGGTGACTGGCTGTATGTTACCGGCACATTAGGGGATGCCGGTCTGGCCTTGGATATGGCCAGGGGAAAGGTCGATGTGCCGACAAAATATCGCAACTACTTACAGAGTCGTCTTGATTATCCAACCCCCAGAGTACTCAGCGGTACCTTGCTAAGACGCATTGCCAGCGCCTGTATTGATATCTCCGATGGCATCATTGCTGACTTAGGGCATATCCTTAAAGGCTCTCAGTGTGGTGCACTTTTGCAGGTAGATAAATTGCCGATGTCTGAGGCTATGCATGAATCGGTGTCAGCGGAGCAGGCCATTCGTTATGCGCTTACCGCAGGGGATGACTATGAATTGCTTTTTTGTGTGTCGGAAGAGCAAAAAGGTAACCTGGATTTGATGCTGGCAACCGCCAATGTTCCGGTGACCTGTATCGGTCAGTTAAGCGGCCACCATGCCAAGATTGAACTGCGCCACGGCAAAGAGCGTTATGCCTTCGAAGGTAAGGGGTATCAGCACTTTGCCTGAGCCAAAGATGTCTCCTCTTTCTCGTCTGACACTGACTAACCCCTGGCATTTTCTGGCTCTGGGGTTTGGTAGCGGCCTGTCCCCTAAAGCCCCTGGCACTTTTGGTACGCTGGCCGCTTTGCCTTTGGTGTGGTTGGCCTTGCAACCCGGCCCATGGTTTTACCTTGGGTTTACGCTGCTGGCTTGTGTTATCGGCGTTTATATCTGTGGTAGGGCAGCACAAGACATGGGCGTACATGATCATGGCGCCATTGTGTGGGATGAAGTGGCAGGAATGCTGTTGACCATGCTGTGGGTACCGTTGTCCTGGTCGACGCTATTAGCAGGCTTTATCCTCTTTCGCCTGTTCGATATTCTCAAGCCTTGGCCCATCAGCTACTGTGATAAGCAGGTGCATGGTGGCCTGGGAATTATGCTGGATGATATTCTGGCTGGCATTGCTGCCTGCATCAGCCTGCACGCGCTGCTGCAATTTGGCTTTCTCTAATCAAAAAGGCCCTTAAAGGGCCTTTTTTGAAATCTATTGTTTTTCGTTAAAGGACTGTATCTGCGAGACGATACCGGGGCCGTCAATACCGTGCACGGCATACATCTGCTCTTGCGTGCCTTGCATAATAAACTGATCCGGTAAACCCAATTGCAGCAGTCGGTTACCTAATTGCAGCTTATGCAGACATTCGCCCACAGCACTGCCGGCACCACCTACAATGGCGCCATCTTCCAAGGTCACCAGTAGCTCATGGTTTTTGGCTAATTCGGCCACCAAGGCTTCATCCAGGGGCTTAACAAATTTCATATCGGCGAGGGTTGCGCCCAACTGTTCGGCGGCTTGTCTGGCACCGGGTAGTAAAGTACCAAAGTTGAGGAGAGCAATATGCTGTCCCTGTCGCAGAATTTCACCTTTACCTAAGGGCAGGGCGGTCATGGTCTGTTGGATTTCAGCTCCACAGCCTTGACCGCGTGGATAGCGCACTGCCGCAGGTTGATTGAGTAAATGGCCGGTATACAGCATCTGGCGACATTGATTTTCATCACTTGGGGTCATGATCACCAGATTCGGAATACAGCGCATAAAAGGAATATCAAAGGCGCCCTGATGGGTCGGACCATCGGCACCCACTACACCCGCCCTGTCGATAGCAAAGAGTACCGGCAGATTTTGCAGCGCCACATCATGGATCAGCTGATCATAGGCCCGCTGCAGAAAGGTAGAATAGATGGCAACTACTGCGTTGAATCCCTCTTTGGCAAGGCCTGCACCGAAGGTAACCGCATGCTGCTCAGCAATGGCCACATCGAAGTATTGCTGCGGATATTCCTGTGAAAAGCGCACCATACCAGAGCCTTCGCGCATGGCCGGGGTAATGGCCATAAGCTTGGGGTCCTCGGCAGCCATATCGCACAGCCAGTCACCAAAGACTTTCGAGAAATTCGGACCACTAGCCTTGCTCTTAGGCAAGCTGCTATCCAGCGGGTTAAACTTGGGCACCGCATGGTAGTTAATGGGATCTTTTTCGGCCAGCTCGTAGCCTTTACCCTTCTTGGTAACCACGTGCAGGATATGGGGACCTGACATCTGGCGCATATTGCGCAAGGTATCCACCATACCGTTGACATCATGGCCATCAATCGGGCCAATATAGTTAAAGCCCAGCTCTTCGAAAATGGTGCCGGGTACCACCATGCCTTTAATATGCTCTTCGGCACGACTGGCAAATTCTTTGATGGGCGGCACGTTGCTCAGCAGTTTTTTACCGCCGTCTCGAATGGAGTTGAAGAAGCGCCCAGTCAGCAGACGGGCTAAATGGCTGTTCAGTGCGCCAACGTTTTCAGAGATCGACATCTCGTTGTCGTTAAGCACTACCAATAAATCTTTTTTGATATCACCAGCGTGGTTCATGGCCTCAAAGGCCATGCCCGCGGTCATGGCGCCATCACCGATAACGGCGACAATTTTGCGCCCCTTGTCCTCTTTTTCTGCGGCCACCGCCATACCCAAGGCAGCACTGATGCTGGTGGAGGAATGTCCTACTGCAAAGGTGTCGTATTCACTTTCGGGCGGCCAGGGAAAGGGATGCAGTCCGTCTTTTTGACGAATACTGGGCATGCGCTCACGCCGTCCGGTCAGGATCTTGTGCGGATAAGCCTGATGACCCACATCCCAGATCAGACGATCAAAAGGCGTGTTGTAGACATAATGCAAGGCCACGGTCAGTTCTACCGTTCCCAGACCAGAGGCGAAGTGCCCGCTACTCTGGCTTACGCTGGTCAGCAAATATTGACGCAATTCCTTAGCGAGCTGCTTCAGTTTTTCCTGTGGCAGTTCCCGAAGTTGCTGTGGCGTATCGGCTAAAGCCAATATGGGGTAATGGGCGAGATCCAACGTCATGTGGTGCTAGTGATTCCTGTTGACTATATAGCCGGCGAAAGATTGCAAAACCGCCGTATTGTAAGGCAAACCCTGCAAGGCTTGAAGGGCTTGCTGATAAAGTTGCTGGGCCAAGACTTTCGCCTCGCTCAATCCCAACAGCGCTGGATAGGTACTTTTATTCAGCTCCAAATCCGCTCCCTGGCGTTTGCCGAGGGTTTGGGTATCTGAGGTGATATCCAAAATATCGTCCTGCACCTGGAAGGCCAGACCAATCGCATCCGCGAATTGATGCAGTTTGGTCTGCGTTTCTGTTGCGCAATCAGACATACATGCTGCCATCTGCAAGGCAGCTTTGAGTAAGGCACCGGTTTTATGTTGGTGCAAGGTTTCTAATTGTACCAGATCGATGACTTTGTTAGTGGCGGCTAAATCCAGTGCCTGCCCGCCGCACATACCTTGATAGCCGGAAGCTTTGGCAAGATAACGGACCAATCGGATGCGTCTGTCTTCAAGCCTATCCCTTAGTGGATACTCAGCCAAAATCTCAAAAGCCAGGGTCTGTAGGGCATCCGCCGCCAATATGGCGGTCGCTTCATCAAACGCAATATGGCAGGTTGGTTTTCCCCGTCTTAAATCGTCGTTGTCCATGGCCGGCAAGTCGTCATGTACCAAGGAATAAGCATGGATACATTCCAACGCCATGGCAGGGCCATCCAAATCTTCTATGGCAACGTTGAGCATTTCGCCGGCGGCATACAATAAGGCAGGGCGAACCCGCTTCCCGCCAATCAACAGCGCGTACTCCATGGCGGCTTTTAGCTGAGGCGCCAGATCCGGTAATGTGTTGACATGCTGTTGCAACAACTTATTTATGCGTTGCAAATAAGCGCTATGGGCGCTTTGCCATTGCTCAGACATCATTTATTCCTGGTCTGAGTCAAAAGGCACCAGGTCTGCTTGGCCTTGCTGTTCCATCAGTACCTGCACTTTTTGTTGTGCCTGTTGTAATTTTGCCTGACTGATCTTAGTCAGTTGGATGCCGCGTTCGAACTGTTGCAAGGCTTCCTCAAGAGGTAGATCACCTTGCTCCATTTTGCTGACTATGCCTTCCAATTCGGCCAATGCAGCCTCAAAGGACAATTCATCGTTTTTCTTTCTGTTGGTCATTGCACTATCACAAGGGTAGATTGGGTGTTGCGCCACGGGCTCTGGGTCGTCGCGGGTCTGTATTTCCCCGCCCAGTAACACAGGATACCAGCGGTTTGACGGGCTTTGCACCTTACCTGAGGGGAAAATGAGGGTCAAACACTTTCACCGGCGCTAAAATGTCACTATAGAATATGGTAGAAACGTCGATAAATTGGTGAAATATGTCAATGACTTATGCAGGTAAACTGACTTGCTGTATGGTTCGGCATAATCTTTGCTGTAATGATTAATAAAACGATAAGGGCAAGCGGTGATGACAGACTTCCCGCGCTTTGATTGGAGGCCGCTGTGGATTTAGCGACGTTAGTGGGTATTTTAGGCGCATTCGGGTTCATCATAATGGCGATGATCCTCGGTGGCGATATCGGCATGTTTGTCGATGTGCCCTCGATTCTTATCGTATTTTGCGGTTCCTTGTTTGTGGTGTTGGCCAACTTTACCCTTGGACAATTCTTTGCCGTGGGCAAGATAGTGGCCAAGGCCTTTATGTTTAAGATTGAAACACCCGAAGAGCTGATTCAAAAAATCGTCGAAATGGCCGATGCGGCCCGTAAGGGTGGATTCCTGGCTTTGGAAGAAGCCGAAATCACTAATGCCTTTATGCAAAAAGGCGTGGATATGTTGGTGGACGGCCATGATGTGGATGTTGTCCGGGCTACACTGTCTAAAGACATCAGCATGACCACTCAGCGCCATGAATTTGGCGCCAGCTTTTTCAAGGCGCTAGCCGATGTGGCGCCGGCCATGGGTATGATCGGTACGCTTATAGGTCTGGTGGCGATGTTGTCTAACATGGACGACCCCAAGGCTATCGGTCCTGCGATGGCGGTGGCCTTGTTAACTACCTTGTATGGGGCAATGCTGGCAAACGTTGTGGCCCTGCCCATTGCCAGTAAACTATTGAACCGCTCAAACCAGGAAAAATTGAATCAAAGTTTGGTACTGGATGGCGTTTTGGGCATTGCCGATGGTCAAAACCCCAGGGTAATTGAAAATCTGCTGAAGAATTATCTGTCAGCCGGTAAGCGTGCAGTGGCTGAATCGGAGTAGGGGGGAGCATGTCTGACGAACAGGAATGTCCCAAATGCCCGGCCGGCTTACCGGCCTGGATGGCTACCTTTGCCGATCTGATGTCACTGCTGATGTGTTTCTTCGTGTTGCTGCTGGCATTCTCCGAGATGGACGTACTTAAGTTCAAGCAGATTGCCGGTTCGATGAAGTTTGCCTTCGGTGTACAAAACAAAATTGAGGTAAAGGACATTCCCAAAGGCACCAGTGTGATTGCCATGGAGTTTCGTCCGGGACGTCCCGACCCTACACCCATTGAGAATATCCAACAGCAGACCATTGAAATGACCCAGCAGATGCTGGAATTCCAGGCCGGTGATGAAGATTCGGCCGGCGGTCGGCAAAAACAGCGTGGCACCCAGCGCGGTGGTCAGTCGCAACAAACGGCCCAGGATTCTGCCTCCAGCTCTACTCAAGCAGCTCAGCAACAGCAGGTGAATGAGCAGGTGAAGAAAATTGCCCAGCAGTTAGAAAAGCAAATTCTCGATGGCGCTATTGAAATGGAGTCTTTGGGACAACAAATCACCATTCGTATCCGTGAAAACGGGGCTTTTTCGGCAGGTTCGGCATTTTTACAACCTCAGTTTATTCCTGTGTTGCGTAAAGTTGGCTCCTTGTTGGCGGATATTCCCGGCAAAATTGAAATATCAGGTCACAGTGACAATGAGCGTATTTCCAATGAGCTTTATCGTTCGAATTGGGATCTGTCTGCGCAGCGTGCGGTGGCGGTAGCCGAGGCGATGGCGAAGGCGCCGGATTTTGACGAGTCCCGTATGTCGGTGGTGGGAATGGCGGATAATAAGCCGCTGGCCAGCAATACGACCGCCGAAGGGCGCAGTCGCAACCGCCGCGTGGAGATCGCCATCAATCAGGGTGAGCCCATGGAGTCCAAGCCTATTTCAGTGGTTGAACCCGAGCAGTGAGTTGACCCTCTCAATAAAGTTAGCAGCTGGCCAGCATAGGCTGGCCGCTAATCTTTTGCTATAATGCCGCGCTTTTTTGCCGCTGCGTCCAATTTATGAAATTTATCCTCAAGCTTCATCCCGAGATCTCCATCAAAAGCGATTCGGTGCGTCGTCGATTTACCAAAATCCTCGAAGGTAACGTTCGCAATATCTTCAAGGCTTACGATTTTAAAGTGGCCGTATGGAATAAATGGGACAAACTGATCCTTGAAGCCCGCACCGAAACGCCTGAACAGGACGCGCAGGTAATTGATCAACTTAAGCGTATTCCGGGCATCGAACAGTGTCTGCAGGTTCGTCAAAGTGAATACAAAGACTTGCATGATATTTATGAGCAGGTCAAAGCGGTATGGCATGACAAACTTGCGGGTAAAACCTTTGCGGTGAGGGTGAAGCGTCGCGGTGAGCATGACTTTACGTCCATGGATGTGGCTCGCTATGTCGGTGGTGGGCTGAATCAGCACTGTGTCAGCGGCGGCGTCGAGCTAAAACGTCCCGATGTACAAATTGAACTGGAGATTGATAAAGACCAGTTGCTGTTGATTGACCATCGTTTCCGCTGCTTAGGCGGTATGCCGCTGCCTACTCAGGAAGATGTGCTGTCACTGATATCAGGTGGCTTTGATTCCGGCGTGGCCAGTTACCAGATGATCCGTCGTGGCGCCCGCACCCATTATTGCTTCTTTAACTTAGGTGGCCGGCAGCACGAGATTGGGGTTAAACAAGCCTCGTATTATCTGTGGAAACGTTACAGCGCGTCCCATAAGGTCAAGTTTATTGCGGTAGACTTTGAGCCGGTGGTGGCGCAGATCCTTGAGCGAGTCGATAACGGCCTGATGGGCGTGGTACTAAAACGCATGATGCTAAGAGCCGCAAGCATGGTGGCCGATAACCTGGCGATTACCACTCTGGTTACCGGTGAGTGTCTGGGCCAGGTGTCCAGTCAAACCCTGACCAATTTGCACGTAATCACTCAGACTACTGATAAATTGGTGCTGCGCCCCATCGTATGTATGGATAAATCCGAGATCATCAGTATTGCCAGACAAATTGGTACCGAAGATTTTGCCAAGAGCATGCCCGAGTACTGCGGCGTGATCTCCAAAAAACCCACAGTGCACGCCATTCTCGAACAGGTGCAAGAGCAAGAAGCCAAGTTGGATGAGGATTTGATTACCAAGGTGGTCAGAGCCTCGAATGTGTTGGACATTCGCCGTATCGCCGAGGATACCGAGAAGGAAGTCGCTCAAGTCGAGGCGGTGGAAGCCATGCCTGAGGGGGCGGTGGTTTTGGATATACGTGCACCGGAGGAAGAGGAGAACAAGCCTCTTTCTGTGCCTGACCATCAGGTGCTGCATATTCCGTTTTTCCAGCTTGCCCGCAAGTTTGCCGATTTAGATCAGAGTAGGGCTTATTTCCTATATTGCGAGCGTGGTGTAATGAGCAATATGCAGGCGCTGTTGTTGCACGAGCAGGGCTACCAAAACGTTAAGGTATACCGACCTTAAACCGTTCTTGAGCTGACGGCTTGCCACAACTCCTTGTTCAGCGGTGCCGGCAGACCCAAAGATTCGGCTGTAGTGACGACAAAACCACTAATGTAATCAATTTCAGTGGGGCGTCCATGTGCTATGTCCTGGTGCATGGATGAGTAGTTGGTTGCTGTGGCATTGATCACTTCATACACCCGCTTTTCAATGTCTTTGGCGCCCTCAATTGCTAATGTATTCATCAGCGTTGCGATTTCAGCACAAAGCCCCTGAATAAGACTGGCAAAGCGCGGATCGGCCAACTCGCCATTGCGGATATTGTGTAGCGCCGTTAAGGGGTTGATCACAGCGTTGACCGCCAGCTTCATCCATAAAGCCGGGTTGATATCCTGATGCCACTTGCAAGGGGCCAGCAACGCTGAGAGCTGCTGTTCTACATCAGCATGACGGCGAGCATCGTTTTTGTGGCTGATCCAACCCAGATCGGTAATCCCGGCACCGGTTTCAGTGACCAAATCCTCCTTTTTAAGGGAAGCCATACGGGTTATCCCGACCAACAAAGGGTTTTGGGGAAAAAGGGATAGCGTTGGTGTCACTGTGCCCATACCATTGTGCAGAAGCAGTAAAGCCTGCTCTGTGATATTGGGCTTCAGCGCTTCTAACGCCGGTAATATCTGGTAGGCCTTTAGCGCAAGCAATAGGATTTCGTTACCCCTTAGCTGCTCAGGAGTAATCAGAGACGGACTTACTTCTACAGCCGCGCTTTGTAATGGCTGAAAGCGAAAAGAAGTGACCTTTCCACTTCTTGTCATCACCCCATAATCCATGCCCAAATGGTGGCAGCGCGCCGCGAGTAGGCTGCCAATAGCACCTTGTCCCAAGATCACCAGCTTGGCTTTCATTTTGCCTGTTCCTTTACTTCAGGCCAGGGGAGCTGCCAGGGCGTCTGCCATTGGCTCAGGCTCTGCTGGCAAAGGGAGGCAATAAAGTGTTGTCCTGCCGTCGGTAGCTGCACGTAGCTGTAGAGTTGTCCGCTCAGTTCAAAACGTAGCGCATAGGCATGCAAATACATGCGATCGGCCCGTTCCCCTTTATACAGGCTGTCACCCAGAATAGGGCTGCCCAGACTTTTCGCCATCACCCTTATCTGGTGCGTTTTACCGGTGCTGGGTTTGACCAGCAGCAGTCTTAAGCCATCACCCAGTCCACAACTGAAAAATTGACTGACCGCCGGCGCCTCTTTGCTTTGGGTTAGCATCCATTGCCCATCACGGGATTTGACCATATCGCCGATAACGGCACCTTGTTTCTTTTTGGGCTTGCGGTTGCTAAGGGCCAGATAGAATTTTTGCACTTGCCGCTGTTCGAATAATTTGCCAAAAGCGGCAGCAGTATGTGCATTTTTAGCCAGCAGGAGTAGGCCGGACGTTTCTTTATCCAGCCGGTGCACCAACCAAAGCTGAGGGTAACCGGTTTGGCGACATACCAGAGTTACAAGCCCGTCTAGCTCACCTTCCTGATGCACGCCGATGCTTGCTGGTTTATCAATAACCAAAAAATCAGGCTGCTCATCTACGATAGTGATCGACGGTCCGTTAAGTGCAGGGGATGGGCTCATTCCGGGAGAGCTGACAGAAGATCAATCGCGGCGTCGTACTCAAGATTGTCCACCAGTCCTGCGATTTGTTGCTTTACGGCATCCTCAGCCTTGATGCCTGCAAGATAGCCTTGCAGGCTATCGGCTGTTATAAACTCCCTGTCACTCAAGGCATTTAACAATGCTTGTTTAGCCATCGGTGTAGCCTTCACTGCTTGTTGTGCAGTCTTTTCGGTTTCCTGATTGGCAAGCACATTCAGAGTTTGTTGCAGGATGTCGCCGAACTCTTTGCACAGGGGCTGAGCGCCGGGATCTTGCACCTTGAGCAAGGTATCCAATGTCACACTGGTCAGGTAAAGGCGTTGTAAACCCAGATTACCGGACACGCCTTTTATGGAATGCACCAATTGCTGCGCTTCATGCCATTCTCCCTTATCCAAATACGTTTGGGTTTGAATGGCCGTATCGGCATAGTCTTCTAAAAACCGCTGATGCAAGCGCTGCAAAAGGTCTTGATTGCCGCCCAGTTGCAACAGGGCATTTGAGATGTCGAGAAGAGGCGCTTGGCTCACAACTTTATCCTATTGTTACTCGATGGCGCAGGTGTCGTCGGCACCCGAAGTTTGGCCTTTAGCCTTTGCACAGGCAAGTATTGTTTGGCCATACGTGCTATTGCTCTTAATACTTGTGCTAATACAACTACTTAATTTATTACAATTTTCATAACAGATCACGGATGCGTAACAGCCAAGAGCATGAAAACTGTTATAAGATGTGGGATTACCTCATGTTGTCGGTATGACTTTAGACAGGAATTCTTGACCCCGATGCGTACCCTTAAGACTTTCGCCAGCCTTTTTTTACTGACCCTGGGCGCCTGCTCTCAGTCTCCTTCACCCGAGGTGTTGCCGCCCGGTATTCAACTTGTTGAGCAACACCAAAATACCGGCTCGCAGGGACTCGCATTTAAAAAATACCGTCTGAATAATGGCCTTACTCTGATCTTACATGCCGACCATTCCGATCCGCTGGTGCATGTCGATGTCACCTATCATGTGGGCTCTTCCCGGGAAGAACCAGGTAAATCCGGTTTCGCTCACTTTTTCGAACACATGATGTTCCAGGGCTCAGACCATGTTGCTGACGAGCAGCACTTTAAGATTATTACCGAAGCGGGCGGCACGCTGAATGGCACCACCAATAGTGACCGCACCAATTACTATCAAACTGTGCCGGCCAATCAGCTTGAAAAAGTGCTGTGGCTGGAAGCCGATCGTATGGGGTTCCTGCTGCCTGCGGTGACGCAGGAAAAATTTGAAATTCAGCGCGAAACAGTAAAAAACGAACGGGCACAGAACGTTGACAACCAACCCTATGGTCTGCGCTTAGAACGCACCGCTGAAGCACTCTACCCCGCGGGGCATCCTTATTCCTGGCCCACTATTGGATACCCCGAGGACTTACAACGGGTGGATGTAACGGATTTAAAACGATTCTTTGCAACATGGTATGGCCCCAATAATGCGGTATTGACCATTGGTGGAGACTTCGATGAGCAGCAAGTACTTGACTGGGTGGTGAAGTATTTTGCCAGTATTCCCGCAGGCCCAGCAGTTGAGCCGTTAAAAAAGGAGCAAGTCAGGTTGCCTCAGAGTCGCCATCTGGTGCTTGAAGATGATGTGCATCTGCCGCTGTTACAGCTGACGCTGCCGACGGTGTATGCACGACACGAGGATGAAGCCGCGTTGGATGTGTTGGCCGATATTCTCGGCGGCGGCAAGACCTCACTGTTTTATAAAAACCTGGTTAAGCAAGGGATCGCGGTCAACGCCGCGGTCAGTCATCCTTGTCGCGAATTGGCCTGCGAATTTCAATTGATTGCGCTTGCCCATCCAAGCCGGGTGAGCAACCTCGGTGAATTGCAGCAGATAATCCAAAGCACCCTCAACGAATTTGAGCAGCGAGGAGTGATGCCGGACGATCTCGTCCGCACTAAAACCACCATTGAAGCTGGCACCATTTACGGATTGCAAAGTGTGGCCGGCAAAGTATCGACCCTGGCTGCCAATGAGGTTTTCGAAGGGCAGCCTGATTTACTGCAATTTGATTTGGACAGATACGCCGCAGTTACCGAAGAAGACGTGATGCGGGTCTATCGTCGCTATATCAAAGACAAGCCAGCGGTTGTATTGAGTATCGTTCCTCGCGGCCAAACTGAATTGGCCGCCGCGCCCTCCGACTTTACTAAGCCACAAGCGATGCCAACGGACCAGGAGTCAGCGCAAAGTCCTGCTTTACGGCAAAAAGTGGTGGCGGATGATTTTGATCGAAACCAAGTGCCGCCGGCGGGTCCCAATCCGCTAATCCATGTGCCGGCGTTTTGGCAAACCCAGTGGCAAAACGGTATTGAAATCATTGGTCATCAAAGCAAAGAAACGCCGACGGTGACGCTGACCCTCTCTATGGAAGGGGGACCATTACTGGATCCTATTGAAAAAGCGGGGTTGGCCTGGCTCACCGCGCAGATGATGAATGAGTCAACCAAGACCATGAGCACCGAGCAACTGGCCAATGAGCTGAGTAAGCTTGGTAGCCAAATCTACTTCGGTGCAGCGGGTCGCCATTCTCAGATTACGGTATCCAGCCTGAGCAAAAATCTTGCCGAGACCCTTGAGCTTTTGCAACAAAAACTCTTCCAGCCGGCATTTTTGCAAGAAGACTTTGAGCGTATACGTCAGCAGGCGTTGCAGGGGATTCAACAACAATTGAAAGATCCAGAGCGTTTGGCCAGCCGAGGCGTCAGTCAACTGCTTTTTGGTGAACAGAATCGCGTAAGTCTGCCCGATCAAGGCACATTGACCACCCTCGCGTCGGTCACCCTTGAGGACGTGAAGGCCTTCTATCAGCGCTACTATTCGCCTGCGAAAGCGAAGCTGGTCCTGGTGGGTGATGTGGAACAACAAAGGTTATTGGCTCAACTGAATTTTCTGAAGTTGTGGCAGGGACAGGACTATGTCATCCCCGACTACGCGGATTTTCCTGAGTTGAAGGAAGCCAAGTTGTATTTTATCGACAGACCCGGTGCCAATCAGTCTGTTGTTAAATTGTTTAAGCCTTCGCTGCCTTATGATGCAACCGGTGAGCATTTTAAGTCGAAACTGATGAATTTTCCGTTGGGCGGCATGTTTAACAGCCGTATTAATCTTAAGCTAAGGGAAGAGAAAGGCTTCACTTATGGGGCCAACAGTATGTTTGTGGGAGGCAAGACCCTGGGGTGGTTCGAGGCCGCCAGCAGCGTCAAACAGGACAATACTGCTGAGGCCATTGAGGCGTTGATGGCAGAGATTGACCGCTATGCTGAAGAAGGCATGAGCCAAGCTGAACTGACCTCCTTGCGCCAGGCCTATTTACAAGCTGAAGCCTTGGATTATGAAACCCCAGGGCAAAAAGTTGGATTTTTACGTCACTTGGTGAACTATGATTTACCGCCGGACGTTGTAAAGCAGCAGCATACTGTGATCAAAAATATCAGTACCGCTGAGTTGAACGCACTGGCAGCTAAACATCTGCAACTGGATAGCATGCAACTGCTGGTGGTAGGTGACAAAGCACAGATTATGGATCAGTTGAGCGGCCTAAACAGGGACATTGTTGAGGTGAATATCACGGAGTAGGTCGGCGTTCTGCATGCCCTGATCAGATGACGAGCTTGAATTTACGAACAAGTCCCCCATTAAAGAGGGGGCTTGTCCACATTAGGATATATTTTGCAGCATAACAACCAGCCATTTAGCGAGCGCTTGCGCCTGTTAGCCAGGCCCGATATCGCCGCCACCCTCAAAGGCATCAAGCAGGGGATAGAACGAGAAACCCTGCGAATTAATCCTGACGGCAGCCTGGCCCAAACGCCCCACCCGAAAGCGCTTGGATCGGCGATGTGCCATGAATTCATCACCACCGATTTCTCGGAAGCCCTGCTCGAATTTATTACCGAGCCTCATGAAGATCCTCGCAAGGCATTGGCCCAGTTGCGTGATATCCACAAGTTTGTACTTGAGCGCATTGGTGAGGAACGCTTGTGGCCGATGAGTATGCCCTGCTATATCGAAAGCGAGGAGCATATTCCCATCGCCCAATACGGCTCATCCAATATCGGCAAGATGAAAACCTTGTACCGGACGGGGTTGAAGAATCGTTACGGCAGCATGATGCAAGCCATTGCCGGGGTGCATTTTAATTTCTCGTTACCAGAGAGTTTCTGGCAGGCATGGCTCACTGCCTTAGGAGCGCCGCAGGCGACCAAGGATGAAATATCCGCTGCTTATTTTGCCCTGATTCGTAATTATCGCCGACTGTGTTGGTTGATACCCTACTTGTACGGTGCGTCGCCGGCCCTGTGTGGCTCTTTTATCCGTGGTAAGCAGAGTAGCCTGCCGTTCCAGAAAAGCCCGCAAGGCTCTTACTATCTGCCTTATGCCACATCTTTGCGGATGAGCGATTTGGGCTACACCAACAAGGCGCAGTCGGGGCTGAATATCTGTTACAACGAACTGGATAAGTATGTTGCTTCGCTAAGACAAGCGATTCATACCCCATCGGCAGAGTTTGCGCGTTTTGCCGATAAAAAAGACGGTAAACATCAGCAGCTTAACGCCAATGTGCTGCAGATTGAAAATGAACTCTACTCACCCATCCGACCCAAGCAGATCACTAAACGCCTGGAGAAGCCCTCCGATGCGCTGGAGGACAGGGGAGTACGCTACATTGAAGTGCGGGCCTTGGATCTGAACCCATTTAGTGAAGTGGGGATCTGCCTGAACCAATTCTATTTCCTCAATGTGTTTTTGGTTTATTGCGCCATCAGTCACAGTGATGCCTTGGATCCCGGCGGTTTTTCGCAGACCGAAGCCAATCTGCGTGCAGTCGTAACCGAAGGCCGAAAACCCGGACTGATGCTGGAGCGCAATACCGGGTCGGTTAGTCTGCGTGAATGGGCCGATGACATCTTTAAAGACTTGCTAGAGGTTGCGAAGGTGATGGATGCTGTGTATCAGGAAAATCTCTACAGTGAGGCGGTGCAAACGGAGTGGGAAAAAGTACGCGATCCGAGCCTGACCCCCTCTGCCCGTATGTTAGACAATTTGATGCAGTGTGGCATGGGTACCGGCGATTATGCCCTGGCCATGGCAGAGCAGTATCGCCAACATCTGATGTTGCACCAGTATGAATATCACAGCGAGGCAGAATTGGAGTTACTGGCGAAAACATCCTTGCAGGCACAGGAAAGCGAGGAAAAGGGCGATACCCAGTCTTTTGATGATTTCCTCAGCGCCTACTTTGAAAAAAAGGTGGCACAGCCTGCATAAAAAAGCCCGGAAAAACCGGGCAACGTATTCAGGGGACACAGAAATAACACAGAATCAGAACATCCAAAGCGCTAGAAGTTCGACGTGAATATAAAAAAAATCATTTTATCAGGTTTATTGGCTGTTCCATTCCTTAGCGGTTGTGCCTCGGCGCCCCCTAAGGACAGCAGTAATCTGTGTGAAATTTTTTACGAAAAACGTGACTGGTATGACGCTGCGGTGGATATGAATGAGCGTTGGGGGGTGCCCATTCATGTGCCTATGGCCATGATGTATCAGGAAAGCTCCTTTAAGCATAATGCCCTGCCACCCCGGGATTACATTTTCTTCGGCCTGATCCCCTGGGGCAGAGTCAGTTCCGCCTATGGTTATTCTCAGGCCAAGACGCCTACCTGGGAAGATTATCAGCGAGAAACGGGCAACAGTTGGTCGTCCCGCGAAGATTTTGACGATGCCATGGATTTTATGGGCTGGTTTATCAGCAAGACCCATAAAATTAACGGCGTGTCTAAATGGGATGCCTATGCGCAGTACCTGAATTACCACGAAGGTTGGGGCGGTTACCGGCGCAAGACTTACAACAACAAAGCCTGGTTGAAGCAGATCGCGCTGAAGGTCAAAGATCGTTCTTTACGTTATGCCAAACAGTATAAGTCTTGCCAGGAAGATCTTGATAAGAGTTGGCTGTGGCGGTTGTTTTTCGGTTGAACTGATAACGCCATAGCCTTAGTTGTTTATTGGCTGAGCGTGAGGCTCATCGACCATGACTTTGTTGCGCCCACTGCTTTTTGCCCGGTAAAGCGCACGGTCGGCCGAGATCAATACTTCATCAAAGCTCTGATCATTGTTGCTAAAACAGGCCACGCCAAAACTGGCTGTGATCGCCACTTTGGTGGTACGAGTGATAGACAAAGGGCGATTCTCTATGTTTTCTCTTAGGGTTTCGGCCAGGATTAACACATCTTCCAGATTGCTATCGGTGACCAACACGGCAAACTCCTCGCCACCGAGTCGCCCGAATCGGTCATCTTTACGAATTCGATTGCTGATAAGACTGGTAAAGTGGCAAAGCACCTTGTCACCGATATCATGACCATGTGTGTCGTTAACCTTCTTGAAAAAATCGATATCCATCAAGATCACAAAGGCCGGACGTAATTGATGACGGCGAAAGCGGCTCCATTCCTGCTCCAGCAATTGCATAAATGCGCGCCGGTTCGCAATACCAGTGAGCTCATCGGTCATGGCCTGTTCATGGAAGCGGACTTCAAGGGATTTACGCGCAGTAATATCCTGAGCCGTGCCCTCGAGTTTACCCTCTTCGGTGCGGTTGGCCAGTTGATGGATCCAACGTATTGCGCCACTGCTGCGTACAATACGATGCTCCACATTAAGATGGCCGCTGCGTTTGGCCTGCTGCCAAGCCTGTTCGACCTTCTCTTTATCTTCGGGATGGACTAATTCAAGCAGCATTGACAGGTTAGTGTGTGCTTGATTGTCCACGGCAAAAATATCGAACAATACATCTGACCACCACATCTGCCCGCTTTGCAGATCGGCCGTCCAGGTACCTAATCTCGCAGCTTGCTGCGCCCTGACCAAGGTTTGGTTCAGCTCGCGCAGATCTTGCTCCAAGGCCTTGTGTTGACTGATATCGGTGACATAACCGTGCCACAAGGTGCTGCCATCGGCCTGATGTTCAGGGCGGGCAAACACTTCCCGCCAGCCAGGGCTTGGCATAGTTACCCGAAACTCACTATGCAAAATGCTCAGATTTTGCCGGGAGCTTTCCATGTCTTGCTTAAAGCTTTCACGGTATCGTTCATCAATGGTCGCCATTACCGGATTGGCGCTTTCCTTCAGTACTTCATTGCTCAGTCCTGTCAGCTTTTCCATGCCTTGATTGGCATAGGGAAAGCTCATCTGACCGTTTTGATCGATACGAAATTGAAAAATTGCGCCCGGTACTTGTTCGGATATGCGTTGCAGGAAACGGGTGGTGTCCTCAAGCTCCTGCTGTGTGGTTTGCTGCTCGGTGATGTCGGCATGGGTACCGCACATACGCAATACCTTACCCATGCGGTCTCGTTCAACGATTTGACCGTCGCTGCGTATGATGCGCCAGCTGCCATCTGCATGCTTAAGCCTGAAAACATGCAATAGCTGATGTTGCTGGCCCTTAAGATAACTTCTCACCGCTTCCCGGGCGCTTTGCAAATCGTCGGGGTGGAGTAACTTTTCAAAGGCTTCCAGCGTCAACACCTGGTAGCTTGCAGAATAGCCCAATAGTCTGGTCCACATGTTGTTGAAGTAGAGTTTGCCTTCGTCCAGACGCCAATCCCAAATGCCCAACCTCGCCGCTTTGATGGCATAACGCATTTGCTCCGTCTTTAAACGACTCTCCATGGCACTGGCGGCTAAAATCAATGAGGCCACACCTAGACTGGTGACATACAGCCAGGTACCCAGTATCGGGTTCGATAAATTCGCAAAGATACCCTGTTGGTTGAGGGCTCCATAACCTGCCACCATGGCCAGGGCCAGGATCACCCAGGAGGTCACCGCCAGGTTGGTACGAAGGGCAATCCACAATAAGCCGAGCATTGGCAGCAGGGCCATGGCTGGGGCCATGCTGGTGCTCTGCAAGACGAAAATTTCAAGGCACAGCAGTAACATCAGAAAGAATACCGACATCACCGCGGGTCTGAATAACTGATTAAGGCGGTTAAGATTGAATGACAGCAGCGGAATACCGAAGATCAAGACGCCGGTAATGTCTCCCAGTGTCCAGTTGAGCCAGGCTTTGGCGAAGTCGGATAAGGAAACGAGCTGATGCCAGGTCAGTAAGGATACGCCTAGCAGCGCCATCAGCATGGAACAAGCCAGAACACCTATCAGAGTAAACAACAAAATATCGCTATTGCTCTCAAGTCTGGCGTCAAAGCCCAGGCGCTTTAGCGTGTAGCAGCACAGATAGATGGGAATTGTTGCAGTGGCCGCAATTTGCAAGGCCATCCAAAAGTTGTGACCTGTAAACACCGTATCCAGAAAGGTGCCACCCACCAATATGGCTGGCCACAGGCGCAGATCCCAGCGCAGCAGCAAGGCGACGGCAATGCCCACCGGCGGCCATATCAGGCTGATATTGTAGGAGAATGTTGCAAGCTCAATGCCCCAAAAACCGAAGAGTGCATAGCTGCTGGCCAGAGTCAAAAATTGCAGGCAATAGCGGACCAATGCTTTCATCGGCGGCCAGCCTTAAGAATGTGAAGATTGGATGCTCCCATAACCACCTTTTATGTGGGAGCCCTGCAGCTTCAGCGGGTGAGGGGAACACACCGCGCTAAACGCTGCCCCTGTGGGCTTTCAATCAGTACGCCTATATTGTAGCCAAAGCTTTGGCGAGCATATATTAATTTGTTGAAATATCGAGCAATACCAATAAGGCGCCGTCACCGCCCCATTCCAGCGGGGCTTGGTGGAATGCGACGACGTCGGGGTGTTGAATCAACCAGTTCGGGGTGCTGCGTTTAAGCACGTGTTCGCCTATGCCATGCACAATACACACGCAGTCGCAGTGCTGTTTGACGGCGGTATATAGCAGTGCAGCAATTTCAGCCTTCGCTTCATCTCGCTTAAGTCCATGCAGATCGAGGATAAATTCGGGCACATAGTCACCCCGGCGTAATTGCTTGAGTAAATGATGGTCGGCCATGGGGCGGATATATTTGACTGCTAGTTTGGGATCAAACCAGGCTTCGAAGCCGTCAGAAAACTCAAAGCTGGCGGCGATTTTGCGCGCGAGATCGCCACCACCCGTTTTTTTCGGTAGGGAATTGGCTTTTTGCTTGCTGGCAGGGGGCTGAGGGGGTATTTTGTCCTGCTCTAACGGCGCCACCCCTTGGGTTATTTCTTTAAATAAGGCGCGGTCGTCGTCGGCCAGTTTGGACTTTTTGTGCATGACACCCTGCATTGGAAAGTTTGTGGCCGCATGATAACAAAATCGATCACACAGGTAACGCAATCCCATGACACAACCAGCCCATAATCATCAAGCCATCAGCGAACTTCGAACTATGTTGGATATGGTGAGATGGACAGTGAGCCGCTTTAATGGCGAAGAACTGCATTTTGGCCATGGCACCGACAATGCCTGGGACGAAGCGGTCAGTCTGATATTGCAGGTACTCAATCTGCAGCAGGATATTGATCCCAAGTGGTTTGATGCTCGCCTGACCCAGACCGAGCGCGAAGCCATAGTGGCGCTGGTGCAAAGGAGGGTGGAAGAGCGTGTGCCGCTGGCCTATTTGACCAATCAGGCTTGGTTCTGTGGATTACCTTTTTATGTGGACGAGCGGGTCCTGGTGCCGCGTTCTCCCTTTGCTGAACTGATTGATAAAAAATTCAGTCCCTGGCTTAACTTTGAACCAGACTGCATTCTGGATATGTGCACCGGTAGCGCCTGTATTGCCATTGCCGCCGCCCATGCCTTCGAAAATGTCCAAGTGGATGCGGTAGATATCAGTAGCGACGCCCTGGAGGTCGCTGAAATCAATATCCAGGAACATCATCTTGAACATCGTGTGTTTCCGTTGCAATCCGATTTGTTCGATGGCCTCGTCGGGCAGCAATACGATTTGATTATTGCCAATCCTCCCTATGTGGATGAGGAGGACATGAACGACCTGCCACAGGAGTTCCAGCATGAGCCTGAATTGGGACTGGCGGCAGGATTTGATGGCTTGGATCTGGTCCGTCGCATGCTCATCGAAGCCCCGGATTTTATGACCGAACGCGGTTGGCTATTTGTCGAGGTGGGTAACTCCTGGGTACATATGACTGAGCAATACCCGGATCTGCCACTGACCTGGATCAAGTTTGAACGCGGCGGTCATGGTGTCTTTGCTATCAGTCGCGAAAATTTAGTGGCCTGGTGTAAGAATCAGAAGGAGGTGAATAATGGCGGGCAATAGTTTCGGACGTCTTTTTACCGTCAGCACCTTTGGTGAAAGCCATGGCATTGCCTTAGGCGGTGTGGTGGATGGTTGTCCGCCGGGATTGGAACTTTGCGAAGAGGATCTGCAAGTGGACTTGGACCGGCGTAAGCCCGGGACATCCAGGTACACCACCGCCAGGCGCGAAGAAGATAAGGTGCAAATCCTCTCTGGCGTATTCGAGGGCAAAACCACGGGCACCAGCATTGGCCTGTTGATTCAAAACACCGATCAACGCTCGCAAGACTATTCCAATATCAAAGATATCTTCCGTCCGGGCCATGCCGATTATACCTATCAGCAAAAATATGGCCTGCGTGATTACCGCGGTGGTGGCCGCTCCAGTGCTCGTGAAACCGCCATTCGTGTGGCCGCCGGCGCCATTGCTAAAAAATATTTAAAAGACCGCCTGGGGATCCAGATCCAGGGCTATCTGTCGCAACTGGGGCCCATCGAACTGGCTCCTGAAGATTTGTCCATCGTCTATGACAACCCATTTTTCTGTGCCGAACCGGGAAAGTTGGAAGCGCTCGATGAATATATGCGTGACCTGAAGAAAAGCGGTGATTCCATCGGCGCCAAAGTGTCGGTAGTGGCCACTGGCGTGCCGGTGGGATTGGGTGAGCCGGTATTCGATCGTCTCGATGCCGATATCGCGCAAGCGATGATGGGCATTAATGCTGTCAAAGGCGTTGAGATTGGCGATGGCTTTAAAGTGGTGAATCAAAAAGGCAGTGAGCATCGCGACCTGATGAGCCCGGCGGGTTTTCTGTCCAATCGCTCTGGCGGTGTATTAGGTGGGATCTCCAGCGGCCAGGATATTCTGGTGCATATGGCCCTTAAACCCACATCCAGCATCAGTGTACCGGGAGAGACGGTGAATATCCGCGGTGAACAGGCGGAAGTGGTCACCAAAGGCCGCCACGATCCTTGTGTGGGCATTCGTGCTGTGCCCATTGCTGAAGCCATGCTGGCCCTGGTGCTGATGGATCACTATCTGCGCCATCGCGGTCAAAATGCCGATGTAAACCACACCACGCCGGTTCTGCCAGGACAAGCCTGAGGCAATGCATAAATCTGTGAATATGGGTGCCGGCACGGGCT
Organism: Aliiglaciecola sp. CAU 1673; assembly: GCF_029223185.1. Taxonomy (GTDB): domain Bacteria; phylum Pseudomonadota; class Gammaproteobacteria; order Enterobacterales; family Alteromonadaceae; genus Bowmanella. Next base: position 67,485 of record NZ_JARHUG010000006.1, read on the forward strand.
GGCTTGCCCTGGCCTACCTGTTGTACTTCGGCCAGCTGGGTGTGCTGGTGCCTTATCTTGCCCTGTTTTTGGATGGCAGGGGCCTGGACTCCACCGCCATTGGTGAATTGTTGGCACTGATTACCCTGGCGCGCATTCTGGGCCCCACTCTGTGGGCCAATCTGGCCGATAGCAGCGGTAAATGTCTGCGTATTCTGCAGCTGGGTTGTTTGTTAGCCAGCCTCAGTTTCCTGTTTATCTTTATCGCCGATGATTTTTGGAGTCTGGCCCTGTGTTTTGGCCTGGTACTGATGTTCTGGACCGCCATTATGCCGCAGATGGAGGTGATCACCCTCAATTCGGTGGAGGGCAATGCCAGTCGCTATAGCCGTATTCGCCTGTGGGGAAGCCTGGGTTTTATTCTGCTTACCGTTCTGGCTGGACGCTTAATAGATTGGTATGGCACCGAAGTGCTGATTTTCCTCTGCAGTGGACTGCTGCTTTCCTTATTGTTGGTCAGCTTGCGGTTGCAAGAGCCGCCACAACAACAGATCGACAATGAACCCGAAGGCCCTATATGGGATTGGCTGAGAGCGCCGGTATTTATCGGCTTTATCCTCGCTGCCTGCTTGTTGCAAGTCAGTTTCGGTCCCTACAACAGCTTTTTTACTTTATACATGAAGGACCTGGGCTATAGCGGTATGCAGACGGGATTGCTGCTGTCCGTAGGGGTGGTCGCAGAAATTGTTATTTTTATGCTGGCCGGGCGTCTGATTGGCCGTTTTGGCGTAAAGCGGGTGCTGTATGTCAGTCTGCTACTCACCGCATTGCGCTGGTATGTGATGGCAAGTCTGGCCCATGTACAGTGGCTATTGATCCTCAGTCAGCTGTTTCATGCGGCCAGTTTTGGCTTAACCCATGCCGCATCTGTGCATTTCATTCATCGCTACTTCGGGCGGCGTTTTCAAAGCCGTGGTCAGGCCCTGTACGTGAGTTTGGCCACGGGGCTGGGCGGCGCACTGGGGAACTATGGCGCCGGACACTTGTGGCAGCAAGGCAAGGGGGCTGAACTGACTTTCTTATGTGCCGCTGCCGTGGTGACGCTGGCTGCCCTGGTGGTGATGTTATTGCCCCGTCAGCAATTGCAGGGCGAACGGCGGCAAAGTTGAGCCAAACCTGGCAACTGGATACAATGCGCGCCGGTTTTTGCATCAGGAGTGACATGTGGCAGACAGACAGCACCAATACCAGGATCTGATCCTGTTGTTCGATGGCCAGTTTGCTGCCAGTCACAATACCCGCCTGGTATTGGGGGACGATGAACCCATCTATCTGCCTGCTGACGATAAGGTACCCTATCACCGCGTGGTCTTCGCCCATGGCTTTTATGCCAGCGCCTTACATGAAATTGCACACTGGACCCTGGCCGGTGAGAAGCGTCGGCAGTTGGTGGATTACGGTTACTGGTATTGCCCCGACGGTCGTGATGCCGCACAGCAGGCCGAGTTTGAAAAGGTAGAAATCAAACCCCAGGCCATTGAATGGGCCATGAGCCAGGCGGCTGGAAAGCCTTTTCGGGTGAGCACCGATAACCTCAACGGCGCCGAGCCGGATCGCGAATCTTTTACCGCCAATGTGCGCAGTCAGTTGCTGCATTATTTGCAACAAGGCTTTCCCAGCCGGGCGCGCCAGTTTATCAATACCCTGCACCAGTTTTACCAAACCCCAGTACTGAAAGCGTCAGATTTCAAAGCGGAGGCGCAAGATGTCCTTTAGGTTGGGGCTGATTATCAATCCTTATGCTGGCATTGGCGGAGCGCTTGCTCTGAAAGGCAGTGACGGCGTTGACATTCGCGAAAAGGCCCTGGCCATGGGCGCACAAAAGCGCGCCAACGAGCGAACAGCAAAGGCCCTGGAACTATTGCTTCCTTATCAGGGCCAGTTGACCATTCTGACCGCCGGCGGGGAAATGGGCGAAGACTTGGCGCGTTCTTTAGGCTTTGCCGTGGAAGTGATTTATCAGCCACCAGTACAAACCGAAGCGGTGGATACGGAAAATACCGCCAGACTGATGCTGGACAAAGGTATCGATTTGTTGCTGTTTGCCGGTGGTGATGGCACCGCCAGGAATATCTGTTCCATTGTAGAAGAGCGGGTTCCGGTATTAGGTATTCCGGCGGGTTGTAAAATTCACTCTGGCGTTTATTGTGTCACGCCCCAAGCGGCAGGTCGGGTAGTGGAAATGATGCTCAAAGGGGAGTTGGTCAGCCTGCAGGATGCCGATGTGATGGACATTGACGAACAGGGATTGCGTGAAGGCAAGGTTCGGACTCGCCGTTTTGGCGAGATGTTGGTGCCCAGTGAACTTCGCTATGTACAGGCGACCAAGGTCGCAGGCAGGGAGTCCGACGAGTTGGTGCTTGCCGATATCGCTGCCCATGTTATCGAACTGATGGACGATGAATACTTTGTCATGGGCTCAGGCTCAACAGTGGCCGCCATTATGGAAGAGCTTGGCTTGGACAACACGCTGCTGGGGGTGGATCTGGTAAAGGACCGTGAACTGGTCGGCTGGGATCTCACCGCACAAGAGTTACTCGCAAGTCTTGAGGGGCAGCCGGCCAAGCTGGTGATCACCTTAATTGGCGGTCAGGGACATATTTTCGGCCGCGGCAATCAGCAACTGAGTCCTGCCCTTATCCGCGCCATTGGCCGCGACAATATTCTGGTGGTGGCCACCAAGAAGAAACTGCAATCCCTGGCCGGACGGCCATTGATTGCCGATACCGGCGATGCTGAACTGGATAAGAGCCTGTCTGGTTTTATCCCTGTGATCACCGGTTATCATGATCAAGTGCTTTACCCGGTTAGCTCACCGGGCAACCAGGAGTAGGAGTTATTATGGCTGAGCAGCAATTTCAGGCCTTTGTGGAGGCGGTGGAGCAGGCGTTTGATCAGGCGGTAGAGGAGGGCAGTGATCAGCAGTTGTTTATCTCCAGCTATTTAAGCGGCCATTTTTCACTGGTGGTGGCCAATGCCTTAAATGCCAAGGAGCATTGCCTGCAAAGCCTGAATGACAAGATGCAAAGCAGTCTGGCGATGGCCTTTGCCAACAAAGAATTAGAAGGTGGTGATCAGGATCAGGTTCGTGCCCTTTGGGCGCAACTCTTCCATCAATTCGCATAAAAAAGCGAGGTGCCAGGACCTCGCTTTTAATCAACACTAAAAGTCGCTACCGGGTGTAGTGGATCTTCTGCCCCAACATCTCTGCCGTGACCAGCGTCACGCCTTTGTCGGTGACGCGAAATCCTCTGGCAATATCTTCTTCTTTGTCTATCCCGATATTGGTATTGGGCGGGATATGCACCCCGCGATCGATAATGGCCTTACGAATATGGCAATGACGACCGATGTCTACCTCCGGCAACACCACTGAATCTTCCACCAGTGAATAAGAATGCACTGTCACATCTGAAAATAGCAGAGAGCGATTGAGCCTGGCGCCAGAGATCACGCAGCCTCCGGATACCATGGAGTCAGTGGCCATGCCAACCCGATCAGATTCATTCAGCACAAACTTAGCCGGGGGTTGTTGTAACTGATAGGTCAGAATTGGCCACTTCTCATCATACAGATTCAGCTCCGGCACCACCGAAATCAGTTCCATATTGGCTTCCCAGAATGCATCCAGTGTCCCCACATCGCGCCAGTAGGCTCGCTTACCGCCAGGCTCCCTGAAAGGAAAGGCATAGACCTTATGGCTCTTGATAATCGAAGGGATGATGTTTTTGCCAAAGTCGTGCTCTGAATCTTGGTTGTCAGCATCCTTGATCAACTGTTCAAACAGAAACTCGGTGTTAAATACGTAGTTGCCCATGGAAGCCAGGGTCATATCCGGGGTTTGTGGCAATGGGGTAGGATTGGCCGGTTTTTCATCGAAGCGCTGAATTCTGAATTGGTCATCCACCGTCATCACGCCATACGCACCGGCGGCCTCTTCGATAGGAACTTCCATACAGGACACCGTCATATCGGCACCGGACTCAACGTGATAGGCCAGCATTTCGCCATAGTCCATCTTGTAAATATGGTCACCGGAGAGTACCAATACATATTTGGGGTTGTGGGCGCGAATAATATCGATATTCTGATAGATGGCATCGGCGGTGCCGGCGTACCAATGGTCCGAGGTGCGCTGCGAGGCGGGTAACACGTCCACAAATTCACCCATATTGACATTCACATGAGACCAGCCACGCACCAGATGTTTGATCAGGGAATGGGCTTTGTACTGGGTTGCGACGCCAATTTTTTTGATCCCTGAATTGACGCAGTTGGAAAGAGGAAAGTCGATAATGCGGAACTTGCCACCAAAATAGACCGAAGGCTTGGCCCGCCACTCTGTCAGTTCATGCAGCCTCGAACCTTTTCCGCCTGCAAGGATCAGCGCATAGGTATCGCGGGTTAGGCGGCTGATATAACGTTGGTTCTTATCTAACATAATGTCTCCCTGGAACTCCTGTTAAGTGATCGAGTGAAGTGGTCGATCTCACGCCAAAATCCACTATAGCAAAGAATAAAAATTAACCGCCATATCAAAATGATACCTGGTCTGTGTTGGCGCACGGCAAGGGAGCGGGTTACGTTATCTGCCGAATACTTGGCGCAGTTTATGCAGGGAATTGCCTATTGATGTTATCCAAACGCCAAATTTTGGCCATTGTCCGCACGGTGGGTGCACGATGAAATACTTACTGTCCTGTGTTTTGTGCTGTTTTTTATTGGCCTGTGCCAGTCAACCGGAAGAGGCGCTGATTGAGGCACCCCTCCAGCAAACTGGCAATGCCGAATTTCACACCTATGAACTGGCTCAGGAGCTGTTTGCCAGCCTCGAGGGGAAGTACCCGCAGGCCAGGCAATACCGCTTTGCTGCCGCAACTTTCGTGCCGATAACCAGCCTTAAGTACAATCAAGGTCGTCAGCATCCACTGATGTTGCTTGGACACCAACTGGCTCAGGGGATGATTACCGAAAGCAGTCGCCGTGGCTATCTGGTTCAAGATTTCCTGGCCACAAACGATATTATAATGGAAGAGCAGGCAGAACGTGTGTTGTCCAGGCAACTCTCCCAGTTGGAGACTAATCAGAACGTGGATTTCTACATTACCGGGACCATCACCGAGCAGTCCAATGGCGCGGTTGTCAACGCCAAGGTGGTGCACAGTCGCAGTAAAACCGTGGTGGCCGGTGCAACCAAGTTTTTCCCCAACGAGTTGTTCTGGCCCAGTGAACACGTCACCACCAGAGACGGTATGATTTACCGTCAAGGCGCACCGGAGTAATAGCCAATGAAGTTAATCAATCCGATACTATCTCTCACTGCCGTTGCCATGTTGGCAGGATGTGCCGATAGCTTCAGCTTTATGCAGCAAGAGCCCGACATGAATGAGGCAGAGCCTGGCCATGTGGTCAATATCGTCGCCTACGAAGGACCGCAGGCTGTTCAACCCGGCACAGGCATGAGTGTTGATGCTTTTGGTGCGGTCAAGCAATCCGGGAACCAGCCGGCTTTTATGGATAAAGGGGTGTTGTATCAAGGCCATCCCCTGACTAAACACGTGGGCAGTTATGTGCAGAATATGACTCAGGATCTTATCTCCAATATGGAGTATGTGTCTGACCAGACGCCCATAGGCGTTACTCATTTTGCTTTGTTAGACAGTGACTTACAGCAAACAAACTTGCTCGGATACCAACTGGCCGAGTCCTTTATGCATGAGCTGCATAAATTCCGTATCCCAGTGCTGGATTACAAATCTACTGAATACGTGCGGGTCACCGAGGACGGTGATTTTGTGCTGTCCCGTGATTTTCTGGAGCTCAAAGAAAGGGTGCCCATGGACTATGTGTTGACCGGCACGCTGACCCGCCATCAGGGGGGCTATCTGGTCAATGCCAGAGTGTTGGGAATGCGCACAAAAGCGGTGGTTGCCACTGCACAGACGTTGATCCCCTTCTACGTGGTGGATGCGCTGCTGCCATCCGAAGCCAAGGACAAGGTGGATGGCGTTAAACTGACTAAGGGGTAAGTGATGAATGCTTCTCCAATACTGCCGTCTTTACTGGCGCTTACCCTTTCTGCTTGTAGCTGTAATTTCGAGCCCCTGGAACAGATGTTCAGCTCTGACAGCCAAAGCGCACCTTCCAGCAATAACTGGGATGAGCCAAAGCAGGCAGAGCCAAGCGTGCAACGTGATGAAACCACCTGGCAGGACGTGCCTGCTGAAGATGCGGTGGAAGAAATTCAGGCAGAAAACAACTATCCCTATCGCCAGGAGCATGGGGTGTTCTACCGTCCTGCGCCCAGTGAGCAAGAACAGGTAACAGCACCTCAACAAACTGCGCCGGTGGCTTATCTGAAGACCCCGGGAAACCTTTATCAGGCTGAATATCTGCATAAATCATTGGACGGCTATGCTGAGCAATTAGCCATGGATTTGGTGGCTAACTTAAGCCAGAAAAATCCCCGCAAGCGCCTTGCTATTGCTTCATTGGTCGAGCTGGATAGCAGCCTGCAAGGCACCAATGTATTGGGGAACCTGATGGCAGAAAAGTTGATCTCTGAAATGCAGGTGCTAGGTATGACTGTGGTGGATTATAAAACCATGGAACTGATCAAGGTGGGTAACAATGGCGATCTGGTGTTTAGCCGTCAGATGATGGATTTGGCTAAGGAGCAACAGGTGGATTACGTGCTATCCGGCACCATGGTCAGACAGGGGCGCGGCGTACAAATTCAAGCCCGTATCATCGCTCTTAGTGACAAGAAAGTGGTTTCCAGTGCCAGAGGCTTTGTCCCTAGTCTGGTGGTCAATTCCCTGTATCCCAATGTGGTGATTGAGGGGTAACCGCGATCGCGTTTACCCGTATCCGGCTATTGATGCTCCGGCCGCTTTTGCAGTTGTCTGATCAAAAATCGATTGGGACTTAAGGCGGCAAGGGTATCCCTGTCCATGGGCAATGGACTGCCGCTAAGCTGGCAAGCCAATGCCTCTGCCAATAAGGGTGCAGTGCACAGTCCCCTTGAGCCAAGTGCCGTCAATACAAAAAGGCCTGGTATGTCTTCAGCAATGGGGTATTGCGAAGGGGCTTTACCCCGATGCAATTCTGCGTATTGTTTTTGTTGAGCGTTTACATCGGCAACCGCGCCCATCACTGGCAGGTGATCCGGCGTACTCAGTCTGATGGAAGCGCGCCCTTGCTGATTAGCTTGAATTTGTTGTGCCCAATCACACTGGCTCAAGGCCTTCTGGTGGGTCTGTAAATTCTTCAGCTCTTCGTCTTGGCGATATTCACAGCTCATATCTTGCTTAACATAGGTTGAGCCCAGGGCATGATCGCCATCATGCTCAGGCGTTAAATAGCCTTTATGGCACAACACCGTTTTAAGTCCTTTAAGTGCGTCCTGCGCGGGAATGGTTTCCACCTGGCCGCGAACGGCTCTTAAGGGAATATCGGTCAGCTGTGCTAACAGCGGACTTTGTGCACCGAGAGCCAGTACCAAACATTGTGCATTGTCTTTGCTACCATCCTGCCAATGTAACTGCCAGCCATCTGCCTTTGCGGTTAAAAATTGCAGATTGTGTTGTTGGTTAATTTGCAGGTTATCACCACAGCCATCCAGTAATGCCTGAACCAACTGCTTGGGGCTTATCCAACCACCATGGGGAATAAAGAGGCCTGGATAGGGCAGGGGTAAGCCACTTAATGCACACGCTTCTGAGGCATCCACCTGATAAATAAGATCTTCTGGCCAGGCACTTTGCCCGATAAGCTTTGCCGCCTTATCCTGCAAGGCCTGATTAAAGCTCACTTGCAGCACGCCGCATTCATGCATGGCGAATGAATGGCCTTTTGCCAGTAGCGAGAGATAACGGCGCCTGGCAAAACCAAAGGCCTGCGCCATCAGGTTGCTGGATAGATTGATCTGGCTATGCAGCTGTGGATAAAAGCCGCCCTGACGATTGCCTGAGGCGCCATCGCCAATATCCTGGCTATACAGTGTTACCTTGACTCCTTTGCTGCAAAGGGCATAACACAGATTGGCCGCTGCCAGGCCCCCACCCACTACAGTAACTTCGGTATAGGCGGAGATCTGCCGATGAAACCAGGGGAGCGGCGAAGTGGATAGTGCTTTCTCAGTTAATATGCCGGCCAGCATCTCCCGTTTCTGGCCAAAGCCCTTGCGTCGCTCCACAGAAAAACCGGCTTGCTGGAGCCCCCGGCGCACAAATCCGGCGGCAGTAAAGGTGGCGAAGGTACAATTTTGTTTGCCTAACCTGGCCATATGAGAAAACAGGGCATCGGTCCACATCTCCGGGTTTTTACTTGGCGCAAAGCCATCGAGAAACCAGCTGTCTACCAAGCCTTGTGCGGGCGTTTCCACCTGGGGCAGTAAATCATGCAGATCGCCCAGCCATAGATCCAGAATCACCTCAAAGCCGCTTTCTTCAAATATTAATCGATGGCAGCCGCCGGTCAGTGAGGGGTAATGTTGTATCAGTCTGTCGCTAAACGCAGAGAGTTCCGGCCACTGTTTGAGGGCATTGGCCAGGTCCTGGCGTTGCAGAGGAAATTTCTCAAAACTGATGAAATACAGCCTTTTCAGGCGGTGGGTTGGGTTGGCTTGGCGAAACTCGGCAAAAGCCTGCCAGCAGGCCAGAAAATTAAGACCGGTGCCAAATCCAGTCTCGGCGATACAGGTTTCATCACTTTGTAACAGACGCCAGCGATCAGGCAGGTCATTATTAGCCAGGAAGACATAACGGGTTTCAGCCAGACCATTGGCATTGGAAAAATAGACATCATCGAAGGCTTCGGCCACTGGGGTACCGGCATCATTAAAGTGAATCGTGGCAGTTTGGATGGGCATGAGCAGGCGGAGTTGACAACAGAGCCCGGTATTCTACGTTAAGGTTTTTATACAGTCCAAGGCGCTGCCGTACTGGCAAGTCTAAAGAGCGGACCAGTTCCCCATGGAAAATCATTACCATAGGGGCAATTTTCTACACTAGGGTATCAAGATGAGAAGAGCCGTGATTACCGGCCTGGGCGTGGTGTCCAGTATTGGTAACAATCAACAAGAAGTGTTGGGATCCTTAAAAGAAGGGAAAAGCGGTATCCGTTTCTCCCAGCAATTTGCCGACTTTGCGTTACGCAGCCAAGTCTGGGGCAATATCCAACTGGATGTGAGCGAACACATTGACCGCAAGGCCCTTCGTTTTATGGGCGAGGCTGCTGCCTACGCCTATATCGCCATGCAACAAGCTATCGAAGACTCAGGCCTGACGGAAGAGCAAGTGTCTAACATGCGCACCGGACTGGTCGCAGGCTCTGGCGGTGCGTCATCCAAAAACCAGGTGGAAGCTGCCGATATTCTGCGTGAAAAAGGGGTCAAAAGAGTCGGCCCCTATATGGTGCCACGTACCATGAGCAGCACGGTGTCTGCCTGTTTGGCGACCCCCTTTAAAATCAAAGGTGTGAACTATTCGATTTCCTCTGCCTGCGCTACCAGTGCCCATTGTATTGGTCACGCGGTAGAGCTTATTCAATTGGGTAAGCAGGATGTGGTGTTTGCCGGTGGTGGTGAAGAAGTAGACTGGACCCTGGCCATGGAATTTGATGCCATGGGCGCCCTGTCGACCAAATATAATGAGACCCCGGATAAAGCCTCCAGAACCTACGATGCAGATCGTGATGGCTTTGTTATCTCAGGCGGTGGCGGCATGGTGGTGGTTGAAGAGCTGGAACATGCCCTGGCTCGTGGTGCCAAGATTTATGCCGAAATTATTGGCTACGGCGCCACCTCTGACGGCTACGATATGGTCGCGCCTTCTGGTGAAGGTGCGGTGCGCTGCATGCAGCAGGCACTACATGGAATTGAGGAGAAGATTGATTACCTTAATACTCACGGCACCTCCACTCCTGTAGGCGATGTGAAAGAGCTGGAAGCTATCCAGCAGGTATTCGGCGGTAAATCACCGGCCATCAGTGCCACCAAAGCGATGACAGGCCATGCATTGGGCGCCGCTGGTGTGCATGAAGCCATCTACAGCCTGCTGATGATGGAACACGACTTTATCGCCCCCTCAGTCAATATCGGTAATCTGGATGCCAAGGCTGAAGGCCTGGATATTGTGCGCGAGACCCGCAGTGCCCGGCTCAACACCATTATGTCCAATAGCTTCGGCTTCGGTGGCACCAATGCGACCTTGGTGATGCGTCGATTTGAAAAATAAAGGCTAATGGCTTTAAAAAAGCTTGGTGCCTGGCACCAAGCTTTTTTGTTTCAGGCCCCTGTTTCCGATCCTTCCGTCGAAAGCATTGGACTCTGCCCCTGGCAACTGATAGAGTCCCGCTCCCTTTTTAAGCACCCTTCGGTCGGTGCTTGCCCGGTGTCCGCTCTTATTCAGTACACCCGTTAATTTATCCCGCCTAAGACCGTCTCCAAACCCAGGTTTGGATTTAGGCCGGTTTGGAAAACACTCATTAATGACTTCATTTGATCAACTTGGCCTGTCGGCCGAATTGTTGCGCGCTATTGCTGAACAAGGCTATAGCACCCCTACGCCTATTCAGGCCCAAGCTATTCCGACTGTATTGGAAGGCAAAGATGTAATGGCCTGTGCCCAAACCGGCACCGGCAAAACGGCTGGCTTTACCTTGCCGCTTTTGCAGCGCTTAAGCCAGTCTCCAAAAGGTGGCCCAAGGGTAGTACGTGCTCTGGTACTGACCCCAACCCGTGAGTTGGCGGCGCAGGTGGGCGAGTGCGTGGAAACCTATGGTAAGCATCTGCCACTGCGTAGCACCATTATCTTTGGTGGTGTGGGTATCAATCCGCAGATCGCTGAACTGAGAAAAGGCGTGGATATATTGGTGGCAACGCCAGGACGTCTTTTAGATCACCTTGGGCAACGCACCCTGGACTTATCCAAACTGGAAATTCTGGTATTGGATGAGGCCGACCGTATGCTGGATATGGGCTTTATTCATGACATCCGCAAGATCATGGCCAAGCTGCCCAAAGCGCGTCAGAATCTACTGTTCTCTGCCACCTTCTCCGATGATATCAAGCGCCTGGCCGATGGTATTCTTCACCAGCCAGTATTGGTGGAAGTGGCACGCAGAAATACTGCCTCTGAGCAGGTCAGCCAAACGATCCACCCGGTGGATAAGTCACAAAAGCGTCCACTGTTATCTTACCTGATTGGCTCAGGCAATTGGCGTCAGGTCCTGGTATTTACCCGCACCAAGCACGGTGCCAACCGTCTGGCCCAGCAACTGGAAAAGGACGGTCTGACCGCTGCCGCTATCCACGGTAACAAGAGTCAAGGCGCACGTACCAAGGCCCTGGCTGATTTTAAATCCGGTGGGGTACGGGTATTGGTGGCTACCGATATCGCCGCCAGAGGATTGGATATCGACCAGTTGCCCCACGTGGTCAATTTTGAGCTTCCCCATGTACCGGAAGACTATGTGCACCGTATTGGCCGCACCGGCCGTGCCGGTAACGAAGGTATGGCCATTTCCCTGGTCAGTAACGATGAAAAGAAACAGCTTCGTGATATCGAAAAGCTGATCAAAAAGGAATTGCCGAAGGTCATTATCGAAGGCTTTGTGCCCGATCCTAATGCCGTGGATGAGCCGGAGGAAGCGCCACCACCGCGTAGACGCCCAGCACCACGCCGCCAGGGGGCATTTGAGAGTGTGGAACGACCTAAGACGCAGCGCCATCAAAGACGTCGCAATCAAGGCCAGGGCAGGGCGCAAAGCCAAGCCCGTTAATATGGTCTAACGCTAAGGGGTGCAATTGTGCCAAGGGCTAGGCACAATAGCGCCCATTCTGTTGTTATCTCGTTATCCCATGCGTATCTATTGCGAAGACAGCCTCCTCTATGCCCGCGAATTCTTTTCTTCTTTAGGTGACTTGCAGTTTTTCAGTGGTAAGTCGGTTCGCCCGCAAGATATCAGTGATGCCGAAATTCTGCTGGTTCGTTCCACCACCAAGGTCAACCAGACGCTGATTGGCCAGTGCCAACATCTGCGTTATGTGGGGACCGCCACTGCCGGTACCGATCATATGGATCTTGCCTATCTTTCCCAACATGGCATTGCCCATGGCAGTGCTGCCGGTTGTAACGCCATTGCTGTTGCCGAGTATGTGGTGAGCGCCATACTGGCCCTTGCCCTTAAAAACGGAGATAGCCTAAAAGGGAAACGTGTCGGCATCGTCGGCGCTGGTCATGTGGGCAGTGCATTGGATGCAAAATTGCAGGCGTTGGGTCTTAGTACCTTACTTTGCGATCCGCCTTTGGCAGAGAAGGGCGATCCCCGCCACTTTGTGTCCATGGATGAAATTATGGACTGCGACATTATCAGCTTGCATGTACCGCTGGTGGAAGATGGCCTTTATCCGACCCGTCATCTATTTGACGCTAAGCGATTGTCTGCGCTTAACAAAAACCAGTGGTTAATCAATGCTTGTCGGGGAGAGGTGCTGGATAATCAGGCATTACTGATGCTGGCTCAGCAGCAGGAACATTGTCAGATGGTGCTGGATGTCTGGGAAAACGAACCTGATGTATTGCTTGAACTACTGCCGCACTTGGCGCTGGCCACGGCCCACATTGCTGGCCATACCCTGGAAGGTAAGGCGCGTGGCACTGAACTTTTATATCGCCAGGTTACGAAGTTGCTGGGCCTGCCCGACAACATCAAATTGGAAGACGTACTGCCCCAACCCGAACTGGACGTGCTTTCGCCACAAGGCGAGGGGCTTGATGCCATTATGCAATTGGTCTTCAGTCTCTATGATATTCGGGAGGATGACGGCGCATTCAGGGAACAGGTTAACGGGCCTGCTGACTTTCGCTATGCCCGACAGCACTATGGTATAAGAAGAGAGTTTGCCAGTGCGCGAGTTAGCACTGGAAATTCAGCGCTGGCCGAGGCAATCTACGGCCTTGGTTTTCAATCTGCGGAGTGTGAATAAAAAATGTCTCGTGCCTTTGATGTTGCGGTATTAGGCGCCACCGGTTTGGTGGGCCAGCATATGATTGAAATTCTCGAACAGCGTGAATTTCCGATCAATAAACTCTATCCTCTGGCCAGCGCGCGCTCAGCTGGCGGCACCGTGAGCTTCAAGGGTAAAGATATTAAGGTGCTGGATGCCGATCAGTTCGATTGGTCACAGGCTCAACTGGGCTTTTTCTCTGCCGGTGGCAGCGTGTCTGCTAAATATGCGCCCATGGCGGCAGAAGCGGGTTGTGTGGTTATCGACAATACCTCTCATTTTCGCTACGAACCCGATATCCCCTTAGTGGTGCCGGAAGTCAATAGTCACGCGCTGGCCGACTACCGTAACCGCAATATTATTGCCAACCCTAATTGCTCTACTATTGGTATGCTGGTGGCGCTTAAACCTATTCATGACGCTTTCGGGATCACCCGAATCAACGTAGCCACTTACCAATCGGTATCAGGTGCCGGGCGTGCTGCGATGGAAGAGCTGGCCAGACAAACAGCGGACTTGCTTAGCAGCCGTGAGATCCAGCCCAAGGCGTTCAGTCGTCAAATCGCCTTCAACTGTATCCCACAGATAGATGTGTTTCTGGATAACGATTACACCAAAGAAGAGATGAAGATGCTGTGGGAAACCCAGAAAATCATGGGTGACGACAGTATTTTGGTCAATGCCACGGCGGTGCGCGTACCGGTCTTCTATGGTCATGGCGAAGCCATTCATCTGGAAACCCGTCAACCTATTGACGTTGAAGAAGTCAAAGCCTTGTTGGCCAATGCGCCAGGCGTGGTTCTGATGGATGGCAGGGAAGACTTCCCTACCCAGGTAGGCAATGCCAGCGGCAAGGATGAGGTCTTTGTGGGTCGCATTCGCAAGGATATCAGCCATCCCAATGGCCTTAACCTGTGGGTGGTATCGGATAATGTACGCAAAGGTGCTGCCACCAACAGTGTGCAGATTGCCGAGCACTTGGTACGGGATTACCTCTAGTTTGCTATCCGGGGGCGTTAGATCTAACGTCCCCACTATCTCTGCTTAAACACAATTCTTCCCCTAACTCGCTAATAAACTTAATGAATTCCAGATTGCGCCGATAAGAAAGCGTAATAGACTTGAATCATATCATTGGTATTCAGCACGCTTAGGAACCAAGCCGATAACAGGGTTATAAATTGCGCATCCGTATTCGGCCTTTATGGATCGTTATATCCTTCTGGTTTATAGTGCTTTTTGGAACATAAATTGCAGAAATATGCATATTAAAAAAGGTTTGTCAGCGGCATGGAGAGTTGAAGCGCCATGTCGAGTGCTTAGGGGCGGCGAAGAACACAGATGAAGATGCGACATTTGCTTGTTGGGCTATTCGCCGGTTATATCTCCTTGTCTATCGTCTCGATGGCCGATGCCCAGCAAGTGCAAATCAAAGGGCCGAAAAACTCTACCCGGGAATATTCCGGTAACGAGTATGGCCCGATTGATTCGAACGACACTCTTTGGCGTATCGCCGAGCGCTACCGTCCCAACAAGAGCCTGAGCATCTATCAGGTGATGCTGGCCATCTACGAACTTAATCCTCATGCCTTCGAAGATAAAAACCTCAATCTGTTGATTAATGGTTCGATGCTAAAACTTCCCAGTGAAGTATATGCCGCGCGTATCGATCCCGATGAGGCTAAAGCTCGCGCTGAAAGCGACAATAAGAATTGGAAGCCCAAAAGTGACAAGGATAATGTCGCTCCCAACCTTAAGCCGGTGCAGCCTCTGGCCAGCAGCGCGGAAATTTCCCAGACCAGGGAGTCTCTTGAGCGCAAGCTTAGCGAGTTGGATTTGCTCAGCAATAAACAGTTCGAGCTGTTGCAAGAGCAAATAGGTGCGTCGATTGATTCGGTTAGTGCACTTCTGGCCGAAAATCAGAAGATATTCAACCGTCTGGATTCGGTGGATCAGGATATTGAAGAGCTGCGTTCGCGCGTCGGCCAGGAAGGTGAAATTCAGCAGCAGATGCAATCCCTGCTGGATTTACAGAATCAGCTACTGGATTTATCCCGTCAGGCGGAAATGCGTCAACGGGCTGAAGCGGAAAATAGCTGGAGTAATAACTCTGCCTTAATGGTGCTAGCCGGTGTATTGCCTGCGCTGCTGGCATTGGGGGGGCTGGCTTTCTGGCTACGTAACCGTTCATCCTCTCCTGTTGCAGAAAAGGCCGCGCCAGTGATACACACACCGGCCAGAGATGATCATCCTATGGACAACTTGTCCGATGCCCTGGCTGATGAACTTTCTGGCGAACAGCTGGCCGCAGATGATGATCTTTTCGGGGATGACCTGCTAGACGATGTGCTGACCGATGAGTTGCAGGAGTCTTTGGATGCGACGTTGGATGAGGAACTCAAAGAATACGACGATCTGGAAGATCAACTGTTGGTGCCAGAGGAGAAAGACGAAGATAGCGGCGGTCTGCTAGGACAGGATGAGCTGGACAGCCTCTTTGCCGAGGACGATTTGTCTCCGCCCCCTGAAAAAACCAAACCCTCTGCTGCCAAGGATGATATTACCGCCATCGATTTGTCAGAAGTGGAAGATGAACCTTCCATGGACTCTTCCGAGCCACCGAAATTTGAAGAAGTGGCAGATTGGGATCTGGATGAAGAACTGGATGCTCTTGATGATTTGGAGCCAGAACGTAAACCTACTAGCAGTGGTGATGAGAAGCCAGAAATTAGCATCGATGAACTGCTTAATGAGCCGATGGCTATTGCTCCAACGGGACAAGGTGGTGATGAGGATGCTTTCTTAAGTCCTGACGCACCATTGACCGATGAGCTGCTGGAGCAGCTGGACAAGGATATTTTCGAACAGGGTAAGCAACTGGATAGCCTTACCGACGAGATCCTCTCCGAAATTGAGCAGGTGGAAAGCTTCCAGCAGAACCTGTCTGATGAACTACTGGAAGAGATGGAAGAGGAGCAAAATGCCTCTGAAGGCGACAGAGCCGATATGGATATTCTGTCCGACGAGCTATTAGGTGAATTAGAGCAAGGGGAAGAAGAGAAAGCATCGGTGCCAGAGCAAACACTGCTTGAAGCACAGCCAGCAGATGAAGAATTCGAAGCGACCACAGAGGCCACCCTGCCTGCCGATTCCGTCAATCAAGATGACCTTTCCGATGAGTTGTTAAGCGAGCTGGAAAAGGCGCCGGAAGAAGAATCGGCGGTAGCCGGTCAGGACGATCTTTCCGATGAGTTGTTAAGCGAACTGGAACAGGCACCGGAAGAAGAAACGGCGGTTTCCAGTCAGGACGATCTTTCCGATGAGTTGTTAAGCGAACTGGAACAGGCGCCAGAAGAAGAAACGGCGGTTTCCAGTCAGGATGATCTCTCCGATGAGTTGTTAAGCGAACTGGAACAGGCGCCAGAAGAAGAAACGGCGGTTTCCAGTCAGGATGATCTCTCCGATGAGCTGTTAAGCGAACTTGAGCAAGCACCCGAGGAAGAAGAGACAGCGGTTTCCAGCCAGGATGATGATCTTTCCGATGAACTGCCAAGCGAACCGGAACAATCCCCTGAGCCCGAGGAAACCGTCGCCGAGGCTGAGCCAGCCCGGGAAACACCCAGTGACACCGAGCAAGCCAGTGTGGCCGCTAAGGCAGAAAGCGTTGCAGAAGAGCTCTCTGAACAAGAGGCTGAGGCAGAAGCACCAGCCGAACAAGAATCCGATGCACCTGAGGCAGATGAAGAAGAGCTGGATGATTTGGTGACAGAAGGCTTTGAGTCTTCTGATGATGATTTGGCGATGGCCGATCAGGAACTGGCGGACCTTGAAAAGGCCTTGGATACGCCTCTGGAGGAGCTCTCCGAACAGGAAGATGCTGTGCAAACAAAGGCACAGCAGGAATTGCCCGAAGAATCGGCGAAGCCGCCAGCAAAAGAGCAGCACAAAGAGCCAAGCCTCGACGATATGCTTGATGATGTGCTGGATGATGAAGAGTTGGAAAAGGCGCTGTCTGAGCTTGAAGACGGTGAGTTTGAAGCTACGCATCATGCAATGGAATCTTCTGATACAGAACTGGAAGAGCTGGAAAACGAGCTGGCCAAGGATATGGACGAGTTGCCGGCGTTGGGTGATTGGTTGGAGCACAGCAAGGATCGCAGAGCCGCCAGCGTCGACGATGATGATGTATTGG
Organism: Aliiglaciecola sp. CAU 1673; assembly: GCF_029223185.1. GTDB lineage: Bacteria > Pseudomonadota > Gammaproteobacteria > Enterobacterales > Alteromonadaceae > Bowmanella. The sequence continues at coordinate 84,728 of NZ_JARHUG010000006.1, forward strand.
AAGAATTGGAGTCTTCTGACTTTGACCAAATGCTGCAGTCCATGGAGCAGGATGACGAACCGGGCGCCGGATTGGATATCGAAACCCTGCTGAATGAGCAGTTGGAAGATCCGCAGACGCCGCAGCCTTTGGCTGAATCTGAAGAAGACTTCTTGGATATCGACGCACTCCTAAATGATAGCGTCGAAGCCGAGGAAACGACGCTACCAGAACAACCGCTGGATCTTGACGGGACGTTGGATGAGTTCGGCACCGTTGAGGACGATGAGGACTTGGTAGACGTCGACAAAGACAGCGGACTGGCTGCCAAACTGGATTTAGCCCGAGCTTATCTGGAGATGGATGACAAGGAGTCTGCCATTGAGCTTCTGCAGTTGGTGGTGGAAAAAGGCAATGATGAACAGCAGGAAGAAGCAAAGCAGATTCTCGACAGCCTATTGTGAATCTTTTTTGACAGCCTTGAGTAAGCAGGTCCCACTGCTTACACTGCCGGCTTACCGGACAAGCGCTAAAACTTGAGATGAAGCTGCAATTTAACGAGCAATGGAAACACTGGTTACAAACCAATCTGGATGCAGGCCATCACAAAGATAGTCTGTTTAAAATCCTGCTCGATGAGGGTTTTGATCATCAGCTGATCAAACAGGAAATGGGATATGAACCCAGTATCCCGACAGTATTAATTGCTAACCCCCTGCACGGCAAACAACAAAGTAGCAAGTCATCAAAGGAGTATGACAAATCCCCTTACCTTCAACGGCAGGGTGCACAAAGCTTTTGTTCTGATTTAGTTGAAATGTACAAGGTGGATGATTTTATTGGTGGCGAGGCCTGTAAGCGCTTGATTGCACTTATTAAAGATAAATTGCAGCCCTCCCAATTGTCCAGCAAAGAGGCCGATAGCACATTTCGAACCAGCAGTACCTGTTATCTTGGCACTCTGGACGATCCTTTAATTGCTGAGGTTGATCAGCAAATCTGTGACTATCTGGGTATTGCCCCTGCTTATGGTGAAGTCATTCAGGGGCAATACTATGAAACAGGGCAGGAATTCAAAGCCCACACCGACTACTTTGAAGACAATGAATTGCCATTCCATGGTGCCACCATGGGACAGCGTACCTACACCTTTATGCTCTATCTTAACGATGTGCAATCGGGCGGTGAAACCAAGTTTCCAAGGATAGGTGAGAGTTTCACGCCCAAAGCGGGGACCGCACTTATCTGGAACAGTCTGCTTGCCAATGGCCAAGGTAACTACAACACTCTTCATCACGCTATGCCGGTGAAGTCAGGAACGAAAGTGATTATCACCAAGTGGTTCCGACAAAGACCGGCCTGCTAGCTGATAAGCCGTCAATGTCACTTTAGTGACCGGTTTAGTGATTCGACAATTTTCCGTTATAATCCCGCGCGTTTTGGTTAGCAGAGGCCCAATATGCGCATTGCCTTGGGAATTGAATATGATGGTGCCAGTTACTATGGTTGGCAGCGTCAGCAGGAAGTCAACAGTGTCCAGCAGGAGCTCGAGCAGGCGCTAAGTCGTATTGCCGACGAGCCCATTGAGCTGCAGTGCGCAGGTCGCACCGATGCCGGTGTGCATGCGACCGGTCAGGTGGTGCACTTTGATGTGAATAAGGCCCGCGAAATGCGCGCCTGGACACTGGGCATGAACGCTAACTTGCCTGACAACATCGCGGTAAAATGGGCCAAGGAAGTGCCGGAAGATTTTCACGCGCGCTTTTCGGCTTCTGCCCGGCGTTATCGCTACATTATCTATAACCATCCGCTTCGCACCGGTATTTTGCGCCATGGCATTACCCATTACCACAGTCCCCTGGATGAAGCGCGCATGTATGAGGCATCTCGCTGCCTGCTGGGAGAGCACGATTTCAGTGCGTTTCGCGCCGCTATCTGCCAATCAAAATCGCCATTTCGCAATGTGATGTCGCTAGAGATCTTCCGCATGGGGGACTATGTGGTATTGGATATCCGCGCTAATGCATTTTTGCATCATATGGTCAGAAACATTACCGGCAGCCTGATGGAAATCGGCACCGGCCGAAAACCGGTGGAATGGATGCAGGAACTACTGGAAAACCGAAACCGTAGTCTGGCCGCGGCGACTGCCAGGCCCAATGGGCTGTATCTGGTGGATGTGACTTATCCAGACGCCTACCAAATCCCAAAAAATGCACCGGGTCCACTGTTTTTGCCGGCTGAGCTGACGCCTGGAGCTTAGACCAGTTTTGATTTCGGTCTTTTCTGAAAATATGCTTTAATGACGCCGGTCTACCACCTGATATGCTTTAATTTCAGGGGATTAGTCTTATACTTTGCGGCAATTAGCCGCTTTTTAGAACATTTGCAAAAGGGTTTGCATGAGCTGGATTCAGAAAATATTGCCCCGCACCCAGTCCTCTATCAAGAGCAACGTTCCAGAGGGTGTGTGGACCAAATGTACCGAATGTAATGCCATGCTGTATAAGCAGGAACTGGAGCGTCAGTTCAATGTTTGTCCCAAGTGTGACAATCATATGCGCATTGGCGCCAGAGCCAGGATTGACAGTATCCTGGACCAAGGGGATCGCCAGGAATTGGGTGCTGATTTAGAGCCTCAGGATATCCTCAAGTTTAAAGATTCCAAAAAATACAAAGACAGAATTACCGCCGCACAAAAAGCCACTAACGAAAAAGATGCGCTGGTAGCGATGAAAGGCAAGCTCAAAGGCATGCCCGTCGTGGTTGCTGCCTTTGAATTTGAATTTATGGGCGGCTCTATGGCCTCTGTGGTCGGTGCCCGCTTCGTCAAAGCAGTGGAAGCCTGCCTGGCCAATAACACACCGCTGATCTGTTTCTCCACCAGTGGCGGCGCCCGAATGCAGGAAGCGCTGTTGTCATTGATGCAGATGGCCAAAACCAGTGCTGCCCTGGCCAAGATGAGCGAGCGCGGCTTACCTTATATCTCTGTGCTGACTGACCCCACCATGGGTGGTGTTTCCGCCAGTTTGGCTATGCTCGGTGATATCAATGTGGCTGAGCCCAAGGCCTTGATTGGCTTTGCCGGCCCCAGGGTAATCGAACAGACCGTTCGTGAAAAATTGCCTCCCGGTTTCCAACGCAGTGAGTTTCTGCTGGAAAAAGGCGCTATCGATATGATCGTCGACAGACGCCAGATGCGGGATAAATTGCACGATCTGCTATCAAAATTGCATCATCAACACTAATTATGCCAAGTTCTGTTAAAAGCCAGCCTTCCTCCTTGGAAGGCTGGCTTTCTTATCTGGAGTCCATCCATCCGGCCAGTATCGAGATGGGACTGGAACGTATCCGCCGTGTTTATGACTTATTGCAGCTGGATCTAAGTGCCACACGGGTCATTACGGTGGCAGGCACCAACGGCAAGGGCACCACCTGTGCCATGCTGGAGCAGGCCATGCTGCAATTAGGACAAAGCGTGGCAGTTTACAGCTCGCCGCACATTGTCGATTACCGTGAGCGCTTGCGCGTTAATGGGGCCATGCTCGATGAGCCGGCCCATTGCCAGGCGTTTGCCGCAGTTGAAAAGGCTCGTGGCGATATCAGTCTGACCTACTTTGAGTTCGGCACCCTGGCGGCCTTGTACCTGATTGCCTTACAAAAACCGCAGAATGCAATTTTGGAAGTGGGTTTAGGCGGCAGACTGGATGCGGTCAATATCGTTGAGCCGGACCTTAGTATTATTACCACTATCGATTTGGATCATCAGGATTGGCTGGGTGATAGTCGCGAAAAGATTGCCATAGAGAAAGCCGGTATTGTCCGCGAAGGGGGCAGGGTGGTGATTGGTGAACCCAATCCGCCGCAATCCCTGAAGCAAAGAATGGGGCAACTGCATGCCAATGCATTATGGCGCCATCAGGATTTTGATTGTCAGGTGACGACATCAGGTTTCCAATGGCAAGGCATGGGCCTGGAACTGAAGGATGCACCTGTCCCCAATATTCCAGCGGCCAATGCTGCAACGGCAGTGGCTGCTTTGGCCGTCTTGGGACTTTATGCACAACTGGATATGCCCAGGCTTTTTCAAGATACCCGTCTGCCTGGGCGCTGCCAGCTGATTCAACGATCACCTGATGTGCTGCTGGATGTAGGGCATAATCCTGAAGCGGTGCGTTATCTGGTGTCGCAACTGACATCTCGGACATGGCAGCAACTGCATCTGGTTGTCGGGATGCTAAAAGATAAGGACATTGCGGCGACCTTGGCTCCTCTCAGTGTCTTCGATGCCAATTGGTATTTGGCGCCCCTGCCAGGACCACGCGGCGCTACCACAAAGCAACTGCTGGAAAAGCTGCCGTCGGCGCAAAGCGTGATAGAATGCTCTTCTGTCATAGCGGCGCTTAATAAGGCAAAACAGGCTGCTGGCGCTGATGATTTGATTTTAGTATTCGGCTCTTTTCTTACAGTAGCCGAGGTATTGGCCGCGCCATAAAGCCAATACGTTGATCTTATAAGGGAGGTTCGCTTGTCGTCTGCGTTTCAAAATAGGTTGGTGGGCACCGTTATTATTGTGGCCTTGGCCGTGATTTTTCTGCCTGATGTGTTGGACGGTAAGAAGGTCAGTCATAAAGATACCTTTGTCGATGTCCCCCCCAGGCCAGCTGCAGCGCAGATAGCGTCGTCAAAGGATTTCCCCAAAGACGAGGTACAACAAAGGGTTAATCGCGAGGTAGAGGTCATTGACGAACCCGCTGTCGATGAAAGTGGCGACCTGCCTGCATCAACCGAGCCAGAGCCAGAGATGGCTGCTGCCGACACTGTCAGCCAGGAAGAAGTAACACCTCCCGCGCCAGCCACGCAAAGTAAAGCACAAAGCCCCTCGGCCAACACCGTTCAGGTCGCTGCCGCCAGACCGCTGGATTACCCCGTGGAAGATCGCCCTGTTGGTGAACCGGTCAGCGCAGGATGGGTCGTTCAGCTTGGTAGCTTCCGTCATCAGAAGAATGTGCGTGAACTGTTGGATAAAGTGGAGTCGGCGGGATACAGAGCTTTTACCCGTAAGGTGCAAACCAGTGCGGGCGAGCTGACCAAAGTCTTTGTCGGTCCGGATCTGAGTAAGGACAAGATGGAAAAGGCTCTGCCGCATTTAAACAAACTCACATCCCTGCAAGGTAAAGTGACCGAATTCCAAGTGCAGTAATTCCAGGCCTGTAGTAATGAGTGCACCTGGAAAAGTCTGGCTTTAAATAAAAGAGATTTTCCAGTTCGCTTTTGCTAGAATGCGCGCGGCTTTTTTCAACGATTAGCGGCATGAACTGGATAGACTACTGCATTCTGGGCATCATCCTTGTCTCCACCCTGATTAGCCTGGTCCGTGGCTTCGTCAAGGAAGCTATCTCTCTCGCCGTCTGGTTTGCTGCCTTCTTTGTTGCCAGCCAGTTTTATGCTGACTTGGCCGTATACCTTACTAATTTCTCCGACGAACTCATTCGTAACGGCGTCGCGATTGCCATTCTCTTTGTGGTCACCCTGATTTTAGGTGGCCTGTTAAACTACTTGATTGGTCAGATGGTCCAATACACAGGGTTGTCTGGTACTGACCGGGCATTAGGTGCTGTATTTGGCCTGTTGCGTGGGGCACTGGTGGTCAGCGCCTTACTGTTTTTTATGGATGCCTTCACCGGCTTTCCCAATGCCCAGTGGTGGCAGTCGTCCATGTTGATCCCAGAATTTCGAATCGTTATCGAGTGGTTCTTCGAATATTTGCAGAACCATTCCAGTTTCTTAACTCCAGCTTGATATAGGTAACTTGCATGTGTGGTATCGTTGGTATAGTGGGTAAAAGCCCGGTCAATCAGGCCTTGTATGATGGTTTGACCGTGTTGCAACACCGAGGACAGGATGCCGCCGGGATCGTCACCGTGGACGATGGTATGTTTAATCTGCGTAAGGCCAACGGCCTGGTGCGTGATGTCTTTCATAGCCGCCATATGCAGCGATTGACTGGCAATTTCGGGATTGGCCACGCGCGTTATCCTACTGCCGGCACTTCCAGCTCTGCCGAAGCTCAGCCTTTCTACGTGAACTCTCCCTTCGGGATTGCTTTTGCCCACAACGGCAACCTGACCAATGCTCATGAATTGGAAGATGAAGTCTTTCGTATAGCCAGACGTCATATCAACACTAACTCCGACTCTGAGTTGTTGTTGAATATTTTCGCCCATGAACTGCAAAATTGTTCTGGACTGGTGCTTGAGCCGCAGGATGTGTTCACCGCGGTTAGCCGCGTACATCGCAAGATCAAAGGTGCTTATGCCGTGGTTGCAGCGATTATCGGCAACGGCATGGTGGCTTTTCGTGATCCCCATGGTATTCGACCACTGGCGCTGGGTAAGCGTGAGACCGAGTTTGGTGATGAATATATGGTAGCCTCTGAAAGCGTAGCGCTGGATGTGGTTGGCTTTACCTTTATCCGTGATGTTGCCCCCGGTGAAGCTATCTATGTCACCGAAGAGGGACAGTTGTTTACCCAGCAGTGCGCTGATAATCCAACCCATACGCCCTGTATTTTCGAGTTTGTCTATTTCTCCCGTCCCGACTCCTTTATTGATGGTATTTCCGTTTATGCTTCGCGGGTCAACATGGGCCGCAAATTGGGCCAGAAGATTGCCAAGGAATGGGCAGATCTCGATATCGATGTGGTGATCCCTATTCCTGAAACGTCTAATGATATCGCCTTACAAATTGCCCAAGAGTTGAATCTTCCGTACCGTCAGGGCTTTGTAAAAAACCGTTATATCGGCCGGACTTTTATCATGCCCGGGCAGACGCAACGTCGTAAATCTGTGCGCCGCAAACTCAATGCGATTTCGTCGGAGTTTGCCGGTAAGAATGTATTGTTGGTAGATGACAGTATCGTGCGTGGCACCACTTCTGAGCAGATTATCACCATGGCCAGGGAATCGGGCGCCAAAAAGGTTTACTTTGCCTCTGCGGCACCTGAAATTCGTTTCCCCAACGTCTACGGGATCGATATGCCCTCGGCCAATGAGCTGATTGCCCATGGTCGTGAAATTGACGCGATTTGCGACTTGATTAAGGCCGATGGGCTTATCTTCCAAAACCTGGAAGATTTGGTTGCGGCAGTGCGTGAGGAAAATCCGGAAATTAGCCGCTTCGAGACATCAGTATTCGATGGTCACTACGTTACCGGCGACGTAGATCAGGATTATCTGAATCGCCTGGATTTGTTGCGTAATGATACCGCTAAACACAGCAAGGCCCAGATGGAACTGTGTAACCTAGAGATCCATAATCTGGACGGCGAATCTTGAGTTGATGTGAGCATCCCAATAAAAAACCGCGCATGGCGCGGTTTTTTATTGGGAAAATGGTGAACCCTTAAGACATATACACAGGCCCAAGCCCCATGCTCCAGAGGATCACTGAGGCTGCCATAATGATAACAAGTAGCACCAGACCACAGGTTACCACTGAACTGGAGTAGATGAAGCCTTTCTCCTCAGGGATATTCATAATGATAGGCGTGCCAGAATAGAGCAGATATACGCTATAAGTCAGGCCCACCAATCCTACCATCATGACAAACCACAGTACCGGATAAAAAGCTGCGAAACCTACCATAAACAAAGGCGTTGCAGTGTATGCGGCAAGCTCCAAAGATTGGGTGAAACTTGGGTTTGCATCGAAGGTTTGCGCCATCCAATGAATCAGGTAGGCCAAGGCAAATACCCCAGCAACTAGTGCAACATACATCGCTGCACTCATCAGTAAGGCACTTTGTTCGGTCAGTTTAATCAGGTCGCCGACACCGATACTCCAACCCAAGTGGGCTGCAGAGTAATAGGCGCACAAGGCCGGCACCAGCGCCACAATCAGAATATGGGTCAGGCTTTGGCCTATCCCCTCATGTCGCTGCTCTATGCTGTGCCATTCTTCTTTGGGATGAGTGTAGAGTCCCCATAAATGGTTCAGAATCATACTTACCTCACTTAGCGCATTGCGTGGGATGATTGTTATAGATTGCATTTAACAACCTGTTAACATCAGTGTCTTACTCGCTGGATATTTCGTCAACTGTTTTTTTATTGACCAGATCAATAGTTTATAGATGTGAAACAGCCCCAAGCATTGAGATGCGCTTACGCTGTCTTTTGGGATAAAATGCCTGCCTCGTTTTTGACTTTTCTTACCCATGTATCAACATTTGCTCGAACCCATCAACGCCTTCCTGCACTGCAAATCACCGCAGCAATGGATTGACACCGCAATTCAACCGCAGAATCTATCTGTCTTGCTTACAGACCACCTGATATGTGAACTCAAGGCCGCCCAAAGTGCCATGTTCCTGATCCGCAAATATGCGGTCGACGAGGAAAGCGGAGCTGCTTTGCTGAAGTGGCTAAAACCCTATGAGGACTTTGCCTATCGCCAAGTGGGGGAGTGGAGAGAACTGGCTGATCATGAAAAACTGTCGAAGGCGATGCTGCCGCGTTCGGATTCCCCCTACGGCAAAGACCTGATCGATAAGATGGTATTGCTTATCAAAGAGGAGCTTCACCACTTTTATCAGGTACTTGAGTTGATGGAGGAATTTTGCATTGAGTACGACAAAATCACTTCCAGCCGCTATGCCAGAGGACTGCTGACCCATGTTCGAACCTATGAGCCGCAAGCTCTGATAGACAAGCTGATTTGTGGAGCCTATATCGAGGCTCGCTCGTGTGAGCGCTTCGCTGCTATCGCCCCGCATATGGATAAGAGGCTAGGGGAGTTCTACGTATCGTTGCTACGTTCAGAGGCACGACACTATCAAGATTACTTATCACTGGCTGAAGAAATATCGGGTAGTGATATTTCCGAGCGGGTAAATTTCTTTGGCCAGGTGGAAGCAGAACTCATTTTATCGGCGGACAGCGACTTTAAGTTTCATAGTGGTGTGCCTGTTTAATAAGGGCACACATTTAAGAGCTAACCTTTATGGCTTAAGTAAAGGTCGCCTCAAAAAAAACATAATCAACCGTTTGATCAACTGGCACCATAAAGAGGCTTAAGACGCCTAATTCTGGATGACGCAAAGTGTACATACCCTGATTGGTGGACTCTCCATCGGTTTTAAAAAGCAGTGAAAACGGGGGGCGTTTAACTCTTGGGTCATCTTGCTGAAACAATGGCGCCACTTCTGTCAGCTCAAAAGCCTGTTCTGGTTCGCAGGTAAACTGTTGACCTATAAACGGCTTGAAGTCTTCGAGGGTAAAAGTGTGGAGTTCTTGCTGTGTCGGTTGTGCCATGCTGCGGTTGTTCTCTTCCTCGCCTAGTATTCTTCTTACCTTAGCACTGTCCGTTTGTCTGCGCACTGTTGCAACAATCAAGGAATATTATGGCTGCTTCATCTGTATTTACCCATACCAACCATCCGGCATTCTATTACGAAGACATGTTGGCGGATAAAGTGCGTATGCAGCTTTATCGCCGTGCTATCAATGAAGTGGTCAAGCCCGGAGCTATCGTTGCAGACCTTGGCACAGGTATGGGGGTGCTGGCGATGATGGCGATACAAGCAGGGGCTGCACATGTCTTTGCCGTAGACAACCGACCTCAGATCTTTCCGGTGACCCAAGCAGTTGTCGATCAAAATGGAATGACCGATCGGATCACCCTAATCAATGGCGATGCCAGAACTGTTCGGTTGGAGCAAAAAGTCGATGTCATTATCAATGAATTAATAGGTGACTTCGGTACAGACGAGAATATTTATGAATGCGTCTCTGCCTTTGCCAGAGCCAATTTAAAGGCTGATGGCTGCATCATGCCAAAAGGCATACGCACGTTATTGGTACCTCTGGAGCATAACGATGAGTTTCGCGGTGTATGGCGCAGTGATTATCAAGGCCTGGATCTTAGCTGTGTAGCATCCATTCCCTGTCGCGAAGAGGCGGTGATGCGTTTTCTGTCCGCCCAGCCCAAAGAACTGGCAACACCTGCAATGTTGGAAGACATTACGTTTAACATCAATATGGCGCCTCGTCAGACAAGATTTGAAGGAAATTTTCAGCTACATAGTGACGGTGTTTTACATGGGTTTATGGGCTTTTTCGAAACAGCTTTGACCGACCACATTCGATTGTCGAATTATCCTCAGTATCCTGGCTGTCACTGGCAGACCTGGCACTGGCCTGTCTATCCCTTTCGTCGCTTTCAGGTGGGGCAGCATCTGACAGCGGTATTGAATGCCATACCAAATATGGTTGCCCAAGGTTGGACATTGGAGTGGTCAACAGCTTGAATTGTCAGATAAATTTACAATTGGTGTTTCTACAGATAAGCATTAGATATTCATACCTTTGATAACTATGCCTTTTCTGCACATGGCTCACATTGTGCATTCCTTGAACAACTTTTCCAGGTGGATACAGCAGCTTGATGGAGGCTACGCCTATGTTCAAGAGACGTGATTTTATCCTGGGCTCCAGTGCATTTGCCGGTCTGGCGCTCCTGACCCCCTTTGCATCGTTCAGGACGATTGCTAAGGTGACTACTCCAACAGCCACTCAGCTGGACAAATTTCATCAGCTACAAAAGCAGCAAAAATGGCTGGCCCTTTACGATCAAGAAGGCACGTATTTATCTGATATTCGCTTGTTGTCGGTCGAGCAACTTCGTCTCGATGCTCAAACTGATCAATTCACCTTGCATTGGCGAAGTCGGGATGAACTGCAGATAAATGCGGGCACCTATGTAGTGGATGATTTCTCCTCCAGTCCCCAAAGCCTGTATTTGGCTCCTGCTTCTAGTACCGAGCAGGGCGTATTGTTTGATGCGCCATTTAGTTTACTCAGGGAGTAATGAGGGTTTTATCAACCCAACGTAGTCTGACTCCACAACGAATCAGAAACTCTCAAAACAAGAGTATCAATAAATCAAAGGAGAGCCGACATGTCAGAACCCTTCCTGGCAGAAGTCAAAATAGTGGGATTCAACTTCGCGCCGCGAGGTTGGGCTCACTGTGATGGACAGATTTTGCCCATCAATCAGAATCAGTCTCTTTATTCCCTACTTGGCACCACATACGGTGGTGATGGGCGCACCAGTTTCGCTTTGCCTGATTTGCGCGGGCGCACGCCTTTGCATGTTGGTAATGGCGTTCTATTGGGACAAAAAAGTGGAGCTGAAAACCACACCCTGACACAGGCAGAAATCCCATCGCATACGCATGGAGTAAGGGGAACCAGCAGTGCCGCATCGAGTAGCTCCGGATCAGGACAATTACTGGCCACTACCGGGGGCGGGCGACGCGCCATTTTGCCCTATGCGGATGTCAGCCCTGCCAACTCGCAAGCACTGGGAAATGGGCAGATTGGCAGTATAGGCGGGGGGGCTCACAACAACATGCAGCCATTTCTCTCAATTAACTTTGTGATTGCACTGCAAGGCTTGTTTCCTTCTCGCAATTAAACAAGGAGTCTTCTTATGTCAGATCCCTTTGTCGGCGAAATTCGCATGTTTGCGGGTAACTTCGCCCCCCGTGGTTGGGCTTTTTGTGACGGGCAGTTGTTAGCAGTGTCCCAAAATGATGCGTTATTTAGCTTATTCGGTACTATCTACGGTGGCGATGGAAGGACGACTTTCGGCTTGCCCGATTTGCGCGGTCGTATCCCTATCCATATGGGAAGCGGTCCGGGGCTGACCCCCCGAAATATCGGCAGTAGAGGTGGCGCAGAGCACGAAACCCTGACTGCAAATCAAATTGCTGCACACAATCACAGCTTTTCAGCCACATCGAGTGCCGCCAGTGATGCCAGCCCTGCCAATAACAGTATCGCCGCGTCTACCGGTGCCAATTTATACGGCAGCAATAATCCTGCGGCCATGAATGGGGCTTCAATTACGCCTACCGGTGGCAGTCAGTCTCATACCAATTTAATGCCTACACTCTGTATCCACTTTATTGTGGCGCTGGTAGGCATTTATCCGTCCCGCCAATAAGGAGAGGCACATGTCAGACCCCTTTATTGCTGAAGTGAGAATCTTCGCTGGTAACTTTGCTCCCCGTGGTTGGGCCTTTTGTGACGGTCAGCTGCTGCCCATAGCGCAGAATACGGCGTTGTTTTCTTTAATTGGCACCACTTATGGTGGCGATGGTCGCACTACCGCTGCGCTGCCAAATTTGCAGGGCAGAGCGCCAATGCATCCGGGAAGAGGTCCGGGCCTGACCGACCGCCGTTTAGGAGAACGGGTTGGTATTGAGACTGTGACATTGACCGAAGCGCAGATCCCTAATCACAGTCATACATTGGTGGCTTTTTCTGATGCCACTGCCTCTTCACCTTCCACATCGGTCGGGTTAGGGGCTGCGCCAATGTACGGCGCTGGTACACAGGTTGCTATGGACAGCGATATTGTTGGTGCGACTGGTGGCAACCAGGCTCACAACAATATGCAGCCCTATTTGGGTATTAACTTTATTATCGCCCTGCAAGGGCTTTACCCGTCCAGGTCTTAGCCTTGGATATAAACAGTATTGCGGTTTCAGGAAGGAGTCCTGTTGCCATCGCCTGTCCATATATCAGCATTGATGGTGATGCGCTGAGACTGCGCTTGGTAGATTCCACCGACAGGGCTTTTTTGCAAAGAGTGTATGCACAAAGCCGGGCCGATGAGATGGCAAAAGTGTCACATTGGTCTGATGTGCAAAAAGCTGAATTCCTACGCTTTCAGTTTGACGCACAGGATGCCCATTATCGTGCTCATTACCCTGATGCTGAGTTCTGGGTGGTGCAATGGCATAAGCAGGATATTGGTCGCTTGTATCTGCACCACTCTGAAGACGATATCAGGGTAATGGATATCGCATTGCTAAGTCCGCTTCGTGGCCAGGGTTTTGGCAGTCAGTTGATGCAGTGGATTTTGTCTATGGCTGAGCGGCAAAATAAAAGTGTCAGTTTGCATGTGGAGCCGGAGAATCCGGCCAAACGTCTCTACTTGTCACTTGGCTTTGAAGTCTGTGGGGAAATCAGTTTTTATCAACGCATGTGCTGGCTTCCCAACTGAGGTGCTGGTTGTCTGTGTTTTTTACAGTTTGTTAACATTCTTGCTCCAGTGTTTTCCTAACATTATGTAATAAAAGGAAAAAACATAGTGGCGTGATATTTGCGGTGACACTTGCGATAAGCTTCACCAGACACACTTTATGATTGGACACGTGCGCGAATTGGAGGGCTGGCCCTCTCTTCGGGTGCAACACCTAAGGAGACATTTATGTCCTTAACGTCGTTTGCTAAAGCCTTGGTTCCACTTCCTGTAGTTTCCGCTGTTGTGTTGTGTTTATCTTGTCTCTCTTTCAGCCTGTCGGCGGCCATCATCGACCATACCTGGATTGGGACATGGGGAGGGACAGGCGCAGGTAATCCTGTTGGTGTAAATGGTCCCGGGATGTCGGCCGGGCAGCGCTTTGTTATCCGGGTGGCTTATGATGACGCCTCTGCTGTGACTGATAATGTTGATGTCTTAGACGCCTTTTTTAATCCATCAGGCGAATTGATGCGCACTATCGATTTAAATGCGGCTGGTAATTCGCTGGATATCTTTGTGCCAATGGAGGGATTAGATGCTGGCAGCCCATTTATTTATGTGCAAAGTGAAGCTGATCATTTCCCAGCCTTTATTCCTAATCCAACCCTCAATTTTGTCAATGGCAGCAACATCAGTAACACAGCAAACCTGATTGGCTTGGAGTTTGAAGGCAATTTCTTCGCTGGAGCCGCGCAAAATGTCATTGAGCTTTTTAATACGGCTCCACCCGGTGGTCCCATCAATATGCAGAGCCAGATTTTTAATTTGGACAATGGACTACCAGCGGTGACCGGCTCCAATTCTCTTGCCTCGGCCGTGGGCTTGGCGATCGATGCAGGACCTGATTTGGTCTACAACGCTGCTACGCTGGTGCAAAATACGTCCATGTCCGTGCTGCAAAGCAATGATTTGGGTGCGGCGCGTAGTGATGGTGAAGACTTTGTAGACGTCAGCTGGACACCAGCCGGCACACCGAGTGGCAATGATACCAGTGTGGGTATTGCCGATTCCGGCCTGACGATGACTACCAGCACCACTACCTGGACGGCCAATGCCACGGAACAGATGACTGGTAAAACGGCTTCAGATACCCTCAATATCAGCTATGACAATGCTGTTCCTACCTTGAATGCCAGTGCCACTGCGAATGCCGGTGGCACAGATTTCAGTATGACCTTTGCTGATCTGGATTTGGCCGTTAACGCCTTGATTGCCGGATTCGAGTCACTGACATTTGCAGCACTCCTTGACGGTCTTATTGATGCCACTGCCTTTTTCAATACGCTGTTTACCACGGGATCGCAAAGTAGCAGCGATGCCAGTCTTTTCAGTGCTTTCGGTGCGGGAGCGCACAATGTTGTGTTTACCCTGGTTGATAAGGCGGGCGCCATGGCCCGCGCTTCGGTGGACTTTACGGTTAATACAGTGCCGCAGGATGTCCCTGAGCCAGGCACCTGGTTGCTTATCTTGTTGGGCGCAAGCCTGCTAATGTTGCGACCTACCGCAGGGAAAAGGAGCCGTCGTTGCTGAGCAAATTCAGAAGCGTCACACTGATGGCGCTTTTGATTTTTACATGCCTGGCTCAGGCCAAGGATGATGACGGCGCCTTTGCCTTAAAAGGCATCGGCACGGCCACTTGCAATAGATACATTGATGCGGCGGCCAATGAAAAGCCTGAACTCCTACAGATAGCCGGTTATGTCACCGGCTATATCTCTGCTTACAATGAGCTGAGTGAAGATACCTTCGATCTTCTGCCCTGGCAGCAAATGGATACCTTGATGCTGCTGATGTTGCAGCAATGCCGGCAAAACCCGCAACTCACCATTGGCATGGCCGTCTCTCAACTGGCCAGGTATTTTTCTGCCACAAAATTAGCTCAGCAAAGTGCCATGCAAGAAATCACAAGCGGAGGTAGCACTTTTTACCTCTACCCACAGGTTCTTGAGCAACTCACCAAAGCACTTCGTGAAAGAGGGTATGCTAGTGGTGATTTGGTTGCAGATCTCAATCGTTTTAAGCAAGAGAATCAAATCAAAGGGGAGCATCCCTTTGCTCAGTTAGTTATTTTAAAGCTGCTTTATAGTAAAGATCCTGCTTAATCGCTCTATGCGGTATCTCTCCTCCTCTGATTTCATTCCGGCGAAAGCGAAGAGGACCGCAGTCATATCTTGTGTTGACATCATCTTCCAGCTGCCCATCACTCGGTAACTGTGCATTTGTAATATTTTATTCTTCTATCTGTAGCATTTACTTCATTGGTCTGACACATAGCCCGGGCAGCATGGGCTGTCCCCTTTTTCGGGAACCCAAACCTAAGACGTCAGCAGCGTAGTGGACGTTTGCATAGCAGTGGTGCAACTCAATCAGAATAGTGGATATTCCCATGCTTAAACAAAATCTAAAACTTTCTCTTCTTGCGGTTTCCGTGGTATTTGCCTTGACCGCCTGTAGCGGTGATGACGGCACCGATGGCGCCACCGGCTCTCAAGGTCCTGCTGGTCAGGATGGTGCGCCGGGTGCTCCTGGTGTGGACGGTGCTGCTGGACAAGATTTGACGGCGGCGCCTAAGTTGTCTCGTGTGGCGACTGTGCCTGTAGGTGCAGAAATCACTGGTATGTTCGTTACCGATAACGACGAGCTTTTCTTCAACGTGCAACACCCTGAAGATCTGGATGGTAATGCTACCCCTGCTCAGGTTGGTTTTGTTGCCAATCTGGATTGGAGCAAATTAGATCCGCGCACGGCTGAGCTGACAGCGCCCACCACCGATGCCGAAAAAATGGCAGTGCGTGTTGTCTCTGGTAGCTATCAGGCACTGGGTATGGCCGATGGACATCAGGACAAGGTGACCTTTGGTTTGGGTGCCATTGTATCTTCCGATGGTACTACCGAGCTGAAACAGTCACAGGATCCTGACTTCAACGCCTTTATTGCTGCCGATGCCGCCGGCAAGGAAGGTTATCTGTTTACCGCCTGGGAAGATCGTCCCGGTACCATGAGCCGCATGGCGCTTAGCATGCAAGATGATGGCACCTGGTCTGTGGGTGACATTATTAATGTGGATTTCTCCGGTGTACTTGGCACCATCATCAACTGCTTCGGCAGCCTGTCTCCGTGGGGTACGCCGCTGACTTCAGAAGAAAATTATGAGGCTGAAAATACCTCTCAGTGGAACAACACGGCATATGTGGATGGTTATCCCAGCTATACCGATATTAAGCTTCTGATGGATTACCTGGGCACCAACGCACTGCCTAATCCTTATAACTACGGTTACATCGTCGAAGTGACCGATGCCATGGGCACCAACCCTACGCCGGTTAAGCACTACACTTTAGGCCGCGCGGCTCATGAGAACGCATTGGTGATGCCTGACTGGAAAACCGTCTACACCACTGATGACGGTACCAACAAAGGTTTTTACAAGTTTGTTGCCAAAACGGCGGGCGATCTAAGCGAAGGGACCTTATATGCTGCCAAGCTGACTCAGGACAGCACATCTGATGCTGCCAAGGCCGGTTTTGATATTCAATGGATTGAACTGGGCACGGCCAGCAACGCGCAAATCGCTACCTGGATTGCCGATTATGACGGTATTACTGAAGCAGATTATGTCGAAGGCCAAACCAGCTATATCACCGATGCCGAGATCCAGGAATGGGCTGACAATGGCACTGGCGATGACCGTTATGCCTTCCTCGAGACCCTGAAAGCGGCCAAGGCCAAAGGGGCGACGGTGGAATTCCGTAAGATGGAAGGGATTGCCATTAACTACAACGGCGCTGCTAATAACAGCATTCCTTATATGTACGTGGCCATGTCAGAAGTGAGAAGTGGTATGACTGACGGTCAGGGCGACATACAAGTGGATGAGAGTGCACGCTGTGGTGCCGTCTATCGTTTTGGTCTGCATCCCGACTACAACGTGACCCGTATGGATCCTGTTGTCGTTGGCGGTGCCTACAACAGCCAAGGTGACGAGCATGGAAACCGCTGTGATGTTAATGGTATCTCCAACCCCGATAACCTGGCGGTACTGGACGATGGTCGTGTATTGATTGGTGAAGACACCAGCAACCACACCAACAACGCTATGTGGATCTATAATCCCAAAGGTGAATAAGCCACATTAGATCCTTCAAACCAAAAGCCCCGCATATCTGCGGGGCTTTTTTATGGCTATCGAGACATGTTCACTAAAACATAAAAATGGCGGGCTTGCCCGCCACCACGCCCGTTCTGACGTTGTTATTTCCAGTCAATCAAGCGGATATCCCACCCATCGAAGCGATGCTCTGGGTTTAGAGGCGCAATGCTTTCGTCTATCTCTTTATAGACATTGATCGCCGGGGCAATATTGGTGTCTCGGCCATGGATAAAGCTCTGGGTACGCACAATTTGTGTGTAGGCTTTATTCAGCTTGAGGGCTCTCTCTTTGGAGGGGGTGATCAGCTCGTATACATCCGCCGTTTTGACTTTCTGTTCATCCAGGCTACCGTCTTCTTTATACCACTTGGCAAACATTTCATCGTTTTCACGAAACTCATTGCCACCGCCGTTTAGTCTCAGGTATTGCAGGATTTCGCCTTCGGTTTGGCCAAAGGACGGCACATCCTTCATGCCTTTAAGGTCAATATAACCCCAGCCATTTTTGCCGGTGATTTTGCGCGGAAAGGCAAAGGTTTGGTCGATGGTGGTACCGATTGCTGCATGGCAGCCCATGCAGAAAAACTCCTCTTCATAACTTTGCGGACGCAGTTTGCCGTCATAGTCTTCAATGTAACCTTGAATTAGCCAGCCAAACTTATTGTTGAATCCTTTTTCCGAGACACGGGAATAGTAGGGGAGTTGCTCGTCTATCTTTTCTTTGCGCTCACGGCGATAGGCATTGTCGATATCTGCATCAGACATGATCTTGGTTTTAGCCATATAGCGCAGCTCTTTCATGCGCTTGGGAATATGGATGTTGCCTGCTTCGTTCACACCCACATAGCGCACCGAATGCATAATCTCAGTGCCTTGTGGATACTGCTGTCTAGTGACGGCGATATCCGCCGCGTCACCCAGGTAATGATCGCTTAACACCAATTGGCTGACATTGTCTGAATATTGACCATCGGCGTTGATATCCAGACCCAATCTCGTTTCGTCGATTGGGAATACCTCGATCTGCGTCAGCCCTTTGATGGTCATTTCGACGATGGAAAGATTAAGCAAATAGAGATCTTGATGATATTTTCCATCCAGGTTCTGAAAGCGCTCTGGTAAACGGATAAGTACGTCATCGGTGGCGCCATTGGTGGGCCAGAAAGTGCCGGGAAAAGGTTTATAGTTGAAGGCTACCCAGCCACTGCCATCTTTGGCAAAACCACGCTCATCGAAAGCCTCGCCAGCCAGGTGATAGTTTTCCAGATCAGGAATAAAGCCTTGCCAGTTCTGCTTTTTGAGATCACTTGCCAGACTTGAGTAGTTGTCCTGACCGATATATTTCAATATCGCCTCATCACTGATTTGGTCAATCCAATGACGTCTGTCTACAAACAGGTTGCTCCAGCTATTGCTCTCACCCGCCTCTGAAAACGTATAGATACCTTGATTGGCGCCATCATCACGCAGATTTGCACGATAGGGCTTATCATCGCCACGGGGATAGGATTGATGGCAGGTATAGCAAGGGTTGTGAACGCCTTCTGTTTTGGTGTAACACTGAGAAGGGATGGGCGCTTCTTCGTTTAGGGCGCCGTTTGCTGTTGGCGTGATGCGCAGTTCTTTGCTGACTTCTGGTAGCAATGATGACGGCGAGGCTGAAGTGAAGACGTCATCCAGGCTTTGTTCTTCGGCTTTGTTCTCACTGCATGCCGTTAATAGTGTTGATAAAGAGAGGGCAATAGCACTAAGCCCAAAAGCGTGCTTCATTCACATTTCCTTGTAGGGATAAAAGACGCTTTATGGTAGTGACTGAATATGTCAGTAATTTGAAGCGGACTTGCTAGCCCGCGATGATTTGCAGTTCACCTGCAAGGCGAGTTAGGGGTCTAATGCTCCGTACTCAAGATTCATCCCCTCTGGGGTGACTCGAAGCAGACTTGACTGACTGTACCAGTCGCCCAATACCACCCGCTTGGCTGGATGACCATCCAGATCAAAATGATGAATGTCCGGCCTGTGGGTATGTCCATGTATTAAGGTGTTTACCTTATATTCGCGCATCACCCGAGTCACTTCTGATGGTGTGACATCCATAATCTCCTGCGGCTTGTCCTGATAGTTTTGCTGGCTCTTACGCCGTCCATTTTCGGCAATTTGGCGGCGTTTTGATAACGGCAGCGCCAACATTAGCCTGGGCCACCACCAACCGCGGGATTTCTTGCGAAACGCCATGTATTCGAGGTCGCGGGTGCAAAGGCTGTCGCCATGCATGATCAACACCGGCTCGCCATAGAGATCAATCAACTGCGCTTCGGGTAGCAGTTGTACACCGGTTTCTTTGGCAAAGCGCTTGCCAATCAAAAAGTCGCGATTGCCGTGAATGAAGTAGCAGGGGATACCACTGTCGGTCAGATGTTTAAAAGCCTGCTTAATCTCTGCAGTAAAGGGATTGTGATCATCATCGCCAATCCAGGCTTCGAAGAGATCACCCAGTACGTAGAGAGCGTCGGCAGAACAAGCTTTATCCCGCATAAAACGCATAAACGCAGCGGTAATATCAGGCCGATCTGCAGATAAATGCAGATCGGCGATAAACAACGTATTGCTCATCTAAGGTGGGCTTATTCCACGATGCTAGCGGATTGGATAACCACGTCTTCCAACGGCACATCCTGATGGAAGCCGGCGCTACCGGTTTTCACTTTCTTAATTTTTTCAATCACATCCACGCCGTCGGTGACCTGGGCAAAAACACAATAACCCCAGCCATTCATGCTCTCGTCACGGAAGTTAAGAAAATCGTTATCGGCCACGTTGATGAAGAACTGGCAAGTGGCGGAGTGCGGATCGTTAGTGCGCGCCATGGCCACCGCGCCCATTTTGTTAGGCAGTTTGTTGTTGGCTTCGTTTTTAATCGGGTCTTTGGTAGGCTTTTGCTTCATGCCTGGTTCAAAGCCGCCGCCCTGGATCATAAAGCCGTTGATCACGCGATGGAAAATGGTGTTGTCGAAGAAGCCTTCACGTACATAAGACAAAAAGTTCTCCACTGTCTTAGGGGCTTCTTCGCTGTGCATGGTCATTTCAAAATCACCGTAATTGGTGCTAAAGCGTACTTTCATCCGTTGATTCTCCATAAATTTAAGCTGCGCATAGTGTATCCCAAAGGCTTAATCTGGGAAACGAGCGAATTGGCGGATGCAGCCTGGCTTGCCTTGATATAAAATCCGCCTTCTTTTGTTATTAAAGCCCATGAGGATTGTCGATGCTGCACATTTTCAACACCTTGACCCGTCAGAAAGAGGTCTTTAAACCCTTAGTTGCAGGTAAGGTGGGCATGTATGTGTGTGGTATCACTGTTTATGATCTCTGCCATATGGGTCATGCCCGCACCTATTTAAGCTTCGATATGATGGTACGCTATTTGCGTCATCTTGGTTACGAGGTCACTTATGTGCGCAACATCACCGATGTGGATGACAAGATCATCAAGCGTGCGAACGAGAATCATGAGCCATTTGAAAAGCTGATAGAGCGCACCATCGCCCTGATGCATGAAGATTTTGAGTCTATCAACTTGGTGGCGCCGGATATTGAACCTCGCGTGACCACCCATATGCCCGAGATCATCGATATCATCCAGCGTTTGATTGATAAAGGTCATGCCTATCAGGCACCTAACGGCGATGTGCTGTTTGAAGTCAGCACCTTCAAAGAGTATGGCCGCTTAAGTCGTCAGGACCTTGAGCAGCTTCAGGCTGGTGCCAGGGTCGAAGTGGCTGAAGGTAAACGTGAGCCGTTGGATTTTGTATTGTGGAAATCCGCCAAGCCGGGTGAGCCAAGCTGGGAATCTCCTTGGGGCAAAGGCCGTCCGGGATGGCATATCGAATGTTCAGCCATGAACAGTAAGCACCTGGGCAAGCATTTTGATATTCATGGCGGCGGCTCAGACCTGATCTTCCCGCACCATGAAAACGAAGTGGCCCAGTCCTGCTGTGCCCTGGATACGCCTTACGTGAACTACTGGCTGCATACAGGAATGGTGCAGGTTAACCAGGAGAAAATGAGTAAGTCCCTGGGTAACTTCTTTACCCTAAGGGATGTGCTTAAGGAATATGACGCCGAAACATTGCGCTATTTCCTGTTGTCCGCGCATTACCGTAGTCAGCTGAATTATTCTGAAGAGAATATTCATCAGGCCAGGGCAGCGCTGGAACGGCTGTATACAGCGCTAAGAGATGTGGACGCCGATAGCCATGTTGATGTGGCATTTGGTGGTTACCTCGCACGCTTTAATGCGGCGATGGATGACGATTTTAATACGCCAGAAGCCTTTTCTGTGTTGTTTGAGTTGGCCCGAGACCTGAATAAGTACAAGCAGGGCGATAGCGTTGAAGACAAAGCACAAGCGCAGAAATTGGCTGGGGTGCTGGTTCAACTGGGGGCTGTACTGGGATTGTTGCAATTGCCGCCTGAGCAGTATCTGCAATCGGGCAGTGATGATCTGGATGTGGCAGAAATTGAGCGCCTGATCCAAGCCCGTGCCGATGCCCGGGTCAGCAAGGATTGGGCGGCCGCCGATGCTGCGCGTAATGCACTTACCGAGATGGGCGTGGTGCTGGAAGACGGCCCGCAAGGTACCACTTGGCGCCGCGCATAAATCTCAGCTTCTAACCGTGGCGGGATAATACTATCCCGCCTGCTTTCAACTGATCTGCGCTTTAACCGTTTCGTCCAGCTTTAAAGCAAGAGCGTTTATCAGCTCATCAAAATCCTGTGAATCCACATCTGAGAGAAACTTCGCGTTATTTTTCAATAACCGTGGAGGCACAAACAAATAGGTCCTTTTTTTAAAGCGCCACATCCGGCAATGCCCTTTGGGATGGTGGAATCGCTCTTCCTTGCTGCCCAGAGAAAAGACATCTTGGGCGTCATCGTCTGTCTCAAAATGCTCCCCATGCCCATCTGCCAGGGTCTCTATTTCCTTGCCACTATAGGGCTCGATATTGACCAGGATGGCGGTAGTTTGCGGCAGGCCCAGCAGTGACTCACAGATAAAAAAGATATTGCCGCTTTGGCAGAACTTAAGCTGCCTGGCATCCAATTGTTGCTTCTCCTGCTCATCGGGTTGCTGATAACCCATGGCATTAAACATGCCTCTGGAAAAAGCCAGCCTGGATTCTGAAAAGTTACGATTTAAGATTTTCTGCACCAGCTCCTTACCCAAAGACTCGCCCACATCCTTGCTGGTAAATACGCCCGTTTCCACATTGAGCTGAATAAACATCCCCGATTGACTGAGCACATTTTTCACCGCTTGATAGTTGTATATGGAGAAGGGCTTTTGCGTTACCGGATTAATGGTGGAGTGGATGGCTTTGGTCATGGCTGAAAAGAAGATGGTGACATCAATAAAGGCATCTTTTATGTCTTTGTCAAAATCCTGGATGCTGTCTTTCGATGCACACAACATAATATTGCCGGTTTCACTGAACATATAGTGTTTGGTCATCGGCACATACAGAGTGGGCTCGCTTTTTTCTTCCTCGCTCTTTCCGCTTAGCCAGCGCCATAAGCGTTGTAACATGGCGATTTCCTTATTGACCGCTGCCGGCAATGGACGATTTCAGCGAGTCTACCAAGTTGTTGAATTCCGGATCCGACATGGCTTCGTTAATGGTGGATGCATGCTTGATAAAGGCTGGTGGGACGAAGAGATAAACAGATTTTAGAATTTTCAGGCTGTTGTTTTTCTTTTGCGCCTTAAAGCAGGGGCCGGCCTTGATAGTATCCAACGCATCCTTGGCATCCACCGTGATCACAATCGGGGTGATAGAGACGGCACCCAGCAGATATTCACAGACAAAAATAATGGTACTGACCCGGGTTTCCTTATTGGAGTGTTGACCGGACATCTCGATACTGCCAAGTTGATTGCCCATCCCCACAATCATATCCATCAGCGACTTGCCGATGGCGGCCAGATTGCCGCTTAGGCCAAAGATGGCCTGAATCAACTGATTGCCAAATTTAATTCCCCATTGGCTGCTTTCGAAAAAGATCTGGCTTTGGGTGACTTTAACAAAAAGCCCTGAGGACGTGACCAGGTTATTGATAGCCTGGTAGTCGAATAGGCTTCGACCGGAATCGTTGATCGCTTTGGTCATGGCTGCAAAAAACACACTTACCTGACTAAAGGCTTCTTCCGCTTCTCTGGAGATGGTGACGTTTTCAGTGCTACCGGCATTTTGGGTGGTGGCGATAAACAGATTACCGGTGGCATTGACCACAAATTGTTTGGTGGCCGGCACTTCGGCGGCCACGCTCGAGGTCGGGTTTTCTGCTCGGGTGCTGGCGTTGCTGACGATAAAATTGTCCGGGGCGGGAACGGATTCGTAGTCTTCTGACATAGCCATAGCCTTTTGTTTTTCTTAATAGATCTGTCAGGAGTACGACAGACAGAAGCCTATAAAGAACATAGTTCAAAAGAGCGGTTGTTCAACTGCAAAAGAATAACGGAGGGAAGGGGGAGGGCGCTTACACACCCTACAAATCAAAGCCCCACTTCAGCATGGCCAAAAGCACTGTTGAATAAACGATGGCCAGCGGGATCCCGAAACGCACAAAATGCGTGAGTTTGTAGTTACCGGCGGTAAAGACCAATAAGTTAGTTTGATAACCCCAAGGCGAGATAAAGCTGGCACTGGCGCCAAAAGCCACTGCCAGTGCAAAGGGCAGAACCGGTGCGTCCAGAATTTGTACCAGCGCCCACATAAAAGGGAACATCAGCGCGGCCGCGGCATTATTGGTGACTAACTCTGTGAGGGTAAAGGTGATCAGGTAGATCACCACCAATGCAACGAACGGACTGGTGCCTTGTAGATGGGGCATCAGCCATTGTTTGAGGATCTCAATGGCGCCGGATTGCTCCAGTGCGGTGGCCAATGCCAGCGAGCCGACAATCACCATAATCAGATTGATAGGCAGGTAACGTTTCAGTTCATTGCCGCTGACAATACCGGTGAAAGTGAGGGCCGCCAGCAGGAACAGCAATGAAATCGCCAAATCTACAAAGGCGGTGGCGCTTAGCAATATGGCCAGTAAAAAACCGCCCAAGGTCAGCACTTCTTGCTTGGCGGTGAGTTTTTTACTGATGCTGTGCTCTGACAAAATAAAAAAGTTTTTACTGAGGTTATTGCGCTTGGCAAAATCCGGTCCGGTGGCCAATAACAGATTGTCACCGGCTTGCAGAGGAATATCCCCAAGCTTGCCAGATAGCTGTTCCCCATCGCGGCGAATGGCGACCACCGCAGCATCAAAAAGGGCGCGAAAGCCAATTTGTTTAAGAGTTTTATCAATCAGCGTGGCGCGGTTGGAAACCATCACTTCAGTCAGGTTTTCCCGCAGCAGGCCATTGGATTCGGCAAACAGGGAAAGACCAGGAAGATGGGAAAGACTGTCCACCCGCTTAATATTGCCACTGAAAATAAGCTTATCGCCCGCTTCAATCAGGATATCCGGGGTGACGGGGCTGATTAGGTGCTTGTGGCGGACAATCTCTACCAAAAACAGCTCAGGTAAGTTTCTAAGGTGATTTTCTTCCACCGTCTTACCAACGAGTGGGGAATCTTCATGTACCTTAGCTTCGATAAAGTATTCTTTGTAGTCAGGGCGTTTTGACTCAATCACTGGCAGCCAGGATGACAGCACATACATGATCACGCCACCGGCTAATCCCGCCGTCAGTCCATAGAGGGTAAAGTCTAAAAAGGCAAAGCCGGGTTGTCCCTGTTTGACCAAGAAGCTATCCACAATCAGGTTAGTGGAGGTGCCCACCAAAGTGACTGTACCGCCCATAATGGCCGCATAGTTCATAGGCAACAACAGCTTAGAGGCTGGCTGTAACTGATTTTGCTTAATAGGGCTAAGCAAACTAGCGACAATAGCCGTATTGTTGAGCACCGATGAGGACGTGAAGGTCAGTGCAAACATGCGCCAGTAGCTGGCAGCATAGCTTTTGGTCACTAATTTTCTGGCCAGGCTCTTAATCATAGAGGTTTTATCGACGGCGACACTGACCAAAAGTAGCAATACCAGCGTTATCAAACCCTGATTGGTGAGTCCGGCCGTGGCGTCTTTAAGGCTAAGCTGCCCACTGCCAAGTAATGCCAGCAAGGCCAACGTAAAGATGGCCTCGGGGCTTTTATCGCTGACCACCAACGCAAGAATGGTGGCAAAGAAGATAGCGGATACCAGAATCGGGCCAAAATCCATGATAGATGTTTACTCTTTACTGATATCCAAAGCTTGCCAATGAGGGAAGTGTTTACGAATCAAGGCATTAAACTCTAACTCAAATTCAGAGTAGGCCGCCTTGGCTTCGTTTTTACTCTGTGTTGCCTCAATAATCATGCCTGCGCCTACGGTACCATTGGTCATTCTGTCGATAATGATAAAAGCGCCGGTTCGACGGTTAGTTTTATAGGCATCGCAGGCAATGGTCTGGGTGAGTTTGATTTCACCCACGGCAATTTCGTTTAAGTTCAGATGCAGGGCTTCCCTGTGCTCCAGGGTGTTGACGTCAATCAGATAGTCCAGATTTTTGACCACGCCCGCTACTGATTTAGTGGCAAACTTAAACTCATACTGTTTATTAGGCATCAGTGGTTGCTCTGCCATCCACACTAAATGGGTGCGGAAGCTGTTACCCAATAACGGCAGATTGTCGGATTTGACAATCATATCGCCGCGGCTGATATCGATTTCATCTTCTAGTGTCAGAGTGACTGCTTGTGGGGCGAAGGCGCGCTCGAGGTTGCCATCGAAGGTCACTATCTCTTTAACCTTGGATGTTTTGCCTGAGGGCAGGGCTGTAATGGCATCACCAGGGCGAATTTCGCCCGATACCACGGTGCCGGCAAAGCCCCTGAAGTTCAGGTTAGGGCGGTTGACATACTGCACCGGGAAGCGGAAATCCGTACGATTCTGGTCCTTACTCAGAGGAATATTTTCCAGCATCTGCATCAGACACTCGCCCTGATACCAAGGCATCTTCTCACTGCGGTTAACTACATTGTCGCCTTTAAGAGCCGACAAGGGCACAAAGCGGATATCGGCAATATGTAATTGCTTGACAAAGGCCAGATAATCTTCGCGGATTTTGTCATACACGGCCTGATCGTAATCCATCAGGTCCATCTTGTTGATGGCCACGATCACGTGCTTAATGCCTAGCAATGAAACCAGAAAAGAGTGACGACGGGTCTGTACTTTTACGCCACCTCTGGCATCCACCAGAATAATGGCCAGATCGCAGGTAGAGGCGCCGGTCACCATGTTACGGGTGTACTGTTCGTGTCCTGGGGTATCGGCGATAATAAATTTGCGCTTGTCGGTGGAGAAGTAGCGGTAGGCTACGTCAATGGTAATGCCTTGCTCACGCTCCGATTGCAGGCCGTCTACCAAAAGCGCCAGATCCACTTCTTCGCCCTGGGTACCGACTTTCTTACTGTCTTTGCTGATAGCCGCAAGCTGATCTTCGTAAATCATCTTGGAATCGTGCAATAGGCGTCCAATCAGTGTGCTTTTACCGTCATCCACGCTTCCGCAGGTAAGAAAACGCAGCATATCCTTGCGCTCGTGCTGATCTAAGTAAGCGATAATATCTTTTTCTAGCAGTTCGTTTTGGTTGTTCATTTTCCAATATACCTATGAACACCCGATGCCATTGGCAGCGGGAAAAATATTGTCTGAATCTACTCTGCCCTGACCAGGAAGTAGGGGTTTAGCAGTGACTCTTTCTGGTTGTATTTCAGCGCTTTAATCTGTTCTTGCCAGGGTTTATCCGCCTGAAGCTCAACCACATGTGCACCCGCCGCGTTGGCCACCGCATGGGCAGCGGCCGTGTCCCATTCGCTGGTAGGACCTAAACGTGGATACAGATGGGCCTTACCCTCGGCGACCAGACAGAGCTTTAAAGAGCTGCCCATAGCAACCAGTTCTTTTTCGCCCGGTAGTTGTGCCAGAAAGGCTTCAATTTCAGGTGATTGATGTGAACGACTGCCCACTACCTTCCAAATATCACCATGTTGAAGAGAAGCTGGATGAATAGGATGTCGCTGGCCATTTTCTATCTTAAACGCGCCTTTTCCGACTTCTCCTACATAGGTGATATCCAAAGCTGGTGCATAAACAACGCCTAGCACCGGCTCACCCTCACTAATCAGAGCGATGTTGACAGTGAATTCACCGTTTTTCTTAATAAATTCCTTAGTGCCATCCAGAGGATCCACCAGCCAATACTCTGACCAACTCTGGCGCGTTGCCCAGGGAATGTCGGCCGATTCTTCAGACAGAATCGGGTAGTCAGAGACGGCTTTAAGACCGGCCACGATGATTTTGTGAGCCGCCAGATCGGCTTCGGTTAAGGGGCTTTTATCGTCCTTTTGTTCAACCGAAAAGTCCCTGGCATAGATTGCCATAATGGCATCGCCGGCTTGTTTGGCAATACTGATAAGCTGGTCAGTGAAATCGCTCACAGATAGCCTCCCAGCTTGAGCGCTTCTATTAACTCCGCCGCCGATTGCTCTGCACTTTGCTCTTTGTATTGCAGGTGCACTTCGGGAGACTCGGGGGCCTCATAGGCAGAATCGATACCGGTAAACTCTTTGATTTCACCTTGTCTGGCCTTTTTGTACAGACCTTTGGGATCGCGCTTTTCACACACCGCCAGCGGTGTATCCACAAAGACTTCGACAAATTCGTTGTCTGAAAGCAATTCACGACAAAATGCACGATCGGCTTTAAAGGGTGAAATAAAGGCGGTGATAACTATTAAACCGGCATCCACAAAAAGCTTAGTTACTTCGCTGATACGACGAATATTCTCGACCCGATCTTTGTCTGAAAAACCCAAATCACCACACAGGCCATGACGAATATTATCGCCATCCAGTAAATAGGTGTGCTTGCCCAAAGCATTCAACTGCTGTTCGAGTTGATTGGCGATGGTGGACTTGCCAGAGCCGCTTAATCCGGTTAGCCAAATTACCATCGGCTTCTGGCTTTTTGCTTGAGCTCGCTCGGCTTTGCCGATTTTATGGTCATGCCAGGTGAGATTGTTTGCCATTAGAAATATCCCTCCATCTTCTTCTTCTCCATCGAACCGGCACTGTCATGGTCAATCACGCGGCCCTGACGCTCGGAAGTCTTGGTCAGCAGCATTTCCTGGATCACGTCTGTCAGGGTTTCGGCTTTAGAGCGCACCGCGCCGGTCAATGGGTAGCAGCCCAGGGTACGAAAACGCACCCATTCCATCTGCGGCTTCTCACCTTCCTTAAGGGGCATGCGGTCGTCATCCACCATGATCAGCACACCGTCGCGCTCGACCACAGGCCGGGGTTTGGCAAGATAAAGTTCAGGAATATCGATGTTTTCCAGATAGATGTATTGCCAGATATCCAACTCGGTCCAGTTAGAGAGCGGAAATACGCGGATGCTTTCGCCCTTATTGATGCGGGAGTTGTAGATATTCCACAACTCCGGGCGCTGATTCTTGGGATCCCAGCGATGGTTTTCATCACGAAAAGAGTAAACACGCTCTTTGGCGCGGGATTTCTCTTCATCCCGGCGCGCACCACCAAAAGCGGCATCGAAACGGTGCTTATCCAAGGCCTTTTTCAATGCCTGGGTTTTCATAATGTCGGTATGCTTGGCGCTGCCCACAGTAAAGGGATTGATGTTATTGGCTACCCCTTCTTGATTGGTGTAGACAATCAAATCCAGCTTGTGCTCTTTGGCCATACGGTCGCGAAACGCGATCATTTCGCGAAACTTCCAGGTGGTATCCACATGCATCAGCGGGAAAGGAATGCGCCCCGGTGCAAAGGCTTTACGGGCCAGATGCAATAAGACAGAGGAGTCTTTACCCACAGAGTAAAGCATTACCGGGTTTTCGAATTCGGCTGCCACTTCACGGAAAATGTGGATGCTTTCTGCTTCTAGCTGTTTGAGATGGGTCAGGGTAGATTGATTAATGTCCATTAAAGAACTGACTCCGGTAGTAAGCACTGTTAGGGAAGTTAATGCTTATAACGATATCATGAAGAACAGAGCATAGATTATGCTAGTTGGTTATTTCTAATAGCAATTAATAGAGGAAAAGAAAGAGCTCCGCTTAACCCATTCCTTCGCGTTCAGAAACCCAGCTTAACGCTTCCACGTATATATCGGAGACCTTATCCATTTCAACATTAAGCTCCTTGGCCAGGACTTGTCCTTCTGACCAAAGGCCTTCTTCAAAGCATTTAACCAGATTGAGATAGGTGGCTAACCGTCCCTTATCCTGGCAAAGCGCATCCTTAATTTCGCTGGTAATGGGGAGCTTGTCGAGTAGCTCGGGTAGGGGAGAGTCGAGCAACGCATCCAATAGCGACAAAATCCCTGTCAAAAAGGCGGAGGCGGGCTCACAAGGCTGGCCTGGTTCACTGGCCAATGACTCCATAAATCTGGCCCTGATCAATGACATCACGGTTAAGGCAACAGGTTTATTGTCAGCAAATTGGGCGGCAAAAAGCAGGGATACAAACCTGCGTAATTCCTGCAAACCCAACACTACAATAGCCTGCTTAATGCTGGAGATGTCATTGCTGCGTTTAAAAATAGGCGATTGGGTGTAACGCAGCAGCTTGAAGGACAGGTTTACATCCTTTTCAAACACATCGGTGACCGCGTTGATATCCGGATCCGGGCCTGACAGCTCACTCATGATCCTGGCAACCGTTAACTGAGAGGGATTTAAAACGCGGCTTTGCAGCACTTCCGGTTTACTGAAAAAATACCCCTGGAAATAACAAAAGCCCAGATCCAGGGCCTGACGATATTCCTCATGGGTTTCTACTTTTTCTGCCAAAAGTTTAATATGGGGAAACGGTACTAAAACTCTCTTGATGGCCAGGATTTCTTTGACCGGGGTTGCCCGAAAATCAATCTTGATAATATCGATATAGGGATAGAAGTGTTGCCAGGCGCCCTGGTGTTCGTAGTCATCCAGGGCTATCAGATAACCCTTGCTTTTAAGCTCTTTGCAGGCATTTAACAGCGACCGGGTAGGGCGAGCCGTCTCCAGGATTTCGACTACCACTTGTTCCTTGGGCAGTAGCAAGGGATAGCGGTTGATTAGTGTGTCCTGGGTAAAATTGATAAAGGCAGGTTTCTTGTCGGTCAGGGTATCAAGGCCAAGATTGAACTGCAGGCCTTCAACAATTTTCGAGGTGGCAAGGTTGTCTTCAATATTGGGAAAGACATTTTCCAGGCTTTCCCGAAATAACAACTCATAGGCAAACAACTTTTTGTCTTTGTCTAATATCGGCTGTCTTGCTGCGAAAAACGCCATTTCACGTTACCTAACGTTCAGCGGTTTACCCGCACTTCTGCATCTACGTTAGCACAATAAAAACCTTTACATAACAACAAATTTACGACCTTAAAAAGCAACAAGCCCACTAGCTAGTGAGCTTGTTAAACACAGTCAAATCAGTCACTGCCAGTCAGGATTGCGATACTGCCTCACTAACAGGCTGATTAAGGTCTGCATGCAGGCGCGCTTCCATCTCATCATGCTTATCCAGCATGGCTTTGCTGGGTGCTTTGCCCAAATGGCTGACCACCAAAATGGTTAAGGTACAGAGGATAAACCCAGGCACGATTTCATACATCCAGGTGCTTAATGACTGGCCATTGATGCTGATGGGGGCATATATCCAGAAAAGCACTGTAGCTGCACCCACCAACATACCGGACAAGGCGCCTGCCAGGGTCATGCGTTTCCAGAACAAACTCAATATGATGACCGGACCAAAAGCCGCACCAAAGCCCGCCCAGGCATTGCTAACCAGATTCAGGATGCTATTTTGCGGATCCCAGGCCAGGGCGATGGCCACAATGGAGACCAGCAGTACCGAGATGCGCCCGACCAGCACCAACTCTTTATCGCTGGCATCCTTATGCAGAAAGGCCTTGTAGAAGTCCTCGGTCAGGGAACTGGAGGTCACCAGCAGCTGGGATGAGATAGTACTCATAATGGCCGCCAGAATGGCAGCCAGCAGGAAACCACCAATTAAAGGGTGGAACAGGAACTGCGAGAAAATAATAAAGATGGTTTCGGGGTCGTCCAGCGTCATCTTGGTTTGCGATACATAGGCAATGCCCACAAAACCGGTGGCCAGGGCACCGATAATGGACACAATCATCCACGACATACCAATGGTGCGTGCTTTAGGGATGTCTTTGACCGAGCGAATGGCCATAAAGCGCACGATAATATGAGGCTGGCCAAAATAGCCCAGGCCCCAGGCCAGCAAGGAGATAATACCCAGGGTGGACAAGGTCTCTGTGCTTAATGCATTGGTAAACAGGCTCAAAAAGTTGCTATCAATACTGCGTACTTCCGCTACCACTGGCCCAATACCGCCAAGTTCGCTAAAGGCCACCACCGGCACCAATACCAACGAGATAAACATAATGCAGCCTTGCACAAAGTCGGTCATGCTCACCGCCAAAAAGCCGCCAAACAGGGTATAGGCCGCTACCACACCGGCCGTCACAAACAACCCTGTGCTGTAATCCATGCCAAAGGAGCTGTCGAACAGCTTGCCTCCGGCCACCAGGCTGGCGGAGGTATACAGGGTAAAGAAAACGATGATCACCAGGGATGAGAATATACGCAGATAGCGTTTGTTATCTTCAAAACGGTTGGCGAAATAATCGGGAATGGTAATGGCATCATTGGCCACTTCCGTATAAACCCTCAGACGCGGCGCCACCAGTAAGTAATTCAGCAAGGCACCTACCACCAGTCCTACGGCAATCCAGATCTGTGAAATACCGGCAGCATACATAGCGCCGGGCAGGCCCATCAGCATCCAGCCGCTCATATCCGAGGCGCCGGCGGAGAGTGCTGTAATACCAGGCCCCAAACGACGACCACCGAGCATATAGCCGGACACATCATCGGTTGAGGTTTTATAGGCATAAAGGCCAATGCCGAGCATGGCAATAAAATAGAGGGCTAACGATAATAACGTGCCAGTTTCCACTCAAAACTCCTATGGTTACTACTGACTGAAGATGAATAAATTAGAAGAAGCAAATATTATAAATTTCAGTCAATTAGCCTACCATCCTAACAATTCGCTAACACAGACTCCAGAGGTCCCATGAAGTTCGATATTGCCTGGTGTAAATTCGCTGACCTTGACACCCAAACGCTTTACGCCCTGCTGCGCCTGCGCCAGCAGGTCTTTATTCTGGAGCAGCAGAGTATTTACGAGGATCTCGACGACCTTGACCAACAGAGTTGGCATCTGCTGATCAAAGACGACAATAGGCTTGCCGGTTATGCCAGGCTAAGGGCCGATATCACCGCCTATGCCTACAAATTTGAACGTCTGGTGCTGGACCCGCAGTATCGCAGCCAGGGGCTCGGTAAAGTATTGATGCAGCAGCTATTGGCAAAGTCTGCCGAGCTTGGTCAGTTTTCCAAGCTAAAGCTCAGTGCCCAAAGCCATCTGGTGCCGTTTTATCAGCGATTTGGCTTTGCAGCGATAGGGCAGGAGTATGATGATGGCGGCATTCCCCATCGGGATATGATCGGTGAGCACAGCGTTTAGCTGTTTGCAAATGTCTCAAACAGAAAGTCGATAAAGCACCGGATTTTCTTCGACAGATATCGCCGGTGCGGGTAAATGGCAAAGAGACCAAATTCAAGGGTTGTGTGATCTGGTAGAACCCTTTGCAGTAGGCCGTCTTGTAACGCATCTTCGATAATAAAGGCTGGGATCAGCGCCAGACCGCCGCCTGCGATTGCTATCTCACGCACGGCTCTGGGGTTGTTGGCGGCCACTCTGGAGGAGACGTTTACCGTCTCCACCTTGCCGTTCGCGGCGACCAGTGGCCACTGCTTGCCAATGCGAAAGTTGCTGTCAATGATGCAGTGATGGGCACTGATGTCCTTGGGGGATTGAGGCCACCCCTGCTGCTCAAGATAAGCCGGCGAAGCACAAAGGATCAGCGGATAGGTGTTGATTTGCCTGGCGATAAGGTTGGAGTCATCCACGCCGCCGATGCGGATGGCCACATCGACGCCTTCCTCGAGTAAATCAATGCGCCTATCCGTCAGCTGAATGTCGACCTGGATGTCGGGATAGCGGTTAAGGAAATCCGAAATAACCGGCGACAGTTTCATCTCGCCAAAGGTAACCGGCACACTGATGCGCAGTCTGCCTGTTGGCGAGCTTTGCGCGCCACTGACCTGATCCAGTAGCTCCTCGTATTCCTCCAAAAAGGGCAATGCCCGCTCGTAGTATGTCTTGCCCGCATCGGTCAGCACCAGGTGACGTGTCGAGCGGTTGAACAGACGTACCCCCAGCTGATTTTCCACTTGGGCTACGTACTTACTGACCAGCGCCTTGGACAACCCCAAACGCTCACTGGCCGACGTGAAGGAGCCGGTTTCCACCACCGCTACTACCGTTTTAAAACCGTCGATACTGTCCATTATTGTCAATGCCATGTTGATAATAATTCAATGATGCCCGTATTTATCAACATGCGCTACCTCTTCATACTTGCCACCAGATTCACACACCGGTCGCACAACGTGTCGGCCACAAAGGAGGACAACATGGCAAATGTCGAGGTGTACACCAGTCCCGGATGTGCTTACTGCACCATGGTCAAGCGTTTGTTCGATAACAAAGGCGTGACCTATCAGGAATATGACGTGTATGCGCAGCCCGAACACTTAAGTGAACTGCGTCGTCGCACGCAGGGAAGAACATTTCCGCAGGTCTTTATCGATGGCGTCTCTGTCGGCGGCTATGAAGACATTCTGAAACTGGACCAACAGCAACGCTTGTCGGTGTGATTTTTAACTCCCAAAAACTGAAATAAGGATACAACCTATGTCTGCTATTACCCTTTATCGCCACCCACTGTCCGGCCACTCACACCGCGTTGAGGCTTTTTTGTCCATCCTCGGACTACAAGCCGACATCGTCGATGTGGATCTGATGGGCGGCGCCCATAAGAAGCCGGAGTTTTTGCAAAAGAATATTTTCGGACAGGTGCCGGTGTTAACCGACGGTGACATTACCCTGAGCGACTCCAATGCCATCCTGGTTTACCTGGCTTCCGCTTATGATCCCAAGCGCACCTGGTTGCCGCAACATCCGGTAGCCCAGGCAGATGTGCAGCGATTCCTGTCGATGGCGGCAGGGAAGGTGGCTTACGGGCCTGCGGCTGCCAGATTGGTGACCCTGTTTGGCGCCGGACTGGATCATCAGCATGCCATCACCAGTGCCCATGCCATGCTGGCCGTGTTGGACAGCCACCTGGCTCATCGTCAGTATCTGGTGGGCGACGGCCCAACGATCGCTGATATCGCCAACTATGCCTATATTGCCCATGCGCCCGAGGGCGGTGTTGACCTTGGCAATTACGCCAATGTGCGCAACTGGCTCAAGCGGATTGAAGCCCTGGAAGGCTTTGTTCCTATGCAAAAAAGCCCCGTGGGCTTGTGTGCCTAAAAGCTCTTGGTGATGTTGAAATGCGGATAGTCATTGACTATCCGCACCTACCCGCAAGGAGAAAGCCATGTCCGTTGTTCAACAGGTAATTGAAAAGTTTGCTGTCTTGCTGGCAAGGTTGCTCGGGGATGATCATCAAAGCCGCTGTCAGGTGCCTTCAGCCTTCCATCCCGAGTTTGGGTATGTGCCAATGGAAATCTTGTCTGAATTTGACTACAGCATGTTGATGACGTTAAACCCTGGCAATGACGAATGCCCATCATTAACAACCCAAGCTGACGTTTAATGGTATTAACACAGGAATAGCCCGATGAGTCACGATCCTGCCAACTCACCCGATATTTCGCCTTTTCACCAAGGGGAGCAAGAGCTCCAAACCCGTTTGGGGGTGCGTGATAATATGGAACGCTTTGGCAGACGGGTCATTCGGGATCATCTGCCGGATCAGCACAGGGAATTCTATCAGCAGCTGCCTTTCGTGTTTGTGGGGCATCGTGATCAACAAGGCTGGCCCTGGGCATCCATATTATTTGGTGAGCCGGGATTTATGCACAGTGCCGATCCCTATTCGCTGGAAATCAGCGCCTTACCCGTCGCCGGAGATCCCCTCGCCGAAGCGCTGGACGCCAATACCCGAATCGGATTGCTTGGCATAGAACTAACCTCCCGACGTCGGAATCGCCTCGCCGCGCACATTAGCAAACGCCAAGCGCAGGGGATTGTGCTGGCCGTGGATCAATCTTTTGGCAATTGCCCGCAGTATATTCAAATCCGCAGCATGGAAAAGCGCATGGATAGCCCCCCGGCAAAGGTAGAGGCCTTATCGCAGTTTGATGAAGAGGCCATGGCCCTCATCCGTCAGGCCGATACCTTCTTTGTCGCCAGCTATTTTGATGCCGGCACTGAAGACGCCAGTAACGGGGCGGACGTTTCCCATCGGGGCGGGCGCCCCGGTTTTATTCGGGTGGATAGTCCCGCCAGCCTGACCATCCCCGATTATGCCGGTAATAATCACTTTAATACCCTTGGCAATTTCCTTGAATACCCCAAAGCCGGACTGCTGTTTGTGGATTTTGAATCAGGCGAGTTGCTGACCTTGACCGGCAGAGTGGAAGTCCTCTGGGATTCGCCGGATATCAATTTTTTTGAAGGGGCAAAGCGTCTGTGGCGTTTTCATCTGCATCAGGGGCGGCGTATTCGTCATGCCTTACCCTATCGTTTCACGCTTGAGGAATACTCCGCCAATACACTACTGACCGGCACCTGGGCGGAGCAGGCACAATTACGTGAGGCCGAGACTAACAAGGAAACCTGGCAACCTTTCAAGGTGGTAAAAACGGTACAGGAAAGCAGTCTTATCCGCTCTTTTTATCTGGAGCCTGTGCGCCATCATAAGTCCGGCTTTGCCGCCGGCCAGTTTCTGCCAATCAAAGTGCAGCTTGACGGCAAAGAGCACATTCGCACTTATTCCCTGTCCAGTGCACCTGCTGATCATCACTATCGCATCAGCGTAAAACGCGAGGCGGGAGAGGGGATAAGGCCCGGGGGACTGGTCTCCAACTACCTGCATGAAAATATCCGCCAAGGGGACTTGCTTTATGCCAAGGCGCCGCGCGGTGGATTTACCTTTGATCCGCAAAACAAGCGTCCGGCGGTGTTGCTGGCGGCAGGTGTTGGCATCACCCCCATGATATCCATGGCGCAGGATGCCTTACACGAGGGAATTCGCAGTCGCTACTTAAGGTCGGTGACCCTGTTTGCCGCTGCCCGCGACCTACAGCAGCGGGCGTTTTTTGACGAGCTTAAGCAAGTTCAACAGGCCAGCGGAGGACAAATTGCTACCTATTGGGCGCTCAGTCAGCCGGACCCGGATCTTAAACCAGGTGTGGATTTCCAGCATAGCGGTCACATCGACGCGGCATTGCTACAAGCCGTGTTGCCCTTGGATGACTACGATTTTTACCTGTGCGGGCCGGGTGGCTTTATGCAAAGCATGTATGACCTGCTGCGCCGCCTTGGCGTGAGCAACAAACGGATCATGGCAGAGGCCTTTGGCCCGGCTTCCCTGGTACGGGACGAGGATGTGGAGGTGCCAAAGGCACCGACGCTGCCCGTGGCAAGCAGTGCATTGGTGGAGTTTACCGAATCGAAGGTTGAGCAAGCCTGGTCAACGGATGAAGGTACCTTGCTGGAATTCGCCGAAAGCCACGGTTTTACTCCTGAGTTCAGCTGTCGAAGTGGTCAATGCGGCGCCTGTAAGGTGCCTTTGCATGCCGGCAAGGTGAGCTACCAAAGCCCGCCGGAGTATCCGGTTGAAGACAATGAAGTGCTGCTCTGCTGCGCCAGGCCGGCGGGTGGAACAGATCAGGAGCCGGTCAAAATCAGCATCAAGCTCTAGCACCATCCCCTTGTATCACCATAAATCAAGTAAGGAAAAACGATGACAATCCGCTATCCGGTCCCCCCTTTTAATGCCCAAACGGCAGCACAAAAAGTGCAGGCAGCCGAGGATGCCTGGAACGGCAAAGATCCACAAGCCGTATCAAAAGCCTACAGTCTGGATTCAAGTTGGCGTAATCGGGCTGAATTTATTCACGGTCGCGAGCAGATCCAGGCATTTCTAACCCGCAAATGGCAAAAAGAGCTGGACTACCGCTTAAAGAAAACCCTGTGGAGCTATAGCGACAACCGTATTGCCGTGACCTTTTTCTATGAGTGGCATGACGATGCCGGCAACTGGTTTCGCTCCTATGGCAATGAGTTGTGGGAGTTTGATGAGGACGGCCTGATGTGTCAGCGTATCGCCAGCATCAATGACAGCCCTATAGAAGAGCATGAGCGCCAGCTAAAGGGGTAGGGAGAAGGCTATGTTGAATATGGACTTTGCCCAAAGGGTCGTCATCGACACCCATCATCAGCAATGGTGCGACAGTCCGCTACCGGGCGTGCAACGAAAGCCGTTGGCGCGCCAGGAGGCAGAGCAGGGACACGCTACCAGCATCGTGCGGTATGCACCGGGTGCACAGTTTCGCACTCACGATCATCCCGCCGGTGAAGAGATTCTGGTGCTATCCGGCGTGTTTTGTGATCATACCGGCGATTATCCGGCCGGTACCTACTTTCGTAATCCCCCGGGCTTTAAACACGCACCTTTCTCGGAAAAGGGCTGTGAATTACTGGTGAAGCTGCATCAGTTTCAGGCCGGGGATAATCAGCGGGTGTGTATCGACACCACAACGGCGCTCTGGCAAGCCGGGCAGGGCAATCTTCAGGTGTTGCCCTTGCATCAGCTCGGGACAGAATCGGTTGCCTTGGTGCGATGGCCGGCCGGCGAACGCTTCGCCTCGCATACCCATTATGGCGGTGAGGAAATCTATGTGCTGCAGGGCGAATTTATCGACGAACATGGCCGCTATCCGGCCGGCACCTGGCTGCGCAGTCCCCATTTAAGCCGCCATCAACCCTATGTGGAACAGGACACCCTGATCTGGGTAAAAGTGGGGCACCTGGCGTGATCCTTCCTGATAAAGGCGGACGATGGCGATGCTAAAGGTCTGTTGGTGGGGACTGGGATACCTGCTATGGGGATTGCTTATCCTCTTTGTTTCCAAGGTGGATGAACATAACTCATCTCAAGCTGAGGTGGTATTTTTTGAGCATGGTGTGGTCGCACATTGGCCAGGGCAAGGACGACCACTCAACAGCGCCCGTATGTCAGTGCATTGCTGTTTATCCAAAATGGATGGCTACTCACCGTAATCTGCTAACAGGGCAGGAGAAACCACTTTAAGGTAGTCAGGACTAAGAAATAAGGAGTGTTTATGAAATCCCTGAAGACCACCGGTTGCTTCCTTTTACTGAGCGTATTTTGCTCAAGTTTTAGCGCAAAAGCCGTTACCGAGGCACAGTTTACCGATGTACTGGCCAAGGTCCTGAAGGACAGCAGTGCGGCCTCGCTTTCGGCGGCCGTGGCTGTGGATGGAAAGCTGGATAATGCCGTGGCAGTGGGGTATGCAGACAAGGCCAATGACATTAAAGCTACGGTGCAAACGCTCTATCGCACCGGATCGGTGTCAAAGGTCATTACCACCACCGCGTTTATGCCGCTGGTGGAGCAGCAGAAGGTCTCTCTTGAGGACAGCATTAGCCAGTATTTACCTTATCTGCCTGAACACTATCAGCCCGTTACCCTCAAGCATCTTTTCAGTCACACCAGTGGTGTGCGCCATTATCAGTTTGGCGAATATGGCACCAATATTCATTATCCATCACTTGAGGCGGCCACCCGTGTGTTCCGGGACGATCCGCTGCGCTTTTCCCCGGGCAGTGCCTATCTCTACAGCACCTACGGGATTAATTTGATCCAGGGGGTGATTGAGTCGGTCAGTGGCCAATCCCTAAGCGATTATTTAACACAGGCGCTTTGGCAAAAAGCCGGCATGATCCACACACAATTGGAAGTCAGCGGCCAGCAACCGCCAACCATGGCCGTTGGATACCGTAAATGGCCGTCTTTTATGCCGGTAAAAGACATTGATGTCAGCAATAAATATGTTGGCGGCGGTATGTTGACCACGCCTTCGGATCTGGTGCGTATGACCAGTGCCCTGATGAACGGCAAGTTAATGCAGGACGCCACCCGCGAAAAGATGCTGAGTGTTGCCTTTCCCGAGGCGTCCAAAGACCAGGCCATTGGCTGGATATGGCGCGAGTATAAAGGGCATCGGGCCTTTTCCCACAGTGGTGGCATTAACGGCTTCGAGTCCTTTTTATTGCATCTTCCCGAGCTGTCTATAAGTGTGGCGCTGATGGTAAATGTGGATGATTTCGATTATACCGGTCGCACCACTTATCAGCTGCTGGACCTGTATTTATCTGAACTGAAGTTGACAACAGCAATGCGTGTGGAGTGAGCCAAGGCATATTTCTAACCTTTGCATTGGGTCTGGCGTCTTAGCTTATGATTAAATGTGACGCACCAAGTCCTGTCGGAATTATATCCTTTTCAGTACAAAGCCCTGCCTCAGGTTGCTGCGATGGTGAGCATACTCATGGCTGTAACGTGCATTAGGCTGCCAATACCACTTTTAATCGATCCGTTGACAGATATCTCAAATTGGATTGAGGCTGGGCATGTGTTCTGATTTTTATTAGTCTGGTGATGAACTTGGCAAACAGCTTTTGCGAATGGCACAACATCCTCTTCACCTAAGGTATCCACAACGCAGACTTCGACCCTATATCCGCTGTTTTTGGCTGGGGCGGGAGAGTCATCAGGATAGCTTCGATATTATTCCCGATGGTTGTATCGATCTTGTGCTGTGTACGACGTCACAGGAACAGACGTTTTGTTTTGGTACCAGCAGCCGATTTCTTACTGTGCCTATATCACCTAACGTGCGCTATCTGGGCATTCGCTTCGCCCCGGGCCAAGCCCGTCACTTTATTAACACGCCGGCTCATCTCCTTACAGATAATCATATGGAGCTATTTGGTGCGCTTAAGCAGCGCCTATCGCCGGTATTTGCGCAACCTGACGCCGCGCAGGCCCTTGCCCTACTTGAGGAAATTTGCCTGAACTGGCTACAGCGTAATCCGCCGCAAGCCATGCGTTTGGATCAAATAATCAAAGGCTTGTCGCAGTATTCAGCTCTGCCGCTTGCGGTTTTTTGTGAGCAGATGGGAATTGGACAAAGGCAACTGCAACGCCTGTGTAAAGAGTGGATAGGCTTAAGTCCGAAACAATATCAACGTATTGCTCGCGCCAATCAGGCTCTTCATTTTCTGCAAAAAGGTGAAGACACGCCTTTGGCACAGATTGCCCTGGCATCTGGGTATGCGGACCAGAGCCATATGCAGCGTGAGGTCAAATGGTGTTTCGGACAAACGCCCTTGTCATTAATGCACAGTGAATAAGCAAGATGTCGTATTTTTTCAATATCTCTCTCCCTTAACAAGCCAGACTCACACCAGACCAACCACAACAGGAGAGAAAACATGAAAATCTGGTCTGGCATTATCACCGATAAATTGGCGACCAGCCGCGAGTTCTATCTGAAATTACTGGATGCCGAAGTGCTTTTTGAGAGCGAGTGGTTTGTACTGCTTACGTCCGGTGACAACCAATTGGGGCTGATGCTGCCCAATCTCGACAATCAGGCCCCTATGTTTCGCGCCCCTGTTAAGGGACCTGGTGTTTGGCTGGCCATCGATGTGGACGATGTGGATGCCCATTACCGGCGGGTCAAATCCCTGGGCATCCCCATCGCCCTGGATATTCGTGATGAACCCTGGGGCGACAGGCACTTCGCGGTAACGGATCCCAACGGCATCGGCGTGGATTTTGTGCGGCACCAGGGCGTTGAGTAAATAGCGAGGGGCAGGGCAGTTTGCCCTGTCTGGACATTCCGGACAATGCGGCTTGGCATCAAGCAACATCTGTTAACAATCAAAGGTTGAGCAATTTCTGGGCAAG
Source organism: Aliiglaciecola sp. CAU 1673 (assembly GCF_029223185.1). Taxonomy (GTDB): domain Bacteria; phylum Pseudomonadota; class Gammaproteobacteria; order Enterobacterales; family Alteromonadaceae; genus Bowmanella. The sequence goes on from NZ_JARHUG010000006.1 coordinate 126,011, forward strand.
TACAGCGCTGCAAGGTAAGGTAGGAAGACCAAAAGGGAAGGAGAATTATGTCGTATCTGATTGGACAAAGGGTGTCGCTAAGACCCCTATCAAAGGATGATGCCGCAGTGATGCACCTGTCATTGCAAGAGCCCCTTATCAACGCACTCACAGACACCTCTGGCACTTTCAGCTTGCAGGACGTGGAGACTTATTGTCAGCGCGTGGCAGTGGCGCAGAATCGCTGGGACTTCGCCATCGTCCGTCCTGGTGGTGAGATGATTGGTGAGCTCAGTCTGAATGAATGGGATAGCACCCGGGCGAGCGCTAATTTTCGTATCGCCCTGTATCAACCGGAATTACTGGGGCAGGGGCTGGGTGCGGAAGCCGCACGCCTGGCCATTCAGTTTGGTTTTACCGATATTGGCCTTAAATCCATCAGCCTTGAAGTGTTGGCAATCAATGCCAGAGCCAGACGCTTGTATCAAAAGCTGGGTTTTGTAGAAGTATCCCAAGCGGATACGGCCGAATGGGTGAAGATGGAGCTCACGGCAGAGTGTTATTTTGCGCCCATGCGAAATGGGCGTAGTATCGTCGAAGACTAGCCGCTCAAAAATCTTTAGAGGTTATTTCTATCCTGAAAATGCTGCGAAAAACTGTGCTGATGCAGCATCTTCTCGATATTCTCTTTGTACTTTGAAACACGGCCGGGGATGGAGTACAGAATGGCGCAAAGTGCTGCCTGCATCAGGAAAAAGATTGCGGCATAAAGTGCTGCCTTTTGAATAAAGATAGCCAGGCCGCAAAAAGATACGAGCAGATAAACCAGGGCAATATTCTGGGTCTCAAACCAGTTGGAGAAGCGTTTGTTGAGCTCGGGGATCAGGCAATGCCACTCGTCGGGCGCCTTAGTTCTTGTGCTCAGGTAGGCGGAGATCACAAATATCTTGCGTGCGGTACTGATCAGATAAGCCAGGCTGGCCAAAAACACAAAACCGCTACCCACCACCGTCGTCTCGTTGATTTCCCTGCTGGTACCGATAATGCCGCCCACCAGGCCAATGGAGTAAAGCATCACCTTAAAGGAGGCTTCCTGCAGGCGTTTGATTTCGTCTTGTAGGCTATTCATGGGCTGTCCTTGGCTGGATGGCGAGAAATTAGCCTATCCGGATATAATCCTGATGTCATGGTTTAATGTTGTTTGGGGCTGGGTGCAGGTCCTGGAATTTGCAAAAAACCATACAGGGGTAGGACTTATATCTACAGGATTGGGATTGCTGGCGGGAGCGACCAAATACGTCCTTGTACTAATCAAGGCATGCCGGGCGACCAACCCGGCTATTGTTAAATACACTTCTGTCGATGACAGCGCCCTATCAAGGGGCCGGTCATTGCCGGCCCTTGATTTTATATGCGTCTGCGAGTGTTCTTTTGTAGAACTTGCCCAGCGCCTTATCATTGGCTCGCCTTTCAGATAACGATGCAGAATTCATCGCCTCTTCTTTGATTAGCTTCTGATAGTTTTTCCGGCGCCTTGCATCCAGCTTGCCGGCGCTCACCGCTGCAACTACAGCACATCCTGGCTCTGTATCATGGCTGCAATCGGAGAATCGGCATTGTAATGAGAGCTCCTCAATATCAGCAAATGTAGAGGCGATACCGTCCTGACAATGGGCTATCTGAAGTTCACGCATACCTGGCGTGTCCAATATCATTGCACCTCCAGGGAGGGAGATAAGTGAACGATTTGTGGTGGTGTGTCTGCCCTTATCGTCGTCTTCCCTGATGCCACCCGTTGCCTGCCTTTGTTCTCCCAACAAGGTATTGGTGATAGTTGACTTGCCGACGCCGGATGAACCCAGAATGACGACGGTTTTGCCAACACTAAGCCACTCATTGAGTACATCGGAACAACCTGGGCTTAACGCGTTGATGGTTACCACTGGCAGGTTTTTATCCATCTGATGTACCTGTTCTAACCACATCTGTGGCTCATCGACCAGGTCGCTTTTACTCAAAACGATAACCGGCTCAACCTCTGCTGCATTGGCCAGCGACAGGTAGCGTTCAATTCTGTTCAAATTGAAATCGTCATTAAGAGAACAAACAATAAAGGCAGTATCCACATTTGCCGCAATTAACTGCCAGTTAACGTCAGCACCTGCTGATTTTCGCCGAAAGCAGGTTTTGCGCTCGAGCAGCCGGTAGAACCTGTGTTTTTTGTCCAGCAGCAACCAATCACCCTCCACCAGAGTCGGCATATTGGGCGTTAATTGCAGGCTGATATGCCCGGACTCTGTCGCTAGGGCAACCCGGGATTTGTGTTGTTCGATGACGCGAGCAGGAATAACCTCGTCCCACTCATCAAGAGATAACTGTTGTTGAAAAAATGGATTCCAGCCAATACTGGCCACCGCTTGGTAATTCGTCATAGCAAACCCTTAACATTAACGTTAATAACAATATGAAAAGGGGCTTGTGCCCCGGTTTACACCGGGCTGTATGACTAACGGATTGGTTAGTTTTTGCGCCCGGTCAGGTTCGCTACAATCATTTGCTTCCTCCTAACCGATGTGTTGAATACAACGCCGAGTATATCGAAGCGTGACAATTAGTACACCGGGTAAACGGAATAATTTGGTTTGATTGGTTTTTGCACCATCAACGGTATTCGAGCATCAGACAAATCAGGGTTAGAAAGAAGGTTATGTCATATACCTGGAGTGGGCGTTTTGATGCTGACTGATAGCTAACTGTAGGGGGAAGTCAGCGGGAGCTACAAAATACATTCATGTATTTTGCCCTTCGGGCCAGCCTCGTTCGGCCGTTCCACCAGCATTGCAGGAGCAATGCGGAACAGCTTTAGCTGGCCTCGTAAGAGGTGAGCCATATGGATATGGCGAATAATTTTCTCCGGGCAAACTGGTGAGCCCCCTACGCGGGTTGCAACTCCCATTTCAACCAATAAAAAACCCCACGCCTTTCGGCGCGGGGTTTGTTATTGGTGGAGCTGGGGGGAGTTGAACCCCCGTCCAGAAAGCGTCAACCGTTGGTACTACATGCTTAGTCTGTCATTTATTTAACTACTTCGAACTCCGGCAGACAGGATTTCTTGTAGCGGTCCTGATTCTATTTCGCGGTTCAACCCCAGGCGGGTTTCCCTCGCTAGTTTGTGTGGATGACCTTCCGAACCCCAGCCCACAAACAAAGCTTAGGTGGAAGGGCTCCTAACCGGTTATTAAGCGGCTAGAGCGTAGTTTTCGTCGTTTGCGACTACTTTAATGCGGTTTTTTAAAGAGGCCTACCGCACCTCTGCATGCACCTCGGGAATCATGAATCCTGTCGAATCCAAAATCAGCCCCGAAATTCTCTTACCCCATTAATATGGGGACGCGCATTGTAGATTACAAGGGCAGTAATCACAATGGTGGTCATCTATCAGATGTCCTGAGTGGATAAAAGTTCTGCATTAGCGAAAATATTGGCTAAACGCTGTGCTTCATGATCCTTTCTTTTTGGCGAGCCCAGTCTTTGTCCTTGATGGCATCGCGCTTATCATGGCTCTGCTTACCTTTAGCCAGATAAATCTCTACTTTGACCCAACAAGCTTTCCAATACATGGCAGTACAGACAATGGAATAACCCTGGCGCTCACGTGCACCAATCAAATGCCCTATCTCGCGCCGATTGAGGAGCAGTTTTCGGGTACGGGTCGGATCGCAAATCACATGGCTGGAGGCTTGATTGAGTGGCTGGATCTGCGCACCCATTAAATAAGCTTCGCCATTTTGGATAATCACATAGCTGTCGGAGATATTAACTTTGCCGGCGCGTATTCCTTTGACCTCCCAGCCCTGAAGCTCTATTCCGGCTTCGTACTTGGTCTCCAGAAAATACTCGTGACGAGCTTTCTTGTTCAGCGCTATGGTGCTGTTTTGTTTGGATTTGGTGTTCTTCTTAGTCATGGCGGCGTATTATACTGCATCGAATTTTTTTGTCTGCGCTCCGTTGCATTTATTTGTCCGGGGCAGGCGGTATTCTTCTACATGGCACTGATACCGCAGAAAGAGGAGTATTGATGGCGAATGTGAGTCGCAGCGCCTTGGTGCATTTCAGCGCTGAATCCATGTTTGATCTGGTTAACGATGTCAATGCCTATCCCGAATTCCTGCCTGGTTGTTCAAAGACCCAAATCCTGTCGTCTGACGAACACCAAATGAAAGCCTCTTTGCAGGTGAGTAAGGGCGGTTTTCACCAATGGTTTACCACGCTAAACACACTTAAGCGGGGCGAATACATCCAAATGGAATTGGTGGATGGTCCTTTCGCCCACTTGCGCGGTGGATGGCGATTTGTGCCGCTCTCAGAGCATGCCTGCAAAATAGAACTGAATCTGGACTTTGAGTTTTCCAGCCGTTTGGCACAGTCGGTATTTGGCAAGGCCTTCTCTGCCATTGCCACCAATATGGTCACGGCGTTTACACAGCGCGCCAAGGAGGTTTACGGTGACCGATAAGCAAATTCACCTGGAGGTGGTATATGCCTTGCCGGAAAAACAGGCTCTATTAGAAGTCGTGGTAGAGAAGGGCAGTACCGTTGAACAGGCCATTAAGGCCTCCGGGATTTTGAAGCGCTTCCCGGAAATTGACCTTGATGAAAACAAAGTGGGAATTTGGTATCGCACCTGCAAGTTGGACGATGAGCCGACAGATGGTGATCGTATAGCCATCTTCCGCCCACTGATAGCCGACCCTAAAGAGGCCAGACGTCGCCGCGCAGAAAAGGCCATTGAAGAGGGGAGAGCAGATAAAGTCACTGGCGGAAGGCGCAATCCTCTGAAGAAAGACCTCGACGCCGAACAGGCTGATTCCTCGACAGAATAAAAAAAACGCCGGTTTTACCAGCGTCTTAATTCATTGATATGTACGCTTACTGATCCAGCGGCGTATGGAAATTTTCTGGTAATTCAAAGTCGCCAGTAACCTGACTGATACGATCATCTTGGAAATCGATGATCAGCTCCTTACGGATCTTCTCGCCATCCAATCCCTTTTTCAAAGAATAGATGTAGTACCAGCGATCGTGGCTGAAGGCGTCGTTGACAACCGGCTGGCCGAGGACGTAGACCACTTGTTCTTTGGTCATGGCAATGCGCAACTTATCTACATCTTTTTGTTCAAGATAATTGCCCTGGGGCACGTCGATACGATAAATCCAGCTGGAGCAGGCTTGTAAGCTGGCTAGCGCTGCCAGCGCAATGGCGAATTTTTTATACTTCATAGGTTTCGTCTTATCCCGAGCGAGGCCGCATCCTACCTTAGATTGTCGGTGTCTGTCCACGCGCGGCGTTGTTGGGGGGAACAGGATTGTGGTTCGACTAGCTGGAAACGGCGGAGTTCCCATGCCCGTACCTTTTTTGGTTGCGGCCAAAAAAAGAAAGCCCACCGTCACTTTGCTGCTGACAGCAGGCCCTCCGCGCTAACTTTACGTTTATGTATGACCGAGCAACCGCCTTTTCAATTCCCTTTGCGTAAAAAAATTAGTCCAGGCTCAACATTTCCCGGGCATTATCCAAGGCTTTTTGGGTGAGTTTGTCGCCTGCTAGCAGTCTGGCCAGCTCTTCAACCCGCTGTTCCTGCTCTAACGCCATCATATGGGTTTCGGTGGTATTACCATCGCTGAACTTGGTGACCAGCATTTGATGGTGCGCACAGGCCGCTACCTGGGGCAAGTGCGTCACACAGAGCACTTGGGCTTTTTCACCCAAACGGCGTAAAAGCTGGCCCACCACGGCGGCCGTGGGACCGCTGATGCCGGTATCCACTTCATCGAAGATCATGGTGGGTATTTTCTGATGTTCACTGGCAATGACCTGTAGCGCCAAACCTATACGTGAAAGCTCACCTCCTGATGCCACTTTCTCAAGGGTGTCTGCAGGCTGCCCCGGATTCGTGCTAACCAGAATACGGATCTGGTCTTGTCCCAGCTTGCTTTGCGGTAAATGCTCGTCAAAGCAGACTTCGAACTGAAACTTAGCCTGGCTCATATTCATCAGGCGTATTTGTGTCTCTACTTCACTGGAGAGTCTGTCTGCCGCTTCAAGTCTCGATACACTGAGGGCCTTGGCAGTATCGGCATATTCAAGGCTAAGGCTGTTAAGTTCTGCTCTAAGCTCATCCAGTTTGTTATCGTCTTGCTGTAAATCGTCAAACTCACTCAATAATGTCTGATGGTGGGTATACAAGCCCTCGGGCAAAACCTGATGTTTACGGGAAAGCTCTAATGCCCGTGAGTATCGCTGTTCCACTTTTTGCATACGCATAGGGTCGATTTCCAGGCCTTCGATATAATCCCGCAGCTGCGTTGAAGCCTCTTCCACTTGAATACTGGCTTCATTGAGTAGTTCGACAATAGGTGAGAGTGCTGGATCATGCTCCTGCAATTCGCTCATACGATCCAAGGCATGCTGGATAATAGACAGGGCGTTAAAATCATCACCCTCGTACAATTGATGAAAGCTAAGCTGCGATTGCTCCAGCAGACTTTGGCTGTTGCTTAAACGCTTATGCTCTGCCTCAAGGATCTCAAATTCGCCTTCTTCGATGGCAAAATCGTTAAGCTCCACCACCTGATATTCCAACAACTGACGGCGCGCTTCCCTTTGCTCCTGGTTTTCCAGCAAAGACTGATATTGCTGGCGGCTGGCCTGCAGGCGCTTATGGATATCAGACACTTGCTTGAGTAATTGCGGGTGGGCAGCGTAGTCATCCAGTAACTTGCGCTGCATATCAGCTTTGAGTAGCTGCTGGTGGGCATGTTGTCCATGAATACCAATAAGGTGCACGCCAAGGGCCTTAAGCTGTGCCAAGGATACCGGTACACCGTTGATGTAAGCTTTGGAACGGCCTTCAGCACTGATGACACGACGGATAATGCACTCATCTTCGCCATCCAGTTCTTGCTCCCTCAACCAGGCCTGTGCGCCATTCAGGTTGCCAAGGGCAAAGCAGGCAGTGATCTCGGCTTTATCGGCGCCACTTCGTACCATGGAAGCTTCGGCACGTTCACCTAAGCACAACCCCAATGCATCAATGGCAATGGATTTACCGGCACCGGTTTCACCGGTGATAGCGGTCATACCGCCACGAAAATCAATGTCCAGGGCTTGAACGATAGCGAATTGACGTACAGAGAGTTGCAGCAACATGATTAGATACCTGTTTATCTATACAGTTTGCTGTAACTATATACAGTAATTTTGGGTTGTCTAGTGGGGAGGGAAAATAATCTGTTACGAGCTACGAGCTACGAGCTACGAGCTACGAGCTACGAGCTACGAGCTACGAGCGTACGCCTCACTTAATAAAGCTTACTGCCCCAGCCTAACTTGGTACGCAGCACTTCAAAGTAGTTGTAACTGCGCGGATGGATCAGGCGCAGGGTATAGGGGTTTTTGCGGATGCGGATTTCATCTCCGGGTTGAGCGGCCAATACATTATGTCCGTCACAACTAACTTGCAGCGGCTCCACATTATCCAGGGATATCTTGAGGCAAATACTGCTGTCGGCATCGACCACAATAGGACGGCTACTTAAGGTATGCGGAAACATGGGCACCATGGACAGGGCATTAAGGTTGGGGGTCAGAATAGGGCCGCCTCCAGACAGGGAATAGGCGGTAGAGCCAGTCGGCGTTGCCACAATCAGGCCATCGGAGCGTTGGCTAAACATAAACTGGTCGTCGATGTAGACTTCAAACTCCATCATATGGGCCACATTGCCATGGTGTAATACAGCTTCGTTAATGGCGGCGTTGGTGCTCTTAACCTGATCATGACGAAATACCGAAACTTCCAGCAGGAAACGCTGCTCGGTGACGTAGTCACCATCCAGTATGCCCTGTAGCTGAGTCTCAATTTCCTCTGGATGAATATCGGTGAGAAACCCCAGATTGCCCCGGTTAACACCGACCACGCCCACATTAAAGCGCGATAGCACCCGGGCAGCCCCCAGCATATTGCCATCGCCGCCGACCACAATTGCCAGATCGGCATGACGACCAATATCCACCAGCTCCATCACTTCTGCGCCTTCAACCTCAAGGTCAGCCGCAACCCGTTGCTCCAGCAGAATACGGCAACCCTTGTCTTTTAGATAAGCCAGAATGGCGCACAGGCTCTCGTTAGCCCCTTCGTGCTTGGGCTTTCCGATTAGACCTATGGTGTTAAAGCTGCTTTGCATGGTTTTTATGATCGTGATTCAAGTCATTGAAAAGGATAAGGCTTCATAAAAAAAAAGTCGCCGAATTTTATCTAATTGCTATCAAAGTGCTTGAATCATGATTAAGTGTCCCCATTTACTGCCCCAATCCATGTGGACAACCTTTATTGCAGTATGACGGAGAGGGCGATGAGCAACGAGCAGCCACAACAAGCACAACAACCTAACCAGGAAAATCCAGAGCAACAGGAACAGCAACAGGCCGAACAAGTCAGCCCGGAGCAAGCCAGGATTACTGAGTTGGAGTCGGCTTTGGCCAAGGCTGAAGCAACGGCAAATGAACAAAAAGATATGGCCTTACGCGCCCGCGCAGAGATGGAAAATGCTCGCCGTCGCGCCGAAGGGGAGATCGACAAGGCACGCAAATTCGCCCTGGAACGTTTCGCCGGGGAATTATTGCCGGTTATCGACAACCTGGAGCGTGCACTGCAGGTATCAGACAGTGGCAATGAGGCAGTAAAACCCTTCGTCGAAGGGGTGGAACTGACACTCAAGTCCTTCCTCTCCACCATTGAGAAATTCGGCATGCAGGCCGTGGATCCCAAAGGGCAGCCTTTCGATCCTGAACTGCACCAGGCCATGGCCATGCAGGAAAGTGCAGAGTTGGAGCCTAACTCTGTGATGGCTGTAATGCAAAAAGGCTACACCCTAAATGGTCGCTTGCTGCGTCCAGCTATGGTGATGGTGTCCCGCGCCCCTGAGGGCGGCGTGGACGTAGAAGCCTAATAACAGCAATTTTTTTGGGGATTTTTATTGTCATTTAGTTGAAATCCAAAAATGACATCCCCACATCTGAAACATCAGTGATTAGAATCAGTTTGGAGTTTAAAAATGGGTAGAATCATAGGTATTGACCTGGGTACCACCAACTCTTGTGTTGCCGTTTTAGACGGTGGCAAGCCTCGTGTAATTGAAAACGCCGAAGGGGATCGTACTACTCCTTCAATCATCGCTTTTACCAAAGACGGTGAGACCCTGGTTGGTCAGCCTGCCAAACGTCAGGCGGTCACCAACCCCAAAAACACCCTGTTCGCCATCAAGCGTTTGATCGGTCGTCGCTGGGAAGACAAAGAAGTTCAACGCGATATCGACATTATGCCTTTTGGCATGATCAAAGCCGATAACGGCGACGCCTGGGTTGAAGTCAATGGCAAGAAAATGGCGCCGCCACAAATCTCTGCCGAAGTACTGAAAAAAATGAAGAAGACCGCCGAGGATTTCCTGGGCGAGGAAGTGACTGCTGCGGTTATCACCGTGCCGGCTTATTTTAATGATTCTCAGCGTCAGGCCACTAAAGATGCCGGCCGTATCGCCGGTCTGGAAGTCAAGCGTATTATCAACGAGCCTACTGCTGCGGCTTTGGCTTACGGCATGGACAAGAAGAAAGGCGACAACGTTATCGCCGTGTACGACTTGGGTGGTGGTACCTTCGATATTTCTATCATCGAAATCGATGAAGTGGAAGGCGAGCACACCTTTGAAGTACTGGCCACCAACGGTGACACCCACTTGGGTGGTGAAGACTTCGATAACCGCCTGATCACTTATCTGGTGGAAGAATTCAAGAAAGACCAGGGCATGGATCTGCGTAAGGATCCACTGGCCATGCAGCGTTTGAAAGAAGCTGGTGAGAAAGCCAAGATTGAACTGTCTTCTGCACAGCAGACCGAAGTAAACCTGCCTTATATTACTGCCGATGCCTCTGGTCCTAAGCACCTGACCATTAAGGTTACCCGTGCCAAGCTGGAATCTTTGGTAGAAGAACTGGTTAAGAACTCTCTGGAGCCGGTCAAGCAGGCCCTGGCCGATGCTGATCTGTCCGTATCCGATATCCAGGACATTATCCTGGTGGGTGGTCAGACCCGTATGCCACTGGTACAAAAGTATGTAACCGAATTCTTCGGCAAAGAGCCGCGCAAGGACGTGAACCCTGATGAAGCCGTTGCCGTGGGTGCTGCTATCCAGGGCGGTGTACTGGCCGGTGAAGTCAAGGACGTACTGCTTTTGGACGTAACGCCTCTGTCTCTGGGTATTGAAACCATGGGCGGCGTGATGACTAAGTTGATTGAAAAGAACACCACAATCCCGACCAAGAAGTCGCAGGTGTTCTCTACCGCTGAAGACAACCAGTCTGCAGTAACAGTGCATGTACTGCAGGGTGAGCGTAAGCAAGCGTCTGGTAACAAGTCACTGGGTCAGTTCAACCTGGAAGGTATTCGTGCCGCTATGCGCGGACAGCCGCAGATTGAAGTGACTTTCGACCTTGATGCCGACGGTATCCTGCATGTATCCGCCAAGGATAAGGACACCGGTAAGGAGCAAAAGATCACTATCAAGGCGTCTTCTGGTTTGTCCGAGGATGAAATCAATAAGATGGTGCAGGACGCCGAAGCCAACAAAGAAGCGGACAAGAAGTTCGAAGAGTTGGTGCAGGCCCGTAACCAGGCAGACGGTATGGCACACGCCACCCGTAAGCAGATTGAAGAAGCCGGCGATGCTTTAGGCGCAGAAGACAAGAGTGCCATCGAAGCGGCGGTTGCCGATCTGGAAAAAGCCATCAAGGGTGATAGCAAAGAAGAGATCGAAGCCAAGACCCAGGCCCTGATCGAAGCCTCCAGCAAGCTGATGGAAATTGCTCAGGCCAAGGCGCAAGCCCAGCAAGGCGGCGAAGCCGACGCCGGTCAGTCCAGCGGTAAGGCTGATGATGATGTGGTTGACGCCGAGTTTGAAGAAGTGAAGGACGATAAGAAGTAATTCTGTCCCTAACGGCGGTCGCTTGTCGACCGCTTACAGGCTCGGGCGCGTGGTGATACCATCGGCGCCCGAACTTGTTTAAGCAAGTAGTAAAAGGTAGAGCAGCCGAATGTCGAAGCGAGACTATTACGAAGTTCTGGGCGTAGCCAAAGATGCCGAAGAAAAGGACATCAAAAAGGCCTATAAACGCCTGGCCATGAAATATCACCCGGATCGTACCCAGGGCGACAAGGGCCTTGAAGAAAAATTCAAGGAAATTCAGGAAGCCTATGAGGTTCTGACCGATTCGCAAAAGCGTGCGGCTTATGACCGCTACGGTCATGCCGGTGTGGATCCAAACCGTGGCGCCGGTCATGGCGGTCATGCTGATTTTGGCGATATTTTTGGTGATGTCTTTGGCGATATTTTTGGCGGTGGACGACGTCAGTCCCGTGCCCGTCAAGGCTCAGATTTACGCTATAACCTGGAGCTCAGCCTGGAAGATGCGGTGCGTGGTAAATCCGTTGAGATACGGGTACCGGCGCTGACCGGCTGTGACGAATGTGACGGCTCCGGCGCCAAAAAGGGTACCAGCCCCACCACTTGTCCAACCTGTCATGGCCAGGGGCAGGTGCAGATGCGCCAGGGCTTCTTCGCCGTGCAGCAAACCTGTCCCACCTGTTCCGGGCGCGGCAAGATCATTGCCGATCCTTGCCGTAAGTGCCGTGGTCAGGGACGTGTTGAGAAGACCAAGACCCTGTCGGTCAAAGTACCTGCCGGCGTAGATACCGGCGATCGTATTCGTCTGACCGGCGAAGGCGAAGCGGGGGAAATGGGCGGACCACCGGGCGATCTGTATGTGCAAGTTCATATAAAAGATCACCCGATTTTCGTGCGTGACGGCAATAATCTTTATTGTGAAGTGCCCATCAGTTTTACCCGCGCAGCCTTGGGCGGTGAAATTGAAGTGCCCACTCTGGACGGCAAGGTCAAACTGAAAGTTTCGCCGGAAACCCAGACCGGACGTATGTTCCGGCTGCGTGGTAAAGGTGTGAAATCTGTGCGTAGTGGCGCCATTGGTGACCTGCTGTGTAAGGTAGTCATTGAGACGCCGGTGAACCTTACCAGCCGTCAAAAAGAGCTGCTGGAAGAGCTGGATAAATCCATGGGTACCGGCGATGAGGCCGCAAAATACCGGCCCAAGGAAAAAGGCTTCTTCGATGGCGTGAAGAAGTTTTTTGACGACCTCACCAGCTAAGTTTTAGCACTAAGAAAACCCGTCCGCTGCGACGGGTTTTTTGTTTTTAAACTCTTTCGGTAAACTACAAAAAGTAGTATTTCTTAAAGATGCTCAAAAAGGAGATTGTCTAATTGAGATGGTCGTATCTGCCTTTTCTATGTCTTTTGGTTGCTCAAGCGCACGCCGCCGGGAAAGTATTGCATGTGGGTTTTCACTACTCAGCACCCTGGGCCTACGCAGGGGAGGGTGGTCGCTTACAGGGCATAGACTACGACATTGTGAGTCGAATCTTTGAGCACGCCGGTTATCAGATCAAGGCCGAAATCTACAGCCATGAGAGGCTGATTCAGAAGTTTTCAGATAAAGAACTGGATTTTGCCAGTCCGGTGGCCGTGCCGATAGCCGGGGCTTATTTGACCGTTCCCTATTTTGCCATTTTGGATGTCGCTGTTGCCCCGGCGAACAGTTATGTGCGGCTTGACGAGCTTGCCGATCTAAAAGGGCTTGATGTAGTGGCGTATCAAAAGGCCACCGAGGTGCTCGGTGCAGAATATGTCGGCATTGTATCGGGCGCGGGTTATTTAGAGATGGCCGAAAGGGATCGCCAATTTGATTTGCTGTTTAATCACAAAGTGCAAGTGATGGTGGGGGACGAGAAAGTGCTACGGTACTATGCCAGCAAACGTTACGGTGAGGGCGCCATCAAGGTATTTCGTATATTCCCCTTCAAAAACTATCCGGCGGCAGCCTGGGATAAACAAGTAGTCGAAGACTTCAACCAGGGACTGGCGAAAATGCAAGCCTCTGGCGAATATCAGCAGCTATTGGATATGGACAGGCCCTGATATCTGGCGTAGCTTTCTGCCTCTAGCGACAGCAGTTGGGATTGGATAAGACAGATGAATTTAGGCATTTTTGGCGCCAACGGGCGCATGGGCAGAGTATTGGTTGAGGCAATTGACAGCGATGTATCAGCCACGCTTATCTCTGCAACGGTGCGTAAAGGCTCAGATTGGGTTGGCATGGATGTTGGCGAACTGGCGGGTATCGGTAAGTATGGCTTGGCCGTAAGCGATTTACCGAGCACCGATGTGGATGCCATGATTGACTTTACGTTGCCCACTGCGCTGGCCTCCAATCTGGATTGGTGTATTGAGCACAAGAAGCCTGTTGTTATTGGCACCACAGGGCTGAATGCTGACCAAAAAGCCCTGCTCCAAGAAGCTGCTAAAAGCATTCCTGTTGTGTTTGCTGCCAACTATAGCATCGGTGTTAATCTCATGCTGAATCTGCTTAAACAAACTGCCAGGGTGATGGGTGAACACTGTGACATCGAGATCTGGGAAGCCCACCATCGTAACAAATTGGATGCGCCATCAGGCACGGCTGTGGCCATGGGCGAAGCCATTGCCGGAGAATTGGGCCGTGATTTAAACAACTGCGCCGTGTATGGTCGAGAGGGACATACCGGTAAGCGTCCTCAGGGCCAGATCGGTTTTGCTACTGTCCGCGCCGGGGATATCGTTGGTGAACATACCGTAATGTTTGCCGATATCGGCGAGCGTATTGAATTGACCCATAAGGCCAGTAGTCGCTTAACCTTTGCCAAAGGCGCCGTGCGTGCCGCCTTGTGGCTTAAGGACAAACCTGCCGGCCTCTACGATATGCAGCAGGTGCTGGGCCTTGAGGCACACGATTAATCCTGCATCTTTGCCGTCAGCAGTTTTGAAAAATCCAGCGTAAAGCAGCTTCCCTTGGAGCTGCTTTCAAGCTCTAGGCCAATCTCAAACTTCTGGCAAAGCCGTTTAACAATTGACAAGCCCATCCCCAAGCCTTCGCTTTGTGCCCCTTTTTGTCCCGACCTAAAGACGACTTCACTGTCCGCTATGCCCGGTCCGCTGTCTTTTATGGCGACCATACTGCCAGATTGGCGGATATTGATTTGACCTTGTTCGGTATAGAGCACGGCATTACCAATCAAGTTACCAAAGATCATCTCCAGTACCGTTGAACTCAGATTCACCTTGGTCTTGTTATCAACTTCAAGTTCTATCTCCAGGCCTTTTTCCGTGATCACTTTTTCATGGCTAAGCACGCTGCTTTCCAGGCTTTGTCCCAAACCACTGGATTGGTGCGTAACAGACTCTTCGCGAGCCAAGGCGAATAAGACATCAAGAATTTGCTGCATATCCTGCTGCGCCTTAGTCAACCGGGAAAGGTAGGGGGCTTGTTCTGTGGTTGAGTGCTGTTTAAGCAACTCCAATGCGCCCCGGCTTACGGTGATGGGAGTGCGCAGTTCGTGGCTGATATCGCGGGTAAAATCCTGTTCGCGCTGCACAAATGCCTGAATACGTTGAGTGGCATCCTCCAATTTGCTTGCCAGCAATCCCACCTCGTCCTGGCGAAATGCCTTGGAAAAGCCAGAGGGCAATTGGGTCAGTGATACGTTGCTTATTAATTGCGTCAGCGTTGACAGCGGCGATAGCAACCTGTTGTTGATCACAAAGGCAATCAGCAGCGCACCCAGTAACACCAAGCTGAACAACACCAGTAAAAACTCCAGCATGCCAGCCTTGATGTGTCTAACAATCAACAAGTTGCTGACATCTGCCAGTAAAATGGAGTCATCTTTCATTTTCAGCAGGTGGTAGTAACGTCCGTCTTCGCTGGCTAATTCCACTCTTTGCGGTTCTTCGTCTAACACGGCACGCACCGCTTCGGGCAATGTCCGGACATTTGGGTAGCGCTGAATAAAGTCCTGTCTTGGCACCATCCCCGGATTGGCTTGCAAATAATCGGCTTCGCGCTCAAGCATTGCGTTAAAGAACAAATCTTCTGTGTTGTAAGCGAACATAAAACTCATGGCCCCAAACAGCAGGGCAACAAAGGCAGAAAAACCGGCAAAACTAAACAATATACGTCTTTTAAGACTAAGCGTTTTCATGAATATCCAGGGTGTAGCCGATGCCATGGACGGTTCTAATCAGGGGCGTGCTGAAAGGCTTATCCAGGGCTTGGCGTAATAAATAAATATGGGATTTGAGGGCATCCGATTCGGTGGGCTCATCACCCCAGATACGCTCGCTGAGCTCAAGCTTACCGACCACCCTGGGGTAGTTGCTGGCAAGGATCAGAAGGATCTGATAGGGGATTGCATTTAACTCGATATCTCTTCCCTGACGCGTCACCCTGGCACTTCTTCTGTCAAGGCTAAGTTCGCCAAGCTCGAGAAGATGAGGTTGTTGTAACTGATGACGGTTTGCCAGTGCCAGGCAACGTACTTTTAACTCTTCTAATGCAAAGGGCTTGGTCAGGTAGTCATCTGCACCCAACTCAAACCCTTGTACCTTGTCAGACAGGCTATCACGGGCGGTTAGCATTAATACCGGGACATGACGTTTTGCCTGTTCGCGCAGCGCGCGGCAAACCTGCCAGCCATCGAGCTTGGGCAACATCAGATCCAGCACCACCACATCGTAATATTGTGACAAGGCCAGGCCCAGACCCTGTTTACCGTCTTCGGCAAAATCCAGGGTCCAACCTAGGGGGCCAAAATAATCGGCCAGGTTTAAGGCAATATCCCGATTGTCTTCAACAATCAGTAGCTTAAGCATATGTATGTTCCTATTCAGAAGATCATCATAACGGTTGCAAAAGCTCGGATACAGCGTCCTTGCTTAAAACTATCTTACTGCCACTGGGTCAACAGGGCTTTGGCATCTTCATGCTCGGGCCACTTTTTGAGTAGGTTGTTAAGGGCGTTATTGGCCATTTTTTGTTCACCGATTTGTTGGTAGCCTTGGGCGATGGCCATTTCCAGCTGAGGCTCGGCCATGGCCGGTGCAGCAAGTTCCATTAGCTCAATGGCCACGCGTTTTGCCTTTGTTTCCTGGGCCAGCATCAACTGGTAATAGCCATACATGCCAATCAGTTCAATTTGGTAATCTTGCTGATGCGCCTCAAGCTGTGTCTTAGCGGCTTCATCACCTTCCAGCAACCTTGCAATCAGTTTTACCGTAGCGTCATCCTGCCAATCCTTGTGAGGTTTGGGCTGGATGCCCATGGCTTTGACCATCTCAATGGCTGCATCGGCAGTGGAGAAAGGGTTTTGTCCGGTAATTAGACGACCATCCACCGATACCTGATGAAGCATCATGGGTGCTGCGATAAACTCTGCACCGCGCTCTTTCAGTTTGTCTTCCAGCAAAAAGGCAAATTCTGGCCGCCATTTTTTACCAAAGGCCATTTCTTCCTCATTGGTAAAACCGCTCACTTTTTTGCCTTCTAACAAATAGCGGCCATCAGAGAGCTTAACGTCAACCAGTGCCGCTGGGCCATGGCAAACGGCGGCAATCACACCATCGGTTTCATAGATCTGGCCAATGGTCTTTTGCAGGTCAGCGTCTTGGTGTAAATCAAACATTGGTCCTTTACCGCCAACCACAAATACTCCCCGATAGTCTTTGGCCCGGATATCCGCCAACTTCAAAGTGTCTGCGAGTTTGTGGGTGGCCTGATTGTCAGCGGTAAAGGCTTGGTTGTAGGCTTTGCTCTGATCATATTTGTCGGCGACAGGGGCACCGCCTTTGGGACTGGCAAAGTCCACCTCAATATCATGGTTCTTCAGGACCAGATAAGCCTTGGCCATTTCATCAAACTCAAAGCCCGGACGTTGCAGTTGGCCTTCTTCGTTCAACTCACCGTGGCTGCTAAGTACCATCAACACTTTGTCGGCGGCAAACGTCGGCATGGCAAGCACTGCGCTCAGAGAGAGGCAGGTGATCAGTGTCTTCATTTTCATTGCGGTTCTCCTGTAATTGAGAGGGCAGGTTACGACCGCATTGGTAAAATAAGGGTGAAATACGCAAACCTTGGCAAACGACATCAAAGTATTTGGCAAAAGTCTGACTTTTGTGGGTTTAATTGTTCTTTTGATATAAAGCCGCTGTTTTTACTATTTATCTAATAAATAATGGACGCATTCTGCAAGTTAATGTAGACTACTAAGAATTTGCCAAAAATTTGCAAAAAGCCCAGGGAAGCGGGCCTGCGTAGTCAGCAAATGCGAGTAAACGGGATGTAAATAGGTTATTTACGCCCGTTTTTTTTAAGGGCATCTCTATCCTGTGTTCAGTCATTCAGGGCCTTGTGGCTTGTGGTTGCAAAAAGACTTTTTGCCAACCTGTATGCGCCTGGGCTAAGCAGCGGCCTTAGTGGGCTGACTGGACTGAGGATACACATGCCCTTTGTCCCACAGGTTTTTACTGCTTTTAGCAGCAAAGACAGCAAATAGGAGGTTGACTTGACTAGATCTGCCATTTTGGTCCTTGAAGATGGCTCCGTCTTCAAAGGTACCGCCATCGGCGCCGACGGCAGTGCCGTTGGTGAGGTAGTGTTCAACACATCCATGACCGGCTATCAGGAGATCCTTACCGATCCCTCTTACGCCGAACAGATAGTGACCCTGACCTATCCCCATATCGGCAATACCGGTACCAACGATGAAGATCAGGAATCACAGCAGATCTGGGCCAAAGGCCTGATCATCCGAGATCTTCCGTTAATCGCCAGCAACTTCCGTAATCAACAATCCCTCTCCGACTATCTCAAACTGCACAATATCCTCGGCATCGCCGATATCGACACCCGTAGACTGACCCGTATTTTACGCACTACCGGCGCGCAAAACGGCTGCATCATGGCCGGCGAGGGGCTGGATGAGAGCAAAGCGCTGGCAGCAGCCAAAGCCTTCCCTGGTCTGAAAGGGATGGACCTGGCCAAAGTGGTGAGCACCAAAGAAGCTTTCGCGTGGAATCATGGCAGCTGGCAATTGGGACAAGGCCATGCCGAAAACCAGACCAACCTGCCTTACCATGTGGTGGCCTATGACTTTGGTGCTAAGAGCAATATTCTGCGTATGCTGGTGGATCGTGGCTGTCGTTTAACCGTGGTACCGGCGCAAACCTCGGCAGAAGAGGTACTCAAGCTCAACCCAAACGGCGTATTCTTATCTAACGGCCCGGGCGATCCGGAGCCTTGCACTTACGCTATTGACGCCATCAAGACGCTGCTGGATAAAAACATTCCTATTTTCGGCATCTGTCTGGGCCATCAGTTGCTGGGCTTGGCCAGTGGCGCCAAGACCATGAAGATGAAGTTTGGCCACCATGGCGCAAACCATCCGGTTAAAGATATTCCCAATAATCGCGTGATGATTACCAGTCAAAACCACGGTTTCGCCGTGGAAGAGGGCAGCCTGCCAGCCAACCTGGAAGTCACCCATGTGTCGCTGTTCGATAACAGTATCCAAGGCATTCACCGCACTGACAAACCGGCGTTCAGCTTCCAGGGACATCCTGAAGCCAGTCCGGGTCCGCAAGATGCCGCAGGCCTTTTTGACCATTTCATCGAACTGATTCAAGCGCGTAAGTAACGGGGAAGACCATGCCAAAACGTACCGACATAAAAAGTATTCTGATTTTAGGCGCTGGCCCCATTGTTATCGGCCAGGCTTGTGAATTTGACTATTCCGGCGCTCAGGCCTGTAAAGCCCTGCGTGAGGAAGGGTTCCGGGTAATCCTGGTGAATTCCAACCCGGCCACCATTATGACTGACCCTGAAATGGCTGATGCTACTTATATCGAGCCTATCCACTGGGAAGTCGTGCGCAAGATTATCGAAAAGGAACGCCCGGATGCGGTGCTGCCAACCATGGGTGGGCAGACCGCCCTGAACTGTGCCCTGGATCTGGAGAAACACGGCGTGCTGGCCGAGTTTGGCGTTGAGATGATTGGCGCCACCGCCGATGCTATCGACAAAGCCGAAGATCGTGAGCGCTTCGATCAGGCCATGAAGTCCATCGGCCTGGAGTGCCCTCGTGCTGAGATTGCACATACTATCGAACAAGCTCACGATGTGCTGACCCGCATCGGCTTCCCCTGCATTATCCGTCCGTCCTTCACCATGGGCGGCACCGGTGGCGGCATTGCTTACAACATCGATGAGTTTGACGAAATTTGTCGTCGTGGTTTGGATTTGTCGCCGACCAATGAGTTGCTGATCGACGAAAGCCTGATCGGCTGGAAAGAGTACGAAATGGAAGTGGTGCGCGATAAGAACGATAACTGCATTATCGTATGTACCATCGAAAACTTCGATCCTATGGGTATCCATACCGGTGACTCTATCACAGTGGCCCCGGCCCAGACCCTGACTGACAAAGAATTCCAGATTATGCGTAATGCCGCCATGGCGGTGCTGCGTGAAATCGGCGTAGAAACCGGCGGCTCCAATGTACAGTTTGGTGTGGATCCACAGACAGGCCGCATGGTAATTATCGAGATGAACCCGCGGGTATCCCGTTCATCGGCGTTGGCTTCCAAAGCCACCGGCTTCCCCATTGCCAAAGTGGCGGCCAAGTTGGCCGTGGGTTACACCCTGGATGAACTGGCCAACGATATTACCGGTGGTTTGACCCCGGCGTCTTTCGAGCCGTCCATCGACTATGTGGTTACCAAGATCCCACGTTTTAACTTTGAAAAGTTCCCCGGCGCCAATGACCGTTTGACCACCCAGATGAAATCGGTGGGTGAGGTCATGGCTATCGGTCGTAACCAGCAGGAATCGCTGCAAAAGGCAATGCGTGGCCTGGAGCTTGGCGCCAACGGTTTCGATCCTATTGTCGATTTAAATGACCCGGAAGCCCGTACCAAGATTGTTCGCGAACTGCGTGAAGCCGGTGCCGAGCGTTTGTGGTATATCGCCGATGCCATGCGTTTTGGCATGTCGGTATCTGACATCTTTGAACTGACCAATATCGATCCCTGGTTCCTGGTGCAGATTGAAGAACTGGTCAAGCTGGAACAGCAAGTAGCCGGATTAGGTCTGTCGAAAATCGACGCGACCTTAATGCGCACCCTTAAGCGCAAAGGTTTCTCCGATGCGCGCCTGGCCGCTTTGACTAATGTGGCAGAGTCGGATGTGCGCCAGACCCGGCACAAGATGGGTATTAGTCCCGTTTACAAGCGCGTGGATACCTGTGCGGCCGAGTTTGCCACCAGCACTGCCTACATGTACTCCACTTATGACGAAGAGTGCGAAGCCAACCCCAGCAACCGCGACAAGATTATGGTACTTGGGGGGGGGCCCAACCGTATCGGTCAGGGCATCGAGTTTGACTACTGCTGTGTACACGCGGCATTAGCCATGCGTGAAGACGGTTACGAAACCATTATGGTTAACTGTAACCCGGAAACCGTGTCCACCGACTATGACACCTCAGATCGCCTCTACTTCGAGCCGGTCACCCTGGAAGATGTGTTGGAAATCGTGCGTGTGGAAAAGCCAAAAGGCGTGATTGTCCAGTACGGTGGCCAGACGCCGCTGAAACTGGCCCGCGCGCTGGAAGCCAACGGTGTACCTATTATCGGTACCAGCCCGGACGCCATCGACCGCGCCGAAGATCGCGAGCGCTTCCTGCAAATGGTGCACAAGCTCAATCTGAAGCAGCCTGCTAATGCTACCGTCTCCAATATTGACCAGGCGCTGAAACAGGCCGAACGCATCGGCTTCCCGCTGGTGGTGCGCCCCTCTTATGTGCTGGGCGGCCGCGCCATGGAGATCGTCTACGACCTGAACGATCTCAAGCGCTATCTCAATGAGGCGGTGAAAGTTTCCAATGACTCGCCGGTGCTGCTGGACCGTTTCCTTGATGATGCCATCGAAGTAGATATCGACGCCATCTGTGATGGCAGTGAGGTGCTGATTGGCGGCATTATGGAGCATATAGAGCAAGCCGGCGTGCACTCTGGCGACTCTGCGTGTTCGCTACCGCCTTACTCCTTGTCCAAAGAAATCCAGGATAAGATGCGCGATCAGGTAAAAGCCATGGCCCTGGAACTTGGTGTTGTGGGTCTGATGAATACCCAGTTTGCGGTCAAGGACGGCGAAGTCTACCTGATAGAGGTAAACCCCCGCGCAGCCCGTACTGTTCCTTTTGTGTCCAAGGCTACCGGTGTACCGCTGGCAAAAGTGGCCGCTCGCACCATGGTCGGGCAAACCCTGGCCCAGCAAGGCGTGACCAAGGAAATCATTCCACCTTATTACTCGGTCAAAGAAGTGGTGATCCCCTTTGCCAAGTTCCAGGGTGTGGATCCGCTGCTTGGCCCCGAAATGCGCTCTACCGGTGAGGTGATGGGGGTGGGTGAAAGCTTCGAAGAAGCCTATGCCAAAGCTAACCTCGGCGCCAGCGCACCACTGCCCAAACGCGGTAAAGCGTTGTTGTCTGTGCGTGAGAATGACAAGGCCAAAGTCGTGGCCCTGGCCAAAGCCATGCTGGCCAAAGGCTTTAAGCTGGAAGCTACCCGCGGTACTGCTAAGATGATTACCGATGCCGGGTTGGAGTGTGCGGTGGTTAACAAGCTTGCCGAGGGGCGTCCTAATATTGTCGATGCTATCAAGAACAAAGAGTATTGCTACATCATCAATACCACAGAAGGACGCCAGGCCATTAACGACTCGGTATACATTCGTCGCGAAGCACTCTTGAATAAGGTAGCATACACCACCACTATGAATGGGGCCTTCGCCACGGTGAATGCGCAGGAGGCCGATGACAGAGCCAGAGTAAACTCGGTTCAGGAACTACACCAGAGAGTGATTCGTTAATGCAGTTGATCCCCATGACAGCCAAAGGCGCAGAAATGCTGCGTAATGAGCTGAATGAACTAAAAAGCGTGAAGCGCCCACAAATCATCCAGGCTATTGCGGAGGCCCGCGAACACGGCGATCTTAAAGAGAACGCCGAATATCACGCTGCCCGCGAACAGCAGGGATTTTGTGAAGGCCGTATTCAGGACATTGAAGCCAAGCTGTCCAATGCACAGATTATCGATGTCACCAAGATGGCCAATAATGGCAAGGTGATCTTCGGTGCTACGGTGACGTTGCTGAATATGGAGTCCGACAAGGAAATCACTTACCGCATCGTTGGCGATGATGAAGCGGATATCAAGAGTAACCTGATCTCTGTGAATTCACCCATTGCTCGTGGCCTGATTGGCAAATCACAGGATGATATTGTTAATATCCAAACCCCCTCGGGCTCGGTAGAGTTTGAGATTGTGGGTGTGGAATATATCTAAGCTTGATGGCTTTGAATAAGAAACGGGCTTAGGCCCGTTTTTTATGGGAGGTGTTTGGACTAGACTTGAGAAAACAACAACTAACGCCAGGTCATCATGAAGCCCTACCTGTTGGTTATCAAAAGTCGCCACCTCGAAGATGTGCGCCATTTTTATGCGCAATTGGGGATGTTGCTTGAAGCAGGACAGCAGGAGGGACATCCACCTCACTACTCGACTAAATTGCATGGTTTGGTGCTGGAGTTCCATGCCTGCATTTCGGGAGAGTCACCTAGTAATATTCGGTTGGGTTTTGAGCTGGATTCTAATCGACATGACTATGCCCATATCGTGCAACATATCCAGGAAATCAGCGAAAATATCCAGTTTTTTGGCGAAGATATGGCCTATACGGTGCTTCAGGATCCCGATGGCAGAGACATTGAACTGGTCTACTCCAGAGAGCAAATCAGCGCGTAGAAAATAGAATGTGGCGCTAATTGGTATTAT
Organism: Aliiglaciecola sp. CAU 1673; assembly: GCF_029223185.1. Classification (GTDB taxonomy): domain Bacteria; phylum Pseudomonadota; class Gammaproteobacteria; order Enterobacterales; family Alteromonadaceae; genus Bowmanella. The sequence goes on from NZ_JARHUG010000006.1 coordinate 148,874, forward strand.
TGTCATCCTTGGCGTAGATTTATCGAAGGTTATTTGGTGTGCGCCATTATGCTGTATCGCCTGACACTGCTTTTTCTCCTCCTCCTGCCAGCCGCTTCGGGGCAGACGTTATCTCCGGTTATTATCGATGTGTTCGATGATCATGAGCGTCATTGTCAATCCTCAATGGCTTATGGATTATCGTGGGAATTGGTCGTCGAAGCAGCAAAGTTATCCGGCATCCCCCTAAAGGCTGAGGAAGTCTCCTGGGATGGTGCTATGACCAGGTTGCACAATGGCAAGTCCAAGCTGGTATTCGGTGCATTGTGGAGTGAGGAACGTGCCCAATGGGCTGCCTTTAGTGTGCCTCTGGCGCCTGAGAGTTCGTCGCTGTTCACCCTGCCATCCAATCCTGTTTTGCGGATTGAGGAAATTGACTTGAATTCGGCAGTCGTAGGGGTATCCGAAGGCTCAGTTCAGCAGGAATATGCCAAAAAGCTGGGTTTCAAGCATATCTATGGCACCACAAACCGTAGCATGCTGTTTGGTATGCTTGAAAGCGGTCGCATTCACTACATGATTAACGGCGATCAATTTGTAAATTATTTCTGTATGTTCCAGATGTCGAACACTACGGTCAATTGCTTGCGACCTGTGGGGCAGCCCATTTACTCCACCTTTGTGCATGTAATTGGTCTTAAGAAAGATCTGGAAGCGAACTTGCTACTTAAACGCCTGAATGAAGGGCTGGCGGTAACCGCCCGTCAGCCAGGTACGCCGCAAAAGTTTAAGCAGCATGGTTTCTCGCAGCAACAGTTTCTGGCCTGGCAGGAGCAGTTTACGGTAGATCAGGGCGATTCACAGCCCTGAGTGGTCTGTGTTATCAGCGTGTAGCAATCACTACTGCGCGCTCGGGCGCTGGATAGCCCTCAATGGTTTTGCTGCGATCCGCCGGATCCAGAAAATCGGCCAGAGAATGGGTATTCATCCATTCGGTGCTGCGCTGCTCATCCAACGTAGTGACGTTTTTGTCCACGGTGCGAATATCTTTAAAGCCGGCTTTTTGCAGCCACACTTCCAGTGCCGCTGTACTGGGAATGAACCATACATTGCGCATCTGCGCATAGCGCTCGCCAGGCACCAGAGCGGTGTGTTCATTACCTTCCACTACCAGGGTTTCCAACACCAGCTCACCGCCGGGACGTAACAAGCTTTTAAGCTGGAATAAGAAATCCAGCGGACTGCGCCGGTGATATAGCACTCCCATGGAGAATACCGTATCAAAAGCACCTAGCTCGGGCAGCTGTTCCACCCCCAATGGCAACATATGCACATCAGGCTCTGGCAGAAAATGTTTGATGGCCAAAAACTGCATTAAAAACAGCGGGTAGGGGTCAACACCGACGGCGAGTTGGGCGCCTTCACCGGCCATGCGCCATAGGTGATAACCGCTGCCGCAACCCACATCCAGCACCTTTCGGCCGGCTAATGGGCTTAGATGGGGCAAGACCCTGTCCCATTTCCAGTCTGAACGCCATTCGGTATCGATATGAATGCCGTGCAGATGAAATGGCCCTTTGCGCCAGGGTTTAAACTGCTGCAATAAACCAATAATTTGCTTGGATGTATAGTCGTCGATATCGGCAGCGCTGCCAATTGTCACGCCGGACTGAATATCCACCTCGGACAAAACGGTGGCAGGTAGTTTCGCCAACAGCTTTTGCCATTTATCTAAATCATTCTTGTTTTGGCGTTGCCAGTCAGCCAATTGTGCCGGCAGTACTTCCAGCCAGGATGCCAAAGGAGAATCGATAATCTTCTTATAAAAATCACTAAATGCCTGCATCTGTCATCCTAAGCTTTGAAGGCGACCATTGAGGCAAAATTAAAACATTTAAACCACAGTAATGTGTCCGAGAATCCTGCTTCTTTTAGCCTGGCTTCATGGGTGTCAAAGCTATCGGTGCGCATTACATTTTCCAGAGCTGTCCGCTTTTGACTGATTTCCAGCTCGCTGTAACCGTTACGACGCTTGAATTCATGATGCAATTCGATAAGTAGCTCATTGCCCGCTTCGGTAGGATGGCGTAGTTTTTCGGAAAGCACCAACACCCCGCCTGGATTTAAACCAGAATAAATCTTCTTTAAAATATCAGCGCGCCGGTCTGGTTCAATGAATTGCAGGGTAAAGTTCATCACTACCATCGAGGCATTTTCGATGGGTTGATTCTGCAAGTCGTCGCAGATCACTTCAATGGGCACCTCTGATTTGAAGGCTTGCAGATGGCGACGACAGCGCTCCACCATGGCATGGGAGTTGTCCACTGCCATGATTTTGCAGCCAGGAGCCTGTACATAACGGCTCATGGCCAGGCTGACTGCGCCCAGAGAGCAGCCGAGGTCATAGAGGTTAGAATTGGCGTTGGCATAACGGCCGGCCATCTGACCGATGGCATCCACAATAGTGGCATAGCCAGGCACCGAGCGCTGGATCATATCAGGGAAGACTTCCGCCACCGTTTCGTCAAAGCGAAAATCGCTGACCTGCGTTTTGGGGGCAGAGTAGATCGCGTCTTTACCTGATTGCATGATGGGGTGACCGGCTGCTGAAAAGGTTGGCATTGTAGCCCAAGCGCAGCAGGGGAGAAAGGCCGCTTAAGCGGCCCAAATCAGAAGCTGTACTTGGCCGAGAATTGCAGCCTGTCCATATCGCCGTCGAGGCCCGATTCAATTTCACGTTCGGCGTGAGAATACTCCAGGCCGAAACTCAGCTCAGGGGTGGGCGAGAAAATCGCGTTCACGCGCATACTCTGGGTGTCTTTGGTGACGCCACTACCGGTCAATGCCACATCGTTATCGGCGCTGAAAAACGCATAGCTCAGGGTACTGCGCCATTGTTCGTTCCAAACGTGACGATAAGCAATGGAGCCGCCGCTCGAGTCGATGGATTCAAGCTCACCGCTGGCATTGAGCACCGCACCATTGGCGGTATTGATACCCAGGTAACGGCCCATGCCAGAGCCCGCGTTATACATCAGGCGCAGATCGTCTTTGCCCAGGTTAATCTTGGCTGAGAGGCTAAAGGCGGCCGCAGTCTCAGTTGTATCTATGCTGCTTCCGTCGTCATAGGCCAGCTGACGTACCAAGGCGGCGCCAGAGACATGACCCCAGGATGCCTTGTGGGTATAGCGAAGCACTAAATCCGGTACCGAGTTATCGTCGGTAACAATGCGTCCACCGCCTCCATAAGGCGTGACTGTGGTTTCGGGGTTTTCCAAAGCCACAGAGAAACCACCATAGGTATAGCGGACCATGGCTTGACGCACGAAGATGGTGCCATCGGTGGTACCGATAAAGTCCAGCGATTCGGGTAATACGGCGACGTCCTGAAAAGTGGTCCAGGTTTGGCCGAACAGCCAGCCATCGTATTCGATAGTGGCGATGCGCATGCGTGGACTGTAAGAGTTGGAGACGCGCTCATCGCCATTTGGCGTGGCCATAAAATCGAGTTCAATTTTGCTTTTTAGTTCTTTGCCGTTGGCCAGGGCCGTTTGACTGGCAAAACTAAAGCGCGTCTGGCGCGCATGCATATCGAAGGTAGTCCCTTCATCTGCACCACCAACCGGGGTCAGACCGGGAATGTAAAAATCCCGGCCGATGTTGCCGGAGGACAGGCTGCCATCTGAATATTGGCTGGCCATGGCATCCAGTTTGATATAACCGCCAAATTGGACTTTTGTGCTGTCCAGCACATCGGCGTGAGCGATGCCAAAGGCACCAAGCAGGGCGAGCGAGAGGGCTGTTTTTTGCGTTTTCATGTGGGTTCCTCGTTTCAGGGATACCCTACTGTTGGCTGTTAACCTTTCGCTAACAATTCGACCTTGGTCTACCTCTTCTTTGAGCGAGCACAAAAAAACATAGGAAACAACGTGTTAGCTTTGATGTTAATAGCGTTATGATGATGTTAATAAGCGCATTTACGACTATGGTCTAATACTGTAGCGAGCGCCCCGACATACCATGGGACAAAACTTCAGGAGATTTCATCATGCAACATGCCATTCATCCCGTATCGTCCTATCCAAAGCGGCCCACCCATGCCGACAATGCCGAATATCAAAGGCTGTACAAGTGGTCGGTGGAAGATCCTGAGGGGTTTTGGGCTGAGCAGGCTAAGCGACTCGACTGGATCAAACCTTTTAAACATGTCAAACAAACCAGCTTTGCCAAAGGTGCGGTGGACATAAAGTGGTTTGCTGATGGTACTTTGAATGCCAGCGTTAACTGTATCGATCGTCATGTGAAGGCCAATCCGGGGGCTACGGCCATTATCTGGGAAGGTGACAGCCCGGAGTGGGACAAGCATATCAGTTACCAGGAACTGCATGATGAGGTATGCAGGCTGGCAAACAGCATGAAGAAACTGGGCGTTGGCAAGGGCGACAGGGTCATTATCTATATGCCGATGGTGCCTGAAGCTACCTATGCCATGCTTGCTTGTGCCCGCATCGGCGCTGTGCATTCAGTAATTTTCGGCGGTTTCTCCCCCAATGCCATCGCCGATCGTATTGAGGATTGTGGCGCCAAACTGGTGATCACCGCTAATTTCGGTCGTCGTGGCGGTAATGCGGTTGCGCTTAAGGCCAATGTGGATAAAGCCCTGGAAAGACCCAGCACCAACTGCATTAAAGATGTGATCGTGTTCAAGCATCTGGATAAAGACACTCCGATGCAGTCCGGTCGCGATCACGACTGGGCCACCCTGGTTGCTGACTGCCCGGCGACCTGTGAGCCAGAAGAAATGAAGGCCGAAGATCCGCTGTTTATTCTTTATACCTCCGGTTCTACCGGGAAACCCAAAGGCGTGATGCATACCACCGGTGGATATCTGGTTTACGCGGCCATGACCCATCTGTTTGTATTCGATTATCAGCCTGGTGATATCTACTGGTGTGCCGCCGATGTGGGCTGGATCACCGGTCACAGCTATATCGTGTACGGGCCTTTGGCCAATGGTGCCGTAACTCTGATGTTTGAAGGTGTGCCCACTTACCCCGATGTCAATCGCATGGGACAGGTGGTGGACAAGCATAAGGTCAATATTCTGTATACCGCACCAACCGCCATTCGTGCCTTGATGGCCAAGGGTGATAAGCCGGCTCAGGGCAGCACCCGCGAAACACTGCGTCTGCTTGGCAGTGTTGGAGAGCCCATCAACCCCGAAGCCTGGGATTGGTACCATGAAAAAATCGGCAACGGTCATTGTCCCATCGTCGATACCTGGTGGCAGACCGAAACTGGCGGCATCATGATCACGCCACTTCCCGGTGCCACTGACCTTAAACCCGGCTCAGCCACCCGGCCTTTCTTCGGGGTTAAACCGGCCTTGGTGGACAACGACGGCAAATTCCTGGAAGGAGCAGCCGAAGGTAATCTGGTGATCACCGACTCCTGGCCAGGCCAAGCGCGCACTGTATGGGGCGATCATGATCGCTTCGAGCAAACCTATTTCAGCACCTACGAAAATTTGTATTTCACTGGTGATGGTGCCCGTCGTGATGAAGACGGTTACTACTGGATCACCGGTCGCGTGGATGACGTTCTTAATGTCTCGGGTCATCGCCTGGGCACCGCTGAGATTGAAAGTTCCTTGGTGGAGCATGCCGCCGTGGCCGAAGCAGCGGTGGTAGGTTTCCCCCACGATATCAAAGGGCAGGGTATTTATGTTTATCTGCTGCCCACAGAAGGTACCGAGGTGACGGAACAACTGACCAAGGAAGTACGCCAGTGGGTGCGGGATGATCTAAGTCCTATCGCTACGCCTGACTTTATCCAGTGGACCAATGGCTTGCCCAAGACCCGTTCAGGCAAGATCATGCGCCGGATTTTGCGTAAGATAGCAGCCAACGAATATGACAGCCTGGGGGATACCTCGACACTGGCCGACCCGGCCGTGGTCGAAGCCCTTATCGAAAACCGGTTGAATCGTGATTAACCATAAGGCCGCCTCGGGCGGCCATACCCTTTTTCCCAGGGTGCAGGAGCTCCGATGGCAAAGTTTCTGATTGCCGATGATCATCCCCTTTTCAGGGAAGCCCTGGCGGGCTCCCTGGCACAGCACTTTTCGCCGCTGGAGTTGGTGCAATCCTCCTCATTGGAAAGCACCCTGGCAGCGCTTGAAGAACATGATGATCTGGACCTGGTGCTGTTAGATCTGCATATGCCGGGCTCCGGTGATCTGTATGGTCTAATCCGCGTGCGGGAAGATTATCCGGTGGTGCCGGTCGCGGTAATTTCCGGTAGCGAAAGTGCAGACATTGTCTCTAAGGTTATGGGCTTCGGGGCCTTGGGTTTTATTCCTAAATCTTCTTCCAGTGAAACGATTGCCAGTGCTATCGAAGCGATTTTAGCTGGTGATCGCTGGGTGCCGTCAGGCATGCAGGACAAACTCAAACAGCTAAATGACGAAGACCGCGATCTGGCAGCCAAGGTTGCCACTCTCACGCCTCAGCAATACAAGGTATTGTTTTTGTTGCATGACGGCCTGCTGAATAAGCAAATTGCCTATGAACTGGGGATTACCGAAGCCACGGTAAAGGCTCATGTGACGGCTATCTTCCGTAAACTGGATGTCTACAGCCGCATACAGGCGGTGCTTCTGGCTGAAAAGCTGCAATTGGAGCCGCCCGCTGCCCAGGCTCCCTGATTCTAACGCTGGAAGCGCATTCCAGCGTTGCAATTCAAGCCTCTTCCTTTAAAGTGGAACCATCCCATAAGCCGAAGGAATGCGATGATCGATCCCCAACTCCCTCTTGTAGACTTGCACCGCCATCTTGATGGCAACATTCGCCCACGCACCATTTGGGAACTGGCCCAGCAGTATGGCATCAAGATACCTGCAGACAGCTTCGAAGCCCTGCTGCCCTTAACCCAAATCCAGGATCAAACCAGCGACCTGTTGGCCTTTTTACAAAAACTCGATTATGGCGTATCTGTGCTCGCCGATACCCAAGCCTGTTACCGGGTTGCCATGGAAAATATGGAAGATGCCTTTGAATCGGGCCTCGACTATGTAGAGCTGCGCTTTTCACCTTACTACATGGCCATGAATCACAATCTGAATATGGCCGATGTGGTGGAAGCCGTGGTGCAAGGTGTGCGTGATGGCAGCCACAAATTTGGTGTGCAGGCCAATCTGATTGGCATTTTAAGCCGCACCTTTGGTGTCCCCACCTGCAAGCAGGAACTTGATGCCTTATTGGCGCATAAGGATAAAATCACCGCTTTGGATTTGGCCGGTGATGAATTGGGCTATCCGGCGCCGCTTTTTATCGAGCACTTTAAGCTCGCTCGTGATGCCGGCTGGCAGATCACTGTGCATGCCGGTGAAGCAGACGGCCCACAGAGTATCTGGAATGCCATTGAAATGCTCGGCGCCAAGCGCATTGGTCATGGGGTAGCGGCTGCCCGTGATGACAAGTTGATGGAGTATATGGCCAAGCATGAGATAGCCGTGGAGTCATGTCCCACCTCTAACTATCAAACCGCCACGGTAAAAGATCTTAGCCAGCATCCGATGCCGCTTTTCCTCGAGCGTGGCTTACTGGTGACCTTGAATACCGACGATCCTGCGGTATCCAATATCGATTTGGCTAACGAATACAAGGTTGCCCATGAAACCCTGGGTTTAAGCGAAGCACAGCTTAAACAAGTGCAGCAAAATGGTGTGAAGGCGGCTTTCCTAACGGAGGCTGAGAAAAAAGCACTGTTTGCACAAAAGCAGGCTTAACGTTCTATTTGTGGCCTCTCACTGTAGAGGCCTTATACCAAGGCATTAATCTCACCAAAAAACATCTCCAACAAACTACTTGTATCAACAAATATAAGCGCTAATATAAATGGTAATGTAAAAGTAAGGGTATTCTGTGTCACAAGATTTTCTGGATGAGTTGGGAGAGCTTGCTTTAGGCAGTCGGCTTAAACGTCTGAGTGAGCGTATGCTGGCCGATGCCGCCAAGGTTTATCAGGCTTTTGGTATCGACGCTCAGCCTAAATGGTTCACCTTATTGGCACTGTTACATCAGCAGCAACCGATCTCTGTGGTGGAAGCGGCAGAGCGGTTGGGATTAACGCAGCCGGCTATCAGTCAATTCTGTCGGCAGTTAGTACAAGCCGATTTGGTGCAGCTGGTAACCTGCGAACAAGACTCAAGACGCCGGCTGATTTCCCTCACTAATAAAGGCAAGCAAGAAGTGTTGCGTATGCAGCCCATGTGGCAGGCAGTGCAGCAGGCAGCGGTACAACTATGCCGGGAGTTGGAAAATGATTTCTATGTTTCGTTGCAAAAATGCGAAAAAGCCTTAACGCAACGTTCATTACTACAACGGACTTTGGATATACATGATGCCGCATCACGACATTGAGTTTTTACCCTTTTCCCCTGAATTAGCCCGCTATTTTGAAAGCATAAACCGTCAATGGATTGAAGCCATGTTTGTGATGGAGCAAGCCGACCAAGAGATGCTTAGCCAGCCACAGCGAAAGGTGATTGAACCCGGTGGCCGTATTTGGTTTGCCCGTCATCCTCAGCTTGGCATTGTAGGAACCTGTGCCCTGATGAACAAAGGGCAGGGAGCTTATGAGTTGACTAAGATGGGCGTCTTGGCTGAAGCGCGTAGCCTCAAAGTAGGGGAAAAATTACTGCGTTATGTGCTCGAGCAAGCCAAGTCCATGTCCATGGAATGTTTGTTCTTACTCACCAACGAGCGCTGTGAAGCCGCGATTCATCTTTATGAGAAAAACGGCTTTGAACACTGTGCGGATATAATGCAGCGCTTTGGTAAAGCCTATAAGCGCTGCGATGTGGCCATGCGCTATCGTGGAATTGGCGCATAGGGTTAATGGGCTGTCGCCTTGGCGGAGAAATGCTCGGCATAGCCTTTGGGGTTAAAGCGCAGGCTGTGCAACAACATTAAAGCGGCACCAGAAGCCAGCAACAGCCAAGCTGCTTCAAAGCCTTGCAAGTTATCGCGAATGACACCGGCGAAATAGGGGGCCACACCAGCCAACAGATAGCCGATGCCTTGCACAAATGCCGTCAAGCGTCCCGCTGCGATAGGATCATGCTGGTGATCCAGGGTCAGGATCATGGCAAGGGGGAACATGCCGCCAATGCCCAGTCCCATTAAGGTTGCCCATAGAAACAGCCCCAACTCAGGCGCCAGCGCCAGCCCGGCAAAGCCCAATACCTGCAACAGACACAGCAACATCATCATCGGACGTCTGTCTGATTTGTGCTGAACCAAATAGGGGAATAGCAGTCCGGCAACCACTTCCATCAATGTCAGATAGGCAAGTAACAACCCCGCTTGTTGGTCGCTGTAACCGCGCTCCATGGCATAGGGCGCGAGCCAGGCCAAAACGCAAACATAGGCACCGGTGCCTACACCAAACAGCAAGGCTAAATGCCAGGCCCGTTTATTGCCCCAAAAGCGCAGCCTTGTGCCTTTGTTTTGGTTGTTTTCATCGCTCGGATTAGCCTTCGTCCAGCTTAGCCATAACAGCAATGCCAACAAGGCCGGCCATAGCCAATGTCCCAAACCTTCCCGCCAGGACGCGCTTTGGGCCAAAAGGGGAGAGCCATAAGCGGCAAAGGTGGCGCCCGCCATAATGGCGGTGACATACAGGCCCATCATCATCGACACCTTGTCGGCAAAACGGGCCTTTATCAAGGCGGGAATTAACGCCTGAATAAGAGCAATGCCCAAACCTGCTAGCAGTGCTGTCAGAATTAGCATGGCGCTGGAATCAACCCAGAAACGCAGGCCAATGGCGGCAGTAAGCAATACCAGAGCTGCAGAGATAACGCGGTTTAGCCCCACATAATCAGCGAGACGAAATCCAAAAAAGCATGCGCCTCCCATGGCCAGTACCGGCAGACTGGTCAAGAAAGAGGCTTGGCTGAAACTCATATCTAAATCTGCCTGGATCGCCACCAGCAGCGGGCCAACCGATGCCAACACCGGACGTAAATTTAAACCAATCAGCAAAAGAATAACGCCCAGCAAAAGATGGGAACGGGAAAAGGCATTGCGCATAGAAGCCGAAGAAGAAAGCATATTGGTTAGATATCAAATATCTTTATGTGAAGATAAATAAATTTTACGGCGGACAATGAGCGAAGTAAAGTATCTTTACTTCAAGATAAATGGACAGCCCATGTCTGAGCCCCTTCACGATGGTGTTGATGAGATTGCCCGCCAATGGCAGGAGCAAGGTGTAGACGCCGATTTACAGCCGTTAATGGTGCTGGGAAGAGTGATCCGTTTGATGAAGCATATCGAAACAGAACTGGCCGAATGCCATGGCCATTTCGGCTTAAAAGTAGGGGAGTTTGATGTATTGGCTACCCTGCGCCGCGCCGGACAACCTTTTAGCCTGACGCCCTCGCAGCTGTATCAAGCCATGCTGCTTAGCTCCGGGGCCATGACCAATCGTTTAGACAGATTGGAAAAAAAAGGCCTTATCGAGCGTAAACACAGTCAGGAAGACCGGCGCAGTGTGCATGTGTGTTTAACCTCGCAAGGTAAGTCTTTGATCGACGAAATGTTGCCCAGCCATCTGCAAGCCCAAAATCGTCTTCTGCGGAATTTGGCCCCTGCAGAGCGTGAGCAATTGGTCGGCTTGTTGAAAACCTGGCTGGCGGCTTTTGAAGGCTCTAAATAAACTTCACCAGGCACAGCAGCGCGATTAGCAGAATATGTGGGTAGGCAACGGTGGGCCTAAGCGCATGTTTGATATATTGGCCGACCAGGCTCAGGGCACCTGGGCGACTGGCTTGCCAGTTCGAATAAAAGCCCATGGGAGCTACTTGAACATTTTGTTCTTGAATCGCTTTTTCGAGAATAAGTAATCTTTGCTCGCTGCGACTGGCAAAGGTTTTAAATATCCCATCCTGCAACCACAGGATTGCCAGCACCCCCAGCAACAGGCAAAAGGGCAGATTGACGATTAGGCCTGCTAGTAGCACAGCGACGGCAAACAGCTTAATGACCAATGCCCGCGTTTCGCTGCGTTCCATATCCTGATGTAAGGCAAGCCACTCAGCCTGCCAGGTATTTATTAAATCCGTCATAAATGCTCCACGGGTTTGCATTGGTCGTCTGCATCGAGCAGAACCATTATTCTACAAAAGTCTGCGGCAACCTCTTGATGAGGTCAATGACAGAAACACAATTCGGCTAAGGCAATAGATGGATGAGACTGTCATGCCCGAAGTTAGTTATCGGGCATCCATAAGAGAAAATAAGAGAACGTTTATTTTTAAACTCCAAGTAGGGCAGCATCCCTAAGGACAGCCTGGCTACATCTTGCTAAACTAGCGCCATTAGTCGTTAGTCCGCCATCAAAACAGGTAAACCATGGCATTGTCACTTCAAGAGCAACTTCTTAAAGCCGGCCTGGCTGATAAGCAAAAGGCCAAGAGCATTAAGACAGAAAAGCGTAAGCAGCAAAAGATTCAGAAAAAGCACAAAATTGAGCAGGAAGATGAAGCCCGTCTGGCTATCGAAGCCGCACAGGAAGCAAAGAAAGCCAAAGATCGCGAGCTCAATGCCAAGGCTAAGCAAGAAGCCGAAAAGAAGGCAATTCAAGCCCAAATTCGCCAATTGATTGAAGTGAATAAACAGGTTAAACCCAAGGGTGACATTGCCTGTCATTTTACCGATGGTACCAAGATCAAGCAGTTGTATGTTGATGCCCGTACCCAAAAGGCCATCAGTCTGGGCAAGCTGGCAATAGTGAAGCTGGATAACGCCTACGAGCTGGTGCCGATGCCGGTAGCCGATAAGATTGCCGAGCGCGATGAGTCTTATGTGCTGTTTCGTGCTGATAAAGTGGAAGAAGATACCACCGGCAAAGAAGAAGACGATTGGTATGCCGAGTATCAAATTCCTGACGATTTAATGTGGTAGGGAGCACCTGCGCTTGTTGAAGAAATTAAAAGACTGGCATCGCCGCCATGCAGGATTGATGCTGTTGGAGGAACTCCCTCAGGCGCAGTGTCGGCAAATTATTGAAGATTGCGTGGCAGATGGTTGGGAAATTGATCGTTCTTACGAGGGAACCGATTGGCAGTCCCGTGGCAAACTGGTACTACATAAAGGACAAAGTACGCTGAAATTCAGTTTTGCCAGCGCCAATGATGGCCAAATTGAGGGACCGGCGCGTATTGTGTTGGCGCTGGCCAAACAACTTGGGGTTGCTCCTAGCTGAACTAGTCTCGACCTAATCTGACACATCTGCTTGAAAAACAGAGAGTTACCCGTTTTGATAAAGGTGTCGAATCTGAAATCAAAACAAAAAGGTAACTCTCATGTTGCATACTAGCAATCCCATCATTAAACACAAAGCAGGTCTGTTGAATCTGGCCGAAGAGCTGGGAAACGTATCCAAAGCCTGCAAGGTAATGGGCGTATCACGGGATACATTTTATCGCTATCAAGAACTGGTTGAGGAAGGTGGTGTTGATTCTCTTATCAGCCAATCCAGACGCACACCAAATCTGAAAAATCGGGTCGATGAGCAGACGGAGCGTGCCGTTATAGCGCACGCCATTGCTTGCCCTGCTCACGGACAAGCCAGAACCAGCAATGAACTGCGTAAAGCGGGTGTGTTTGTCTCTGGCAGTGGTGTTCGCTCAATCTGGCTACGTCATGGTCTGGAAAACTTCAAGAAACGACTGGCCGCATTGGAAGCCAAAGTGGCAAGTGAAGGAATTATCCTGACCGATGAACAAGTGGCGGCGCTGGAGAGAAAGCAGCAGGATGATGAAGCCTGCGGTGAGATTGAAACCCAGCATCCGGGCTATCTTGGCTCACAAGACACGTTCTACGTGGGGAACCTCAAAGGCGTAGGCCGCATCTATCAGCAAACCTTCGTCGATACGTATAGCAAAGTTGCCTTTGCCAAGCTCTACACCACGAAAACGCCGATTACCTCAGCGGATGTGCTTAATGACCGCGCCTTGCCGTTCTTCGAGGCACAAGAACTGCCGATGCTACGCATTCTGACTGACAGGGGCACAGAGTATTGCGGTAAGGTCGAACAACATGATTATCAGCTTTATTTGGCCATTAACGACATCGACCACACCAGAACCAAAGCAAGACACCCACAGACCAACGGTATCTGCGAGCGGTTCCACAAGACCATTCTGAATGAGTTCTACCAAATAACCTTCCGTAAAAAGCTCTACGGCTCACTGGAAGAGCAACAAAAAGACCTGGACGAATGGCTGGAATATTACAACAATGAACGGACACATCAGGGCAAAATGTGCTGCGGCAGAACGCCGATGGAAACATTGCTTGATGGAAAGCGGATTTGGGCAGAAAAGAATTTAGTGTGATTACGTCAAAATCGCTTGGTAGTTAGACCGTCAAGTTCCCTTGGTAATCACACTAGTACATCCTAGCCCTTAATTATTGACGAACAACCTCTTGGCCCTGCTTGTCATAGAACTTTCTGATTGGCTCGGACTGCCCTTCAACGTAGAGAAACTCAGCACTGGCGATACCATCTTCCAGACTCTCGGTAAGCTCGCCATTTAAGCCAAATCTTGACAAACGTAGAGGTAGCCCCTTTTCATCTCGTTGAATTTCTACTCTAGCTATGCCATTCATATCTTCACTAGGATAGCCGGACGCATTAAAGTAGCGGTGGTCAACTGAAAACCCAAAGTTATCGAATATTGACCGGGTAAAAACGTTTCGGTTTGATTCTGGTGTTACCACCTTGCCTGTATGATCAAACTTGATAAGACTTATGATATTTCCATTAATATCATGCGTGTAGTGCTCTTCACTAAAGCCATAATTTCCAGGCACGACGTCGTAAGGCGACAGATTTTTGGGGCTACCGTTTTGGTCTATCCATTTAATGCTTTTTTCATCTAACGTGTCATTATCCCAATGGGTCACAACACCCGCAACTTGTCTTTTTTCACTATTTATCGGTTGGCCTGAACTATCGATGTTCCATGTGTGAGTCCTTAGTCCCTGTTCATTAAAGAGCATTTTTACTCGCCCAAAGTCCAGAAAATTGTTAAACCTTTTTCTCTCGCTATTTTTATCGACTCTATCTTCAATTACTGTTCTACCATTATCACTCACTTGCCACGTTGTTTCCCAAACACCACGGCTATCCTGCACTCGGTTACCAGCAACATCTTTATAAATAAGCGCAACCCGATGGCCATTTTCATTTACGCGAAACTCTTCAACGGCTACTCCCCAAAAATTTTCTTCCAGCTCCATATTTGCGTTGAAATACCGTCTGGTAATGGTGTCATCTGCGTATTCCATTTCAACAACCGCCTTGCCACCGATAGCCCCGAAGCGCGGGTAGCCACCATCGGTGATATGGTTGCGAAGCCAATGCTCTATTCGAATCACACGTCCACTGTCGTCCCGGTAGAATCGGTAGTGGGAGCCATGAGCAATTTCTTCTGGCTGAACTGGGTATCGCCCCTTCAACTCAGCATAAGGTGAGGCTCTGAACACCATATGACGATAGGCTTCAACGGCATGCAAATCATTTGGGGAAGAGGAAACGCCAACGGAAAACAAACATGTTGCAAACAGAAGGATCTTGGATTTCTTTAAAGGCATATTTATGACCCGATGAGTTAACAATAAGAAGACTAGGCATCGGGTCGAAACTATATGTAAATGTTGAATGAGATATACTTATTTTGCGTTAAGGATACTGATAATTAAGATGAATGATTCTCGACCTAAACTGACACATCTTTCAGAAAAACAGATAGTTGCGCGTTTCGATAATGGTGCTGAATCTTTAACTCAATGGGAAAAGTGATTCTTTGACTAGCCATCCCATCATTAAAAAAGATATTTATTGAACCTGATTAAGGAGTTGCAGGAACATTACAACAATGAACGAACACACCAGGGCAACATGTGCTGCGGTAGAACGCCGATCGAGACATTTCTCGATAGAAAGCGGGTTTGTGCAGAGAAGAAACTAGCCAAAATCTAATCTGACGAAGGCACCGCAAAAACAGGTAACTGCCAGATCAGGTCTGAGCTCTTGCAGTTAGACTTTCACCAAACTTACTTATCCACCACCCGCAACGAGCTGATTTCCTCATTTAGCTGGTACTTTTTGTCGGTAACAATGGCTTCTAACACTTCCAAGCGGGTTTTTACGGCTTTTAGTTCTTCGTCAATGCGCTTTTTTTCCGATTGGTCGAGTTTGGTACTGAGTTCGGCCATCTCTTTCTTGTGGTTGGTAAAAATGCCCATGGTGACGATGGGCAATACAAATAAAAAGACAATGGCCAGGATAAAAAAGAGAACGGTAGTGTCCATTTGCGATTCCTTGTTGTGTGCAATACTGCGTTAGCTTAGCAGGAACCAGGCCACTTGTATTTTGTTAGCAATATCAGATGGTTATTGATTTTGTCGGGAGGGTGATGTAGTCAAATCCGCAGAGATTTAGCGGGTTTGGTCAAATTGATAGGCAAAAAACGGGGCCGAAGCCCCGTATTTCAAATTACTTCATTTATACGGTGCGGGTCGCCGTGGCCGGAGCAATATCGGCAGCGCGTTTGGCCGGTCCTAATACTGCTAACTGGCCTACCATCCAAAGAATAGCCATACCTAATGGCAGGTAATACCACTCGATACGCGCAAGGCTGAAAGCCTGCACCAGATAGATATTGAGTCCCACCGTCAGTGCAGCGCCCAACAAAACACCGACCGAACTTATCAGGAAATTCTCCACCATAAAGTAGCGCAGAATAGCACCTTGGCTGGCGCCTAAGGCCCGGCGAGTACCGATTTGCTTACGGCGGCGATTAACGCTGAAACTGGCCAGTCCCACAATGCCCAATGCCGTTACCAGCGTCAGCACCACCATCACTACGGTAAGCATTTTGATCATGGCACCGTGACTGCGATAGCTACGCTCACGGGTATCCGGCATGCTGGTGGGGTCGCGAATGATACGCCCTTTGTTGCTCTCTGCCAGCATCTCTTCTACTTGTGGCATCAACTCGTTCATTCGACCAGGCTCGGTGCGGATAAGGTAGCGGCTGGAGGAAAACAGGGTTTTCTCGGGAGAAAGCATTGAGTTCTCCAGAATGTCCCAGCCAATCCAGGGGGCCTGCAGTTTATCGATAATGCCTTTGATAATAATGGGTTCGATATCATTGATATAAACCGTTTTGCCTACCACTTCCTGATAGGGCAGATCCGGGAACAGGTTTTCTGCCATGGCCTTGGTGATAATTGTCTGATCCGGCCAATCGCTTTGTGAACGCTCGCGCCAACGGACATCGGTAGGACTGAAGTTTTCACCGGCGATAAGCTCCACATCCAGGGCTTTTAGGCCTTGTTCATCGACCATATAGACGGCAGTGTAGGCACCATCATGCTCGGCACCGGGCTCAGTCTGCAACCCTTGGGACCAGCCACCACCACTGATGGGAATAGCATTGATCTGAATGGCGGACACTACCCCAGGCAGGCGACGTAGCATGTCCAGGTCTTCCTGTACGGTGACCTGCTCATTGAAATCAGGGGCAAATCCGGTGCTGGTGATATAGAAGCTGTTGGCTTCATCGATACCACTTTCCCTGGCCATCAGGGCTTTGCGTTCCACAATAATATGTACTGCATTGACGATAATGCACATGGTCACCGCCATTTGAATGGCAATCAGCACGGCACCGACTTTGTTGCGCATCAGGGCGCGAAGAATAGGTCCGATTTCCCACATGATAAGACTCCTTATTGGCTTTTCAGTTGGCCGGCGGGGGCGATATTACAGGCCCGCCAGGTGGGATAGAGGCCTGCGGCGATGCTGGATAGCAGCGCCAGGCCCAAAGCGACGGCCACCATGGTCAAATCCATGCTGGTCATGTTTTTGGCAAAATCACCATATAAGGTGCCGATGCCAATCAGGCCAAGATAGGCCAGTCCCAAGCCTGCCAAACCACCGGCCAGGCCGATACAACCGGTTTCCACCAAATGCTGCATAAAGAGGTCGCCCTTGGAAGCGCCGACGGCACGACGAAGGCCGATTTCGGCGGCTTTTCCGGTAAATTTGGAGAGCAGCAAACCGATGGTGTTAAGCAGGCATACCAGCAGGAACATAAAGCTCAGCCACAGCATAATGCGCGCATCATCGGCAACCACTTCCTGATCTTCCATCCATTCCATCACATCCGATAGGCGGTTATTGATAGGACGCTGAAAACGTCCCATGGCCTTTTGCTCGGCGGCATAGCTGTTGAGGAAGTCCAGGTAGGCGGCCTCGGCATTTTCATCAGGCAGCTCTACCCACATCTGGAAGTTAATGCATTCAGACTGCAGGAAAGCTTTGAAGCCCTCACCATCAGGTGTTTTCCAGCAATTGGTATTACCGCCGTTTGGCAGTTCCAGCTCTTCTTTGAGCAGGAAAGGCATATACAGCTCTTCGGGTTCATTAAAGGCCCCAGTGGTCACATCATAGAACTTAGGCATGGGCTCCCACTGCTTAAGCACGCCGACCACGGTAAACACATTGCCGCCAATGGTCAGACTATTGCCTACCGAGTTTTCTCCGCCGAATATCTTGTCATTGGTTTCCTGGCTAAGCACCACCACTTGTTCGCGGGCCTGGTCCTGCTCATGGCTCCAAGGTGCGCCGTACAAGAATGGCACTTCAAACATGGGGAAGAAGTCGGTAAAGGCCAGACGGATACTGGCATTGTAGGGCTTGGCATCCTGGCCTGGTGGCTCAATAACCGCACCAGAGCTGGCCATAGCCGACTGGCGCACGGCCTTTTTCGCCCTCATCAGGTTAGTCGCTTCGGTCCAGGTGACCTGACTTGGCAGGGAATACTCATCAGCGTCGGCGCTGTTGTTGGGATCCCAGCTATCTAACTGCACATAAAATAGTTTGTCGCTCTTACTGGGGATGGGGTCGGCCGACATAATGTAGTTCACCGTAATGGTGGTCATACAGGCACCGATGCCAAGGGCAATGGCGGCCACCATCAGGCTGCTTAAAATTGGATTGCGCTTGATGCTAAGCATCGCCAGGCGCAGGTAGTAGCTAAACATAGTCATCTGCTCCTTAACCGTTGCTGGCCTTGGCGGTTGTTTGCGATTCTTCCTCGGCAAAGGCCGCTACTTCATGCAGTTCGCTGACCCGACCGTCGCGCACATAGATATTGCGCTTGGCCTGCTTGGCCAGGCTTGGATCGTGGGTCACCATGACAATGGTGGTGCCCTTTTCGTTAATGTCTTTCAGTAAATCCATCACGCTGTGGGCCATCTTGGTGTCGAGGTTGCCGGTAGGTTCATCGGCCAACAAAAACCTTGGCTCACCGGCTAGTGCTCTGGCAATCGCTACACGCTGCTGCTGCCCGCCTGATAACTGAGAGGGCAGATGTTTCATGCGGTTGGCCAGTCCCACCATCTCCAGACTTTGCTCAATACGGCGCTTGCGCTCGCTGCTGTTAAAACCGCGATAACGCAGTGGCACATCCACATTGTCGAAAAGGTTGAGGTCAGGGATCAGGTTAAAGCTTTGAAAGATAAAACCGATTTTCTCATTGCGAAAACGGCTTCTAGCCTTGTCATTAAGGTGACTGACGTCTTCCCCATCCAGCGAATAGCTGCCGCCGTCAAAAGTCTCAAGCAGGCCTGCAATGTTTAAAAAGGTGGTTTTGCCGGAGCCGGAAGGCCCGGTCACTGCCACAAATTCGCCTTCGCCAACGTTTAGGTTGAATTCCCGCAGGGCATAGGTCTGGACCAGGTCGGTACGAAACACCTTAGTGATATTGTTCATGGTTAGCATATTGCTGTTCCTTCTTGGTTTGGGGCTACTTCGCAGCCTTGGTATTTGAGAATCAATTCGTAATTTGTATTAGGTCAGCACCCCGGAATTGGTCGGTACCCGAGATTATGATGGTGTCACCTGGGTTTAAGCCGGCCAGGATCTCCACGCTGGACAAACTGCGGGCGCCGGTTTCAATGCTGCGCCGTTCTGCCATACCATTGCTCACCACATAGGCGATACGACCGTTACCGCTTTCCAGGAACTGGCCTCGCTGCACCATCAGCACATCGGTTTTGTTTTCCATCAGAATGCGCGTGGTCAGGCGCTGATTTTGGCGAAGACCCGAGGGAATAGAGTCGGCAAAACGCACCCGACCGGTCACCTGATTGTTCTCGATTTCAGGGGAGATAGTGACCAGCTTGGCTGGGTGCGTTTCGCCATTGAGGGTAATTTGTGCCTGCATGCCAATGGCCAGGTCATCGGCATAGCTTTCGGGAATGGCCACTTCCAGTTCGAACTGGCTTAAATCCACCACACTTAAGATGGCCTGATGTTTGGCAACCTGGTTTTTCTGCTGAACGGCAAGATTACCAACTAAGCCGTCCACCGGTGAGCGCAGGGTCAGTTCATCCACTTTACGCTTCAGTTCGGCTACTAACAGGGCTTGGCGCTCTACCAGCAGTTCACTGGTTTGGATCTCAAAGGCCAGGCTTTCGATGTCGAGTTTGGCGTCGCTGACAGCGTGCTGATGCACCAGTTTGGCGTTTTCTAAATCATCCTGGGCTTTTTCATAGTCAATCTGGCTGATGCTGTTGCTTTGATAGGCTTTGTCAGCGCGACGCTTTTCCCGGTCGGCCGCAGTCAACGCCACTTGTGCCATGTCTACGGTCTTCTGATTTTCCAACTGTTGAATGCGCGACTGAATCTTCTGTCTGTCTAAATCCATCTTTAGCTTTTGCAGTACTGATTCTTCCTGCTCCAACTCGTTGGTGAGCTCTGGACTGTCGATGCTGGCCAGCACCTGGCCCTTTTTAACTTCATCACCAGCATCCACCTCAAAAGTGATCACGCCTTGAGCGGGACTGTAAAGCTTAGGACTGACCGAAGCCACGACTTGGCCTTGCACAGACAGGTCCCGGACAAAATCACCCTGAGTCACTTTGGCCAGGCGCAAACGATCGGCGGGCACGGTGATTTCGGCACTTGACCAGTTACTGATAGCCGGGGCTACGGCACTAATGCCAAGGGCAAGGGCAATGACGGTTGCGCTGATCAGCAGCGGCTTTTTAATACTTTTTCGCGGGGCCAGTACTTCATCCTGGCCGCTGGTATCGGCAATTTTCATATCTAGCTTTTCCTGAAATTCAGAAGAACAATCGCTAGGTAAGTCGAGAGGGGGACGAAAAAGGTTTAAATTAGGAAAAACTTTTTTTGCCTGCTTGGGACGAAAGAGTAGGATGAGAACAACGATCAACATGGAATAAGAAAATGATCACCCTTTTATATGCAGGTCTCTCGGTCTTTTTAGTGCTTTATCTGGCGTTTAAAGTCATCCGGTTGCGAAACGTACATCAGGTGGCTATTGGGGATGGCGGTCACAAAGATTTACAACTGGCCATTCGCGCCCATGCCAATCTGATGGAATATCTGCCCCTTTGCCTGCTACTGATGTTTTTAGTGGAAAGTTCGGGGCTCAATGGTGTCCTTATCCACGGCTTGGGGGGGGTATTGCTGCTGGGGCGGCTTATTCACGCTTACAGCATACCGACCAGAATCCTTAAGCTGAGAGTGGTAGGCATGACCATGACCTTCTCGGTCTTGCTGGTGGCTGCGATCGCCGCTATTGGCAGGGCATTGGGGCTCTTTTAATGCGCTGGATGGCGGCCAAACTTGCCGACTATCTGCGCTTAGGCACTTTTATGCTGGCAGTGCTAATTGGGGTGCAGTTACCCGGCTTTATCCAGCAATATGAAGACGCCTTGCAGGCCCGATTAGCCGAAGTACGGCATAATCTTGCGCCCTTTTTGGCCGATGCAAAACGCCATAGTGGCGGTGATCTGAATGCCCTGATTGCCCGCTATCTGGCCAACAGCGATGAAGCCATTAGCGATGGTGGCAAAAGCTTAAAGCAGATGGTTGAGCGTGAAGCCTATTTAGCTGATTTAACGCAGCAATTGGCGAGCAGTGCTGTTACTCGTGCCTGGTACGCCCTGGCTGCGCCCGATCAGGAGATATTTAAGCAAGTCAGGGCTGGTTACGATTATCGAGTGCCGCTGGATATATCTGCCATTTTATGGGGGTTGAGTTGCGGGGTCCTGCTACTGATATTGCTGGATATGCTGCTTGGATTGCTGGCCTGGCCTTTTAAACGACCTGAGCGTCAGTGGCGTTGAATCAAAGACCCTAGAATGCACTAAAGCTGGACTGCTTTTCGATAAGCTTCAGCAGTTTCTTGCGCTTAAATAACGCTAACTTGCCTTTTTCCGGTAAAAAATGTGCGCCTGTATTTAATCCCACCACATTGCCTCTGGCCCATGGCGCTTTCGCCGGCGGACCACCGCAGACAATGACGTCCACTTCTTGATGGAAGGTGGTTTTTTGCTTAGGAGCGTCCTGGCAAGTCAAACAACGGAACAGGGTATTGAGATTGGCCTTTGCAAAGGCCTCTGCACTGAAGTGTTTTGGCGAAAAACTGCTGATAACGCCGATTTTATGGCCTTTTTTCTGGGTGATAAGGTAAGCCAGCGGTAGCTTTAATAATGCTTTGCTGGCTTTTTCAAGTGGATATTTCAAACCGATATTGTCATCGAAGGCCCATTGTCCACCTTCGGTATACCAATTCAGGTAGTGTCCGCTTTGCAGGGCATCCAGCATTATCAATTCGTGAATACCCAATACCGGATAAAACCAGGGACGGTTGAGCAGCGCCAATACTTTCAGACTGTCTTGTCCATAGTCAATCAGATTGCCCACGGTAAAGAGGCGATCCTGGTATGGATTAAATCCGGCTTTGTGCATGGCCCGTTCAAGGCCCGCATACTGACCACAGAGATTACCCACAAAATAATCTTTGCCTTGCTCATTGGGACCAAGATTTTTTAAGCGCTCAAATTGGCTAAGGAGCTTACCCAGTGCCAGGGGATACATTTCAGGTGCTCCTAACTAGTGGCACAAGCAGGGTAGGGTGGGAAATGGAACGCAATGTAGAATGACGATTAGGCCAGCATGTTCAATAACTTAACAAGAAGACTCCGGGATTCAATGGGGGTCATAAAAAATTCATGTAATAAAGGGGGGCGTCAAGGCTGGAGGCGTGAGT
Organism: Aliiglaciecola sp. CAU 1673; assembly: GCF_029223185.1. Lineage (GTDB taxonomy): Bacteria > Pseudomonadota > Gammaproteobacteria > Enterobacterales > Alteromonadaceae > Bowmanella. Next base: position 171,021 of record NZ_JARHUG010000006.1, read on the forward strand.
CGCGGCTGCCGCAAAGGGGCCGTCGCCAAGATCAGAAACAATCTTCAACGCGGGCTGCTTAGCTTATCTTTCAGTTTCATGGGCGTTGTTGGTGCGTTAAGTACCTTTCGCACGTTTGATACAAGGCTTGCATATCGATGGGTTTGGCGACGTGATCAGTAAAGCCAACTTCACAATAATACTTAACATCGGTATCCATCACATTGGCTGTTAAGGCGACAATAGGAATATCCGGATAGTGCTTCTTGATTATTGCGCAGGCTTGGATGCCATCCATCACCGGCATCTGAATATCCATAAAAATCAAATCAAAAACTTCATCTGCTGTTTTATCTACCGCTTCCTGCCCATTGTTTGTTACCACAACATGCGCCTCCGTTGCTTCCATCATAGAGGTAAAAATCATCTGATTGATTTCGTTGTCCTCTGCCAGCAATATCTTTTTGCCAGCCAGCATTGGCGCTTTTACTTTGGTTGGCTGTGATCTGTGGTCGGTTATCTCTGAATGACTAAGGGGTAACTTAACCTGAACAGTTGTGCCCTGATTGGGCTTACTTTTAATGTCGATTTCACCGCCCATCATTTCAACCAGACTTCGACAAATAGCCAGGCCTAACCCCGTTCCTCCATATTTCCTGGTAGTGGAGTTATTGGCTTGTTCAAAACGCTCGAAAACACGTGATACTGCATCCTCTGTCATTCCTATCCCGGTGTCTTCAACGACCAACAATAAAACGCCTTGCTTATCTGCATCGGCAGTGAGTGTGACACTTCCTCGTTCAGTAAACTTGATCGCGTTAGAAGCAAGATTTAGCAAAATTTGTCTGACACGGACCGGATCCCCTAACCAGCCATCGCGATATCCCGTCCCTTTGACTATGCGCAACTCAATGGCTTTTCTTTCTGCCTCTGAATGCAAAGAGTTATAAACAGACTTAATGATTTTGTCGCTGCTGAAAGGTACCTGTTCCAGTACTAACTTACCGGCTTCTATTTTGGAGATATCCAGAATGTCGTTGATGATGGTTAGCAACAGTTTTGATGAATACATCGCATTGGCCAGCAACTTAGATGCTTCATCTGTTTGCGGCATTTTTTGCAATAATTGCAGCGTACCCATTACGCCATTCATGGGGGTTCTTATCTCATGACTCATGTTTGCTAGAAACAATGACTTGGCGGCATTGGCTTGTTCCGCCTTTTGCCTTGAACTCTCTAATTCAAGCTTTTGCTGTGAGAGTAACCTGAGGTTTTCCTGCAAATGTTTATTGGTCGTTTCGAGTTTTTTAGTTTGTTGTTTTACGGTGTGCTTTAAACGGGAATTAAACCTTGCTTGAACCACTGCATAACCGGTTGCCAACAAGAGGATGGACAGTCCGATGTACAACAGACGCAGATCTAACAAACGACTTTTTGCTTCATACTCATGCAGCAACAACCCATCTATAGAGCCATTGTCCGGCGCCATTTTTAAATCTTTGTAAGTTTGCGCAATTCGTGCAAAACGATCTTCAAAAACGGTACCGATGGCAACCAACTTGGGTCTGATGATAGTTTCAGTCACTCTGGCTTCTTTTAAAACAGACTCAACAGATGCCTTCGGGGTGTATTTTTCGACCAGCAGTTCAGCCATTTCCTGTTGATTTTCTAAAGCGTATTGCCAGCCCCGCCTTGTCGCATCGACAAAGCGCTTTACTCCTGCCAGGTCACTTCTCACTCTAGCCTCTGTCGTAAACAGTAAGTCGCCATAAAAATCAATGCCATAACTAGCCGGATCAATGATGTTCAGGTCGATTTTTCGGTTTCTATACTTAATCGGTTGATTAGAAAGATAGGCTGACATGACGTCGGCTGTGCCATTGGTAAGCGCCCAGTCATCGAAGTTGTGTGGCACATACTCATAGTCATTCTCATCAATGCCAAACATCACCATCAGCGCCTGCAAAGATGCATCATCAACGTTGCGCTGAAACATTACTTTCTTGCCCACCAGATCATAGGGACTTTTAATATTTAGCTCTGACGTGGAAATGAAAACCAATGGACTCGTTTGGAAAATGGTGGTGGCAATGACCAGTGGTTTGTCATTTAAGCGTTGAAGTACCAAAGAAGAGTCTGCGACACCAAAATCAGCTTTCCCGGCTAATACATCGGCGGCGGCACTGGAGTTAATGTCTCTTTCCCTGATTTCAACGTCGAATCCGGCCTCCTTATAAAAGCCCTTTTCTTTTGCTGCGTAAAAACCGGCAAACTGAAATTGATGAAACCACTTCAATTGCAGGACGACTTTTTCCTGGGCGAAGGCAAAAAGAGGTTGGAGAAGCAATATAAGTATCAGGGTACGGCGCATTGCAAAATTTAATTGTTAAATTTATTCAAATGACTATAGCCAACTAAACCACGATACCCTGGCTAATCATCGACTTATTGAGTAAACCGAAAACTAAATGGCTCGTTGACAGAATAAATAGGTCGGTCGCTTACACCTCAACGCCCCCACACATGAAACGCATTCAGATACAGCCGTTCCACTTTTTCGCGGGCCCAAGGCGTGCGGCGCAGAAACTTCAGACTGGATTTAACCGAGGGCTCATGGCTAAAGCAATTAATGGGCACGGCCTTGGCCATTTCTTCCCAGCCCAGTTCTTTTTCCAGGCGCACCAGCATTTGTTCCAGGGTAATGCCGTGCAGGGGGTTATTAGTTTGTGTGCTCATACTGTCCACAATAAAAAGGAGAGCGTTCTTTATATCAATATACTTGCAGATTGGGTACAGCCTGTTTCCTTAAACTTGGCACTCGGCATTGCTGGGTGTAGCCTAAAGCAATACATAACCTTATCAGACATTGTGAATCAGACTCTCATCCCCAATGCTTTTGTGCGCTGGCATTGCCAGGCCTTGTTACAGCGTCGCTACGATATTCAGCCTTTGTTGAATACTCTGGGCATGCAGCTGAGTGATTTTGATAGTGACGGTTACCTCTTGCGAGCAGAGCAGTACGCCGCCCTGATTAAACAAGGCATCAAATTATTTGATGATGAAAGCTTTGGAGCAATGGACCCGCCTCTTCGCAACGGCACTTTTGAGTTTATGGCCAGAGCCTGCCTGCATGCAGCCAACCTGGAAGAAGCCATACAGCGCATGCAACACTTTTTTTATTTGCTTGATCGTCCGCTTGCCTGGCAAGCCAGTCAAGTACAGTCACAAAACATACTGGAATTACAGACACCTGATAGTCAGACTCACAGTTATTTTGTTGCCTACTGGCTGGCGGTAGTATGGCGTTTCCTGTGCTGGCTTATTGATACTCCGATCAAACTCAGCCGGGTTGAATTTGCTTTTTCCACACCAGATTTTGCTCATGAAATCAGACCTGTTTTTGCTGATTTGACGCATTACGGACAGTCGAAAAACGCCCTGTATTTTGCTAAAAGCTTTCTGACCTTGCCTGTGAAGCAAACGCCGAGAAGTCTTCAAACATATCTGATCAATGTCCCCGAATGCCTGTTAAGTCACTACAAACAGGACCTGAGCGTTGCAAGGCGAATTCGGGAGTATCTAGAATCTTTGCCAGATTTGTCCCAAGCGCAATTGGGAACAACGGCGGCGCGGTTTAATTGCAGTGAACAAACCTTGATTCGCGCTCTTCGCCAAGAGCAGCAAAAATTCAGCGATATCCGTGACAAGATCCGCAAGCAACGTGCAGGTTACCTTTTGCTGACCACCGACCTCAGTGTTTCACATATCGCCCATCGTTTAGGTTTTAGTGAAACCAGTGCCTTTCACCGCTGTTTTCGTAAATGGCATGGACAGACACCCCAACAATTCAGACAGGCTAGCGGCCAGTCCACAACAACAATGTAGATACTCTGGCTGACAGTTCTGTCGAAAGCCACTCAATCTGACAGTTTTTGCCACTAACTTGATAGTTTCCAACCTATGCCAGGTTCAAAGGCTGACTAGAATAATCGCTAGCTTATGATTCTCAGATAAGGGATTGTCAATGCAACAGGCCTATATCCTCGATGCCATCCGCACCCCCAGAGGGCGAGGCAAGCCCGGTGGCGCACTTTACCAAGTTAAACCCATCAACCTTTTAAGCGACTTGCTGATAGAGCTGCAAAAGCGCAATGGCTTTAACAGTGCAGAAATAGACGACATTGTGATGGGCTGTGTGACCCCCATAGGCGAGCAGGGCGCCGATATCGCAAAAACAGCGGCTCTCGTGGCCGGATGGCATGAAAATAATGCCGGGGTCACCATCAACCGCTTCTGCGCTTCCGGTTTGGAGGCGGTCAATATGGCGGCCATGAAGATCCGCTCCGGCTGGGAGCAACTGGTAGTCGCCGGCGGCGTCGAGTCCATGTCGCGGGTGCCCATGGGCAGTGATGGTGGTGCCTGGGCCCAAGATCCACAAACCAGCTTCACTACCCGTTTTGTACCGCAGGGTGTCGGCGCCGATTTAATAGCCACGTTGCAGGGCTACAGCCGCACACAATTGGATGAATTTGCCATGCAATCCCATCAAAAGGCCGCCGCAGCCTGGCAGTGCGACGCTTTTGCCCGCTCGGTGGTGCCGGTGCGCGATAGCCTGGGCAATGTCCTGCTTGGCAAAGATGAACTCATTCGTCCCGACGCCAGCTTGCAAAGCCTTGGTGCCCTTAAACCTTCATTCGCTGCTTTAGGGGATATGGGCTTTGATGCCTTAACCAAGCAAAAATATCCGCAAGTAGAACGTATTGCCCATCTGCACACCCCCGGCAATTCATCCGGCATCGTCGATGGTGCGGCGGCGGTGTTGATTGGCAGCGAACAAATGGCCCATAAATACGATTTAAAACCACGGGCCAGAGTATTAGCCACGGCGTTGGTGGGCACCGATCCGACTATTATGCTGACCGGGCCTGGTCCCGCTGCACAAAAGGCACTGGCCCTGGCGGGCCTGGAGGCAAAGGATATCGACTTGTTTGAAGTCAATGAAGCCTTTGCTTCGGTAGTACTGCGCTTTATCGACGATCTCAAAGTCGATCCTGCCAAAGTTAATGTAAACGGCGGCGCCATTGCCATGGGCCATCCTCTGGGGGCCACCGGCGCCATGATCCTGGGGACCTTGTTGGATGAACTGGAAGTGCGCGGCGACAAACTGGGGCTGGCTTGTCTTTGTGTAGGCGGCGGCATGGGTATTGCCACTATTATCGAGCGGTTGTAGGAGAAGGACATGTACATGCACATGAAACATATCAAGCTCTCTGTGGATGAACACAATATCCTGCATCTGACCTTTGACCGTGCCAATTCACCCGTAATTTTAATCGATCCGGCATTTTGCCAGGCCTTTTCCGCTGCGGTGGAGCAGGCGCTTAGCGGACCCTGTGTGGGCGTTATCCTACGGTCGGCGAAAAGTACTTATTTTGCCGGTGGCGATATCGACTTGCTGTACGCCACCAACAAGGACAACAGCGATGCCTTAAGTACCATGTTGGCTCAGCTGAAAGCCGCTATCCGCCGTTTGGAATGCGGTGGTAAGCCGGTGGTAGCCTGCATCAATGGCGCCGCACTGGGCGGTGGTTTTGAGCTGGCGTTGGGCACACACCGCCGACTTGTTGTAGATGATCCCCGAATCCGACTCGGGCTGCCGGAAGTTAATCTTGGTCTGCTGCCAGGGGCAGGCGGTTTGACCCGGATGGTCCGTATGCTGGGTTTGACTACAGCCATGCCTTATTTAACCGAGGGGAAATTGCTCGACCCGCAACAGGCGCTGCAAGCCCAATGGGTGCATCAGTTAGCCGATAATCAGGATGAGATGTTGCGGGAAGCCAGTCAGTGGATCTTGAGTCATCCGCAGATAGCGGCGCCTTATAGTGGTAAAGAAGACTGGATCCCGGGCGGCAGGCCAAACGATCCTAAGCTGGCTTCGGCCATTTCTGTGGCACCGGCTATGCTACGCCAAGCTACCCGCGGCAACCTGCCTGCACCTGAGGCCATTCTATGCGCCATGGTCGAAGGGGCGATGGTGGATTTTGACAGCGCCTGTCGCATTGAAAGACGCTATTTTATGCAGTTGGCACAGGGGGCCGTGAGTAAGAATCTGATCAATACCTTTTGGTATGGACAAAATGCCCTGAAATCGGGCTTCAGAAGGCCCTCCGCTGAAAAGCCTTGCGCTGAACGGCGTCAGTTCACAAAAGTGGGTGTGCTCGGTGCCGGGATGATGGGGGCCGGTATTGCCTGGGCCTGTGCCAGTAAGGGCATTGAGGTGGTGCTTAAAGATCAGAGCATCGAGCAGGCCGATAAGGGCAAAGACTATAGCCGCGCTCTTTGTGAAAAAGCCAAGGCCAGTGGAAAGCTGTCAGCCGACGATGCCGAAGCGCTGCTGGCAAGAATTCATACCCGTGCCGAGGCCTTGGATCTCTGTGACTGTGAGTTAGTGATTGAGGCGGTATTTGAAGATCGCGAGGTTAAACGTCAGGTCATCGAGCAGGCCGAAAGCGTATTGTCAGAATCAGCCATTTTTGCCTCCAATACCTCCACTTTGCCCATCGGCAGCTTGGCTAAGTATGCCAAACGCCCCGCACAATTTGTCGGTCTGCACTTCTTTTCGCCGGTGGATAAGATGCCTTTGGTGGAGATTATCCGTGGCGAACAGACTAGTGACGACACCCTGGCCGGTGCCTATGATCTTGCTGTGCAACTGGGGAAAACCCCGATTGTGGTTAACGATGGACGTGGCTTTTTCACCTCCAGGGTCTTTGCCGCCTTTGTCAAAGAAGGCATTGCCATGTTGCAGGATGCCCCGCCTGCACTTATCGAAAATGCGGCCTATCTGTGTGGTTTTCCAGTGGGGCCCTTGGCGGTTTCCGATGAGGTCAGCCTGTCGCTGTTCGCCCGAATCAAGCAACAGACTCATACTGATCTAGCTGCAAACGGACAAAGTGCGCCAAGTCATGCTGCCGATAATATTATCGATAAAATGCTTAACCTTAGCCGCAGCGGGCGCAGTGCAGGCAAAGGCTTCTACGACTATCCAAAAGACGCCGAGAAACAGCTTTGGCCGCTGCTAAGTCAGACCTTTTTAGACGGTGAAGGTTATCTTCGTTTAGAAGAGGCCAAAGACAGATTACTGTGCATTATGGCCCTGGAGACCGTGCGTATTCTGGAAGAGGGCGTACTGCAATCGGTGGCCGAGGCCAATCTTGGCGCCATTATGGGCTTAGGTTTCCCGGTGTGGACCGGCGGCCCGTTGCAGTTTATCAATTATCTGGGCGTGGCTGAATTTGTGCGCCGCTGCGACAGCTTAAGTCGTCGCTATGGTCAGCGCTTTGAGCCTACACAGAAGCTTCGCGCCATGGCTGATGCCGGTCAGCAGTTTATGGTGGAAAAGCCGTGACTCTGCATAGCGTGAATGGGGTGAATAAACCCAAAGGCCCGCTGGAGGGGATACGCATTCTGGATTTCTCCACCTTGCTGCCTGGGCCCTATGCCACCATGATCCTTGCCGATATGGGCGCCCATGTGATTAGAGTAGTCGCCCCCGAGAGGCCCGATCAGGTGGAAAGCCTGCCACCTTTTGTCGAGGTAAAGGGCAAAAAGACCAGCGTCGCTCATCTATATCTGAATCGAAATAAGCGCAGTATTGCCTTGGATTTGAAGGTGCCGGAGAGTGTCAGCGCGGTGAAAAAACTGCTGGTACAGTCGGATGTATTGATTGAGCAGTTTCGCCCCGGTGTGATGGCTAAATTCGGTTTGGCCTATGAGGATCTGAAAACCACCTATCCGGGATTGGTCTATTGCTCCTTGACCGGTTTTGGTCAAACCGGCAGCCACGCTAAGCGCGCCGGGCACGATATTAACTATCTGGCGTTAAGCGGACTTGCCAGTTACAGCGGAAGAAAAGAGACCGGTCCGGTGTTAAGTGGTGCGCAGGTGGCGGATTTGGCCGGTGGTGCGCAGCAAGCGGTGATGGCGATTCTGGCGGCACTGCTGGCGCGGACAACCAGCGGACAGGGGCAACATCTGGATATCAGTATGACAGATGGGGCTTTTGCCCTGAATGCGCTTTTTGGTGCCTGCGCCCTTGGCACTGATACACCGCCTGCAACTGGCGGTACTTTGTTAAACGGCGGCAGCCATTATGACTATTACCAAACTGGTGATGGCCGTTATCTGGCTGTCGGTGCTCTTGAACCTAAGTTCCTGAGCGGGCTCTGTGAAGCCCTTAATCACCCGGAGTGGAAAACCTTAGGTGATCATTCTCCGGCAATGTTTAAAGCCTTACTTACAGAAGCTTTTAAGCAACATCCCCTTAGTTACTGGCAGGCGCTTTTTGCACCACTTGACATTTGTGTGGAGCCGGTGCTGGATTTTTGTGAAGCGGCAAGCTTAACGCTTGTTAGTGAAAGGCAAATGCTGTGGCCTTATCAAACTTGCGATGGGAAGGAAATCAAACAAATCGCCCCACCGCTTAAATTCGACGGCTGTGAACCGCCTCGTCATACCGCAGTGCCAAGTGGTGCCGATAGCCAAGCCATATTAGCTGCGCTGGGATTCAGCGACAGTCAGATTCAAATTATGAGTCAACCCAGTAGGAGAACCTCCCTTGAATGAGTACCTGGCACCAAGCCAATACTTTGATTTTGACCACCCCGATGTGCGGGCACTGGCCGTGCAGTTTACGAACAATGATCCCAAGCAGAAAGCCATCGATATGTATTATTGGGTACGCGATGAAATTCGCTACAACCCCTATCTGGTGGTGGAAGGGGCTGACAGCTTCAAAGCCAGCTATTGTCTGCAGGACAGTGAAGGGTATTGTATTACCAAGGCCAGTTTGTTGATTGCCTTATGCCGTTTTCACGGTATTCCTGCGCGTATTGGTCTTTGCGATGTTAAAAACCATCTCTCCAACGATCGTCTCAGCCGATTGATTGGTAGCAATGTGTTTCCGATGCATGCCTATGCCGATCTTTATCTCAATGGCAAATGGGTCAAAGCGACGCCTGCCTTTAATGTCTCCCTGTGTGAGAAGTTTGGTACTGCTGCCCTTGAGTTCGATGGCGAGCAAGACGCAATCTTCCAGGCTTTTACGCCCGATGGCCGCGCACATATGGAATATGTAAAGGATCATGGTACCTTTGCCGACATGCCGGTGGCGTTTATGTTGGCCTACCTAGAAAGCTGTTGTCCGGGACTGTTTGGTTCACAGGCAATACTAGGCCAGGCACTGGAACTGGAAAAATAAGGAAAAGATTGATGAACCCTATGCTTGATGACCAAGAAGTATCGTTATTCCGCGATACAGTGCGCGGTTTTATGCAAAAAGAAGTGGCCCCCCATTATGAGCAATGGGAAAAAGACAAATGCATACCCAAGTCCTTTTGGCTGAAGATGGGCGAACAGGGCATGCTGTGTGCCGACATTCCTGAGGAATATGGCGGTATCGGCACCGATTTTCGCTTTAATATGGTGGTGATTGAGGAGGCCTCCCGCGCAGGTTTTGCGGCATTGGCCACAAATTTGACCGTGCATTCCGATATCTGCGCTCACTACATCTTGAACATGGGCAATGAGGCGCAAAAGCATAAATACCTGCCCAAGATGGTATCCGGCGAGTGCATAGGCGCCATCTGTATGACCGAGCCGGGCGCGGGCTCAGACCTGCAAGGTATGAAAACCAACGCGGTGAAAAACGGTAACGAGTGGCGTTTAAACGGCTCCAAGACCTTTATCACCAATGGGCAAAATGCTTCGCTGTATATCGTTGCTGCCCGCACTAATCTGCAGGTTAAAGCAGCCAAGGGTTTATCCTTGTTCCTGGTGGATGGCGATAAGGCTGGTTTCCAGCGTGGCCAGAACCTGCACAAGATGGGCCAGCACGCTGCCGATACCTCTGAGCTGTTCTTTGAAGATGTGATCTTATCTGATGAGGATATTCTGGGACCGCAAGACGGTGGCTTTATTGCCTTGATGCAGGAGCTTCCCCGCGAGCGCTTGGCGCTGGCAGTGGGCGCAGTGTCTCATGCCGAAGGGGCGCTGTATCTGGCCACCCAGTACGTTAAGGAACGTCAGGCGTTCGGTGGGCCATTGACCAACCTGCAAAGCGTCCGTTTCTCTCTCGCCGAGATGGCGACCCAAGTGGAATTGCACAAGGCCCTGAATGAGAAATGCAAAGGGCTGCTGATGGAGAAAGCCCTGAGTACAGAACTCGCCAGTATGGCCAAATACGCTGCGACCGATATGGAATGCAAGGTCATCGACCAGGCCCTGCAGTTATTCGGGGGCTACGGCTATATGCAGGAATACCCCATCTCTCGCTTCTATGTGGATGCCAGAGTACAGCGCATCTACGGTGGCACCAACGAGATTATGAAGGAAATTATCTCCCGTAAGCTGGTGGCCGATTAATCCTCGTATAAAGAAGGGGGCGATGCCCCCTTGGTGATTGCAGACTAGTCTTTTTCCTTCTTATCTATTTCCCATTCATACTCAAACGCGGTCTCGCTGCCGTCCTCTTTCTGCTCCACAAATTTGGCTTCGAATTCGGAAAAATTAAGGGTGACATTTTCCGTGAGCCTGTCCTCACCGCCAGTCCCTCCAGTGGAAATGCTGGTGATTAGCACATTATTCAGGGTGATTTCATAAAGTGGAGTCTGCTGCGAAGCGCGGCGTACCGTTAACACCACATCATCAAAATGGGTTCCCTGCGCCATGTGTCTGAACAAAGGCACAGTGGTGCTGTCGACATACTTAGTAAATTGCATATCCATTTGCCCAATTTTCTTGCCGACTTTGGGGGTATGGTCTCCATTTGACTTAATCTCGACTTTTTTACGAGCGCCCCAATGCCAATTCAACACATCCATTTCACCGGGGTGGCGGGGATCTTTCGCTTCGCCAGCAATATCGCCCATCTTCATAAAGGCAGCGGCCATGACTTCGTGTGACAACAAGGACAGGGCAAAAACGGCAACTACGTAGATTGCTGAAAGCTTTTTCATCACAATCTCCTGGTAGTGGTAGAGTTAAGGCATGGCTGGCGAAATACGCTAGTCATGCCAATAGCAAGTATAGCGTTGCCGTTTGATGAGACATTGTCATCTGGGCAAAAACTTTAGACAGTGGCCGTAAACAGGTTTGGCATCCCCATGTAGCAGGTGACCGTCAGGGTAAAGCGAACGCTGCATAGCGTTGTATTTTAGAACAGCGAATTCGCCAGTTTTGTGCTACTTAAAGACTTATAGGCTGGATGCCTTAATCCGATGAGGCTAGTCTGTTAGCAGGAAATAATGAGACGCCCGGAATGCGACGGATTTACCTGTTTGTATTATCCATTGTGTCATCGGCCGCCGCCCAAGATCATATCCCAGATACGATGTTGTGGCTGACAACCGATGCGCCTGTTCACCGACAGGCAAACCCCATGGATGTCAGTGGAGCGACACTTTCACTTCTGCTGAAGCAGATGCCTCAGATACGGGTCAAGCACATCAGCGCCAACACCAATCGTATCTTCAGTATGCTGGAGCAGGAAACATCGGCTTGTGCCGGCAACTTCCTTAAAACCAGTTTGCGTGAAGAGGCCTTCCCTTCAACCACTCATCCGCAAACCATTTTTCTTGGCCTTCGGCTCTATGTCCGTGCAGATAACGCCTTGGATCTTGCTCAGCCCGTGGTCCTGGAAGAATTCCTGGCATCCATGCCCAATAAACAGTTTGGTGTGGTTGGAGGGCGTAGTTATGGGGATAAATTCGATGCCATTTTTTCCGATGCCCAATGGAATGAAAAGCTTTGGATCCGCAATGCCGAAGATATGGCTGCCGGCCTGGTCGACATGCTGATTCAAGGGCGGGTGTCAGCCATACTGGAGTACCCAAGTGTCGTTGCACATTATAAAAATCAATTTAGTAGCGATGTGCCGTTGTTAAGTTATTCATTGCACCAATCACCGCTATTTAGTCTTGGCTATATCTATTGCTCACCCACCCCTCAAGGTAGGGCTCTGGTTGCCGCCTTTGACAAGGCTATTGAGGCTGCAAGCCGGCAAGAAAGTTATTTGCAAGCTCACTTACGTTGGTTTCCCGAAGCGCAACACAATGAATTACAAGAAATTTTTACTCTGGTGTATGGCACTGAAAAGCAGCCATAGCGCTGTCTTGGAATAATTTTGTTGTTGGCACTAAAGGCTCTCCCCATTTTGTCGATAAAGACTATGGGAGGATCCATTATGAACATCCAATCATATCAGGCGTCGATTGCCCACGAGCAGCAACACTTTGTAAAACATGACAGGCAAGTCGTGGCGCGACAATCCGTGGCTTTACCCATACAAAGTCAGCGAGAGAGGGCACCAACCGCCGTACCTCAAGCCACAGTATCTGAAAAGGCTGCGGCTTCAGCATCGCATAAAGGCGTGCAAAAAGAACAGTCCGATCAAGAAGACATCAAGTCGGACGATCCTGAGCTAAGAATGCTCAGGCGTCTGGTAGAAATGTTAAACGGCCGGCCAATTGACTGGTTTGAAGCTGCCAGATGGGAGGGCGAGTCGGTTCAGTCAGCGTCGACAGGCGATGTTCAACAAAACCCGCAATCTGCAGATGAAACCCAGCTGATCGTTAAAGAAACAGCACTTAACTATCAGGCTTATCATTTTAGCATCTCCCTGGACTTGCAATTAGCAGAGGGGCAACGATTTAGCTTTCAAGGTCAGCTCGATTGGCAGCAACTGAACGTCTCCCAGAGTCTTTCAGTGGTTAAAGAACAGCAACTCAAAGATCCTCTGGTGGTTAGCTTTGATTGGCGACCGGTAAGTTTTAAAGGCAACACCACTTTGGATTTGGACGGTGATGGCAACCTGGACAAATTGCCCACTCCTGAAGGTAATGCCGGGTATCTGGTCAGAGACCTTGACAGAAATCAGCGCATGGATGGTCCTGCGGAATTGTTAGGGGTCACCAGCGGTGATGCCTGGGCCGATATACAAACTCTGGATGATAATGGTGATGGCCTGTTAGATAGCCGGGACAAAGCCTTTAACGATTTATATTGGTGGCAGCCTGGGGCGGGTTCAAAACTCGTGTCACTCACTGCGTTACAAATTGATGCAATATTGTTGCAAGGTGCCAACACTGTCGTGGATATTGCGTCAGAAGGCGAGCCCATAGCCAGACTCAGGAAAACCGGGGCCTTTGTCTATCACGACAATCAGGCGCGCTCAGCAGTAGGGCTGATTCAGCAGTTTGATTTTTATACTTAAGGCTCATTGTTGGATTTTTGGCAGGGTCGATTCACGTCGGAAAAATCTTGCCGAACCTGAATAATTCTCGCTTTGTATGCCTCGGCATCACCGTACTCAAAAAACTTACCATAGCGGTTATGCAGTGCTCGCTGCCGATAGGCATGCTTTATCGGGCACCAGTGCTGCTCGGTGTGCCCGGCAATTTCGCTGACATAAGCCATCAAGCCGTTAAAGTACCCACAATAGAGGCAATTCAGTTTTTCAATACCATTTAAGTAGCCAAGTTTATGCCTGTCTAAGCGGATATAGTCAGCACGACGCACCTTGGGAATGCGATAGACGGGAAAGCAAACCATTTGGTAAAGAGACACCAGAATATCCATGAGCAGGGCGGGGAACAGACAAGCCCAGATAAAGGGGGCCGTCAATATCTTCAGTAGTGAAGAGTGAAAGAGATAGGTGTGCAACTTAGTGGCCAGGGTTTTGTGGTATCGCTGAGTTTGCTCTTCAAAGTAGACCTTCCCTTCTTTGATCTTGTAGGAGAACTCCGTTTCCATTTTTTGCAGCTCTTCGCGCAAATCTTGTTCAAGGGATTTGATTTGCTCGATGATCTTTTTGGCGTTGTCCATGTTTTTGTTCCTGCCTTGCGGTGGCTGCTTGTAGGACAATCGCCCAGGGGCAGCAAGTACTTTTGTATTATAAGAATAGATGTTTCACATCCATGATTGCGCGTTTTCTTTTACTTCCGACAAATTAAAGAGTTGTTTGTTTGCATGGTACGCGGCTTACCAGAAGAGTTGACTCGTTAAATTAGGGGGTAAACCCCTATATAAGCGCATCGCCAATCGGTTCACATTAGTTCCACGTCAGAAATTCTGACCCTGAAATTTGTTTTTGACAGGAACTACCGATGAAATTATTCAAACTCTCCGCGCTGGCTGTTGCCAGCATGATGATGGCCTCGCCGCTGGCCTTGGCTAAACCCACCCTTGGCAAAGAGCTCGCCTCTGTGCTGCCAACGCTCTCTGGCGCTGACACCCTGATGGCAGTATTGACTTATGATCAATTGGAGCCCGTATCCGAAGCTCAAGTGCAGAAGCTCCTGAGCTTGGGGATCACTCAGGGCGTGCAGTTTAAGTCCGTACCCGTTGTTGGCGTGATGGTTAATGCCGCGCAAATCCAAGCCTTGTCAGAGGACGATGATCTGCGTTCAATTTGGTTAAACCGCAAGCTGGAATACTTCACCGCCGATGCCAGGCAAATTACCGGTGTCGATGCGGTGCAGGGAACTGAATTTGCAGCACGCAACGGCCAGGAATTCACAGGCAAAGGCGTAACCATTATGGTCAATGACTCTGGTGTGGACGCTACCCACCAGGATCTGTTCTTTGGTCAGCAAGTGATTGAAAACGTTCAGGCCATCACCCATGCCAGTGCCCTGGAAATTACCGGTGTCACCGAGGGATTTGTGCTGACCGGGCAGCCCAACACCGATACCAACTCCGGACACGGCACCCATTGCGCCGGCATCATTGCTGGTACCGGCGTCATGTCGGATGGCAAATATGTGGGCGCCGCCCCCGATGCTAAGTTGGTAGGTTATGGCTCCGGTGGCGGACTCTTCATCCTGGATGCTGTCGGTGGTTATGACTATGCCATCAACCATGTCTACAGCTTCGATGATCCTATCAGGGTAATCAGCAATTCCTGGGGCTCCAGCGGCAAGTTTGACCCAGCTGGTCCGGTCGCGCTGGCCAGCTACAAAGCCCACAAACTCGGCATTCTGTCAGTGTTCGCATCAGGTAACTCGGGCCCCGGAGAGGACACCCACAACCCCTATGCCCAGATCCCCTGGGGCATCGCTGTCGGCGCCGGTGACAAGGACGGAAAATTAGCCGGTTTCTCCTCCCGCGGATTAAAAGGCGAGGAAGGGACCTTTACCATGCCGGATCAAACCACCTGGACCTATAGCAATGATGTGACCATTGTGGCGCCAGGAGTGGATATTATTGCTACCCGGGCAAGTACCAATTTAAGTGCCAATGGTGGTGAAGCCGATGTGGAGGCAATTGAGCCCGAGTATCTGCCTTTTTACACCATGATATCTGGTACTTCCATGGCCACTCCCCATGTATCAGGGATCGTTGCCATGATGTTGGAAGCGAATCCGGCGCTGGACAATCTGAGCATCAAACGTCTGCTGATGGAAACCGCTACCAATATGCCTGGTTACGAACGCTGGGAAGTGGGAGCGGGTTACGTGAATGCACGGGCTGCGGTGGCAGCGGCATTAAATTACGACCCCGAACACAGAATAACAGTCAATAATCTCGCCGATAAAACCTTTAACGCCAACGCCCTGCTGTTGCCCAGCGAGCGCAGCGAAGAGCTTGAGGTGTTTTACAGCCCGGTAGGTGAACCTGAGGTGAAAACCTTTGTGGTAGACGACCAGGCAGCCTGGGTAAAAGCCAGCGCCAACACAGCCACCAACCTGACCAAGCTGGTGCTGGTGGATCCTGATGGCGTGGAGTATTTCGGCAACTTGTCCACCCCGGTGCTGGAAGAGTCCATGCGCGTTTCTGCGCCGGCTAAACCCGGTAACTGGGGCGTCTATGTTTATGGTCTGACGTCTTTGTCCGGTGTGCAGGCCGATCCGCTGGGACTGACCAACGGACCTGGATTGCCTGAGTTTTTTGATGTGCTGGTGCAGTTTGAAAACTCCGGTGGTTATCAGGGATTGGATGATATCGCCGGTCATCCCCTGCAAACGGCTGTTGAATTTGCCATCAGCGAACGCTTAATGGATGGCTTTAATAACAGCGTGTTCAGACCCGATGCCCTGCTAAGAAGAAAAGATCTGGCTAATTATCTGGTGATGGGTGGGGCGGTGCGCCAGTACCGGGATCTGCTTGAAGAGCCGGCCCCCATGCTTTCCCAGGTGCCAAGCAGTGCCAAGGCCTTCGTTGAGTCTGTGTCGGTGAAAGGCGCAGCCATCAAGGACAGATTGCGTGAGCAGGATCCCCTGATGCAAAGTGCCCAGGGTAACTTCAATCCCAACGGCACCGTCAGTAAGTTGGATATGGCTTACACATTAGTACAATTGTTGGGAATGCAGGCACAAGCCCGGGCCTTTAACAGTGACGATGATATTGTTGTGGATTACCGTGGGCAAACGGTGGTTCTGAGCGATCAGCATCTGATCCCAGCGTCGATGAAAGGCTATGTACAGACGGCCATCAATCTGTCTTTGATTAATGTGCAGTTTGCCGTGCAGCAAGGAGCATTTGATCTTGAGCCGACCCTTGAAGCTTACTTCCAGCCGGATGTGAAGTTGACCCGGGCCGCCTACGCACTGACAGCATCAAGATTCTATGAGGCCTACCTACGATAGGGTCCTTTGCCAGTTCAGCCTCGGCAGAGGTTGAACTGGCTATTTTTTGACGGCTGTTTTATGTTGTCGCTGGATGCTTGGAGGTTTTTTATGATGAAAAGGTTTTACTCCCTGATTGTGGCCAGTCTGCTTTTGCTGCCGGTGGCATCGGCGCAATCCGTTGCGCCTCAAGTGCTGAGCTTTTCAGAGAACAAGATTACCGCCCACTTTGAGCTCACCTCTCCCACAGGGCAGAGCCTGGCTCTGGACTTGAGGGTCGATTTTGAACGCACTGTCGGACTCAGTGCCGAGCAGTTTGTGATTGAGGCAGAATGGGTGAATCCCTTGGATTTACTGAATCGTCTGCCAACAAACGGGGTCAACGTGCCGGCTGCTTTTCCGGTGGTAGTGCGCATCGCCCCCCATGCTGATCGTGGTTTTAGCTTCGAAGGGGTGGCACAAATAGAGTTCTATACCAAGGCGCTGCACTATGTAAACGGCAGTCCTTTGCGGCTCTACCGCTCTCATGCCAATGGTCCCTTTGAAGACATTACCCAAAGCACAGGGGCAGGCAGTATCAGGGCCAGAGGTAATACCGGCAGTTTTTCTGACTTTATTATCCTTGCCGATACCCGCACCACGGCCACGGTATTAGGCGATAAGCTGGCGAACTTAAGTGATTTTTTCAGCACTCACAGAGGCAGTATTAACCCTGTACTGGCAGATACACTTGTCACCACGCTGGATACCCTGTCCATGCAGCTAAATGGGGCCAATTACAATGGTGCTCTGCAAACAGTGAACCTGCTGATAAATCTGTTAGAGCAGGCGCAAAGTGCAGATATGCCATACGTTTGGCGGGCCAGTGATGATTTGGTCAATGTCAGGGGGGAGTTGCTGACTTTAAGCCAGACCCTAGGCTATAGCTTGCGGATCTTGTGAGATCGACATGCCCTGCAGATTAACCCTTCACTATCAGGATGCGCCCAGCCAGCAGTTTTTTCTGTTCGAAGGTCGTCATTATCAGCTTGGCCGGGATGCGCAAAGTGATATTCAGATCAATGCTGCCAGCGTATCCCGCGAGCATGCTCTGTGTTACGCAGAAAAGGGCAATTGGAATCTAGTGGACCAGGGCAGTCTTAACGGTTGCCTGGTCGCAGGGCAACGCCAGCAAAAGATAGCGATCAGGGCGCCGCTTAAGGTGTTGGTGGGCGATATCCTTTGCCTGTTTGAACCTATCAGTCACCAGGGCATAGTACACTACGAGCAGGCGCTCAGTTGGCGCCAAGCTCAGCAACCTGACATCAGTATGTTGACGCAAACCAGCGATATAGAGGATTTACTGCAACTGGTGCGTGAACACCTTATGCACATGCTGGGTTGTGATCGGGCCGCAGTGATTTACCTTGATGAGCAGCAGCAGTTGGAGCAGTGCGTTGGTTACCCTGCCTGGTTGGCCAAAGACAGCTTTAGCGGCAGTAAAACGGTTATCAAGCGGGTCGCTGAAAGTGGGCAAGCTCTGGTGCTGGCCAACTTACAGACCGATCAGGACCTGGCCGCCAGAGCCAGTGTGCTACGTGCCAATATACAGGCGGTATTGTGTTACCCGGTACCGGTCAACCGGCAGGTGAGAGCGGTGCTCTATGCCGACAGCAATATGGCTCAGCGGTGTTTTTCTGAGGCTGACGTTGCCCTATGTGAGGCGCTGGCCGAGCAGCTTGGTATCGCCTTGTCACTGCAGGCATTGGATCATGCACTGCTGCAGATAGGCAGCAGCCTTCAGATGAATCATTGCTTTTAATTCTTTAACAACGCTATCCTTGGTGCGCATAAGAGGTTTGAAATAAGGTACACAGGTGCAAAGCACCGACCAAAAAACCCAAATAAGCGCCCACGCTGCACGTCCGCCAAGCCAGCTTTCTTCTTTGTCAGTTGGGCATGTGCTGGCCGGACGCTTTGAGATCCGTCAAGCCCTTGGTCAGGGCGCACAAGGCTGCGTATACGCCGCCTACGACCAGCTATTAAATGTGCCGGTGGCGCTTAAGATAATTGCCCCGGTGCAGGCCCTGGACAGTGAATACCTGCAACAGATGCGTGATGAAGTGCTGCTGTCACGCACTATTCAACACCCGAATGTGGTGCGCGTACACGAGTTCTACCAAGATTCTCCCTATGTATTTTTTACCATGCAGCAGCTGGAAGGCCGTCCGCTGCAAGAGTATTTGCATGAGCCGCTGTCCAGGCAGCAGGTGGAAGCATGGCTCTCCCAGCTATTGGATGCTCTGCATGCCTGCCATCAGGCGGGCATTGCCCATGCCGATATCAAACCTGACAATCTGTTTGTGCAAGCCAATGGCCAACTGGTACTGATGGACTTTGGCATTGGCCGGCGCTTAGATGGCCGTGTTGTCAGTCTTGGCCACTCTGTTTATTCAGCGCCTGAAATCCGCCATAGCGGTGTACTCAGTGCCAGCAGTGATCTTTACAGTGTGGGCATATTGTTAGACACCCTGGTTTCCCAGGTGCCGGGCAACTGGCGTACTTTTGCATGGCATTGGCGCATGGGAAAACTGGTCTCCAGACTGACCCAACAGGAGCCGCGTCTTCGTCCATCGGCCCTGGATGCCAAAGCCAGGCTTAGGGTCAGTTTGCGTCCGTTGTATGTGCTGGCCCCTTTGGCAGCGTTGGTTCTGCTGTTGATTTGGCAAGCCAGTCTTCCTTCACCTACCGAGGCAGAAACACCCAGTGAGATGCATCGACTGGCCATCATCTACGACAGGCAAAACCTGGCGCTGGGAGCACTGGCCGATATTCTGCAATTCGCTTTAGGCACCATACCAGGCCTTGAGGTTATCCCCTCTGAGCGCAGCCAGCGACTGATAGAAAATTTGCAACTACAGCCCTGGAAAAACAAAGAGGCGCAATCCTCCCTGGCCAGCTTGTTGAACGCGGACGCCTTGCTGTTACTCAGTGCCAGTGAGATTGAAAATAATCTGCGCCTGTATCAGATACGATTGCTGCGGATGCCGGAACAACGGCTGTTGTTTGAGCATCGCCGTGCACTGCCAAAAGATGATATGAGCGCTTTGTACGAAGAGCTGGCAGATCGCTGGGCTGATGATGTGGTGGGGTCGGGCCTGTTGTCCGAACAGGCCATAGTGGATATGGATCATCTGCAACCGGTGTTTGAGATCCTGAAGCAACAACAAGAGCCGGATCCCAGCAGCTTGATTAATGCCCTGCAGAGGCAACTGCCGGCATTTGCCGGGGGCTGGGTAATGGGGGCTGAGCTGGCGCTTGAGCAGAACAACCTCAATAGTGCGAGAATCCAACTCTCTAAGCTTGCCGAGCTTACGGAGCCTCATCCGTATTGGCAACTTCAGGCCAACTGGCTGCAAGCGGAGCTAGATGGTGATGTCACCGCTGCACTGCAGGCGGCAGACCGTTTGCTGGCGCTTTTTCCCCATCGCACAGAGTTGTTGGCGAAACGGGCCGGACTGTACCAATGGGCAGAGCAACCCGACAAGGCCATAGCCGATTATGAGCAGGCATTGTCAGCAGACCCTTCTGATGCCTCACTCTGGTTTGAATTGGGCAAGCTTAGGATCGTCAACGGCCAAATCGAACATGCCATCGACAATGAATTAACCCAGGCGCTGCTGGGGTATCGCCGGGATCGGGATTATCTTGGGCAGGGCTTAGTGCTGAATGCCTTTGGTGTGGCTTATCTTCGCCAATCCCAGTACCAACAGGCCCAGCAATATTTTTCTGATGCCCTGGCCATACGCACTAAGGAACGTGATCCCCAGGGGCGGGTCACCAGCTTGGCAAACCTTGCCAATGTGGTTGCCATCACCGGCGAATACCAGGAAGCAGAAAGTCTGCTGCAAGAGGCGATAGATATAGTATCGACCCTTGGCGATCCGGTGCGCGAAGCGCAGATTGAAGATACCTTGGGACAAGTGTTCGAAGAGCAAGGCAAATACCGCCAGGCTCAACAACATTATAAAGCGGCCCTGGACTTGCGGGTGCAATACGACAGCAGTACCCGTAAAGCCCAGAGCATCAGCAATGTGGCTTACATGCATTTCCTGATGGGCGACTTCTCCCTGGCCGAAATCTACTGGCAGCAAGCGTTAGAAATCTTTGCCCGTGCCCAGGATGAAACCCATCTGCTGCGCACCAGACAAAATCTGGTGCAACTGGATATGGCCCGCGGCAATATGGTCAATGCCGGCAGGATGCTGGCGGATTTACTACAGCCTGCCAATAACGAGGCATCAGAAGAGACGCTGATCACTCAGTATTTGGTGAGCCAACGCAATTTCGATCAGGGCCTGTTGCAAGGGGCCTTTGACAGTAGTCATCAAGCACAGCTTATGGCGAGTGAGCTCAAAGACAGCCGCAGCATGGTCGAAATGGGCCTATGGCAGGCGGAGATGTGTATGCGTCTGGCCCGCTGGCAATGTGTAGAGGATAGCCTGCAAAGCGTCGGGCAATCTGGCGGCCCGGTGTCCGCCGAGCAACAGCTGTTATTCTTATGGTTGCAAAGCATTGCCAAAGAGCAGGTCAGCGGCAGTATGTTGCCAACGAATACTGAGGCTCTGTGGCAAAGATTGCGCCTGACACCGCTGCCCGTGCTTAGCGAACTCAAAGTGTTGCTGGATGGTATCGAGCGCCAGGGATTGGATGCAAGTAGTTGGCAATGGCAGCGGGTCGCTGAGGTCATTAATCCAACCTATTACAAAGAATACTTGCAGTGGTTGTACCTACAACCGAACACACCGGCCAATCAGCGCAGCCTGGCGCAACTCCTGGCGCAGTATCCAAAACATTGGCGTAATCATATGTATTACCGAAAATTGGATGAAAGCTACAAACAGACCCTGCCATTGGCCCAATTTGATGCCTTCTATGAGCAGCTAAGTGAGCGAGAGTTAGTTGAGTACCAGCAAACCTACAACACCCCCTGAGTCAGCCCTGCAAGATCAGTTTGACTTGTTAAGTCAGCAACAAGCACAGTTGAAGGCCTTGTTGTTGCAGGAACAAACAGAATTGAAGCGTCTTGGGCGGCGGCTGTGGACGCAACAAGAGGCTGAGCGGGCGGCGTTGGCCAGGGAGTTACATGACGGTGTGGGGCAATTGTTGACCGGGCTGACCCGTCAGTTAACAGAGCAGTCGGCTGGGCAACCCGCATTGCAACCTCTGGCTGAACTGGCGTCACAGGCATTGGCGGATGTGCGCCAGTTGTCCCGTTTAATGCGTCCCGCCATCCTTGACGATCTGGGGCTGGAGGCCGCTATTCGCTGGTTGTGCCGTACTCTGTTTACCCATGCGGATACCCAATGCAATTTAAGCTTCAGTGCATTGGACAAGGTGCCGGAAGAATCGGCCATTCTGGTGTTTCGTATTGCCCAGGAGGCTTTGACCAATTGTCTTAAGCATGCCAATGCATCACAGGTTGATCTGTACCTGGGTCAGGGCGAGGGGGTGCTGCGCATGGACATTGTGGATAATGGTTGTGGATTTGATCCTGCCACGGTGCAGGGCTTGGGGTTGGTCAATATGAATGACAGAGCTAAGGCTTTTGATGCCAAATGGCAAGTCGCCAGTCGGCCAGGACGGGGATGCCACCTTAGTCTGGTGGTGAAACTGTGAGTATCCGTCTGGTGGTGGCCGATGACCATGTGATGCTGCGCCAGAGTTTGGTGCAGGTGATCAGCGCCCAGGATGATATGCAGGTGATGGCCCAATGTGACGAGGGGGAGAGTCTGATCCAGGCCGTGCTAACCCATCAACCGGACGTGGTTTTGATGGATATCAGCATGCCCAACATGAATGGACTGGTAGCAATTGATAAGTTACTTAGTCAGCGGCCGGGCTGCAGAGTGCTGGTGCTGACCATGCACAATGAAATGGAGTATGTGCAGGCCATGCAGCGCGCCGGTGCCTTTGGCTATCTGCTTAAGGAGTCCTCGACTGACACCCTGCTTAAAGCCATACGGCAAGTAGCCCTGGGTAAAAGGGTGTTCCCCGGTGAGGCCCAGCGTAGTGTTACCCCGTCAACCTTAAGCCAGCATCCGCTGGATGTATTGACCCGCCGTGAGCGGGAAGTGTTTTTTTTAGTGGTGGCGGGGAAAACCAGTAAAACCATTGCTGAGCTGCTGAATATGAGCTTGAAAACGGTGGAAAATCACCGTTCTAAAATTCTTAAAAAATTGCAGGCAGGGAATGTGGCCGAGCTTATCCGCATTGCCGGAAAGCTCGGCCTGCTTGAATAGGGGCGTCCCCCTAGCAAGCCATTACTGGCCCATCAAAGGATGCAGCAGGGTCAGCGACTTGGCCAACTGAGCACGGCTGATCTGACGGTCAGGACGGAAGTGGGCCACAAGCTTTGGCGTCAAATCAAAGGGCCCTTGTACCACACTTACCTCGGCTTGCAGCAAGCCTAAGTCCAAAGCCAGTTGCACGTAGCCACGCCACTTTGCAGGAATATCCTTTCCATCGCTGAGCTCAATGTCCTGATTGAAGTGTCTGACGATGATTGGCGCACTGTCATCAAAAGCTCGGGCCGGTTCCTCTAATCCCAGGCTTTGTACCAAGGAGTAGGCCAACTGCAGTCTGTCCACCGGGTTGTCGGCGCCAAACAGACTAGGGTTGTCGGCCAGAAGGGGAGCTTGCTGACTGTAATCCAGTCCTTTAAGGGCGGCGCCCTGACGAGTTACTGCATTGATAGCTGCAGCATTTTCACTGCCATCCACAAAGAGGGAGGCGTTGCCAAACTGTGCTTGTCGAATGGCGCCACTCAGTACCAGGGCATCTGCCAGCTCAGCCTTACGCACTATGGCATCGGGCATAAAGCCATGTGGTGTGGCATCCATCAAACTTTCAGAGACAACAAATTCCACAAAGGCTCTGCCGGGATGACCTTGAGTATCATCGATACCACGGATTTCATCGGTTTGCAGCAGACGAACATTGACGTCAATTGGGCCGGGGACGCCAACCCCATTAGTGACCCCTAGCGGGTCAACATTATTGCCGCTGATGGAGCCGATGCCTCTGGCATACAGCTTCCAGGTACCTGTCATACCAGGGGCAGAGGTGCCTACTGCCGAGCCCAGCACAGGCAATCCTATGCCTGAGCCATAGCGGTTGCCAGCAGGATCTTCCAGCACAAACGCGGTAGCGGTTTCAATACTGGCGCTGGCCAACACCAGAGATACGCTGTCATCCACATAGAAGGTTTCAATGGGGCTGTCACCGACAGGCACATATTCCACGGTGCGCGTGAAGCTGTCTTGCTCACTCAGGCTGGCACTGGCGTTAAACTGACGGTTAAGCTTAACCGTATCGCCGAATCGACCGTCAGCACTAATGGCAGCCTGTACCGCCGCATAGGCATTAACGTAGCCTGCACCGGCTTCCCAGGGCTCACGACCGGCCATGTTAGTGGCGGTATCTTGGAGGATACGTTTGACCTCGCTCCAGGTCAGATCGGGATTGGCTTCCAGCATCAAGGCCACAATACCGGAAACGTGGGGAGCGGCCATGGAAGTACCGCTGGACACCGTATAGTAGGCAAGGTGCTCAGGAGCAATCATATCGGCGTCGTCACTGGCGCTGAGGCCCCCCAAACTGGAGGTTGAGGCCCTGGCGGAGATAATATCTACGCCGGGCGCAGTCACCGTGGGCCGATCTTCCCAGGTGTAGAGCTCGCCATCGACTTCAACTTGACCGCCTTTACCTTGTACACCCCTTGAACTGAAGTCGGCCAGGTTTCCTTGCTTGTCACCGGCGGCTACCGTGATCACCCAGGGCGCTTTTTTAAAGTTACCGGTGATGGTGCTTTCGCCTGCGCCTGAATTGCCTGCTGAAAAGACGGTGATGATACCGGCATCGGCCAGGGCCTTGGTGGCGATATTGGTCGGATCGTCAGGATTAAAATCGGTGCCAGTGTCTGAGGTATTACCGAAGGAGTTGGAAATCACACGAATGTTGTAATCAAACTGATGGGTCAGGGCATAATCAAAACCGCCCAGGGTATCCAATATAAACAAACCCGCACCAGAGCCATAGCCTATGATGCCGGCACCCGGCGCTACGCCGCGGTGCAAGCCGTTACTCATGGCGCCATTGCCACCGACGGTGCCTGCCACATGGGTACCATGGCCCCCGCCGATATCGGTATTGGCCACATTTTCACGGTAGGTGATGGGCAGCAAGTCGCTGAAACTTTGCAGATTGGTTTGTGCCAGCACATTTTGTACCACGTGATGAGGAAACATCAGGTCGCCATGGTTGCCATCGATACCGGAGTCATTGACGACCACACCGACACCTTTGCCAGAGTAGGGGACACCTTGATTGCGCATATTGGCATCGGCGCGCAGTTGTTGTACGCCAGTGAGTTGTGTGGCGCCATAGTTTTCCAGCGCCAGGGGCTGGTTGGCCCAAACGGAAATGACATCATTCCTGGCATAAATGCTTTGGATCTGTGCCTTTGTGGCTAAAGCCCCAACCATGGGTAGCTGGTTTAAGGCCACCCCTTTGAGGCCAAGCTGGCGCAGGAAGGCCAGTTGTTCGTTGGTGGCGGCACCTTGATTATCGAAGCTGATAATCACCGGCAACAGACTATGCTCATCAGCCTGACGCATTTTCTCTTGCAAGCTGATATCCAGTGTTTTTGCCGCCAGTCCACTGGCAGGAAGCGCCAGGGCAATGGCCAAAGGCAGCGCTTTGAGGGTATTGAATTTTACTTGTTGCATGTTTCACCTGTTGTTTTTAGTAGGGCAGTGCAAGCATGTCATTGCTGCGAGTTTGCGGACTATAGGGGTTTCCCCTTAGCCTTGGTTTGACCAGATTGGCTCTGGCACCGGTTGATTGGACAGATTTAGTGTGTTTCTGAGACCCAGGGCGAGCAGCAGCCCGGCAATAAGCAACGCCAGAGTCCCTGGCGCGTTGACTGCCATTGCAGGGTAATTTACTTTGGTGGCTTGCGCGGATTGCGATACATATTGTTGCCATTCCACGTACACGCCAGGACTACCGAGCATATTCAGGCCGGCAACCAGGTAAGCATTTGGGGCGTTGATGGCCTCCAACCCCTCTTCGGGATTGTCACCAAAAAGACCGCCGTCCAGCCACAGGAAGAAACTGCCCAAGTCCACCAAACTCATCGAAAAATCGTGGAAGCCGTCAGGTGATTGAAAATCCAGGCTGAATTCGGACAGCTCTTCCAGCGACAGGGCCAAGTCTGCATTGCTGTCCTGACCGATAATGCTGGCATTGAAGCTGGCGCCATCATCGAAGGCATAATTGAACAAGGTCAGATTAATGAGGCTTGCTTGAGCCGTTGTCTGAACAGACATCATAAGCACCAGGCTCAGCAACGCTTTGATAAAGGTATTGCGCATAACGAACTCCTCTGTTGTCTGCGCAATAGCCTAAGAAAGGGCACACAGAGGTTATATAGGGGTTTCCCCTAAACCTTGTCGTGGTTTGGTGGAGATTGATTGCTGGGGGCTAGCTTAGCTGACTCCTTACCCTCAGTTCGCTATGCAAAGTTCTGTGCACCGGGCACTTATTGGCAATCTCCAACAGACGCTGGCGCTGTTCATCACTTAAATCGCCTTTAAGGCTGATATTTCGCTCTATCACTTCGATGGCCGTGTCTTTATCGGTGCAGTCTTTGCAGTCCTGTCCATGTTCACGATGATGGGAAAGGCGCACAGCGATATGTTCAAGAGGCCACTCTTTACGCTCGGCATACATGCGTAACGTCATCACGGTGCAGGCGCCCAAGGCTGCCAGGAGATGTTCATAAGGATCCGGGCCCATATTGTCTCCGCCGACAGCAAGAGGCTCATCGGCCAGCCAATGGTGACTATCACTATGCACATGCACGGTGAATTGATGATTTTTCTCTTCGACTTGCACCTGACCCTCGGACAGGGTCGGTGCTGTTGATTGAACCTTGGGAAGATAGCGGTCAGCCCAGGCTGCTATTACGGATGCAGCATATTCTGCATCGGCCTTTCTGCTTAGCAGATGATCGGCGCTATCCAGGCTGACAAAGCTTTTTGGGTGCATGGCATCTTTGTAGATTTTCTCTGCCTCACCGATAGAGATCATTTCATCAATGGGGGAATGCATGATCAGCAAGGCTTTTTTCAGGTTGGCCATGGGCATACCGCGGTAGCGGTCAACGTCATCCAGAAATTGTTTCTTTATTTTGAAGGTACGTGCGCCCATTTTTACATCGGCTTCGCCGTCTTTTTCGATTTGCGCCAGTGAAGCCGAGAACTGCCGTGCGATCACGCTGGCATCATGGGGCGCACCGATAGTGACTACCGCCTGGGATTCAGGGACTAACTCAGCCATGGCCAATACCGCGGCTCCTCCCAGACTGTGGCCAATCAGCAAGGCCGGCGCCTGATGTTCACGGCGCAGATAATCCGCAGCGGCTATCAGGTCTTCAATATTGGAAGAGAAGTTGGTGTTGGCAAAATCACCGTCGCTGCTGCCAAGGCCGGTAAAGTCGAATCGAAGCACGGCAATACCCAGGCGGGTGAGGGCGCGGGAGATGCGCGACGCTGCCGCCACATCCTTGCCGCAGGTAAAGCAATGGGCAAAGAGCGCATAGCAACGAATATCGCTGGCCGGGGTTTCCAGAGCACCGCTGAGACGATGTCCCTGACTCTCGAAGCTGACTTTAATACGCATGTAGTCTTCCTGAATTTACCGCTGCTAACGCCCAGTATACGCCCGGGCGTAAGAAAAACTTTTGATTAGCTTGGGTAATTCATCAAATCCCCGGATGTTGGATAATTAATCGGATGGTGAATTAAGCGGCTATCCTTAAAAATTAGCCACCCGATTAATTCGAATTCAGGAAATTACCATGTCACAACGCGGCAGACCGCCATCCGGGGCGGACGATAACAGAGACAAGCTGATTGAGGCTGCCAAGCGCTGTTTTACCCGAATGCCCTATCATCAGGTCACCACCCGTTTACTGGCGGAAGAGGCCGGCGTAAATGCGGCGCTGATCCGCTACTACTTTATTAATAAGGAAGGCCTGTACAAGGAAATGTTTAATGCGGTAATGGGGCAGGTGCATGGCCAGTTGATGGAAGCTTTGGACAGCAACCCCCAGGTCAACTTCCACACCCTGTTTAATCTCTATTATCAGGTGATGAAGCGAACGCCGGCTTTTCCCATTTTGATGATCAAAGAGCTGGCCTTGGGCGAGGGACAGTGCCGCGACTTTCTGCTGGACAAGCTCCGCTACGACGGCTTTCCGGCATTCGAGAGGTTGCTTGGCAGCATGAAACAGCAAGGACGACTTAAGCCCCATTTGGATCCCCGCCTGATACGGATGAATTGCGTAGCCCTGATGATCTTTCCCTGGCTGACCGCCAGTCTGGCAAAGGATATGGACGGCTTCGAACTTAATGATGATTTTCTCGCTTTTTTAGCCGCCCACAACGGCGAGATTATGGCTACCGGTGCTTTTTTGCCTGAGCAAACTAACCAGGAGACAGAGGAGAAACAGCCATGAAACTGGATTGGCAAAAAAGACGTTGGCTATTGATTCTGCCCCTGGCTGGACTGGTTATTCTGATTGCCCTGGCCAAGCTCAGACCCGGACCTGGCCTGCGGGAAGACAGTAATCCACCGCCATTGGTGTCGGTGGTAAAGGTACAGCAACATAATCTGCGACCCTATGTGCTGGGATTTGGCCGTGCCCAACCCAAAGAAGTGTGGCAGGCGCTTGCCGAGGTCTCCGGGCGGGTGATCTATCGTCATCCTGAGTTAGAGCAGGGTAAAACCCTCACACAGGGTACCCTGCTGCTAAAGGTCGATCCGGTGGACTACGAGCTTAAATTGGCGCAAGCCAAATCAGATCTGCAATCGGCCGAGGCAGAGCTGGCGCGCCTGGCACTGAACAAAGACAAACTGAGTCTGTCGGTGAAACTGGAGCGTCAGCGTCTGGATATCCTTAATAAAGAGTTAAAACGTAAGCAGGGCCTTTTGGGTAAGGGCTCTGTATCGCAATCCTCGGTGGATGCCGAGCAAAGTAACGTTTGGGCGCAGGAGCAAAAGCTACTGGATATTGAAAACAGCCTCAAGCAACACCCGGCGGAGATGGAGGTGGCCAGGGCCAAGGTCAAAGTGGCCGAAGCAAGATTAGATGAAGCGAAGCGCAAGCTGGAAAAAACCGAAATTCGTCTGCCATTCGATGCCCGCATCGCCAATATCAGCGCCGAGTTGGAGCAAGTGGTGAGCGAACGTGAGTCGCTGCTAAGCGCTCACCGCCTGGGCGCGATGCAGGTCCCGGTGCAGGTTTCCTTAAATGATATGCGCCATTTTGCCCGCTATCTCGCCGGGCCTTTGCCGGAGGATGGCGCCTATCCTGATATTCAGCGCTGGGAGTTAGAGGCCGAAGTCAGCTTAAGCGTTGGCAATCAGCGTTTTGTCTGGCCAGGCAAATTGATCAGCGTCGGCGAGAGTATCGATCCCAAGGGCAATACGGTGACCCTGCTGGTGGAAGTACCGGCTGACAATGAGCCCTTCGATCCGAAAAAGCGTCCTCCTTTGATTAATGATATGTATGTACAGGTGCGGGTGTTAGGCCAACCACAATCCCTCTTAGCAGTGCCCTCTGAAGCGCTGCACGGCGATCGCCTGTATCTTCTGGATGACCAGCACAATCTGCAAATTCGCAGCGTAACCTCTGCTTTCGAAAGCCAGGGGCTTACCGTGATCCAGCAAGGTATAGAAGCGGGCGAATGGGTGGTGCTTAGCGACATAATGCCCGCCGTTCCCGGCAGAAGTCTGCGTCCTGCTCCTGTTGATAATGCCCAAAGTGACAAGCGTGCCGGAGGCAAGCCATGATCAGCTACTTTGCCAAACACCCTACCGCCGCCAACTTATTGATGCTTGGGATCATCGTGTTGGGACTGACCAGCTTACCGGCCTTAAAGCGTGAAACCTTTCCTGAGATTGAAGCCAGTAAAGTCCAGGTGACGGTGCCTTATCCTGGTGCCAGTCCGGAGCAGGCGGAGCAGGCGCTGTGTATTCCCCTGGAAGAAGCGGTAGATGGTCTAAGTGATGTTGAGCAGGTCATTTGTGAAGCCAGCGAGGGACTGGCCAAGATGCAGGTGGAAATGCTCGAAGGCGGCGATATCAGCCGCCTGCTGGCCGATGTCAAAACCGAAGTGGATGCTATCGACAGCTTCCCGGATGAGGCGGAAAGTCCAATCATCAAAGAGCTTGGCCGCACCGAGGCGTTGATTACCCTGGCCATTGCCGCCGACCTGCCGGATTTTGAGCTAAAGGCCTATGCCGAAGCCATCAAAGACAAACTGCAAAAACTGCCGGACATTGCCATCGTCAATATGGCCGGTTTTTCGGCCCATCAACTTAAAGTTGAACTGAATATGGCGCTGCTTCGTCAATATGGCTTATCGGTCAATGATGTGGTCTCACGCATTGAGCGTCAGAATCTGCAATTGCCCAGCGGCAATATCAAGATGCAGGGTAAAACCCTGCAGATCCGCTTCGATCAGCAGCAAGTCACCGCACAAAGTTTGACACAACTGGTGGTAGCCGGTACCCCGCAAGGGGCACAAATCAAGCTTGGTGATATTGCCACTGTTGTTGAGGGGTTTGAGCTTTCCGAGGCCAAGGTGCTGTTTGATGGCAAACAGGGCGCGCTTTTGAAAGTCCAGAAGACCAAGGAGCAGGATGCACTGGATTTGGTTCAGCAAGTGTATGACTTTGTGGAAAAGGAAAGGCAGCTTGCCCCGGTTGGCGTTGAAATGGCGCTGATTTCGGATCAGGCCAAGATAGTCGAAGATCGCCTTAAAATGCTGATAAGCAATGCCTGGCAAGGGATCCTGTTGGTGTTTGCGGTGATGTGGCTGTTTTTCGCCTGGCGCTATTCCTTCTGGGTGTCCATGGGATTGCCGGTGTCTTTCCTCGGGGCGTTTTATCTGATGACCCTGCTTGGCGTTAGTATCAATATGATCTCCATGGTGGCGATGCTGATGGCCATAGGGATCCTGATGGATGACGCCATTGTGATTGCAGAAAGTATTGCCTCTCATATCGAGCGCGGGCAATCCATCGATAAGGCAGTGGTAGTCGGTGTTAAACGGGTGGCTGCCGGGGTGTTATCTTCTTTCTTAACCACCGCTGCCGTATTTACCGGACTGGCTTTTATCTCTGGTGATATTGGCCAGGTGATGAAAGTCTTTCCTTTGGTGCTGTTGGCGGTGTTAGTGGTCAGCCTGGTGGAAGCCTTTCTTATCCTGCCCAGTCATCTGTTGCACTCTCTACACCACAAAGACAACTTTCAAAGTGCCGGCTTTAAAGTGCGTTTCAATCAAAAATTTGAGCAGTTTCGCAGTCAAACTTTGGTCACTTGGGTGGAAAAGGCGGTTGCCCGACGCTATTTGGTAGTTGGCGGTGTTTTAGGGTTGTTCTTTCTCTCTATCGCGCTTTTCTCCAGCGGTTTACTAAAATTTAAAGCCTTTCCTGAGCTGGAAGGGGATCTGCTGGAAATGCGCCTGCTGATGCCACAAGGCACCCCTTTGGCATACACCGAATCTGTGGTGGCCGATGCGGTAAGTAAGCTTGAAGTGTTGAACAAGGAATACCAGAAGGATCAGCCGGACAATCAATCTTTGGTCAAGCATATTACGGTGGAGTACAACACCAACCTGGATGCCAACGAGACCGGTACCCATGTGGCCACGGTAAGGGCTGATTTACTCACCAGTGAAGATCGAAACACCAGCCTGCTGACCCTGCAAACACGCTGGCGAGAGGCGGTGGGAGAAATCCCCGGGGCGTTGGCGCTGTCTTTCAAGCAACCAACCTTTGGGCCTGCCGGGCGGGCCATTGAAATTCGTTTGCATGCCAAGGATCTGGGGTTATTGGAAGAGGCCTCATATCGTATCCAGCAAACCCTTTGGCAATACAAAGGCGTAAATAACCTGATGGACGATCTTCGCCCCGGTAAGGAAGAATACCGGGTAAAACTGCTGCCTGGTGCCATTTCCTTAGGAGTGGATGGGGCCACCATCGCCAATCAACTGCGTACCGCCTTTTTTGGGCAGCGGGCCGATGAATTCCAGCGTGGTGATGAAAATATCGAGCTTGAAGTAAAGCTGCGCACCGCCGACAAAGATAGCCTGTGGCAGCTGCAAAATTATCCTATTACCTTAAGTGACGGTACCCAAATCCCGCTCTCGGCGGTGGCAGAGCTCACGCCTGCGCGCGGTTATTCAAGAATCAACCGGGTCAATGGCGAGCGTACCCTGACCATTATCGGCGATGTGGACAATGAGCTGGCCAATACCTCGGAGATTATTAATCAGGTTAGACAAGGTGTGATTGCAGACTTGCTGGCCGAGTATCCGGAGCTTTCGGTGAGCTACGAGGGCGAAGTGAAGGAGGGTGGTGGTACCGGCGCCTCTATCGGTCAGAAGTTTATGATGGGCCTGATTGGTGTGTTTATTATCCTGAGCTTCCAGTTCAGAAGTTATATCGAACCGCTGATGGTGATGCTGGCCATTCCGCTGGCCCTGATTGGCGCCCTGTGGGGCCATCTGCTACTAGGCTATGATTTTACCATCCCCAGCATGATGGGCTTTGTGTCGTTGGCGGGGATAGTGGTCAATGACTCCATCTTGCTGGTGACCTATATCAAGGAGCATATGCGAAAAGGCATGGACGAACATCAAAGTGCGGTGCTGGCTGCCAAAGAACGCTTTCGCGCGGTGTTTATCACCAGCGCCACCACCATCGCGGGCATGCTGCCATTGCTACTGGAAACCAGTATGCAGGCGCAGATTCTGCAACCGCTGGTGGTGAGTCTGGTGTTTGGCATTACCGCCTCTACTTGCCTGATATTGTTTGTGTTGCCTTGCTTGTACGTGATCCTCGAAGACTGGAATTTGGCAGCCAGACATCATTTGCCAGAGGAAGAGCCTGCCATAACCCACGAGGCCAATAGTTAAGCAGGAATCTGGCGAAAAACTATGCGCTTGGCTGATGTGGGGGGAAAACTTTGATCCGCATCAGCCTTTTCTTACTACTAACACCCTATATTGAGCGCAATTTCGCTTGTGCGTAGACAAGCTATAACGCATTCGGGCTGGTAGACAGCCTGCCAACGATTTTTTATCAACCCTTGGAGCCAAAAAATGAAGAAATCGATTCTCTTGTCGCTTGCCTTGCTGGGTTTGTCACAGCAAGCCCTGGCAAATGACTGCACTTTGGAAGTGGGTGTAGCAGATTCAATGACGTTCACGCCTGCGGCGCTTGAAATCTCTGCGTCTCAATGTAAGACGGTGACAGTGAACCTGACCCACAATGGCAAACTGCCCCGTAACGCCATGGGGCACAACTGGGCGCTGGCCAAAACCGAAGATGCCCAGGCTGTTGCCCAGGCCGGATGGTCTGCCGGGTTGGACAATCAGTATTTGCCACCTGATGACGCTCGCGTTATCGCGGCAACCGATATCATTGGCGGGGGAGAAAAAGCCTCTGTCACTTTTGATACCTCGGCGTTAACCGCTGGCGGTGATTACACCTTCTTCTGCTCCTTCGTTGGTCACTTTGCCATTATGAAGGGCAAATTTACTGTGACCGAGTAAGGTCATTCCGAGGGTTAATCTTCAGGGCGTACTCAGGTACGCCCTTTGTTTTTAAGCGGCCAGAAGTGTGACTTGTCTGCATTGGTTTTTTGCAGCTGCCGCCAACAAAAGCGCAACAACATAAAAAGACAGACCATTCCAACTGCAAGTAGCAGGTGCACATAGGGGCTTGTCCAATGGTTATGATCATGACCTGTATGCGCAACCACAGGGCCACACAGCAGTGCCAAAAAGAGGCAAAGTAAATGATGGTGCACTGTTATCTCCCTTAAAACCGGCTGGTAATTTTGAGGTTTTTAATACACTTTTAGATTCAATAACATAGTACAAAAGGCGAGCGGAATGTGGCGGATATTTGATGTAATGCTGGCGGTGGGTGCCGATGCGCCGACCCAACAGTCAGAAGTGGCTGCCGTTGAAGGTTTGTGGCATGAAGCGCAGCAGTTGATGCTGTCCATGCTACAAAACCTGCCGCTGATCTCTTTGGGGCTGGTGCTTTTTGTTGTGATGTTCTGGCTGTCTGGCCCCTTGTCTCGTGTGTTGGTGAAGCCTCTGGGTATTGTAGGTAGCAGCGCCTTAGTCACTTTGGTGGTGAGGCGAACCATCAGTTTGTTGCTGATCTTATTGGGGCTCTATCTCTTTTTGCGTCTTGCTGGATTAACCCAGTTCGCACTGGCGATTTTAAGCGGAACCGGTGTGCTGGGTTTGATCCTTGGCTTTGCCTTTCGTGATATTGCCGAGAACTTTATGGCCAGTTTGCTGTTAAGTGTGCAACGGCCTTTTAATATCGGCGATGTGATTGAAGTGCAGGGGCATACCGGCGTGGTGCATCAGGTGACCGCCAGGGCCACCACCCTGGTGGATTACGACGGCAATCATATCCAAATCCCCAATGCTGCCGTGTATAAAAACATCATTAAAAACTTTACTGCAAATCCCAATATTCGCGGCCATTTCACCATTGGTATTGGTTATGAATCGGGTATTCGCCAGGCGCAGGCTCTGGCCATGGATATATTAATCAAGCATGAAGCGGTATTAGCCGAACCACCACCGCAGGTGCTGATCAACAGTCTTGGCTCGGCCACCGTAAACTTAAAAAATTACTATTGGATAAACGGCCAGGAGCATAGCCTGTTAAAAGTTTCCTCGGTGCTGATGCGACTCATCATGCGTGAGTTTGAGCAGCATGGGATCAGCTTGCCGGATGAAGCCAGGGAGCGGATATTCCCGCAGGGTATTGCTCTGTTGCAGGCAGGCAAGGAAGAAGACGGAGCGCCCAAGACAGGGTTAACGAAAGAGGCGGAGATTCAGGCAGATCAGCAGCTTGCCGAAGAGGATATCAGCAGCGAAACCGAAGAAATCAAAGAGCAGGGCCAACAAGCGCGCGACCCCGAAGGCGGCCAGAATATTCTTTAGCTAGTGGGGTCAGGTCTTGAATTGTGCAGCTTGCAAATTTCAAGACCTGACCCCAATTGGCGCAGGGTATTGCTCTGTTGCAGGCAGGCAAAGAAGAAGGCGCAGCACCCAAGACAGGGTTAACGAAAGAGACGGAGATTCAGGCAGATCAGCAGCATGCCGAAGAGGATATCAGCAGCGAAACCGAGGAAATCAAAGAGCAGGGCCAACTAGCCCGCGACCCCGAAGCCGGCCAGAATATTCTTTAGCTAGTGGGGTCACTAGTGGGGTCAGGTCTTGAATTGTGCAGCTTGCAAATTTCAAGACCTGACCCTAATTGGTTTTAAGCAGAGGGATCGCACCAAAGGCCGTACTTATCTCCCTGCCATGTAAGCAGGTGAAAGAGGTAGGCACTGCCTAGCATAATAAGGCCGCCTGCCAAGGCGGGCTCACTAAACCATCCCAGGCAGCAGAACAGAAAACCGAAGAAGTGGCAGAGCCACAACACTCTAATTGCCGTCTGTCGTTTGGGACGAAGTTGCAGAAAGTTCACGGCAAACCATAGCTTGACCAGCGGTGAGAGGGTTTTCCAATTGTCCGATGTTTTATCAATCATAAAGCTCTCCTGATGTAAGGTTTGAAGATCAACTTCAAGGGCCGCGGCGAGACATTTCTGCGATTCCACACTGGCGTTGTGTCCGCTTTCGATACGCTGGATGGTGCGTACATTTAGTCCGGACATCTGGGCAAGTTGCTCTTGTGAAAGCCCTCGGCTTAAACGAAGTTGCCTTAAAATCATGTAGTTATCTCATTGCACTTACGTAGGAGAGTAGGGGAAATCCTACCCTGTCGGTGACGAAATTACCCCGACATTTGCCCGACAATGATGAAAGGTAAGACATACATGCCTGCGAAAAGCTTGTAGTCTCTGTCTTTCTGTTTTCACCTGCTAATCAAGGCATTGTTGCTGTCAGTAACAATGCCTAACATCAACACAGTTTATTACCGGCACTGCATACTTTATGATCAGGGGCTCTCGAGTTGGGGTGACCTATGATGTCTATTGATTTTGCCTATTCCTTATTGTTACTCATTGCGCTGGCAGTGATGGTGGCCCAGGCGTTTTTTCGTCCCCTTAGGATTGAGCATATCCTGGTTGCCGTTCTTTGCGGCTCGCTGTCGATGGTTGCATTGCAAAACCTCACCGCCGATAGCATTGGCCCCTATCAATACCTCTTTGCATTAGGGACCTGTGCAACTTGCAACTGTGTATGGCTGGTATCCCGTGCTCTGTTCCAAGGCAGCAAAAGTATCACCGCAGGTCACTATCTGTTTGCCGGTAGCATCGCCATCCTGGTGATCATTAGCCGTAGCCTGGATCTCTTTGTTTCCGTTGAGTGGCTGTCCCCTGGCGCCGTTGACTGGTTGAAGCGTTCAGTCGGTGAAGTGACGCAGCTATTGTCATCAACAGTGTTAGCCCTGGCCTTTTGGGAGGCCATACGCGGCTACTCTTCAAGCTCAAAGGCAAGCCGCTATCAACGCACCCTATTTGCCGCGACCTTTTTTGCAGGGGTTTTCAGTTGTACGGTGGTAGCCGACGGGATCTTGTCTGGCGCAGACAGTCTCGCAGCCCGCCCCTGGCTGGTTGTGCTATCCGCTTTGGCGATTATTATCAGCACCTTTGTGGTGGTTATTTGGCAACACCTCGAACGTAAAGCGCAGATGGACGCCCAAAATGAAATGCCAGAAGCGAGTGATTGTTCACAAGACAGCGCATTGCTGACACGCATCGAAGAGCTAATGCAGCGCGAAAAAATGTATCTGCAACAAGAGCTTAAGATAATTGATTTGGCCAATGCCCTTGGGGTGTCGGAATATAAAATCAGTCGCGCTATCCGCAATCTGACCCCATCGCCAAACTTCAATCACTATGTAAACAGCTATCGTATAACCCATGCCAAACAGCTGTTAACCGAGAAAGATAGCCACCGGTGGACGGTTCTGGTTGTCAGCCTCGAGTCGGGTTTTGCCTCGCAAGCGCCCTTTAATCGCGCCTTTAAAGCTTTCGAAGGCTGTACCCCAAACCAATACAGGCTCAAACACCAAACTGAGGGGGCCCGTCAGGCTCTCTCAAGCGCCTCATAAACGAATACGGTATGGTTGCCGTATTCGTGATTTTTCATTAGAAAGCAGCCAGGATCCTAGGTCCCCACATCATCATAGTGGCGGATACCACGCCGATAAAGGTGATAAGCGCTGCAAAGGTCACCCCCATGGCCGCCATTAATGTGACCTTGGGTTTGGCCTGCTTCTCTGCCCAGAATACCAATTCAGCAATGGCCATAGGCAGCAAGTAGGACGCAAAAGCGAGCACCATATCGGCAGGTCCGTCAATGGTCGAGTTGTTGCCCAAGGGCCCCTGATTGATCATAAACCAGCCCATCAGGTACAAGCGAAAGGTCCATACGCCGTTGATAAGGATAAAGGCGTGAACCGCAAAGCGGCGATGCTGTGCAAACTGCTTCTTACGGGCGAATTGCCACGCATAATAGACGGCAATAGGGATCAGAATACCGTTTAGCGTCACCCCTAAAGCGCCCAAGTCGCTGAGCCGGCTGCCAATGCCCCAGGTCATATACAGACCGCTAATCGCCCCCAAAAAGCCGACAGTGAGAAATACGCGGCCGTTAAGGCGATGAAATGCCGGGTAACGCTTTCGAATAGAAGGCACCAGCTGGAAGGTCGCACTCATGCATATCAGCATTACCGGAATGACATGCAACAGCAGTATCGTGTTATCAATGGTTTGCCCATTCACGTAGCCTCTGATCATATGGCTGAATTGAGACTCATCAAGTTGGCCGGTGACCAGGGGCAAAGTAAATTGCGCCAGGATATAAAAGGCGAACATCCACTGCCCGATAAAAACGGCGCCAATCCAGGCTTTGATGGCAAGGCCCAACCATTGCTTGAGGGAGGGATGATAGGTATCTGCAAGATTAAGAGTTGATATGGTCGATTTGTTCATGATACGGCTCTAGTCCAGGTTTAATCGGGCCTAGAATGCCATTGCCACAGGAATGAACTAGTCGAATTAAGAATTCGATCATCACTTTTACCTGGAAATTTAAGGTTAGTGTGAAGGGCCCTTGCCTTGAAGAACTTAGTCTGTGGTTTTCGACAAGAGAGCTGGGATTTTAGTCTATGGAGTTGTCGCTAATGAAAGCGCTCTTGCAAACGAACAAGGAGCAATTGACGGCAGTAGTCTGCTTGTCGAAAACAATGAGGTCTGTATCAGCGGGAAAGCGTCGACCCTATGTAGAGCGGATCAGGAAAAATAGAAAGGGCGCACAAGGCGCCCTGAAATTAAGTGGCTTTGATTAACCTGCCGACCAGGCGTTTACTGTCTTGTACCATATGCGCTGTGTTTCTGCGCAGTTTCAGTAGCAGCAGGTAGGTCAGCGGCAACAGGAACAGACTGGTTACGGTGGAGAACATCAGTCCGCCGATAATGGCAATAGCCATGGGGGAGTAGGGCGGGCCGTCACCCCCGATTTGGGTATTGCCCAAAGCCAGGGGCACCAGGCCCAATACGGTGGTCGCTACCGTCATCAAAATCGGCCTCACCCGACTCATACAGCCTTCCAATATGGCATCAATCACGTGATGGCCTTCGTTAATCAGCTGATTGATCCTGTCTACCAACACAATGCCGTTGTTGACCACTATTCCCATCAGAATGAGCATACCAATCATGCCCATAATCGACATATTGGTGCCTGTCAGCATAAAGGCCCAGAACACCCCGGTGAAAGAGAAAAGCAGCGAGGTGATTACGGCTGTAGGCAACAGCAGAGATTCAAACAGGGCCGCCATCACCACATAGATCATACAAACGGCAAGCAGCATATTGGTCTGCATCACGGCTTCATTCTGGTTTTGACGTTGGAAACTGCCGTCTAAAGTCCACTTGTAACCGGCTGGTAGCTCGATATTGGACATAATGGACTCGATACGTTCTCTGGCCTGATCAAGGCTGGTGCCTTCCTTGAGATTGGCACCAATACCCAAAGCGGTCTGGCGGTAGTGACGTTGTATTTCAGAGAGTCTTGGCGCCACGCTGATATCGGCGACCATATCCAGGGTCACATTTTGAGTGTCATCGCGCTTGATGGTCAACCGCTTCAGTTCTTCCAGCGAATGTTGCAGCGATTCATCGAACATCAGACGAATATCCACCTCGCCGGTATCACCATGGCGGAAGGTACGCAGGTTGCTGCCGCGCAACGCAGTGGCGATCACATTGGCCACATCCTCGGCGGATAAGCCAAATCGAAATGCCTTTTGCCTGTCGATGCGCACTTGTAATTCTTCTTTTTGGCTGTTGATATCGGCGCGCACATCGGTAAGCCCTTCCACCTGTTCAAGCACCGGTACTATCTGATCGGCGATGCGCATTAACGCCTCAGAAGATTGACCTAGTAGAGTCAAACGCACGCCTCCGTTACTCTGGTTCCACTGAAAGCTCGGCTCTGAGCGCACCAGGCTGGGGAAGTCCTTCTTAATCATCTCCTTGACCACATTCTGGTGCACCGGTACATCATCATTCAGAGTAATGCCGGATACCGCAAAGCCGGCATTGAAAAAGCTATACACCTGCTTGATATGGAACTTTTCCTGATTGGCGTAGAGGTATTCTTCCATCCGGTTGACCTCTTTCTCCACCTCATCCATGGTGAAGTTACCCTGGATGTTGTAGTTCAGCCACAGCTGGTTATTGGGGTTTTCATTATCCTCATCGCCGCTTACTACGCCCATTGGGATGGCGGTAGACAGTAAAATGGCCACCGCAATCAATACCGTTTTGCCCTGATGGGCCAAGGTCCATTGCAACACATTGTGATACCAGGTTTTCCAACGGCTGGGCTTATCATCCTTGGGCTTAGTGGTTTGCTTGAGCTTGGTGGTTAACAAGGGGATCAGGGTTTGGGCCAGCAATAATGAGGCAAACAGGGAGATACAGATGGCGATAGCCACATGTTCCAAAAATACGGTGACGTTAACTTTGGCGCCGACAATATTGGGCAAAAACACAATGGCAGTGGTCGCGGTACCGGCAATCATCGCCAGGCTCACTTTACTGACCCCGGACCTGGTCGCACGAAGGGGATCTTTGTCATGCTCTTTTTCCTGGAAGATGCTTTCGGTGACCACCACCGCGTTATCCACCAGCATCCCTACGGCCAGCATCAACCCCATCAATGACAGAATATTCAGGCTATAGCCCATAAAGTACATGCAACCCAGGGCAATACAGATGGAGAAGGGCACAGAAAGCACCACAATCAGGGTACTGGCCACCTGACGCAGGAACAAATACAACACAATCACTGACAACAATGCGCCCACCAGACCGGCGTTCAGCAAGTCGCCGAGGGAGTCGGTGACGCTTTTCGCTTCATCCTGCATGATAAACAGGTTTATGCCATTGAACGCCGGACTGTCATTGGCCTCGTCCACTACCTTAAGCACAGCCTTGGACACTTCGACCAAGTTACTGCCGGACTCGCGGAAAATATTCAGGCCCACCGCATAGGTGCGATCCAAATGACGACCTTCGGTGCGACGTGGCGTTTCATAGCCGATATCGGCAATATCCTTAAGACGAATGCCTTGTTGCACAATGAGGTCTTCAATCTCTTCCTTACTGCGAAATTCGCCTTGCGGATTGACCATAATCTTCTGATTCAGCTCGACAAAATGCCCTGCGCTCATTGAGAAGTTGGCATCACGCAGTACTGTTGTCAGTTGATTCACATCGATATGCAAAGCGGCAATGCGCTCAGAGTCCAAACGAATGGCAATTTGCTTTTTCAGCACGCCATAAAGCTCGACCTTAGATACTCCTGGCACCCTTTCGATAGGCATTTTCAGGTTGCGATCAAGCAGATCATAGGCATTAGACAGATCGCGCTCACTGGATACCCGAAGCTGAAAGATGGGCATATCACTGGTGTTGAACTGGTAAACCAGGATGCGCTCCACATCAGTGGGCAGCAGATGACGAATGGCATCCACCTTTTCCCGGGCTTCAATGCTTTTAGCACTGATATTTTCATCCCAGGAAAATTCGATATGGATTTCGGCGCCATCTTCGTTAGAGGTAGAAGATAAACGCTTGATGCCCGACATGGTCGCCAGGGCTTCTTCCACCGGCTTGGTAACCATTTTTTCCACTTCGGCCGGCGTCGCGTCCTGATAGGGGATCACCACCATCATCTCGGGGATATCGATGCCGGGGAATTTCTCAAGGGGCAGCAGACGACTGGCAATCAGGCCAAGCAGCAGCATGGAGAAAAAGAACATGCCGACGGTGACCGGGCGGCGGATAGCAAATTCCGCCAGACCCGCACCCATGGATTCGAACTTATTCATGGCTGGCCTCCATTTCTACCGCAGGTTCAAAGCGCTTGCGGTCAAACAGGCTGTACAGCACCGGAATAAGCAGTAATGTCAGCAGGGTCGCGAATAACAATCCGAAGATCACCGTCACTGCCATGGGGGTGCGGATTTCTGCACCTTCACCGAGGCCGATGGCCATCGGCAGCAAGCCCAGTGTGGTGGTCAGGGTGGTCATCAGAATCGGACGCAGTCGACTGTGGGCGGCCTCGAAGATGGCCTCTTCCTTGTCTTTGCCTTCGGTGCGAAGCTGATTGATCCTGTCCACCAACACGATGGCGTTATTGACCACGATACCGGCCAGCATAATCAGGCCGATAAAGACCACCACCGACAGGTGCGTACCGGTCATAAACAATCCATAGATGGAGCCGGCGCAAGCCAAAGGTACGGTAAAGAGAATAAGGAAGGGATGCAGTAAGGACTCAAACTGTGAAGCCATCACCAGATACACCATAAATACGGCCAGTAGCAGGGCAAATTTGAGCGAGTCGAAGGAGACCTGCATTTCTTCATTCTGACCGGCGATACGGGCATTCATGCTCATTGGCAGATTGAGGTCGCTCAGCATGGCTTTTGCCACTTCCACCGCTTCACCCAAATCGCCATAGGCCAGGTTGGCGGAGACCACAGCCACACGCTCCTGACCGATACGGGTAATTTCACTTGGACCCACCGACATGCGGATATCGGCTACAGCGCCCAAAGGCACTGCAGGACTTTGTCCGGGGTTAACAATCATATTGGCAATATCTTCGGCCGAATCCCGTTGCTGTTCCTGGGTGCGCACCAGAATATCCACTTTGCGATCGTCGATGGTATAACGGCTGGCCACTTCGCCACCGACTTTAGCGGCGACCATTTTGGAGACCTCGGAAGCGGTCAGGCCGATTTGCGCCAGACGGGCATGGTCGAAGTAAATTTTAAGCTCGGGATGGCCGGCTTGCAGGCTGGTTTTAACATCGGCAAAGCGATCGTTGCCTTCCAGCATCGCCACCAGCTTGTCGGCCTGGGTACGCAGCATACCCAGGTCGTAACCGGTGATCTGT
Source organism: Aliiglaciecola sp. CAU 1673 (assembly GCF_029223185.1). Taxonomy (GTDB): domain Bacteria; phylum Pseudomonadota; class Gammaproteobacteria; order Enterobacterales; family Alteromonadaceae; genus Bowmanella. Next base: position 213,198 of record NZ_JARHUG010000006.1, read on the forward strand.
ATTTCCATTGGTGTGGAGAAACTGAAGAGCTCTGGCTTACCAAATTTGGCGGTAACACCAGCCTTGGTAGCAAGGTAGTCACGCATAGCCGCCATTACCGTTTCTTCATCCTCAGCGCTGCTGCCGTCTTTCAGTACCACATTGAGCTTGCCCCAATAGTCACCGCCCTGGCTGGGAGAGGCATTCATCAGGCTGCCGGTACCGGCCAGCGAATAGGTGCGATCGACACTTTCCTGTTTTTCCGTGAAGGTGGCCAGCTGCTCTAACACTTTATCGGTGTCTTCAAGACGGGCGCCCGTCGGCAAAGTGAGCTCGGCATAAAACTCACCCTGGGACATGGGGGGAATAAGCTCCACGCCCAGGCGTGGCAGTAGTGTCAAAGAGATCAGTGATAAGCCCAGAATAGAAGCAAGTACCATCACCCGTTGTTTAAGCGCGCCTTTTAACAGGACCAAGTAGCTGCGCTCGATGGCGACAAAGGCTTTGTCAAACATCCAAAGCAATGGACGAAACAGAGTGCCAAAAACTTTTTTCAGTACTCTGACGGTCAATACCACCAGGCTGCTGATAGCCAATGAGGTCAAATAAAATGCCTTGCGCACTAACCAAAGTAACTTGGCAAAAGGCCACAGCAATACGTAGCCAATCTTGCCCATCCGGCTTTGGGGCTGCCATTTCTGATGGGGTGGGCCAAGATCCAGTGGCTCTTCTTCCTGGTGTTCGCTGCTGCCTTCGCGGGCGGCAAGCATGGGGATCAGGGTCAGGGCGACCAGCAAGGAGGCGCCCAGCGCGAAGGTCACGGTCAGCGCCTGGTCCGAAAATAGCTGTCCGGCGATACCTTCCACAAATACCAAGGGGAAAAACACGGCCATGGTAGTCAGGGTAGAGGCGACAATAGCGGTGGACACCTCTTTGGTGCCTAATGCTGCCGCCTGCATAACGCGCTGACGCTTGACCGTGCCCGCTTCGCCGGCCTTTTGCAGTTTTTTATGGCGATCGATGTTTTCCAGCACCACGATGCTGTTGTCCACCAACAGACCGATGGCCAGGGCGATACCGCCTAAGCTCATGATATTCAGACTAATATCATTGCCGTACATGAGGTTGAAGGTGGCGATGATGGACACCGGAATGCTGATAGAAATAATCAGCGTTGGCCAGATGTTTTTAAGGAATAAATAGAGCACAAACATGGCCAGAATGCCACCGATAATGGCTGCCGACTTTACTTCGTCGATGGCATTGGCGATAAAGCGGGATTGGTCGTAGACCTTCTGCAACTCATACTGGACCGGGATCTCGTCTTTTAGCTGATTTAAGCGGCGCTGAACATTTTCGGCCACCTGCACAGTATTGGCGTCGCCTTCCTTGTAGATGGCGATTTCTACCCCTTCAAAGCCGTTGAATCGGGTAATGGACGTGCGCTCTTTATAGCTGTCTTCGACTTCAGCTATATCCCCTAAGCGGATATTGCGCCCGTCGCGGTTGGCAATAAAGAGATCACGCATCTGATCCAGGGTTTCAAACTGATTCAGGGTGCGCACCAGATATTCACGGGTGCCATCTTCTACGCGACCGCCGGAGGTATTAACGTTCTCGGTCTTCAGGCGTTGGATAATTTCATCGATTTTGATATTCAGCTGGCTGGACTTTTGCTGGTTAATCAGCACCTGGATTTCGTTTTCCAGACCACCACCGATGCGTACAGACGCGACGCCGTCCACAGACTCCAGCTTACGTTTGAAATCTTCTTCGGCATAAGTACGCAGACGCTTCATGGATTCCACATCCAGCATGGGGGAGGCGGCACCCTCTTCAGCGCTATCGGTGGCTTTGCCTAAGCCAAAGCGCAAGATGGGGTCGAGGCTGGGGTTAAAGCGCAGCAACAGAGGCTTCTCCACATCCAGTGGTAACAACAGCACATCAAGTTTTTCGCGTACTTCGAGACTGGCCATATCCATATCGGTGCCCCATTCAAATTCGAGCACGACATCAGACTGACCGGCTTTGGAGGTGGAGGTAACAGTACGTACCCCTTTGACCACACCGATAGCCTCTTCAATGGGTTTGGAAACCAGTTGTTCTACCTCCGCTGGCGCCGCACCGGTGTAATCGGTACGGATGGTCAGGGTCGGATAGGACAACTCAGGTAACAGGTTCAGGGCCAGGCGGGAGAGAGACACCATACCAAACAACAAGATGGCAAAAGTGAACATCCACACGGTAACCGGCCGCTTTACGGCAACATCTACAATACTCATGATGACCTCCGGGATTAGCCGTTAACGATTTCGACCGGGGCTTTGTCTTTGAGGTTGTGATGGCCGGTGATCACCACCTGCTCGTCACCAGTAAGGCCGCTTAGCACTTCCACCATGTTGCCTTCCTGATAGCCAGTTTTGATCTGGATCTTCTCGGCAACGCCGTCCTTGACCACAAACACGTTGACCTTATCGTCGATGTTCAGTACCGCCTGACGGGGCAACAGAGTGGCGTTTTGATGGGTATCGTAGTTCAGGCGAACCTGAGCAAACATGCCTGCTTTGAGGTGGTTGTCTTCATTAGGTACACGCAGCGTCACTTTAAAGGTACCGGTGTTAGCATCGATTACCGGGCTGATGCGTTCCACATAAGCATTAACGCCGTTATCCCCCAAAGCGGTAACATTCAGCTTGGCTTGTTGCTGCACGTGCACACGGGGCAGTTCTTTCTCAGGCAGATGCACCACACCGTATAGCTGTTTTTGCTGCACGATATGAAACATACGTTCACGTTGGAAAGATTCAGTCAGATTGCCCACCTTGGCATTACGCTCGGCGATAAACCCGGCAATTGGGGCGCGGATAGTGGTTTCAGACAGATCCAAACGGGCCAGTTCCAGTTCGGCTTTGGCGCCATCATAAGCGGCAGTGAGCTTATCGAAAGCGTCATCGCTGGCTAACTTACGCTGATACATATCACGTACTTTCTTCAGCTCTTTTTCGATGCCTAGCAGATTGGCCTCGGCGCGCTTCAGATTCAGCTCATAACGCTCTGTCTCCAGGCGTGCCAGCACCTGATTTTTTTCCACATAATCGCCTTCTTCCACCATGATTTCGTGGATGATGCCGGAGGCTCGGGCTACCACAAACGCCTCTTCCTTAGCTTCCAGAATGGCGGTGGTGGCGTAATTAGAAGAGATATCGCCGCGACTCAGAGGAGCGACTTCCACGGGAATGGCAATGACTTCTGCCTGCTTGTCGGTGTTATTGGTGGCTTCGGCGTCTCCACAGCCACTCAGCAAACTGGTGCCGGCGAGCATGGAGCACAGGATAAGTGGTTTAAAAATCTGGCGCTGCATAGTCTTCCCCTGAATCTGTTTTTTGTGGCCTGGCCAACATGACACGTACGTAGCTTTCGTCACCTTGGCCCATATGTCGCTGTGTTGCAGGCATTGTGCCACTGTTAAAAATCCATATAAATCAATGTTTTATTATTTTAGTTTGACTTGATAAGTTTGCTTTGCCCGTAAACTTAGTGAAAACCACCAATTTGTAGTCAGCAATGCTATTTGGCTAGGGTATCTAAACGGGCGCGGCTGTGTGACAACAAAAATCTCAGATAGTTGTCATCTATATAGGGTAGCGCAGTCCAAGGCCTGCGCCGTAAGGTGCATTTGTAAGAAAGTGTGCGCAAAGGGCTAAGGATAAAGAGGTCTGTACAGATGAGAATTGTTGAAGTTGTGCTACACCTGATGCAGGCACTCAACAGTGGAGAGCAGTGATGATCACCAAAGAGCGTTGGACGGAAATCATGCGGGCTTCTGGCCTGGATGAGGAAGCCATGGCCAATTGGCATAAGCAGTTTGAAATGATGGAGCCTGAAGCTCATCAGGAATTTTTGGAGTTCTTGCAAATACCCGAGGAGGAAATTGCCGAAATTCGTCAGTGGGCTAAGCCCTTTCCTTAAAGCAAGGGCAATCGATGGCTGACAGATCAAGGGGCTAAATAGGCCTCTCCGAGTGCTGCTTTCAGTTCACCGCTTTGACGCATTTCGAATAGTATCTTATTGATATTCCTTGTAAATTTATCTGTTTTTTTTTGACGGGTGGCACAAGAAGCTGTCATCTTGCACATAAAAGGGGTTTTGGGCATCGAATTGCAAGCCTTTTAACTGCTTAAGTTGTGGGCGGACATCGGGCAAGTAGGCCAATACGGCGTCTACCCTCCCGCTTTTGAGCATGCCAAAGCTTTGTTCATCGTTAGAGACTTCTATTAATGAATGCCGTTCCAATTTGTGTAAGGTATTGCCAAATGAGTTCCCCCTGCGAAAAGCGATAGTTAGTTGCGGAGTGGCTTCGCTGAGGAGCGAAGAGGGGAGCAGGGGAGAAGGAGAGAAAAAAATGCTTTGGCATAGTTTACAGGCTGGCTTTGAATCCGGGGCTGTTCATTCTCTGCGGCCATGGTGCTTCCGGGAAATAGGCAATCTGACTCTTCTTCATTAAAGGCTTTGGCTGCTCTGACGGCCGGATAGTAGTGAAACACCATTCTATCTTGAATTTTGCTACTCAGCCGGTTGAGCAGCTTTGAATAGGGGGCCTGAGAGTTCTTGTATTCTAGAATGTCGGGGATAGTGTTGAGTGCAATCACCACCTGTTCGGCCATCTCATCAGCATACAAATGCGTATTAAGCAGCATTGAACAGAAAGCCAGGCTTTTCCAAGATATTTGCTGATGTTTGCAAAACCCCAAATTCGCACAACCCCATTATAGATGTCTGTTTGCAGCCCATTCATCTGCATATGCAAAGATGGCTGGAGCCCCCCCAGTATGCCAGAACAGTATTTTGTCCTCAGCAGAAAAATGTCCCTTTTGCACTAGATCCAGTAAACCCGCCATGGCCCGGCCAGTGTATACCGGATCAAGCAGGATCCCTTCTAAACTTGCCATCAGCGAGATGGCTTCCTGTTCAGGCTCACCCATCACGCCATAACCTTGCCCCAAATAGTCCTCGTTGAGAACGATGTCTTCAGCGCTTAGATTGGCCAATGGCTCCAGGTCCGTCAGCACATCCTGAGACAGGGATAAAAGCTGTTGTTGGAAAGGGCTTCCGTTATTTTCCTCTTTGTCGATGCGAATGCCTAAAATCTGAGTGGGCAGGGCCATCCATTTTGCGGCGGCCAACAAGCCAGCATGGGTACCGCCGGAGCTGGAGGCAAACACAATATGGCTGAAGGGTTCTTGAGTTTGGCGGCATAGTTCGACCAGCGCATTGGCAAAGCCCAATGCTCCAAGCTTATTTGAGCCGCCATAAGGCACCACATATGGCCTTTTACCCGCCGCGATAAGCGATTCGGCCAGGGCCGGGATATCTTCGCCTTTACGCTTACTGCCGGCAAAGTGCAGATGGGCGCCAAACAGCGAATCGAGCAGTAAATTACCTTGAAGCAGGGGCGGTGCGTAACCACCTAACACCAGATGGCATTCCAGTCCCAAACTGGCAGCGGCTGCCGCTGTCTGACGGCAGTGATTGGATTGAATAGCGCCGGCGGTAATCAGCGTGTCTGCCCCTTCAGTCAGGGCGTTTTGCAGCAAATACTCCAATTTTCTGACTTTGTTGCCACCCAAGGCGAGACCACTTAAGTCATCGCGCTTTATCCAGATGGATGGACCACCCAAGTGTTCGCTCAGGCGCCGCAAGGGAGACAAGGGGGTTGGAAATACACCCAGAGCGATGCGTTCGCTAAGTGGTGGCAGCATTTCAGTCACTTTCAATTTGCTCCGGTTTGACCTTGCTCTCACCATTTGCCAGCAGGATCACCGGCACTTGCAGGATCATGCTGTTGGGGTAGGTAATAAGATCACCATCAGATTTTTTAATCAGCACGTGAAAGGTGGAGATTTCCTCAATCACCCCACTGATATCGAAGTCTTTATTAATGACCTTTATATGGTCACCTACACGGTAGGGGAAATTGAAAAAAATCAGCACACCCGCCGTGATATTAGAGAGTATCGACCACTGGGCAAATAACGCGACACCAAGCACCGCAAAAGTGGACGACAAGAACACCATCAGATTGGCGTAGTCGATGCCGAACACCAGCAGTCCGGCAAACAGGTATGCCCCCAAATGCACGGTGGTCAGAAATTTTTTGACCATGGCCTTGCGCTGCATGGGGGCGTCCTTGGCATCCAGCAACTTGCGAACCACAAAATATAAGATGGTGCGGGTGATAAAATACAGTACCACCAACCCCAGCGTAATCAGAATATTCAGTTCCATAGACAGCTATTATTCCGTAATAGACTTACGCAGTTGCACCGCATCACTGCGCTTTTTGCGTAGGCGTATATTGAGCATTTCCACTGCTATCGAGAAGGCCATGGCAAAGTAGATGTAGCCCTTGGGTACATGCACATCGAAGCCTTCGATAACCAGAGTAAAGCCGACCATAATCAAAAAGGAGAGCGCCAGCATCTTGATGGTTGGATGGGCATCAACAAAGTCACCGATGGATTTTGCGGCAAACAGCATCACCAATACCGAGGCCAATACCGCAATCACCATAATCGACAGATGATCGACTAAGCCCACCGCGGTAATCACCGAGTCCAGCGAAAAGACAATATCGAGGATGGCTATCTGTATCAAGATGGCGCCGAAATTGGCTGCGCCGCCCAGGCCTTGGGCATCCTCTTCCCCTTCGAGACTGTTATGGATCTCATGGGTAGACTTGGCCAGCAGGAATAATCCTCCGAGGATCAGGATCACATCCCGGCCGGAAATTTCGTTACCAAACATGGAAAACCAGGTTTGGGTCAGGCCCATCACCCAGGTTATACCGAAAAGTAAGGCCAATCGTGAAAGCATGGCCAGGGAGATCCCCAATTTACGGGCTTTTTCCCGTTGCTCGGGGGGCAAGCGGCCGACCAGAATTGAAATGAAAATAATGTTATCGATGCCCAGTACGATTTCCAGCGCCATTAAGGTGGCCAGGGCAATCCAGGCTTCGGGACTGGCTATCCATTCAAACATGCTAATCCTCAAAAAAGTGTCAGTGCCTTGCGGACTTCAAAATAAGTGAAAATCGCCGGATTTCAAGTCCGGCGGTGGCTTATATTTATTTGCAGATAACTATTGACGCGGTGCGTGAAACGTAAGGGAGGAATTACTTCTTGATCCAGTCATCACCCATCTTTACATAGTGACCTGTCTGGGTTTTCTCTACCGCTTTCTTACCCGCCAGTGCTTCCACTTGTGAAAGTTGCAGGTTGTTTTGGTTGGCCAATTCCAGATACTTTTCCTTGCGCTTGGCGTTGATGTCATTGACCAGCGCCTGGACGTCTTTAGAGGCTTTGATCACCCCCAGGTAACCATCGGGCTGTTCACCCACCAATCCTTGGTCCTTGGCCTGATCTAATTCCAGGGCAAAGGCCAGAAAACTACTGAACAACAAGGCAATCAACAGGCTAATACGCTTTTTCATATGAGTACTCCTTAGAATAAGTCGCTGTCTTCGCTGAACAGTTGATCCAGTTCCTTGTCCACTTTGACACGGATTTCATGATCGATTTTCACATTCAGGTTAATGGTGATGGGTTCTTTAGTTTCTACTTGTACCGTATGGGTACAGGCGGCCAGCATTAAGCAGGCTATCAGGGGGGTTAGGTATTTCATTTTATCCCTTGTTGCACTTTTTGTTTGACCGACTCACCGAGACGCAATGCCTTGAGCAGAGTAAGGATATTTTCCTGGTGAGTATAGTTAAAGTTTATGTCCTGTTTCTTTGTGGGGTTACGTCCTTTGATGTTCATGGCCAGATCCAGCCAGCCATCTTCTGCAAGGCTGACATCGCCGGTCAGTTGAGAGAATTGTAGGTCCTGTAACAAACCCAGTGCGCTATCCATTTGCGGCTGACTGGCTTTCAGACTTTCAAAGGCCGCATTGTTCTGAATGCGCAGGTATCCTGGCCCGCTATTTTTGACCTTACCTTTGTCGATGAGGGCACCCGATGCACTGATGGTGAGTGGCAAGCTGCCCTCAATCCGTCCTTGAACATCGATGCCTGATTGTGCCTGCAGGGCAAGTATTTTGGCGCTATCGAGGTTTTCCAGGGTCAGCATGACTTTCTGTGGTTCGGGTTTCAGGACGACGTTATCCAGTAAAAACTGGCCGTCAAACACATTGCCGCGGATGTCGCTGAGCAGCAATTCCCCGTTTAGACTGGCGAATGTGGCTACTATCTCGTTCAATTCGATACCCGTGTCAGCATGCTTTATGTTTATCTTGTCAGGCATCACCTGAAGGCTATCTGAACTAAAGGTAAATTGTGGCGCCAGGCTCACTCCGGTTAGCTTGTAGTCGCCGTATTGCATCGCCAGGTTATCCAGCTTGATATGACCATTGAGGCTGTCATTGCTCAATGTGTACTCCACATAAGCCGCCAGGTTGCCGCCTGTCAGTTTGGCCTGTGGCCAGGTCCTGGCGATGATATTGTTGAGCCGCAGGGCTGATTGCACCGGTAAGGTCAACGCCAACTGACGAGAATTTTGTGCCACATCAAAGGTTAAACCCGAGGGCAACATCACCTGATGGCCGAATTTGAGCGCAGAAGAGGATTGCACCGTGCCTTTGTGGCTGATCTTGATGCCTTGTAAGTTAACAGAGGGTATATCTGCAGACGCGAGTTCGGTCTGCCCACTGATTTGCAGTTTGCCGGAGATATCACCATCTACCTGTCCCTTATGCTGAATGGTATTCAGCTGAATATCCCCGGATACGGCCTTAGCCACCTTACTTTGGTGATTAAGGATAAAACGCTTGAGATCTTTGCTGACAACACTTATTTGACTGCTAAGGGCTTCCAGAACGAGGTTTTTGTGACTGACATTGCCAATGATGAGTTCGGCATCAAGCTGCAAACCTTGCACCTGCTCCATCTGAAAGGTGAACTGGCTTTGCAGTGTCTGCAAGGTCAAGTCCGCGTCTATAAACCTGGCCAGCGAAAAGCGGTTATCCATGCCTTGCAGCAGATAACCGTCGGGGTGCCAATCCACTCGTCCTTCTGATTGCAATTGTCCATAGGTTTTGTGGTTGAGGCTAAGTTGGTAGTCCAGTGACAACTCACTGCCTTGCAGCAGTTGTACGTTATTCAGGAAAAGTTTTCCTTGCCATAGTGCTGCGTCATTGATTTCCACCAAAGACGTCGATATCAGGTGCGGTGTCAGGTTGATATCCCGCTGAAACACCAGATTCAGCTGCTCGGGAATATACTCTTTGGCGATGCCATCGCAGGAAAGTGCCTGAAAGGTTAATGGTAGCTGGCTGAAATCGATAATGGCGCTCTGCATCACAATATCCAGGCTCAGGCCAAACTCGCCGTGGGCGACCAAATAAGTGTTGCACTGTTCTTTATCTGAGAGCGAGAGGTTCAACGGGCCGCTGATATTCACCTTGTGACGGGTGTAAATCCTCGGACCATCGAGATCAAAACGGCTGATAATATGACTTTGTGCTAACCAATCGGGCAGGGTCATGGGCAGGTTTAAACTGTCTTGCAGCAGAGCCGGTTGCCAGTCTAACTCGCCTTGGGCGCGTCCGTCGGAAAGTTGCAGTTCGGCTTGCCAGTCACCCTCAATGTTTAGCAAATTGCTATCCAAAGCCAATTTCAACTGAAGGGGATTCTTAAGCCAGAAACTGTCTATATGTAAGTCGGCAATTCGCACTGAGGGAAGTACTGCCGGCAGTTGCCATTGCCAGGCGTTGTTGTTGCTTTGTTCAGAGGGAATGTAAACCAGGCTGCGTTTATGGTTGATGGCAAGCTTATTGATGGACAACTGATTGTCACCAGGCACATAAACAAGATCTTCGGCCTGTACATCCAGACTATCTGAAATCAGGCAAAGGCGGGGCAGCTTCAGGGTCAAAGGCCATGCCAACTCAATACTCAGGCAACCAATGCGATAGCCTTGCTCTTTGAGATAGGCATTGCCCCAGGCTCGCAGCAATGGAACACGCTGATTCCAGGCAATAGCGGCTGAAACCAGTGTGAACAACAGAAAAAAGACTGTCCATTTGACAGGGCGTGCCATGGGATCCCGTTTGGCAAGAAACTGCGTTGATAGCTTAACCTTCCTTGGGGCAAAAAATCTATCAGCCGCTATGAATACTCACCAACTGACCATCCTGCAAACGCTCTGCACCGCGGGTGGCTACCCGATCGCCTGCTTTAAGGCTTTGCGCCGAGACACCCACCCTGTCTAAATGGCCATCGCCTACCTGTACTTTCTCGCGTCTGGCCCGATTCTCTTTGTCGATGACCACCACATAAGTGCCGTCACGGCGAAGAATAAGGGCATCACGATGCACGGTCAGCACCTGCTTAGCATCCTGAATGGGCAAGCTGGCAGTGACCAGCTGTCCAGCAGTCCATTGCGACAAACTGTCGGCAGAGAGACTGACTCGCAGTTCGAAGGATTGAGAGCGCATATCGGCGGCCGGAATAATGGCTTTGACAGTGGCGTAGCTTTGCAGGCCATTGGCCTTAACCAGAATCTCTTTGCCTTGGCGAATAAAGGGCAGATATTTCACCGGCACGTAGATGCGCCCCTCAAGGTTTTCTGTGTCCAGCATGGTGACCAGGTTTTCCCCACGATTCACATCACCACCGGCCTCACGCTGACGTTCAGTTATAACCCCATCAAAGGGCGCCAGTACCTTAGTACGGCTTAACTGATCCTCGATTTGCGCCAATTTTAACTTGGCAATCTCCAGATCAGCTTGGGCCAGATCATATTGGGATTGCGTCTGATCCAACTGAAACGCCGAAGCACTGTTGCTCTGACGTAACTCTTTGAGACGCTGCAACTCACGCTCCAGGTACTTGAGGTTGATACTGGCACGCTTTATTTGTGCCTGCTGTTCGGCCTGTTGCAAAGTCAGTGGAATATCATCGACCTTGGCAACGGTTTCGCCCTGATGCAAAAAGGTCCCAGGCTCTGCTACCCAATCCAATCTTCCTTGTACGCCGGCCGTAAGCTGCACATTGCGCTGGCTGTAGATGCTGCCGACCATGTCAACGGTGGGTATAAATTCCTGCATTTCTACTTCGCCAACCCTTACCGGACTTGGCGGTGGCCCGGCCGGCGGCTCAGCTGACTGCGCCATGCTACTTATGCTGGTTAGCAGCAACAGACTTGAAATAATCTGGGCTCGCATATTGGTTCTCCTAATTGGACTGTGCGACAAGCGCATTGGATTCGTTTGCTGCCAACTCATCGGCTTCGCCCAGCCGTAAAAGGGCAGGGAGCAATACCAGAGTACATAAGGCGCTGATGGTCATGCCTCCCACTATCACCGTGGCCAGTCCGCGGTAAATCTCTGAACCGACGCCGGGCATCAGCATCAACGGCAGCATGCCGAACAAGCTGGTCAGGGTGCTCATATACACCGGCCGGGCGCGAATGAGCACGGCTTGTGCCACAGCTTGCTGACGGGGCAACCCTGCGCGCTCGGCATAGCGGGTTTGATCAACCAGTAAGATAGCGTTATTGACCACCAAACCGAGCAAGATGATAAAGCCGATCATGGTCAGCAGATCCAATGACTGGAAGGTGAAGAGGTTCAACACCCATAAACTCAGCACCCCACCGGCGAGTGCCAAAGGCATTACGGTTAATACCAGTAGGCTGTCTTTGGCGGACTTAAACAGCGCTGTCATCAGTAAGAACAGGATCAACAGTGCTAACAGGAAGTTTTGGCCCATCTCAACAATGGCCTGGTTCATACGGTTGGCATTGCCGCTGACCTGGACACTGGCATTTGGCGGTAAGGCTGCACGAATGGCCGGCAGCACCTGCTCATTAATCTCCGCCATGGCTTCTTCCAGAGACAGGTTTTCCGGTGGATTGACGACCAGGCTGATAGTGCGCTTGCCGTTGACGCGACGAAGCTGGCTGGGCCCTACGGTACGCTCCACCCGGGCCAGTTCGCCCAGGGTTTGGATCCCAGCTGCCGGGGTAAAGACGGGTAAAGCCGCCAACTCTTCAGGGCTGTGCCAGCGATTGGCGCGTAAAATCACGTTCATGCGATCGTTGCCGTCGAAGTATTCTGAGACAAACAAACCGCTGGCCATGGCGCGCACCATATTGGCTACTTGTCCTCGGTCCAGGCCTGCCTGGCCAATGCGTCTGTCATCGGGGATGAGACGCAGCTCCGGTTCAGCCATGTCCAAACCTGGCACCGGCTGCGCGCTGATGCCGGGTAAGGCGCTTTGGATAGTACCAAGACCAGCAGAGGCGGCGTCCAGTAAGGCTTCGATATCGGGCCCCTGAATATCGATATTGATGGAGCGTCCGTTACCGCCGCCAGTCACATTAATCATAGAGCCGCGGAATAAGAAAACTTGGGTATCAGGCAGGCCAGAGAGTACTTCGGTGCGCACTACATTCATCAATTCTTCAACGGCCGTCGGATCATCGGCATAGACAAAACCGCCGCTGGCGCCGGGACCGAAGGAATAGAAGTTGTAGCTTTTAATTTTGGGCAATTTACTGCCATCAAGATAAGGCAGCATGCGCTCTTTAACCCGACTGGCCAGTTCTGTTTCTAGAAAATCGACGCTGCCACCAGGCGGCAGGCTAAAAGAATAAAAGAAACCATCGATGGGGGCGCGCGGCATAAAGTCGGTTCTGGGCAACAGACTCAATGTCACCAAACAAGAGATCCCCAGCAGTCCGCCAATCCAACTTAGGCGCTTAAATTGGCTATTGGTTAAACCCATGACCAAAGCGGTTAGCTTGTGCCAATACTGCACGAAGGGATCGCTGCTTTGATCGGATTGCAGCCAGTACTTGCTGGCCAGCGGTAACACCGTGATGGCCGCCACAAAAGAGGCAATTACCGCCACCGACAGGGTTAATGCCAAATCCGAGAAAAGCTGCCCCTCAATACCTTCCATAAACAAAATGGGCAGGAAAATGGCGACACTGGTGGCCGTAGAGGCAAAAAGTGCACCGGCTACCTGAAGCGCACCTTTGAGCACTGCCTTGTTGTCTGACGGATTGTCATTGCGCAGGCGCACGATGTTTTCTTGCACGATAATCGCCGCATCCAGCACCAGGCCTACGGCAAAGGCGATGCCGGCCAGGGAGATGACATTAAGCGAGCGGCCCAGAGCACTTAAGGCCAAAAACGCCACCATCACCGAGAAGGGGATGGTCAGGGCAATAATGGCGGTGGCCCGCCAGCTGCGTAAAAAGGCCCACAGAATACCCAGCGCCAGGGCAACGCCCAATCCGAGGTTACTTTTCACCAGTGTAATGGCATTGCGAATATGTACGGAAGAGTCGAAGCTTAAGTCAATTTGCAGGGCATGCTCGGCCAGTGCGCCGTCATTCAGTTCTTTGATGGCTTTGTTAATGTCATCCATCAGGGCCACGTTATTGGCATCGTGGGAGCGGTTGATGGTGATGTAGTAGGCAGGGGCCCCATCGCGAAGGGTAAAACCAAATCTGTCCACTAAGGTGTCTTCAACGGTGGCAATATCGTGCAGATACACCGGTCTGTCACCACTGTGAGCAATGATCATATCCCCCATATTGTGAATATCGTATTGCCCGGCAAAGCGCACGGTGTACTGACGTCTGCCTACTTCGGCAAAGCCACCTGAGACATCGGCCGAGCCGGCGATGGCGCGGCTGATGTTATTGATAGAAACGCCCAGGGCGGCGGCTTTATAAGGGTCGAAGCTGATACGGATTTCACGCGGACGCTGGCTGTTAAGATTGACCGCTGCCACGCCAGGAATGCGCGCCAGTCTGGGCTCAACCACATCTTCAATTATCTTCTGATACTGGGCAATATCTTCGGCGTCATTGCCTGGTGCGGTGCGCACCAGCAGTGAGGCGGCATTAGGGCCATTACGCCCACCACCTGCTGAGACCACCGGCTCAAAGGCATCGAGTGGCAAGGGGGGAGCTTGGTTTAAACCGTTGATCACATCCAGCATTGCTTTTTGCATATCGGTGCCCACCTCGAAGGTGAGGGTGATATTGCCAAAGCCGCGCTGAATATTGGTGGTGATGTCGGTGACCCCGGGGGTGTTCTTCACCGCGTTTTCCAGGGGCTCTAAGATCACAGACTCCATTTCTTCCGGTGCCGCGCTGCGCCAGCCAGTGCCGATATTGATTTGTGGCTGATCAATGTCGGGGATCAGCTGAATGGGTAATTTGAATATTGCAATCAGGCCAAAAATCATTATCAGCGCCACGATCACCAGCATGGCTGCAGGGTGCTTCAAGCTGACTTTGGTTAATTGCATGGGGATTCCTGGGCGTGGGGTAAATTTATTTGCAGTTTATGCTAATTGAGCGCGGCGAAAATACCATGGCTGTGCGGTCATCGACAGGCTTTTCGGGATGAAAACGGGTGCTATTAACCCTTTGTTACAGTTGGCAATATTAACAAGGTGAGGCGTTAACATTTCTAAGCGCGGAAGCGATCCTGTCACAAGATACTGTGGTGAGTGGCTAAAAAAGCGATAAAGTAGCGAAAAGTCATACTTTATCAGTGTTGTCGCATTACTATTGGCTATCATTGTCATTCAAGATGCAATTCAAAGCATTGAAAAGTAAGGGCTTATTGTTTTTTTTCTTGGTGGAAATTGATTGGTCTGAATATTGCGCTAAGAAGTCAGTATTTAAAACAAAAGAACAGTGAGTAGAATCGATGCGAGTGATGTTTAAGTATTGTGCCTGGTTATTGATGCTATTGGCCGCAGTGGCCGTCGCCTATTACAGTATTTCATTGGCCATGCACCCTGAAAATGCTCCGGGATTTCTGCGTGAAGGGATGCTCTCTGGGCAGTTGCGTTACTATTTTCACTTTATTTTTGGGGCCACCGCATTGGTTTGTGGCGCGCTGCAGTTTTTATCCTGGCTACGTCTGAAACTCCCCGTTTTGCACAGGAATCTGGGCAAATTATACCTGCTCAGCATTTTAATCAGTGGGACCGCAGCATTGATCATGTCGTTGCAGGCCCAAGGGGGGATAGTAAGTGTCACTGGGTTTAGCCTGCTCGCCATATTGTGGCTGTACACCAGTTATCGTGGCTATCAAGAAGCAAGAAAAGGCAATTTCAGCGTACATCGGCAGTGGATGGTGCGCAGCTATGCCCTGACTTTAGCCGCAGTGACACTGCGTCTTTACCTTGGCCTGGCCTTAGGCGTGTTACAGCTGGATTTTGAAACTGCTTACGTGGTGATCGCCTGGGCCTGTTGGTTACCCAATCTAATCATTGCAGAGTTGTGCTTTAACCGACCCGCTATGGCTAAAGAGCAAAACCATCAAGCCAGGCTGGCTTAGCGCTAAGCCAGGTAAAGAAAAACCGCCCTGAGGCGGTTTTTCTTTATGCTTATTTCTTGCTGATTGGCGTGTATTTACGCTGGTCGTGGCCGGTATAAAGCTGGCGCGGACGGCCAATCTTCTGTCCCGGTTGGCTCAGCATTTCATGCCAATGAGAGATCCAGCCCACGGTACGGGCCAGGGCAAAGATACAAGTGAACATATTGGTTGGAATGCCAATAGCCTTCAGGATAATGCCGGAGTAGAAGTCCACGTTAGGGAACAGCTTCTTCTCTTTGAAGTAGGGGTCGGACAGCGCAATACGCTCAAGCTCCATGGCCACATCCAGCAATGGATCCTTGATATTCAGCTCGGCCAACACTTCGTGGCAGCTTTCACGCATTACGGTGGCGCGTGGGTCGTAGTTCTTGTAAACGCGATGACCAAAGCCCATCAAACGGAAAGAATCGTTCTTGTCTTTGGCGCGGGCGATAAACTCCGGAATACGATCCACCGAACCAATTTCTTCGAGCATGTTCAGGCACGCTTCGTTGGCACCACCATGGGCTGGTCCCCACAAAGAGGCCACGCCGGCAGCAATACAGGCATAAGGGTTGGCACCCGATGAGCCGGCCAGACGCACGGTACTGGTAGAGGCGTTTTGCTCATGGTCCGCGTGCAGGGTAAAGATACGATCCATGGCCCGGATAACGGCCTTACTGGCTTTATATTCCTCGGCCGGCACCGAGAACATCATATTCAGGAAGTTTTCGGCGTAGGATTTGTCGTTACGAGGATAAACGAACGGCTGACCGATGTTGTACTTGAAGCACATGGCCACCAGTGTCGGCATCTTGGCGACCAGACGATAGGCACTGCGCAGACGCTGTGCTTCATCGGAAATATCCAGATCGTCATGATAAAAAGAAGACAAGGCGCCGACGGTACCGCACAGCATCGCCATGGGGTGGGCGTCACGGCGGAAACCACGGAAGAAGTTGTTCACCTGATCATGGATCATGGTGTGACGAGTGATGGTGTTCTTGAACGATGCGTATTCTTCGGCTGAAGGGGCATCACCATGCAGCAGCATGTAGCAGACTTCCAGGTACTCGGCATCACGGGCCAATTCTTCAATGGAGAAGCCGCGGTGCAGCAGCACGCCTTTTTCGCCGTCTATATAGGTAATGGCGGACTCACAGGAGCCAGTGGCCATAAAACCGGGGTCGAACGTAAAATATCCATTGGCTCCCAGGCTGCGAACGTCGATCACGTCATGACCAGCGGTTCCGGATAAAATGGGAAGTTCGATTTCCTTCTCGCCTACCTTCAAGATGGCTTTATTTTCTGCCATAAGATGCTCTCCTTCAGATTGCTTCTGGTGGTGCAGGGAACTCTCCCCGGCGCAAAAACGGGCCGGTCACTTGTTAAACGAAGTAGGAGAAATTCACACAGGCGTTTAAAAATTTGCGGCTATTTGTACTGAGAATAGCGCAGCAAGTCAATTTTAATGCGAGAAATACGGATATCCATGCCACTAAAGTTCAGTTTTCCCTTCGACTAAAGTGCAATTTGAATACAACCAAATTTTTGCACCCTACGTAAGCCGTTGTGCAGGGGGGATAATTCCACCTGAAAGAGATAACAAAAATTGTAATTATGTCTATGGCTGGATATACTTTGCGACGTTTAAGTAGCGGTGTTTGTAGCATTTTTTTAACAAATGCCCACACCCGGTCGCAACAAAAAGACAGCTTGAATTCAACGAGTGTTAGTCTGGCGCAATGCCAGGTTAGCGACGATGTAACTGCAATCCATGGGCGTGCCCCCTGAGGGATTTACGCCAGGATTTAATGGGCAACAAATCGTGAAGAAACAAAGACCAGTAAATTTACAACTCAATACGATTAGTTTTCCTCCTTCCGCCGTCTCCTCCATCCTTCACCGGGTAACAGGTGTCGCCATGTTTTTTGCCTTGCTCTTCGTGATCTGGGCTTGGGCGGTATCAGTATCCTCTGCCGAAGGGTTCGCCATGGTGGCTGAGTGCATGCAGGGTTGGGTGGGTAAACTCATCGCCATCGGCACCGTATCAGCCTTCACTTATCACCTGCTGGGCGGTTTGCGCCATATGGTGATGGACATGGGACATTGGGAAGAATTGCAGTCCGGCAACAACAGCGCTAAGGCCATTATCGCCTTGTGGGTTGTACTGACTGTCGTGGTGGGAGTTGTACTATGGTAACCAATCAAGCAAGTCTTAAACGAGACGGTGTGCAGGATTACATCTCGCTGCGCACCACCGCCGTGATCATTGCCGCTTTTGGGCTGTACATGGCATGGTTTTTTATCACTACCCCAAGCATTACCTTTGATGTCTGGCAGGGACTTTTCTCCGGCCTGGGCATGAAGGTGTTCACTCTGGCTGCGCTGGTATCCATCATGATTCACGTGCGCATCGGCCTGTGGCAAGTGCTGACTGACTACGTCAAGCCTGCCGGCGCCAGGGGGCTGATTCAGTACGCATTGAATCTGATTGCTTTCGCCTACGTTGCTGTGGGCCTGTTTGTTCTGTGGGGTGTGTAAGTGAGTATTCCAGTACATGAATTTGATGCCGTCGTGATCGGCGCCGGTGGTGCAGGTATGCGCGCCGCCTTACAAATCTCTCAATCCGGTAAATCCTGTGCCTTGTTATCCAAGGTATTCCCAACACGTTCGCACACGGTATCTGCTCAAGGCGGTATCACCGTAGCATTGGGCAATGCTCACGACGATAACTGGGAATGGCACATGTACGATACCGTCAAAGGCTCCGACTATATCGGTGACCAGGACGCTATCGAATATATGTGTAAGACCGGTCCGGAAGCCATTATCGAGCTGGAAAACATGGGCCTGCCTTTCTCCCGTTTCGAGAACGGCCGTGTGTACCAGCGTCCTTTTGGTGGTCAGTCCAAGAATTTCGGTGGCGAGCAAGCCGCCCGCACGGCAGCGGCTGCTGACCGTACAGGTCACGCCCTGCTGCACCTGCTGTACCAGCAAAACGTGAAGAATCGCACCAAAGTATTTTCCGAGTGGTATGCACTGGATCTGGTCAAGAACCAGGACGGTGACGTCGTCGGCTGTACTGCTATCGATATCGAAACCGGCGAAGTAGTGTACTTCAAATCCAAAGCCGTGGTGCTGGCCACCGGTGGTGCGGGTCGTATCTATGCTTCTACCACTAACGCCCACATCAATACCGGTGACGGCGTCGGTATGGCCCTGCGTGCCGGAGTGCCGCTGCAGGACATGGAAATGTGGCAATTCCACCCCACCGGTATCGCCGGTGCCGGGGTGCTGGTCACCGAAGGTTGCCGTGGTGAAGGCGGTTACCTCCTAAACAAAGACGGCGAGCGCTTTATGGAGCGTTATGCGCCCAACGCCAAAGACCTGGCCGGTCGTGACGTTGTTGCCCGTTCCATGATGACCGAAATCCGCGAAGGTCGCGGCTGTGAAGGTCCATGGGGCGTGCATATCAAACTGAAGCTGGATCACCTGGGTAAAGAGGTGCTGGAATCACGCCTGCCGGGAATTTGTGAGCTGTCCCGTACCTTTGCTCACGTGGATCCGGTCAAAGAGCCGATTCCGGTTATTCCGACCTGTCACTATATGATGGGTGGTATTCCTACTAACGTAGACGGTCAGGCCATCGGTATCGACGAAAACGGTAACGAGAAACTGATCAACGGTCTGTTTGCCTGCGGCGAAATCGCCTGCGTTTCGGTGCATGGCGCCAACCGCCTGGGCGGCAATTCTCTGCTTGATCTGGTGGTGTTTGGTCGTGCTACCGGCCTGCATCTGGGCAAGGCCCTGAGTGAGCAAGCGCCAAGCCGTGATGCCTCTGCCTCTGATCTGGAAGCGGCGCTGGCCCGTTTCAATCGTTGGGAAAACTCCGAAGTGGGCAAGGGCGAAGATCCGGTACAGATTAAGAAAGACATGCAGAAATGTATGCAGCTTAACTTCTCGGTATTCCGTGAAGGTGACGCCATGGCCCAGGGCCTGGCTGAACTGAAGGAAATCCGTGAACGTCTGCAACATGCTCGTCTGGACGACAAGAGCAGCGACTTCAATACCCAGCGTATCGAATGTCTTGAGCTGGATAACCTGATGGAAACAGCATATGCCACTGCGGTTGCGGCTAACTTCCGTACCGAAAGCCGTGGCGCCCACAGCCGCTTCGATTATCCCGACCGGGATGACGACAACTGGTTGTGCCATTCCATTTATCGTCCACAGAGCGAGTCTATGACCAAGCGTGCGGTGAACATGACACCCAAGCTTCGTGAGGCCTTCCCGCCCAAGACTCGGACTTACTAAGAGGAGCATGATTTAGATGAAATTGAATTTTTCAATTTATCGTTACAATCCTGATGTCGATAGTGCACCTCGGATGCAGGATTATCAGCTGGAAGCGGAAGACGGCCGTGACATGATGGTGCTGGATGCACTTATCCAACTGAAAGAGCAAGACCCTACGCTGGCGTTTCGTCGTTCCTGCCGTGAAGGTGTGTGCGGCTCAGACGGTTTGAACATGAATGGTAAGAATGGCCTGGCCTGTATCACGCCTTTGTCTGCCCTTAAAGGCGGCAAGATTGTGATCCGTCCATTGCCTGGTCTGCCTGTGGTGCGTGACCTGGTCGTCGATATGACCCAGTTCTACACCCAGTACGAGAAGATCAAGCCGTTCCTGATCAACGACAGCAAGCAGCCACCGGCCCGCGAATTCCTGCAATCACCACAAGAGCGTGAAAAGCTGGATGGCCTGTATGAGTGTATACTCTGTGCCTGCTGCTCCACGTCCTGTCCGTCATTCTGGTGGAATCCGGACAAGTTCATCGGCCCGGCCGGTTTGCTGCATGCCTACCGCTTCCTGGCTGACAGCCGCGACACCGCCACCGAAGAGCGTCTGAATGATTTGGATGACGCCTTCAGTGTGTTCCGTTGTCACGGTATTATGAACTGCGTGAGTGTTTGCCCCAAAGGCTTGAACCCGACCAAGGCGATTGGTCAGATCAAGTCTATGCTATTGCAACGGGCTGTTTAGTGTAATAGCCGCGCCTGGCGCGGCTTGTTATGTTTTTGCTAAATAGCCATCCGCTAGGGGTGGCTATTTTTTGTATTTTAACTACCTGTCTTTTCGATTAAGGGACAAAAATGCTAGAAAGCGTGATGAAAGCATGGTGGGAATCGTCCCACATGGCTGGTGGTAACGCTGCTTACGTAGAAGAAGTCTACGAAGCATATCTCGACGATCCCCAAAGCGTGTCACAAGAGTGGCGCGACATTTTTGACCATTTACCCAAGGTGGACGGCGTTGAGCTGGAATCCAAGCACAGCGTTATCCGCGACCAGTTCCGCACGATGGCCAAACTTGGGCCCATGAGCCGCGTAGCCAAGGCGGTGGCCGCCAGTGCCCCTTCTGACGACAGACAGGTCAAAGTACTGCAGCTGATCAATGCCTATCGCTTCCGCGGTCATCAGCATGCCAATCTCGACCCGCTCGGGCTGTGGAAGCAGGAGCGAGTGCGTGATCTGGAACTGTCGCACCACGAACTGTCTGAAAAAGACTTCGACAGCGTATTTAACGTAGGCTCCTATGCCATCGGTCAGGACAGCATGCCCTTGGGCGAGCTGTTTAAGTCGCTGAACCGCACCTATTGCGGCAGCATCGGCGCCGAATACATGCATATTACCAATACCGAGCAGAAACGCTGGATCCAGCAGCGTATCGAATCGGTGCAGGCCAAGCCTGAATTCGACCGTGACACCAAGGTCAGTATTCTTAAAGGCCTGGTCGCAGCTGACGGCATGGAAAAATACTTAGGCTCCAAGTTCCCGGGTGCCAAGCGCTTCTCACTGGAAGGAGGCGATGCCCTTATTCCCATGCTCAAGAACCTGATCACCCACGCCGGTACCAACGGTGCCAAAGAAGTGGTGATCGGCATGGCCCACCGTGGCCGCTTAAACGTGTTGGTTAACGTACTGGGTAAAAACCCCTCCGTACTCTTTGATGAATTCTCCGGCAAACATGATGAGTCATTGGGCTCAGGCGATGTGAAGTATCATGCCGGTTATTCTTCTGACTTTGCTACCCCGGGCGGCAACGTGCATTTGGCGCTGGCCTTTAACCCATCTCACCTGGAAATCGTTAACCCGGTGGTGATGGGTTCGGTACGTGCCCGTCAGGACAGACGTGGCTGCAAAGACGGCTCGTCAGTGGTGCCGGTGACTATCCACGGTGACTCTGCCATCGCCGGACAAGGCGTGGTGCAGGAAACCTTTAACATGTCGCAGACCCGTGGCTTTAAAGTCGGCGGTACGGTGCGCATCGTTATCAACAACCAGGTTGGCTTTACCACGTCCAAGACCGAAGACGTGCGCTCCACGCAATACTGTACCGACATCGCCAAGATGGTACAGGCGCCGATTTTCCATGTGAATTCAGACGACCCCGAAGCCGTGGTATTTGTCACCAAACTGGCCATGGATTATCGCAATACCTTTAAGCGCGATGTGGTGATTGACCTGGTTTGCTACCGTCGTCATGGACACAACGAAGCTGATGAGCCCAATGCCACTCAGCCACTGATGTACCAGAAGATTAAAAAGCATCCGGTACCCCGTGAAATTTATGCCGAGCAGCTGGTTGCAGAAGGCATTATACAGTCTCATGACGCTGACAAGTTGGTTAACGACTATCGTGCCGCTTTGGATCACGGCGCCTGTGTGGTTGAAGAATGGCGCCCGATGACCGAGCATTCGGTGGACTGGTCACCTTACCTTGGCCATGACTGGGATGCCGCCTATGACGGCAGCATTTCCGTAGATAAACTGCGTGAACTGGGCGAAAAGCTGTGCAGCTATCCTGAAGATTTCGAGCTGCATTCGCGGGTTAACAAGCTGTATGAAGATCGTAAAACCATGATCGCCGGCGAAAAGCCGCTGGATTGGGGTATGGCCGAAACCCTGGCCTATGCCAGCATTGTCGAGCGTGGTAGTCGTATCCGTCTGACCGGACAGGATTCTGGCCGTGGTACCTTCTTCCACCGCCATGCGGTGATGCACAACCAAAAAGACGCCAGCACTTTTATGCCATTGCAGCATATTAGTGAAGAACAGGGCTCTATCGAAATTTATGACTCGGTATTGTCTGAAGAAGCGGCAATGGCCTTCGAATATGGTTATTCCACTGCCGAACCCGGCTGTTTGACCATTTGGGAAGCCCAGTTTGGTGACTTCGCCAACGGTGCCCAGGTAGTGATTGACCAATTCCTGTGTTCCGGCGAGCACAAGTGGGGACGTTTATGCGGCCTGACCCTGTTGTTGCCCCATGGCTACGAAGGGCAGGGACCAGAGCATAGCTCGGCCCGTCTCGAGCGTTTCCTGCAACTATGCGCCGATCACAACTGGCAGGTCTGTGTACCGTCAACGCCAGCGCAGGTATTTCATATGCTGCGTCGTCAGATGATCCGTCCGATGCGCCGCCCACTGATTGTGATGTCGCCTAAGTCATTGCTGCGTCATCCGCTGGCAGTGTCTTCGCTGGAAGAGCTGGCAGAAGGCGTTTTCAAAAACGTAATTGGCGAGATTGACGATATTAATCCGGCCAATGTTAAAAAAGTGGTGCTGTGCTCCGGCAAAGTTTACTACGATCTGCTCGATCAGCGCCGCAAGAACGAACAGGATGATGTGGCCATCATCCGTATCGAACAGCTGTATCCTTTCCCGCACAAAGAGATTGAAGAGGTGCTTAAGCCCTTTAGCCATGTGAAGGATTGGGTATGGTGCCAGGAAGAGCCGCAAAACCAGGGCGCCTGGTATTGCAGCCAGCATCACTTCTGGGCCTCCATCCCTTCCGGGGCGAAGCTCAGCTACGCAGGCCGCGCCGCTTCCTCTGCGCCGGCGGTTGGCTATATCTCAATTCACAACCAGCAGCAGAAAGCGCTGGTTGACGATGCCTTACAGACTAAATAAGGGAACAGCATGAGCATAGAAATAAAAGTCCCGGTCCTGCCCGAATCCGTAGCCGACGCCACCATTGCCACCTGGCATGTGGCCGAGGGTGATAAGGTTTCCCGAGACCAGCACTTAGTTGATATTGAGACCGACAAAGTGGTGCTGGAAGTGGTTGCCCCTGCCGATGGCGTAATGGGTGAGATCCGTCAGGGCGAAGGCGCCACCGTTAAGGCTGAAGAAGTAATTGCGACCCTGAGTGAGGGCAGCAGCAAGGGCGACAGTAAGGGCAATGGAGAGGAAAAATCAGCCTCCAAGTCTGATGACGCCGAAGACAAACCATCCAAGTCATCCAGTGACAGTAGCAAAGGTGAAACTGTGGAAATCAAAGTACCCGTATTGCCGGAGTCGGTAGCGGACGCCACCGTGGCCACTTGGCATGTGAAGCCAGGCGAGCAAGTCTCCCGTGACCAGAACCTGGTCGATATCGAAACCGACAAAGTCGTACTCGAAGTGGTCGCGCCCGCCGATGGCGCGCTGGAAGAGATCCTGGCCGAAGAAGGCGCCACCGTTAGCGCCGAGCAGGTGATCGCTAAGTTTAAGGCCGGTGCCGGTGCAGCCAAGGCGCAAGAGAAATCCGACAGCAATGACAGCGGCAAAGAAGAATCAAGCGATGACAGCGATGCACTGAGCCCCTCTGTGCGTCGCCTGCTGGCCGAGAAAGGTGTTGACCCTGCAAAAATCAAGGGTACCGGTAAAAATGGCCGTATTACCAAAGAAGATGTCGAGAAGCATCTGAAAGGCGGCGATAAGCCTGCCGCTGCACCGGCGCCAGCCACTGCTGCCGCACCTGCAGTATCCGGTATGGCTGAGCGTACCGAGAAGCGCGTGCCCATGACCCGTCTGCGTAAGACAATTGCCACCCGTCTGCTGGAAGCCAGGAACAGCACGGCCATGTTGACCACTTTCAATGAAGTTAACATGAAGCCGATTATGGACCTGCGTAAGCAATACCAGGATGTGTTTGAGAAGCGTCACGGTATTCGCCTTGGCTTTATGTCTTTCTACGTGAAAGCCGTCACCGAAGCCCTGAAGCGCTTCCCTGAAGTGAATGCTTCCATTGATGGCGACGATATTTGCTATCACAACTACTTTGATATCAGCATTGCCGTGTCCACACCACGTGGTCTGGTAACGCCTGTGCTGCGCGACTGTGACCAGTTGTCGGTCGCCGATGTGGAAAAGGGCATCAAAGATTTGGCCATTAAAGGCCGTGACGGCAAGTTGGCGATGGCCGACCTGCAAGGCGGTAACTTCACTATCACCAATGGTGGTGTGTTTGGTTCGCTGCTGTCTACCCCCATCATCAACCCACCACAAAGCGCCATCCTGGGCATGCACAAGATCCAGGACCGCCCCATGGTGGTGGACGGCAAGATTGAGATCCTGCCAATGATGTACCTGGCGCTGTCTTATGATCACCGTATCATCGACGGCAAAGAGTCAGTGGGCTTCCTGGTTACCGTCAAGGAGCTTCTGGAAGATCCAACGCGTCTGCTGCTGGACGTTTAATTTCATCAGTACGCCCCGGTTCGCCGGGGGACAGATAGGCGCCGGCACCGCTGTTTCCATAGAGACACCGGGGCCGGCGATTAAAACTGCAAACGCAGTGTTATCACAGCAAAAAAACGGAAAAAACGCCATGAACTTGCATGAATATCAGGGCAAACAACTATTTGCCGAATACGGCTTACCCGTTTCCGAAGGGTATGCAGCCGATACGCCACAGGCCGCAGTAGAAGCGGCTGAGCGCATCGGTGGAAACCAGTGGGTAGTCAAGTGCCAGGTCCACGCCGGTGGCCGCGGCAAGGCTGGCGGTGTGAAGCTGGTCAAGACCAAAGACGAAATCCGTCAATTTGCTCAGCATTGGTTGGGTAAAAACCTGGTGACCTACCAGACTGACGAGCATGGTCAGCCGGTCAACAAGATCCTGGTGGAATCCTGCACCGACATCGACAAAGAGCTTTATCTGGGTGCGGTTGTTGACCGTTCTACCCGTCGCGTGGTGTTTATGGCTTCTACCGAAGGTGGTGTAGAAATCGAGAAAGTGGCAGAAGAAACCCCTGAGAAGATCCTCAAGGCTGCCATCGATCCACTGGTCGGCGCACAGCCTTACCAGGCCCGTGAAATCGCCTTTAAACTGGGCCTTGAAGGCGCACAGATCAAGCAATTCACTAACATCTTCCTGGGCCTGGCCAAGATGTTCGTTGATCTGGACGTTGCCCTGATTGAGATCAACCCGCTGGTGATCAAGACCGACGGCAACCTGCACTGCCTGGATGCCAAGCTAGTGATCGACTCCAACGCCATGTACCGTCAGCCCAAGCTGCGCGACATGCACGACCCGTCTCAGGAAGATGAGCGTGAATCCCGTGCTGCCAAGTGGGAGCTGAACTACGTAGCTCTGGAAGGTAACATCGGTTGTATGGTTAACGGTGCTGGCCTTGCCATGGGTACCATGGACATCGTCAAACTGCACGGTGGCCAGCCTGCCAACTTCCTGGATGTGGGCGGCGGCGCGACCAAAGAGCGCGTGACCGAAGCATTCAAGATCATCCTCTCTGACGCCAATGTACAGGCGGTTCTGGTTAACATCTTCGGCGGTATCGTACGCTGCGACATGATTGCCGAAGGCATCATCGGCGCCGTGGAAGAAGTAGGCGTAAACGTGCCGGTTGTGGTTCGCCTTGAAGGCAACAACGCTGAGCTTGGCGCCAAGAAACTGGAAGAATGTGAATTGAATATCATCGCTGCTACCAGCCTGACCGACGCTGCGCAGAAAGTGGTAGCTGCCGCCGGAGGTGCAAAATGAGCGTATTGATTAACAAAAATACCAAGGTTATCTGCCAGGGTTTCACCGGCGGACAGGGCACCTTCCACTCTGAGCAGGCGCTGGCCTATGGCACGCAAATGGTTGGCGGTGTAACCCCAGGTAAAGGCGGCACCACGCATTTAGGTCTGCCTGTATTTGATACCGTAAAAGAAGCCGTTGCCGCCACCGGCGCCACTGCCTCTGTGATTTACGTACCGGCGCCTTTCTGTAAAGACTCCATCATCGAAGCAGCCGATGCCGGCATCGAGCTTATCGTCTGTATCACCGAAGGCATTCCCACTATGGATATGCTGTTCGTGAAAGAGTACATCACCCAGAAAGGCGTACGCATGATCGGTCCAAACTGCCCGGGTGTGATCACCCCCGGCGAGTGCAAGATCGGCATCATGCCTGGTCATATCCACAAGCCTGGCAAGGTGGGTATCGTGTCACGCTCTGGCACCCTGACCTATGAAGCGGTTAAGCAGACCACAGACGAAGGCTTCGGCCAGTCTACCTGCGTAGGTATCGGTGGCGACCCGATCCCTGGCTCTAACTTCATCGACATCCTGAAATTGTTCCAGGACGATCCACAGACCGAAGCCATCATCATGATCGGTGAAATCGGTGGCTCTGCCGAAGAAGAAGCCGCTGCCTTTATCAAGGAAAACGTCACCAAGCCAGTAGTGTCCTACATCGCTGGTGTGACTGCTCCTCCAGGTAAGCGTATGGGCCACGCCGGTGCCATCATCTCTGGTGGTAAAGGCACCGCCGATGAGAAATTCAAGGCCCTGCAAGACGCTGGTGTAACCACTGTGCGTTCACTGGCCGATATCGGCAAGGCACTACGCGAGCGTACCGGCTGGTAAAAGCTGGCTACGAGCTACGAGCTGCGAGGTTCGAGTAGAAAAAGGGCGACCAACTGGTCGCCTTTTTTGTTTTTTACCACCGAGACACAGAGGGCACAGAGAGGAGGGAGTCAGTTTTTACTCATAAACCTTGTAACTATTCTTCACTCCTCACTCCTCACTCCTCACTCCTCACTCCTCACGAATCGATGACACCAACCGACTGGTTTATGCCATAGAAGAAACGGCAGTTACTATTATTTCCTGCCGTTATTACTATTAATCTGGGCATTGGTCGCCTTTTTATGCAGCCTGATATGAGGAGACAGGTTCACCAACGCTATTGCCCAGAAGCGCATCCACCGGACTCATTACCCCCGCATGGTGACGGCCCAGAACATGGGTGTAGATTTGCGTAGTTTTAATATCGCTATGACCCAACAGCTCCTGAATAGTACGCAAATCTGTACCCTGTTCCAGTAGGTGGGTGGCAAAGGAGTGACGCAAGGTATGGCAAGTCGCCAATTCATTCACACCTGACGCTATGACCGCTTTTTTGACTGCACGCTGAAGCGTTTTCTCATGAATATGATGGCGCTTCAACAGGCCATCATCAGGATCGGTTGAAAGGTTGTCTGAGGGAAACAGAAACTGAAAGCTTAAGCTCTTGGCCGAGTTAGGATACTTTCGGGCTAGCGCGTAGGGCATATTCACTAAACCAGATCCCTTTTCCAAATCGGCCCGGTGTTGGATACGCACCCGGTCAATCTGCTTACCAAGCTCTATCTTTAGCATCGATGGCATCAATGTAACGCGATCTTTCGCCCCTTTACCGTTGTGTATCACTATGCTGCTATGCACAAAATCCAGGTCGCCAACACGAAGACGCAAACACTCACTTAGACGCAGTCCACAGCCGTACATGATTTTGGCCATAAGAGACAATTGGCCGGACATACAACCAATCAACTTCTGCACATCCTGGCGAGTCAGGACTACAGGCAGTTTTTGCCGGGGCTTGGCGCGAACGGCATTAATACCCTCTAAAGGACGATTCAGTACCGCTTTAAACAAAAACAGCAAGGCATTGAGGGCGATAGATTGAGTGGCGGGAGATACATTGCGTTTTACTGCCAGAAAACTCAAAAATCGCTCAACTTCAGGTACACCATGCTCTGCAGGATGTGCCATCTTGTGAAAACGTAGGTAAACACAAATCCAATGCCAGTAGGTTTTCTCCGTTTTTTGCGCGTAATGCCGAAGCTTAATGGCTTCGTGAAACTGTCGTTTTAGATCGCCTTTAGCCATGGTTATAACCTCGCAGAATATAGCTGTATATAAATACAGTTAATGTATAGTTCATACTTCCATATGACGCAATTCCAGGCCGTCGTTGAAAAAGCTGGAAAATGGACAAGACGTGAAATACAGTGACGATACAAAGATTTGACCAAGGCAGGCAAGAATCCGGTCAGGGAACATAGACGACAGCTGTCGCTTTACACGCCGTATAGCACATAGACCGACACCCGCTACCTATTGATCCATACCAACAAGACTGGACACCTCGTTAAGCGATAGAATCGCAATCGAGGTGAAGCATGACAAAAGAATCCAGATCCCGTAAACGCCACGGCGAAGAATTTTAAAGCAGAAGCCCTGCGACTGGCCGGGAAAATCGGTGTGGCCAAAGCGGCCAGAGAACTGGGCTTACACGGCGCTCAAATATACCAGTGGCGTGCAGCGGCCGAGAAGAAAGCCGGCACC
>NZ_JARHUG010000007.1 GCF_029223185.1 Aliiglaciecola sp. CAU 1673
AATTGTTAAAGAGCTGTGCCTGTTCAGGCGGCTTGATTCGTTCCGTAGAACCTCTCTCAAGCGGGACGCGCATTCTACGTCATCCCTCGTCTGTGTCAAGCAACTTTTTTATCTTTTCGTTGCTCGCCTCTCCCTGACTTATCCCCCGATCCTGACCCTCCTGGTCTGCCCGGCTTCGCCTGTCTGGCTTGCCGTTCGAAGTGGAGCGCATTGTACGCACCGGACAAAAGAGATCAAGGGCTTTTTTATAAAAATGATGCGTTCGGGTGTTTTTTAAACAAAAGTACGATAAAGCCGACGCTTATACAGTAGAAAAGAGCCATTTGGCTGATAGCAAAGTGAAAAATCGAAGGAAACAGAGGTAGAGCGGCTAGCCGGGCGTGTACCCTGCCCGGCTGTTTTTATATAAGACGGCGATTATTGCTCGCTGCTTTTATCCTTCTTCTCTTCTGGCTTAGCAAAATCCGCGTCGTCATGTTCATCGGTATCACCGACCACATGCTCCAAACGTACCTTATCGACACTCCTGAAGGTATTGATAGGGCCGGCAATGGCATATAGAAGAAAAGCAATAAACAGCACTAAGGACGGTTCGGTGGCAACAATCACGAAAACCAGCATCACCACCAACAAAGCCACAAAAGGCACTTTGCCGTGGAAATGGATTTCCTTAAACGAATTGTATTTAAAGTTACTGACCATCAGTAAGCCGGCTGCGCCGGTCAATAACGCAACAAGCGGACCGAAGTCATGGCCATTAATATCGTATTCTACGCCTACCCATACCAAGCCTGCCGTTAACGCCGCAGCCGCCGGGCTGGCCAGTCCCTGGAAGTAACGCTTATCGACCACGGCAATATTGGTATTAAAGCGGGCCAAACGCAGTGCCGCGCCGGCAACATAGATAAAGGCGGCTAACCAACCCAATTTTCCCAATTCGCTGAGTCCCCAGGTGTAGGAGACCAAAGCGGGTGCCACACCGAAAGACACCATATCGGACATGGAGTCGTATTCGGCCCCAAACTTACTTTGAGTATTGGTCATACGGGCGACCCGTCCATCGAGACCATCGAAAATCATGGCCACAAAGATGGCAACGGCAGCGGCTTCAAAGCGGCCGTTCATGGCTGACACAATGGCAAAGAAGCCGGAAAAGAGTCCGCCGGTGGTCAGCAGGTTGGGCAGAAGATAAATGCCACGGTGTTTGGAATCTGTCATTAAGATCACCCTGTAAAGAAGATGCGGGGAACATAACACAGTGCCGTTATTGAAGAAATCACTGTGCGGTCAATGAGTAAGGCAAAATTGCTACAACACATTTTAGTGTTTACTCGAACCAAGTCCATCGAGTAAGGGCTGGGGCCACAAAGAATAAGGCCGGCTCATCGCCGGCCATGCTCCTATTTGATCACAAAGCCCTGCTCATCGGTATCGATATGGATAGTCGAATCTGGCAGGATTTGCCCCGAGAGCAATTGCTGCGCCAGTGGGTTTTCGATTTGGTGCTGAATAGCCCGCTTAAGCGGCCTTGCACCATATACAGGATCGAAACCGGCATCGGCCAGGCGATCCAGCGCCTGTTGAGTCAGCTCCAGCTGATAGCCTTTGTCAGCCAAACGCGCCTTAAGCGACGCCAACTGGATCTGGGCAATGGCTTTGATCTGTTCATGGCCCAGCGGATGGAATACCACGGTATCGTCGATACGGTTGATAAACTCTGGTCGGAAATTCTGACCAACCACGGCCATCACCATTGACTTCATTTCCTCGTACTGACTCTCGGCATGCTTATCCTGGATAATGTCAGAGCCAAGGTTAGAGGTCATGATCACCACCGTATTCTTGAAATCCACGGTGCGGCCCTGACCGTCGGTTAAACGACCATCATCCAATACCTGCAAGAGAATATTGAACACATCGGGATGGGCTTTTTCTACTTCATCCAGCAGGATCACAGAGTAAGGCTTACGGCGCACCGCTTCGGTCAGATAGCCACCTTCCTCATAGCCTACATAGCCAGGAGGAGCGCCGACCAAACGGGATACCGAATGCTTCTCCATAAATTCCGACATATCGATACGCACCATGGCATCCTGGGTATCGAATAAAAACTCTGCCAGGGCTTTGCAAAGCTCGGTTTTACCCACGCCAGTGGGACCTAAGAACAAGAAAGAACCAATGGGACGATTCGGATCGGCAAGCCCGGCGCGGGAGCGACGAATGGCGTTGGAGACCACGCTCACTGCCTCATCTTGCCCCACTACCCTGCCGTGCAATGCCTCTTCCATACGCAAAAGCTTATCGCGCTCACCTTCAAGCATCTTGGCTACCGGAATGCCCGTCCAGCGCGATAGCACATAGGCAATCTCGGCATCGGTGACTTTGTTTTTCAGCAGGCGGGTTTCCTGATTCTGCAATTCATCGGCTTTTTCCAGCTTGCGCTCAAGCTCTGGGATACGGCCGTACTGTAGTTCGGACATGCGATTGAGGTCACCGGCACGGCGGGCAATTTCCAAATCCAGCTTGGCTTGCTCCAGCTCAGATTTAATATGCTGGGTGCCCTGCATGGCCTCTTTCTCGGCATTCCACAGGGTTTCCTGCTCTTTAAACTTAAATTCCAGCTGCTCACGCTCTTGTTCAATCAGTTCAAGGCGCTTATGGCTGGCGTCGTCAGTTTCTTTGGCCAGCGCATTCTCTTCCAGTTTGAGCTGGATAATGCGCCGCTCAAGCCTGTCCATTTCCTCCGGCTTGGAGTCGATTTGCAGGCGGATACTGGAAGCGGCCTCATCAATCAGGTCGATGGCCTTATCCGGCAGCTGTCTGTCACTGATATAGCGATGGGACAAGGAGGCCGCGGCAACGATAGCCGGGTCGGTAATATCCACCGAATGGTGCAACTCATAGCGCTCTTTCAAACCACGCAAGATGGCAATGGTGTCCTCGACTGTGGGCTCATCCACCAGCACCTTCTGGAAACGGCGCTCAAGAGCGGCATCTTTTTCGATGTATTTGCGGTATTCATCCAAGGTAGTGGCGCCCACGCAGTGCAATTCACCGCGGGCCAAAGCCGGCTTTAGCATATTGCCGGCATCCATAGCCCCCTCGCCTTTGCCGGCGCCGACCATGGTATGTAGCTCATCAATAAAGAGGATTACCCGGCCTTCTTCTTTAGCCAATTCATTAAGTACGGCCTTGAGGCGCTCTTCAAACTCGCCACGGTATTTGGCACCGGCCACCAGCGCGCCCATATCCAGTGCCAGCACACGTTTGTCTTTGAGGCCTTCAGGCACTTCACCGTTGACGATACGTTGGGCTAAGCCTTCTACAATGGCGGTTTTACCCACACCAGGCTCCCCAATCAGAACGGGGTTATTCTTGGTACGACGTTGCAGCACCTGAATTGTACGGCGGATCTCCTCATCACGGCCAATGACCGGATCCAGTTTGCCCTGTTCGGCACGCTCGGTGAGATCCGTAGTGAATTTTTCCAGGGCTTGGCGCACATCTTCGGCGTTGGGATCGGTGACCTTCTGGCCACCACGCAGCTTATCAATGGCCTGCTCGACCTTTTGTTCAGTCAGGCCCAGTTGACGTAGGATCTCCCCAAGGCGTCCTTTGTCTTGCAAAGAGGCCAGCACAAACAATTCCGAAGTGATGTAATCGTCTTTGCGCTTTTGCGCAATCTTGTCGCACAGGTTTAAGAGTACTGCAGTGTCTTTACCGAGCTGCACATCGCCGCCGATACCCTGTACTTTGGGCATGCGCTCCAAGAGTTCAGATAAAGCCGAGCGCAGCGCGTTATTATTAATGCCGGCCTGCTCCATCAGCGGGCGTACTGAGCCGCCTTCCTGATTAAGCAGTGCCATCATTAAATGGGCAGGCTCGATATATTGATGGTCACGGCCCAATGCCAAAGACTGGGCATCAGAGATGGCCATCTGAAACTTGCTGGTCATTTTGTCCAAACGCATGGAGATCCCCCAAGAATGTCGTTACTGACATAGTTATGGGTATGAAATGACATGGATTCAAGTACAAGAGGGTTGATCCCGGTTGCGCTGGATCAACAAAGTGTTTGGTAAGCTTAAGCGCGGCTTTCCAGCCAGATAACCGACGCCATGCGCCCGGTTTGGCCATCACGCCGATAAGAAAAAAACTTCTCTTTCTCTGTGAAGGTACAGAATTGGCCGCCGTAAATATCCATTAGCCCGAGACGCGCGAGTCTGGCTTTTGCCAGCTGATAAATATCAGCAAGGTATTTACCTGCTGCAGGTAAGGGCGAAAAAGCGGCACTATCCTCGGGGAATGCGGCTTTCACATCCTCTCCCACTTTAAACGCCTGAGGGCCAATGGCTGGTCCCAGCCAAGCCAGATAATCAACAGGTTTGCCAGGGAGTTTGGCAAGGGTCTCTTCGAGAATGGATGATGCCAGACCGCGCCAACCACAGTGCACAGCGGCGACCGCCAAGGCGTCTTTGTGACATAACAATACCGGCAGGCAATCTGCGGTCATCACTGCACAGCTGACGTGGTTGTCACGCGTAAAGCTGGCATCGGCCGCTGGCTCAGCTCTCTCACCAGGTTTAAGTTCAACCGCCTGATTACCATGCACCTGATTCAACCAAATGATTTGCTGATTCTCAGGCAAAAGCCCACGATTTCTGGCGACGGCGTCAACGTTGTCGCCCACGTGAGCACCCAAATTCAGGCTTTCATAGGGGCCAAAGCTGACCCCGCCTGTGCGTAAGGTAGAAAAGGCCTTCACCGCTTTGGGCGCAGGCCAATCAGGAATAATCAGAGACTCAGTCCCAATCTGCTTCATGCTGATCAGAATCCTGCTTAAGCACCTTTAATAAGTGCACCATATCCTCTGGTAAGGGTGCCTGCCAGCTTAGCCACTCACCCGTGATAGGATGAGCCAGCTCCAACTGAGCAGCATGCAGTGCCTGGCGACGGAAGTTACGCAAGGTATCGCGAAGCTCCTCACTGGCCGATTTGGGTGGACGGGGGCGTCCGCCATAGAGAGGGTCACCAACAATAGGGTGATGCAGATACGCCATATGCACACGAATTTGGTGAGTACGGCCGGTTTCCAGTTTCAGGCGCAAATGGGTATGAGCGCGAAACTTCTTCATCACACGATAGTGAGTCACGGCCGGTTTGCCGGTAGCCCTTACCGCCATGCTGGTACGTTTGGAGTCGTGTCGGCCAATGGGTTCATCGATAGTACCACCAGCGACCATGGTGCCGTTGACCACCGCCTCATATTCGCGGCTTATTTCGCGCGCCTGTAATTGGGCAACCAAATGGGTTTGCGCCGGAATAGTCTTAGCCACCACCATCAAGCCGGTAGTGTCTTTGTCCAATCGATGGACAATACCCGCTCTTGGCACAGTGCCGATTTGTGGCACATGATTCAGCAAGGCGTTAAGTAAGGTCCCATGACTATTTCCAGCACCGGGATGCACCACTAAATCAGCCGGCTTGTTGATCACCAGTATATGATCGTCTTCGTACTGGATATCCAATTCGATGGCTTCAGCCTGATGTTGTTGCTGCAACTCGACCTGGGTACGGATTTCTACCTGCTCGCCACCAAATAACTTTTCGCGCGGCTTATCCAGCACCTTGCCGTCCAATGTCACCTGACCGGCCAAAATCCACTCTTTTAGGCGTGAACGGGAATAATCGGGGAACAAATCGGCTAAAGCCTGATCTAAGCGCTTGCCTATCAAGTAGTCAGGGACGATGGCGTTTAATTCAATATTTTCATGCATGATTAGGGGATCGAACAAAGGATTATCAAGTGCATAGCCACCTACAGTCGGGTAGAATGCCGGAACTTAGCAGGCAATTAAGCTTAACCTGGCACTATTCTAACGGATTTTTGCCTGGGCTCCTCCTGTAAATCAGAGAATCTTTGCGAAATTGCGGGGATGGGGCCTGAAATCGGACAAATAAGAGCGTTTTGCGAACCATATGAATAACAGACATCTAAAATATACCCTTCTTATCGGCGCCGCTTTGGTGCTGGGTGCTTGCTCGTCCTCTCCGGATGATGAAGATATAGCCTTGGCGAACCAAGGCCCCCAAATGCTTTACGATAAGGCCAAAGAAAACCTGGCTAATGGCAACTTTAATGGCGCGGCGAAAACATTAAGCACCCTGGACTCCAGATATCCATTTGGTCCTTATTCTCATCAGGTCCAGCTGGATCTGATCTATGCCTACTACAAAACCAATGATCAAGACCAGGCGTTAGCCGCCATCGACAGATTTATTCGTCTAAACCCCAATCATTCCGATGTAGACTACGTGTATTACATGCGTGGACTGGTCAACATGGATGCAGAGTCAAACCTGTTTCAGGATCTGATGGGTATCGACAGAGCCGACCGTGACCCTACTAAATCGCGGGAAGCCTTTAACGACTTTCGCCAACTGATTGAGAAGTTTCCAGACAGCAAGTACGCCCCGGATGCGCAAAAGCGCATGGTTTATATCAAAAACCGTTTGGCCAAATATGAGCTGGCCATTGCGCGCTATTATATGAAACGCCAAGCCTATGTGGCGGCAGCTAACCGTGGAAAGTATGTATTGGAAAATTTTCAGGATACGCCGCATTTGCAGGAAGCCCTGGAGCTGATGGTGGAATGTTACGAACAATTGAAGTTACCGGAACTGAAAGAACATACACTGCGTACACTCAAGCTTAATTTCCCCAACAGCCAATACACCGGCTAGGCTGTTGTTCCCATCATTGCTGCGAAGGTAATATGCGGATAGAGAAAACGCGCCGTTTGGCGCGTTTTTTATTACTTGAAAAAAAGATGACTAAAAGGATTGAGCAACCTGGCCCAACCGGACGTAAAATGCAGAGGTTTGTCGACAATACTAAATACAAGACAACCTTCTTCTACGTCAGAGCGCGGAGCGTGGGTATGCTCGGCGCCCAAACTCAAGAAATCACCGGTTTCGTAAGTCCCAACGCCGTCAGAAAACTCACCGTCGAGAACCAACGTCAGCTCTGAACCTCTGTGGGTGTGCTCTGGCACACTGCCTCCGTTTTCCATATAGATGAAGTCCGCTCTGCCCTGGGCGCCCAAATCTACCTTGGCCTGCCACAGCTTGCCTACGGTGTGAGACCAACTGTCAACCTTGGACGCATAGCGTTGCAATGCGCGAGGCAACTTGAACTCTCGCCCATCCAGTGTCAAAACCTGGTGAGTTGGCGCTACAGACTCCCCCTGTTGCTGAGGCAACCTGGTGATGTTTTGCAACATGAGGTCAAATGCTTCATCGGTCTGTGCGCTGTGGGCAAATGCTTTTTCTGCCAGGCAATCTTCTTGAGCGCGAGTCAACTGACGACATCTTGGACACATATCCACATGCGCCGACAGTATAAGCGCCTGAGCAGGAGAACAATTGCCCGCTGCAAAAGCCGATAACAATTCGTGGGTTGGATGGTGCTTAATCATCTTGATCCAACATCTCCTTTAAACGTTGCAACGCCAGCCTGGTTCGAGACTTAACGGTGCCAAGCGGAATTTCTAGTTCGTCAGCCACTTCCTGTTGTGATTTTCCATGCACATAGATGGCCTCTATGACCTTACGTTGTTTATCAGGGAGAGACTCGAAAAGACTCCCTACCTGATCAAGGGTAATCTGATAATCCAGGCTTTGTTCACCGGGAGCCGCCGTTTGTTCGCACAATACCGGCCACAGGTCTTCAGCACAGATGTCTTCCTTGCGATTCTGCTGTTTGCGAAGCATATCGAAGCGGATATTACGGGCGATGGTGAAAATCCAGGTGGAGGCACTACCTTTCTCTGCATTGAACAAGTGTGCCTTTTGCCATACGTTAGACAGAGTATCTTGCACCAATTCCATGGCCACGGCTTCGTTGCCAGTCTGCTTTAGCGCATAAGCTCGCAGCCTGGGCGCAAAATAACCAAACAGGCGGGAAAAAGCTTGCTTGCAGCGTTCGGATGCGACCGTTTGCAACAGCGCTGACATTTCGTCAGCGACGTTGTCAGGGTCGATGCCCCGAGCTTGTCTGTCTTCCACTGAAATTCCAACTAGCATCGTCTCAGTACCTGAATTAAGTGTACGTTAGTTTACGGGGCGAGCGAAGAATTGGATCACTCCATGATTTGATTCAGGAACTCCAGCATCTGCCCATAATCCTGATTGGCCAATAATTGCTGTTTGTATTCGGCCTCGACAGGCAAAAGTTCCAGCCAGCGGAACACCACCCACTGAGGATCTTCAAAACTTGGATTGTCATAAAGGCTGGTGAGATCTGGAAAATGACTGAAAACCTCTTTCAATTTGTCAGACAGAGGGGCGATGTTTGGCAAACACAGGTCGCTATACCAATCCCTTAAATGTATACACTGACCGACCCTGAGCTCGTCTTGCTCTGTTGTGATTTCTTTCACCACGAAGCATTCCTGACCTTCTACCGTGATCCCCAATAATCCGTCGGGAAGCTGATCGAAGTCGATGACTCGTACCTTAGTGCCAATTGGGAAGATATGGCTGTTGTCAGCTTTAGAACCTTTGGGGTTCAGCATGCAAACGCCGAACTGCCGACCTTGAGCGCAGGCCTCCTTGACCATGCGCACATAGCGAGGCTCAAAAATCCTTAGCGCAAGCCTGCCGCCCGGCAAAACGTGGGCAGATAAGGGGAACAGGGCAATTTCAAAGGTGTTGTCTTGCAAAATAGCTAACAGGTTTTTGAATCATGCCCTTTTTACGCACAGGGCCCAGGAATGGATCGCAGTTATTTTAGTTTGCATCTTTGTCAGGCAATGATCCTAAACTAACAAAAAACGTATGGTAAAGAACCGGTTAAATAAGGGTGAGCTAAGAATGAAGGCGATAGCGCCAGTATCTGAAGTGGAAAATCAGCACATACACAAAGATCAGGATGCTAAGTTCGCAACGCTCCCCTGCTTTATTGACTTCTATGGTGAGCTTTCCGCAGACAGCATCGGCAAGCTTTCTCAATTGTATAGCAACAACATCGAATTCGTTGACCCTGTTAAGACACATAAGGGGCTTCATGCGTTGTCGACGTACTTCGACAACCTGCTGGAGAACTGTGAGTTTTGTCGTTTTGACATTCATAGCGTAGACACCGCCTCATGCAGTTATTTTGTGCAGTGGCAGATGCATTTCTGCCACAAGAGGCTCAATGGCGGACAGAAGATCACTATCGATGGTATCAGCCAGGTAAAAGAAGCTGCCGGAAAAGTCGTTTATCAGCGCGACTACTATGACCTTGGCGCCATGCTGTATGAGCATGTTCCCCTGTTAGGTGCCGGGGTGAGAGTGCTTAAGAAAAGGTTAGTGCAATGAAACGCATGCTGATCACCGGCGCCACCTCAGGTATAGGCCTGGCACTGACCAAACTCGCTTGTGAGCGCGGATACAAGGTAATTGCCTGTGGCCGCAACAAAGACAAGTTAGAAACGTTGAAAGCAGAACTGGACATTGAAGTGCTCAGTTTTGACGTCACCGACAAAGCGACTTGCCGACAAGCCCTGAGCACTGTTCAGGCTGATATCTTTGTCCTCAATGCAGGCACCTGTGAATACCTTGACGTCGATGCATGGGACTCAGCACTGTTTACCCGCGTCTTCGATACTAACTTTTTCGGCGTGGTGTATTGTCTCGACGCTCTCGTTCCCAAACTAAAAAGCGGAAATCAATTGGTACTGGTAGATAGCCTGGCGCGCCTTTTGCCCTTTACCAAGGCTCAAGCCTATGGTGCCAGTAAAGCCGCAGTGCATTATCTGGCCAGAAGCCTGGAGGTGGATCTTGAGGGGCGCGGCATCAAGGTACAAACCGTGTCGCCAGGCTTTGTAAAGA
Organism: Aliiglaciecola sp. CAU 1673; assembly: GCF_029223185.1. GTDB lineage: Bacteria > Pseudomonadota > Gammaproteobacteria > Enterobacterales > Alteromonadaceae > Bowmanella. Next base: position 9,877 of record NZ_JARHUG010000007.1, read on the forward strand.
CACCCCTTACCGATAAAAACAGCTTTGAAATGCCCATGCGAATCGACGCAGATCAGGCAGCCAATAGTCTGCTAAACGGTATTGAAAAGGGCAAACGCCAAATCTGTTTCCCCTTTGTGTTCTCCACCTTTATCAGGCTGTTGGCACTGTTACCCGAAGCCTGGCAGATCAGTTTATGTAAAAGGATGAAAGTCTGATGTCGCAACGTATTGCCATTATCGGCAGTGGTATTTCAGGGCTGGTCTGTGCGCATTTGCTGCACAAAAATAATGCTGTTCAGGTGTTTGAAGCCAATGACTATATTGGCGGCCATACACACACTGTGGATGTACAAGATGAAGAGGGTAAGGAACAAGCAGTAGACACGGGCTTTATCGTATTTAACGACTGGACCTACCCTAACTTTATTAAGCTGATGGACAAACTAGACGTGGCCCGCCAGCCCACGCAGATGAGTTTCAGTGTGACTAATGAAAAACAGAATTTGGAATACAACGGTCATACTCTTAATACCTTGTTCGCACAGCGCCGCAACCTGCTGCGCCCCCGCTTCTACCGGATGATTGGGGATATTCTGCGGTTTAATAAACTGTGTAAGGCAAGACTAAAAGAGCAAACTTCGCTGCATATCAGTCTTGGCGAGTTTCTGGATGAACATGGTTTTGGCGAGACCTTCGTCCACAACTACATTTTGCCGATGTGTGCCGCTATTTGGTCGTCAAGCCTGGAGGATGTCAGAGCCTTTTCGCTGCATTTCTTCCTCGAGTTTTTCGAAAACCACGGGCTGTTGAATATCGTTAACCGGCCACAATGGTACACACTGATTGGTGGCTCCAGAGCTTATATCGCTCCCATGATTAAGGGCTTCGAGGATAAGGTTCTGCTGAATAGTCCGGTCACCCAAGTAGCCAGGGAGGGTAAGGGTTGGACGGTCAGTGCAAAGAACCAACCTACCCAACAATTCGATCAGGTGATTTTCGCCTGTCACAGCGACCAGGCACTGGCCATGCTTGAGCAGCCTACAACGGCGCAAAAAGAGATATTGTCGGCCCTGCCCTATGCTCAAAATGAGGTGGTGCTGCACCGGGATCTAAAGCAGCTACCCAAGCGCAAGCTCGCCTGGGCCAGTTGGAACTACCAGCTCAGGGGCGATGGGACGGATAAGAAGTGCCCACCCACTGTGACCTACAACATGAATATTCTGCAACGGTTACAAAGCGACACCACATTCTGCGTGAGCTTAAACAATCCCGACATCGCTTCAGACAAGCGCCTGATGCAGTTTGAGTATGCTCATCCGCAGTTTAGCCAGCGCAGCAAAGTGGCTCAGCAGCGGCGTAGTGAAATCTGCGGCCACGATGGCTTACACTTTTGCGGTGCCTATTGGTACAACGGTTTTCATGAAGATGGAGTGCGCAGTGCATTGGATGTCTGCGAACGTTTTGGAGAGCGTTTGTGACTGAGCATGCTATTTACACGGGACGGGTTTGGCATGCCCGCCATCAGCCCACCGTCCACCGCTTCAGCTACAAAATGAGCCTGTTTTGGCTGGACCTGGACGATCTGGACAGTTTGTCGTCCACACCCGGACTCTCTGCTGCCCGCTGGGCACCAGTGCAATTTAAACGTGATGACTATCTGACCAATCCCGAGTTACCGCTTGGTCAAGTCGCTATAGAGCGTATGTCGGCGCTGGCGGGCAAACCGCTTAAAGGAAAAGTGTTTCTGCTTGGGCAACTGCGGCTACTTGGAGTGTATTTCAGCCCGGTGAATTTCTACTACTTACGTCAGGAAAATGGTCACTACAGTCACGCGTTGGCCGAAGTCAGTAATACCCCCTGGAACGAGCGCCACCATTATCTGATTGATTTAGATAACCCCGCAGAGACTGAAAAGGCCTTTCATGTATCGCCCTTTAATCCTATGCAAATGCAATATAAATGGCGCGTCCCACAGCCTGATGATGCCCTGACACTGGGCATCAGTTGCTATCAGGGTAGTCGCCATTTCGATGCGTTGATGAAACTCGATAGACAACCAGTGAACTCAAAAACGTTACGGCGCGTAATGTTAAGCACTATGAGTATTAAGACGGTGCTCGCCATCTATTGGCAAGCACTCAAGCTGTGGATAAAGGGCACGCCCCTGTATACCCATTCGCCGGCAAGGAGATCAGATGCAAAGCAATGAACAGGCGATAACGCTGAGCCAAGAACTGTCACCATGGCAGCGCACCAGTCGCAACATTCTGTTGGCCCTGTTAGGTAGGCTGAACGAAGGCGGCTTGGTGATAGAGGAGCCACAGGGAAACAGCCTGCAGTTTGGTAATAGCCAGAGCGATTTGCAGGCCAGGATCAAAGTCTTGCATCCGGACTTCTACCCCAGGATTTTGCAGGGAGGTAGCATTGGTGCCGGTGAAAGCTATGTTGAGCAGCTGTGGGAGAGTCCAAATCTGACCGCTGTGATTCGTCTTTTTTCACGCAACATGGCGTTGATGGACAGTATCGAAGCACGCTTTGCCTGGCTGTTAAAACCATTGAAGTGGGCGACACAGTGGCGCCAGCGCAACACCAAAAGCCAGGCCAAGAAAAACATCGGTGCCCATTACGATTTAGGTAATGCCCTTTACGAGCGCTTCTTGGACAGCAGTATGATGTACTCTGCTGCGATTTATCCGACTGCCAAAGCTACGTTAGCGGAGGCACAGGCTCACAAACTGAAGGTAATTTGCGACAAGTTACAACTAAGTGAAAATGATCATCTTCTGGAGATTGGCACAGGCTGGGGCAGCCTGGCCATTTTTGCCGCGCAACATTACGGCTGTAAGGTCACCACCACGACTATCTCAGAAGAGCAGTATGCCTATGCCAAAGAGCGCTTGGAGGCGTTGGGCTTGTCTGAGCGCATCAACCTGTTAAAGCAAGATTACCGTCAGCTGTCAGGGCAGTTCGACAAGTTAGTGTCCATCGAGATGATTGAAGCGGTGGGTAAGCAATTTTTGCCTGACTTCTTCAGCCAATGCAGCAAGCTACTAAAGCCTGATGGTTTAATGCTGTTGCAATCCATCACTATCAGCGACCAGCGCTACGACAGCTATAAAGACGATCTGGATTTCATCCAGAAACATATTTTCCCCGGCGGTTTCTTGCCTTCTCAGTTGGTCATCAATCAGTTGCTTAAGTCGCACACCGACATGAACATCCGCGACTGTCAGGACATAGGCTTGGATTACGCCAGGACCCTTAATGATTGGCACAAAGCGCTTTTAAATAACCGTCAGTCGCTGGCTGAAGTCGGCTACGACGAACGTTTTATGCGCTTGTGGCGTTTCTATTTTTGTTACTGCGAGGGGGGATTTCGGGAGAGAGTCATCAGCACGGTACAACTGCTGTTCAGCAAACCTGGATATCGTCATGAGATTTATCGCTGCTAACCGATGGTTTAATGCGGCTTGGTTCCAGTGCTTTTGGTTTCTGGCCATACTGGGCAAGACAACAATGCTCCCCGCGCTCGCTGCATTACTACTACTTCACGTAGTACTGCACAGTCAGCCCATGAGCGAACTTCGAATGATGATTATGGGCGCAGGCTTTGGGCTGCTGATAGATGGCTTGCTAACCAATATGGGGATCTTTGTGTTCGAACCCGCTATTAGTGTGGTGATCCCCTTATGGTTGTTGGGTTTATGGATTGCCTTTTGTGCAACCCTTCGGAATAGTCTGAGCTTTTTACTGAACAAGCCATTGCTTGGGCTTGTGTTAGGCAGTATTACCGGTCCCATGAGTTATCTCGCTGGTATGAAACTGGGCGCGGTCACCTTTGGCCTGCCAATGTTACATACCCTTCTTATCATTTCGGCAATTTGGGCGCTGCTGATGCCCACATTGGCCTTTCTAAGCAAACACATTATGAAACCAGAAAGGGAGTGCATAGCATGAAAAAAGCGCTTCTTAGCTTAATGTTACTCGCAGCGACCATGCCGCTGATGGCATCAGTGATGTCATCCCGGGCCTTATCTGATTTGCAGCTGGTGGGCCAAGCCAAACTTAACGTTCTATTTTGGGAGATTTATCATTCCAGCTTATACAGCGTCGATGGTGAATATCAGCCCGGCCACTATCCGATCGCACTGCGTATCCAGTATCTGCGTGATATCGACGCGCAGGAGTTGGTTGATGCCACCCGGGATGAATGGAAAAAGCAGGGCCTTTCCGAAGATCAGTTCAGCTCCTGGCTAACAACTCTGGCAACTATCTGGCCTGATATACAGGATGGCGATGTACTGCTGCTGCGGGTAGATGAACAGGTTCACAGCCACTTCTACCATAACAGTAAGCCTGTAGGTGAAATTGATGATCCAGATTTCGGCCCTGCGTTTTTGAACATATGGCTGTCTGAAAAAGCCAGCTATCCAAAACTGCGTGCGCAATTGATCGGTAAGGAGGACGAATGAGAAAGCTAATGGCGCTTCCTGTTGTCCTTGGCATAACGGCGTGTTCAGCATCGCTGGAGGATTTCGCGCAAAAGGGTCCGGCTTTTGATTTGCCTGGCTATTTTGATGGTCATATCACTGCCTATGGCATTATCGAAGATTTCAAAGGGCAAATGACCCGGCATTTTTGCGTGGATATTCTGGCCTCCTGGGAAAACAATCAGGGCCAGCTTCATGAAACCTTCTATTTTGATGATGGCGAACAGCAAATCCGTATATGGAAACTGACGGTTGACGAACAAGGAGGGGTTACCGGCACCGCGGGCGATGTGGTGGGTGAGGCCAGTGGCAAGGCTGTCGGCAATGCGTTTAATTGGCAATATGAATTGTCAGTACCCATCGATGGCGAGCCTATGGTTTTTGCCATCGATGACTGGTTGTACAGGCTGGATAAAAACCGCCTGATGAACCGATCCTATATGAAAAAGTTTGGCCTGACCGTGGCCGAGATCTCAATTTTCTTTGATAAGAGTACGAATTTTGTGGGCTGTCCTGCTGCTTCGCAACAGGACAGCTAGCAGATCATACGGCGTCTTCGTTCTCTTCACCGGTACGGATGCGGATAACCCGCTCCACATCATAAATGAAAATCTTGCCATCACCGATTTTGCCGGTCTGAGCCGTTTGCATAATAGCCTCAATGGCACGGTCTGCTTGGTCGTCAGGTAAGACCAAATCGATACGCAGTTTGGGTAAGAAATCCACCTGGTACTCGGCGCCACGATAGAGTTCTGTGTGGCCTTTCTGGCGCCCGAAACCTTTGACTTCGGTGACGGTCATCCCGGTCACCCCCACATCGGCTAGGGCTTCACGCACGTCATCCATCTTAAAGGGTTTGATGATGGCTTCAATTTTCTTCATTGGTGGTAACCTCAGTAATCATCATAAACGGTAGGAATGGGTCTGCGCTTATGTTGGGTGCGCTGGTAAATATACACCAGCTTTTCAGCCACTTCTGGCGCCACATCCTTGCCTTCGAGGAAATCATCTATCTGCTCATAGGTCAGCCCCAAGGCCGATTCATCCGTTTTTTGCGGGCTGAGTGATTCCAAATCGGCGGTAGGTGCCTTGTCGATAATGGTTAAAGGGGCGCCCAGATAATGAGCGATTTGACGAACCTGACGCTTATTTAAGCCAAACAGCGGCGCTAAGTCGCAAGCACCGTCGCCAAACTTGGTGTAAAAGCCGGTGATGTTCTCTGCGGAGTGGTCTGTCCCCAATACCAAACCATCTAACATGCCGGCGATTTCATACTGAATAACCATGCGGGTACGGGCTTTCACATTGCCTTTGACGAAGTCTTTTTTCACTTCATCTTGGGGTAGCAAATTAAGATTACTAAGCGCCGTACAGGTTTGTTCATGGATAGCGTCGGCACCGGGTTGCACGTTGACCGCAATGGCTTTGCTAGGTTTAATAAAATCAATACAGGCCTGAGCATCGGCCTCATCGGCCTGCTGCGAATAAGGTAATCGTACCGCCACAAACTGATAGCGCTCGTGATGCTCTTCATTAAGCTGGTCAACGGCCATTTGCGCCAGTTTACCCAAGGTACAGGAGTCAATCCCGCCGCTGATCCCCAATACCAGTGTATCTAAGCCGGATTGGCGCACGTGGGATTTAATAAAGTTAACCCGACGTGCGATTTCGAATTCCGGATCGATGCTGGGTAACACCCGCATTTCAGCAATAATCGCTTTTACGTCCATACACTCACTTGTAGCCACACTATGTAAAACAGTGTGGCTATCATAATGAATTCCAGCCCTTACTTCACCAACTCAAGAATAATGTTGTATTCCCGGTTGGAGGTCTGCTTGAGTCCTGTCGGCAGAGAAATCTTATTGGTGGTCACTACAGACTTATCAGGCTGCTGAATCTTCAGTGTCACAGTGTAGCCTGGCATGCTGAAGCCGAAGTTAATGGTGCCGGTCCAATTTTCAGATACATCTTTACAGCTATAGAAGGGCGTAGCATTACCCTTGGGAATATTCATCAAACAAGTAAATTGAGTGGGTACAGGTACTATGGTCATCTTCGACAGATCCACATAGTTTGCTTTCTTATTGTTATTCAGTTCACAAGCCTGATTTACCCCATTGACTATCATGATGCAGTTGACATCACCAGTAATCCCCCAGTATCTCTGCGTGCCGGTCTTGGCGTCCACTGTGACCTGAATGGTATCTGATTTGGCGCCGGTATACTCTACCGCCGTCAGCGCATTAGCACCGGTAATACCGGCATTAAAGGGATAGCTTTGTACCTTAAGGGTGGTCACTCCATCGATAATCGCCTCTAAGCGGCCGCGGCTATAAGTTCCGTAATAGTTATTGTTGGGATCAACAATGGTCTGAATGGGTTCTTGGGTTACCTTTGCTATGGTGGTATTCGCCGTCGACCAGTTGGCCAGTAGCGTCAGATTCACATCATAGAAAGGGGTAATGGCTTTCCAAGTTACATCGTTGGCATTGATGCGCTTGATAACTTCATTAAGGTGACTGGTTTTCATGGGATCTAAATAGATACCCCGAGCAATAATCTGGAAAGCTCCGGGTGGTACGGTGATATTACGTCCACCAGGTTTAGCCGGGGCCGCCAATCCCTGAACCTTTTTGCTGATAAGATCTACCGTGTATTTGGTGTAATCATCCAGGTTTGCCTGTGAAAACAGATGGTCGTCATCGAAAGCCACCATATCCAGCAACTGCCAGTCAGGATAAATTTCAAACAAACCGTCTACGCGCTTAAAACGGCACACTTCATCATAGGTGTCTCCCACCTGAGCAACAGGGCTGAAGTTCCCATTACCCAAATTAAGGTGGTGGGTATGGGGGCCACCCGCTTCCTTACGGAAATACTGTTCATCGGTGATCATACTGGCCGTATCATGGTGGTCGCGGCAACATTGCGTACACAAAGTTGGCTGTTGATTATTGGCCGGCTCGCCCGTGCTTTTGTTGATAAATGTGCCGGGTAATACCGCCAGCTCACCACCCACCAGGGTGGTCATATGCGGGGTCTTGCCCGAGCCCACGCCCTTCATCTTGCAACTGCATTCAACCGTAACAAAGTCTTCCTGCTCCAATTTAGTCACATTGCCGGGCAGTTCCACATAGCGCACGGTTTCAAATTGCACCTCGGTCTTACTCCCCTGTTTCTTGACTTCCGGTACCGGCTTACTGGTTTCCACCTTCTGGTTGTTTCCCAGATCGTAAGCGATAACGTCCGGTGCCATACCTGGCACATAAGGTACCGTTGGTGAAGCCTTGGCATTAGCTGACTCGTTAGCCACCTGATAACTACCACTTTGGGTAACAGGTGCCATACTGGCCCCCAAGGTAAGCGATTCAGCCTGACCTTGTTGATCTGTCCAGGTTACCGTGACCTGAACTTGTTTTTGCGCAGGCCAGGGTGGTAATACTGCCGGCAGTCCTGGCGAACCGGCGGCCAACCAAGTATCGCCCTGGCCGTCGGCATTGGTATCAACAAAATACTGGTCCTGCACTGTCCAGCTTCGGTTGAAGCTATACTGTCTGCCGTCTTCGGTAAGTTGCACATTCACATTACCGGCTGGCAAGTTGCCGCCGACATTGTTTCCTATATTAACGAAGGCAAACTGCCCCGGTTGGGCACTAATCTGAGTGAAGCCGCGTAAGTCTTCTATTTTTTCTTCGGCCAAACGCTGGGCTTGGGCACGTAAATTCGCCGTTGCATCCCCGCGCATATACACGCTTTGCAGCGTGACATAGCCGGTCACCCCCAGCATCACAATCAGGGCGGCCACCAGAACTTCTACTAAGGTAAAGCCACGTTGTTTCATGTTCGGCTCCTAAAAATCTCGCCAGCTTCCTGGCACTCGCGCTACGCGCATAAAGGCATCATGCTGTTCAATGGCCGACAACACATCGGCATCGTATACCGCATTGTAGGTACCATTGGCATGACCAACAGGGTGATTGGAGGCGACCACACCATTTACGGTGGCGCCACCTATCATATTGATTTCAAAATTGGCCACAGTGGAGGGTTTGCGGAACGAAAAGACGATCCCAAACAGGGTCGCGCCACCGTTCATGGTGATATCACCGTCAGTCACTATTAAAATGACCGGGTCGGTAACACTACCTACGACATTATTGGCATTGATAGTGCAGTTGCCGTCGACCCAGATCAAACCAACACTGGCCGGCCCCAGTGCAGCACAGGAGTTAAGACGTAAATCGGCGTCAGTGCGAAGCTGTGACCAATCGGCTTCGGGCACATTAAACAAGTACTCCATCAGATCCGTTGGAAAGCCAGGATCGTTGTCAACGATATCTAGGTCTTTGAAGCCTTTTTCGGAGTAGGGAGCCGTGCTACAGGTACCATTCTGGTGTTCATGCAAGCCACAGGTAGTGCCACTACCGTTGTTCATATCCACCAGCTGATCGGTCCAGATAGACAATGGCACACCTGTTCCACCACCGTTGGGGTTGGCCGCCACTTCAAAGTTACCGCCTACATTAAGGCCACCTGCCACAATCAAAGGCGCATCAGGGGGATTGGCAAGTACGGTGTAGAGCATGGCCTGTTCCTGAACATTGACCGTGGCCAAACCATCAGGAGAATTGCCCTGAGCATTCAGGGTAACCAGAGTAACCGTTGAAGACTGCCTCGGCACTTGCTGGCTTGCACCATTCACAGCGTAGGAAGCGTTGTTGCCAAGCAGATTGACCACCGCTGCCCCATTCCAGCTGGGCTCTTCGGATAATATACCCAGGGCGCGGGCCACGCCGGATTCCGCGGCATTAAAGGCGATACGGTAGTTTTGCTCATTGAGCAGGATACGTTGTTCCTGGGTTTTCACCCGTCCGGTATACATAGATACCGCTAAGGCCATTATCAGTAACAGCACCACCGAGATTAACAGCATGGCGCCATGCTGTTTTGAAAAGCTTTTCATATTAGTCATAGCTGCGCACCGACACTTGTTCCTGATAACTGCGACTCAGACTTGGATTGGCGGCAAAATGCCCCACCAAGGTAATGCTGATGTCATAGCGGGTAACGTTATTCACTGTCACGGGCGTAATATTGAAAGTCAGTTGTGACACTTCCACCATGCTCTTCTCGGTTAAGTCCTGCCAGCCGGCATCGGCACAGCCAAGTCCGCCCTGACGAAACTCGATGGCCTCATCGCGAAGACGAAAACCATAATTTTCATTGGTGCCGGCCACATCCAATACGCCATTGCCATTGCTGTCATAGCTAAACAGAATGCAGCTGTTATTGGCTTCACCTGGAAACGCGGAGACTTGCAGGGAGTTGCTAAACGCCGAAGGATTGGCGGTAGGATCGCCGACCAGCCCCAGTGTATTGCCGTTGTAACCTGTCCGTTTAAGTTCGCGGGTGATAAGGGAAGAAACGGCCTTAAGCTCCTCATTTAACCTGGACTGGTTGATCAAATTTCCACTGGTACCAATGCCCAATCCCATCACTGAGGCAAGCGCCGCAATGGCGGAAAGCCCCAATAAGGAGGCAATCATCAGCTCCACCAGCCCAAGACCTGCTTGTTTCTGCATACTCAGCATGCCGGATACCCCCGCACATCACCGCCCACCAGACAAATCCGTGGACGGGCAAGATTACTCAGAACCACACGCAGATTGTCGTTATTGCGGGTAAACTCCAAAGAGCCAGCATTACCTACCGCCATTCCCCGCTGACCATCGATAACGCTCTGGCTGCCCACAAAGGTGACGTTGCTCATCTGCACATTGGGATAATCGGCGGCGCGCTCTACTCTCTCTACGCCGTCCACAAGGCAACTATTTACCACCGAGCAATCGCAAGCACCGGCATCACTGACACCAATACACCAATTGGTCCCGTCGACAATATCCAACGTCATATCGGCACCATTGCTGATGGCCGTGGAACGAGCATAGCCAAAGAGCATGTAAGTATTTTCTGAAGCACCTTTGACATACTGACTTTGAAAGGCGCTGATAATGCCGGGCGCTCCCATGGTCACTGTGATGGCCACTACAGCAATTACAATTAGCAGTTCAAGCAGCGTCAGGCCGCATTGTTGGTACATGGTTTTCAATTTATATACTCAAGTCTGATAAACCGGCTCTATAATCACCAAAGTCAGCAACACCAACTAAAGGTTGTTGCAATGACTAAATAGTAGCCCATTGCACTCATGAAAAAGGTATGAAAAGCAGATGCAGCGTATTCAAGGTTTCACATTGCTAGAGCTAATGATAGTCGTGGCGATTGTCGGCATCATCGCCGCCATTGCCTATCCTGCTTACCAAGGACAGGTATTGGAATCAAGACGAGATAACGCCCAGCAGGAGCTTCTGCGCTTACAACTTCAAGAAGAAGCCTATCGTCTGCAGAACAATGACTATGGCGACGGCGGCGATATTGCCGTGCCAGTCAGCGACTTTTATGTCTTTACTATCAGCAATGCCACGGCTACCACCTACACCCTGACGGCTACCGCCAAAGGAACGCAGACCAAAGACACCGGCTGCACCACATTGACACTGAATCAATCCATGGTGAAAACCCCAGCCAATTGCTGGTAATTTTTCGTGTTTTAATACTCAGGCCAATCTCTACATACGCTATTGGCGTCTAAAACAGGGTATTGTCTGAAGAAACTGTTTTTCAAAGGGACGACTATGTACAGGCTGATGGGTGTCGAACGGGGTGTCACTCTGCTGGAGCTGATGATCAGCGTGGCGATTGTCAGCATTTTGCTGACCGTGGTCGGTCCTAATGTTCGCGATCTGCTTATCAGAAACAGGATCACTGCGCAGGTGAACGAGATCAGCGGTGTAGTGCAATATGCCAGACACAATGCCATTGATCAGCAAGTCAGTACCATCGTTTGTCCCACCGCAGATTTTGTCTCCTGCAGCAACGATTGGCAGTTACCAAAAATGGTTTTTGCAGACTGGGATGGCAGCGGCAATGTGAATGGTAATGAAGAATTGCTGGCGGCAACCGATCATCTGGCGAGCGGTCTGAAAATAACAGGTCCAAATAATCCACTTAGCTTCAATGGCAATGGGTCAGCTAATGCTGCGGCCAACGTATTACTTTGTCCTGAAGACAACGATGCGGCGTTTGCCAGAGCCTTGTTGTTGAGCATACAAGGCAGGCTTAAACTAAGCCAGGACAGTAACAATGACGGAAAACATGAAGATTTGCAGGGCAATGCGCTAAGTTGTGTTTAGCCCATGTCAATATGCATTAAAAAAGCCACCTGACTTGGCGGCTTTTTTATGCATTCACAATCCTAACAACTCCAGCAAAACTCCTGAGCGCTGACGCTTCCGTTGTTATTCTGATCCCAGGCCTTGCGGCCATCACTGTAGTAAAACAAGGCACCATCGTCTTTCTGACTGGTGCCGGTCACCGGCTTGGCTTTGAGCACATAGCTACTGCCGCTGGCCGAGACAGTATCAATGGTCAAATCATAACGCTTGTTGGCTACCGGCTCGGTGGAAGGCGAGTAAGCATGAAAGATAGCGGGAGATCCCGTATCAGCACCGCCGCTGGCGGCCCCTTTGTAGCTATAGTTAGCCGCTTTATGACGTTCCATGGCCGCTGCCAGTGCCATTAAATCGGCCTGCGCGGCGCTGCGATTGCTGGAAACTAAGAAACTGGTATAGGAGGGATAGGCAATGCTGGCGATGATACCGATAATGGCAACCACTATCATCAGCTCCACCAACGTAAATCCTCGATTATTATTGTTCACGTTCATTCTCCGTCTTCCAGGCGCTCTTCTGTACCCGTTCATAGCGACCGTAGATCTGCTCTGCCAGGCATTCGAATTCCGACTTACAAGGATCATTGGCATCTTCCACCGCCGAGGTACATTCGGTCCCCAAACACACCACCGGTTTAGTAATTTCTTCTATCAGAATTTTGGTATCAGGGGCAATACCCGTCTGTTTTAGGGTGGCATAGCGGTCGGCATGCTCCTTGGTATCGTTTTTGTTTAAATCCGTTACCGCATTACCGTTGATTAATTCCACCAAATACGCCCGGCTGTTGCCCGTTGGGGGAGCACATTGGCTGGTGCTGATTGAAGCAGGCACATAAGTAGTAAAAAACAAACGATAATTGAGTATAAGAGGTGACGCCAATACCTTCTCACCACCACTGCCTAAACTGATATACCAACCGGCTTTTTGAGCAAAGGCAGCCGCTTCAATGGCCTGCTCACCAACATCACTGGATGTCAGCAAATGATCGGTAGCATTGTACAAATCGGCACTGGTATAGGCTGTAGCGGGTAAACCATAATTCCCGTCCACATCCACATTAAAGACACCCGCGTCTTTAATCATGTAGAAGTTATCCTGGATTTGCGTATCCAGCGGATGGGCCCTGTAACCTGAGCCCAATGCCACAGCATAGTAGTGCTCATTAGCCAAACTGATTTCGGCGATATCCGGGCCATAATAGAAACGGCGGTTATCTGCAACGGTCCCATCCTTTGCAAAGGTCGCCAGCAACCCACCTGTTACCAAATCGTTAGCCCCTTTACCCTGATGGATATCAAGGCGGAACAGCTGTCCTCCGGTGTCAGCTATATACATATGGTCAGCCAGACCGTCATTTTCCCTGTCCACCACTGATATCCGCGCCGGAACGCTGTACTTCATATCTGGTAGGACTTTGCTGGCATTACTACTACTGGCGGACCACAACAAGGCGCCGGTATCTGCGTCTACCATGTATACAGCATTTCCGACTACATCAGGTGCACGCAGCGTTTTACTGTCTTGGTCTACATCGTAGCCACCGCCAAAAATAAGCACCGTCTTGGTGGAACCACCAATATTTACTTTAGTCAGTGTTGGTCGAGACCAGGTTTGTCCCAATTTTTCGAAACCAGGTTGCCCACCTTCAATTTTAAACATCAAACTGGGGCTGGTTTTATTGGTGATGTCAAAAGCGTAGTAATTGCGTCCGCCACGGCGCATACCCACGTACAGGATCTGTTGAGCACCATTGTTCCTTAAGACCAAATCACCATCCAGACCATACACATGGGCAAAGGTGGAATTATTCTGATAAAAATCATATAGATTGCTGAGCAACTCTTTAGGGATGATGGCAAAGTTTTCTTCGCCGGTTTCAGCATCAAAGGAATGCAGAAAGCCTTGGTTGGTCGCTACCAAGATGGCACTGTCGGTATTGGAGTAGTTAACGATCACTGGCTGGGAGTGGATGGGGTCCCCCATTTGCAAGCGCACATCAGTGCTACTGCCATCATTGTCATCGTCAAACAGATCGACGCCACGAGCCCATTGCAAAATAGAGGAACGCAAGGTCGACGCGCCAGCCTGCCCGGTGATGGCAAGGTGGGCTTCGGTAATACTGTTATTGCTTTCATGTAGCACATTGGACTGATTCATGATGCTGCCAGGGCCGTCGAAGTAATAAATATTACGCACCAGATCCAGTTGGCTGGCTGCGCCACCCTCTCGTACATCATTGCCATCAGCCAGGACAGACCAATAACTGTGCGCGTTGTCATGGAAAAAGCCGGTGCCATCATCCACCGCATCCAAACCATTTTTGTCCTTCACAACGTCCCCGCTGATTTTGTATTTCTTGAGGTTGCCCGGCCAAACCGTCCCTTCAGCAGGCTTAAAAAGGGCGAAATACAACTCATCTCTGTGGGTCAATCGGTTCAGCTGGTTTACGGCTACCCCCGGTGACACAAAGGTCGCATTGACGTCTTTCACTGTTTTCAAAATGCTTTGAAACGCATCCACCAAGTTGGCTGAGCTATCAGCGGTATAGAATCCGCCGCCACCGTTAAGTGCCAATTGATTCAAATAGTTGTTGGCGGTGGCATTAGCGGCGAAGCCGATGGTATGGGTTGTGATGCGCGCATTGATCACCGAATCGCTGGCTTTGCTGATGTTTTTTACCAGATCGATACCGCATTCTTCCCCGCCATTGCCGCTACAAGCTTTGCCCAACAAAGCCTCAATTTTGCTCACGCTATGGTTATTATTGGCTTCACCATCTGACAACAACACGATGTGATTGTTGGTTTGGCATTGCAGATCGGTAATAGGCGAAATATAAGTAGCGGGTGTCGGGATATATTCGTTTACACAAGCAGAGTTGGTCGGATCAGATGCGCTACAACCAACGGGCAATACCGCATCGGCACCCGTATAGGAGAGCCTGTGACTGACGCGTGTTGCGCGGCGTACACTGCTGCTAACCGAACCATTCCCGCGGGTCAGGCCATAGTCCACCTTGAGGCCACCGTAATAGTTCACCGCTTCCAGTAAGGTATCGACTATGGGCGTGTAGCCGTTTGCGCTTAGTTCATCCACCTTATTGATAAGGTGCTCCCTGACCGTGGCCACAGACTGTGGCGTGGCATTGCCCTGATATTTCACGACCAGCTTGGGGGCATCGGACGGTTTACCGGAGTAGGTATAAGCCCCACGCACACCATTAAAATTCGAGACAATAAAAGCCATGGCATTACCGGAAACCCAATCACCGCGATTAACCAATTGCTGGACCACGGTGACCAAAGAAGGGGTCTGATAACTTTGATTTTTGCTCCAGTTAGGGATATTTGACCATGTGACCCCGGCAGTTTTCGCCATATCCCTTAGCATGTAGCGTTTATGGGGATCGAAATCATCTGGATTGGCCTGATTGGCCGCCGATATAGTAAAAGAAGCACTGCCCGAGCCATTCTGATAAGCGCTAAATTCAATATAAGCAGATTGAATAGTGGCGTTCTTCGGTATGGCAACATTCTGAAAACGCATACCGATAAAGGCATTATTTGATTTGTTAAAAGTCAGTTCATTACCGGTGGAATCATAACCATCGCCCTTCTCTTCCACGTTATTGCTTTGGCTACTGACCTGATATTGCGATTCGCCGCTGATACACCCAGTGGCGCTGGTCTTGTCATAGGCCACAACAAGCTGAGCTGACAAGCTACTGCCTTCTTCATGAGACATGATCAAACGATTGCTGGCGGCGCTGGTGCCTTGACCGGTGACGATGATATTCAGTGCATTGCCCCCGCACCAACTACCTTGATTGACCACTTCCTGGATAACTGCACTGATATCCGGTGTGTTGACCAATTCCCCAGATACAGGCCACTGGTTATTGGTATTCCAGGAGAGGCTACTGACTGTTTTGGGGCGCGCGGAAATGTTGGCACTACCTGAGGCAAAGGTACTGGCATTGCCCACCAACTCCCCCTGAAAAGTCAGGTTGGCACCGCCGGTATTAAGCTGTGCAGAGGTAAAGCGAATGTAAGCAGAGGTGATGGCGGCACCGCGGGGAATATTGACGTTTAAAAATCTTAGCCCAGTGGTGACGGTTCCCGTCCCTTCCACAAGCTTTACCTGATTGCCGCCCAGGGTTACAACATTGCTTATCTCGTGGGCATCGTCTGATGGTGCAGCCACAGAAGTGATAAACTCTGGATCAACAGGTTCGTCTATGTCGCGCACGGGATACAGAACGGGTCCACCGTAATCAGAAAATCGCATAAGACCGGCATTGATATTGGTGGCACTCTGCAATACCGTCTTAAGGCCTTCCTGTACCCGAGACATGCGAGAGGAGGTTCCGTCGTCCTTATTACTCATACTGCCCGAGGTATCCATAATAAAAAGCACATTGGGCTTATAAGTGGTTTGATTCCCGGCGGTGCCCAAATAGATTTCCAAATCATCGCCCATGGCCGCTGCGCTAATCATCGCCATCATCAGAAAAGAAGAAAAAGAGAACAAACAGTGCCGCTTTAACATGATGCACCTCATTACAACTGGTTGCCTTGAGCGGGAGCAAAGACCGCCGCTTTTAAGGTATTAGCAATGGCGAAAGATTGACCGTCAATCTGGCCACAACCGCGCACCAAAAACACATGGCAGCTGATATTGCTACCGCCGATTACGTTGCTGGAGCCCAGACAGGCCTGCTCGCCCACGAAGGCGGTTTTTGACCAACTTTGAGTCTTGGGTGCATCGTTATAATTACCAACAGCACGATGCTCAGTCCCCGCCTGCAAACCGGCATTGGTGATAGCGCGGTCAGTCCAATTCACTTGGTCAAAACAACTTAAGTCCTGATTGGCCAGGTCAATGGCGGCACCCTGTCTGGCTTGAGAGAGCGGATCGACTAAATTGTCATCCTGCAGTACCACTGTATCCTCTGATTCAAACATGACACCAGCGATGGCTGCCTCGGCAGCATCAAAAGCTAATAGCTGCCGCTCCATGGAGCCAGCCATTTTGTTTTGCATTAAACTGCTGCTAACTGCTGTAACACCCAAAATCGTCAGGCTCATCAGCACCAACAATGCCAAAACCAGCACTAAGCCTTGTTGTTTCATATCTTTCTACTTCGCAGTTGATTTTTAATGTTGCGGATGGAAATGGTGGTCTCGAATAGCTTATAAAGCCGCTTATCCTGTGGCGTAAAACTGCTTTCATTAAGCAGCTTAAAGCTTGATGCGGGATCTATGATCACCTCACCATCTCCCTTGACCAAGGCAGCCAGACGAATGGCCACTACACCGGCATTCAGGGCACGCTGCGCAGGAAGCTGATCTGCAGTGACATAACTGACTGGGCGGCCTGAGAAATCGCCAGAAGCCTGGCTATTGCCCACACCATAAAGCACTTGGAAACTGACGACATTGTCCATCAATGAAATGGCCGTATTGCCGCTATTGCCTGCGGCCGCTTTTTGTCCGCGCAATACCCGGCCATCGAAACCGCGACATTTCAGTTCTTCTCCGTCCAGGAAGTACTCGTTAACAACAAAGAACTCTTCCCCGTTGTAACCCAACTGCAGTCCGCGGCAGTCCACAGTCCCCTGAAAGGCCACCACCAACCTGTCACTTCCCCCATTAGCCCCTTGTTCGGAGCCCAATGCAGGCATATTAATAAAATCCCCAGGCAGGATGACCGGACGGTTTTGCAAGAACGAAGCTTCATCCACTACATCCACAAGGCGACTTAAATTGGGTGATAATGGGTCATAGAATCCTGTAATTAACAGGTCACTACGCATACGACTGATAAAGAACCGCCCATTCTCCTGCGCCGAGGCGACAGCTCTATTAAGACGCTCAGTGACTTGGCTGCTGACCATCACCTGGACAATAGCGGCAGAGATCAGTAAGCCCAGGGTCAGGCTGATCATCAGTTCAACGAGGGTGAAGCCGCGCTGTCTCATAAGGTGACATCCAAAGTAACGCAATCTTGTGGTTCGGCATTAGGATCGGCGTTACATAAGGGATTGAGCGCGCGGTCAATGTTCTGCCACTTTTGTGCTGGCCAAGCAATGATAATGCGATGCCTGGAGCCCACACTACAGGCATCGGCGTCGGCCACATTGTTATCTGCGCAGGTTAAGCTGATATTGGCAGCAGGATTGGTCGCGGCCATGGCGCAAGACATATCATAAGCGTCTGCACTGGCAAACTCGGCTGCCGAGCAAACGCCGTTCTGACAATCGGGAATAGCGGCAGGCCTCGCCAGGCAGTAGCATTTATAAGGATTCGCACCGCTACAACCACTGAGGTTTTTGAAGTTATACAGATTGGTATCAAAATAGCTGTTATCAACCACCATACCATTAGTGGTTGCAGACAGGTCAGCACTGGCGCGCAGGCGCTCTGCAAGTTGCTGAGTGATCACTACCGCTTGAGAGCGATCCAGAGCATCGGCATTTGAGAACGAGCCGATAAACTGCAACGAGGCAACACCGAGTAAGCCAATAGACAGGATGAACAAGGTAACTAAGACCTCGATCATGCCTAATCCATGCATTTTCCTTTGCGTGTTGCGGTTTATCATTTTCCTCTGACCTATTCCGTTGGAGACGGAAAAGAACGTTTTCCGGTCTCTACAGTACTCCATGAGCTTGCAAGGTTGGTTATCCTGCCACCCCTTTAGGTATAAAATCCAGAGTAGTTTGCATTCAGCAGCAAACAAAAAAGGCGCTAAGTGCGCCTTTTTGGGTATAAGTAGCGATAATCAGTTTAACTAATTTAGTTCACCGAATTAGGAAACCTGCTTAATTCGCAGCTCCTTAGGTACCGCAAACTCGATATTCTCTTTGCGTCCCGGGGTTTCAATCACCGATTCGGCCCCCCACTCTTTAAGCTTTTCTACTACGCCTTTTACCAACACTTCCGGCGCCGAGGCCCCGGCTGTTACACCGACATGCTTTACGTTGTCCAGCCACTGTGGTTGGATGCAGTCTGCGTCAGCAATCAGATGTGCTTTAGCGCCCATCTTCTCAGCCAGCTCTTTGAGACGATTCGAGTTAGAGCTGTTCTGAGCTCCTACTACCAACAGCAGGTCACAGCGCACCGCCAACTCGCGTACCGCATCCTGACGATTCTGAGTGGCATAACAAATATCGTCTTTGCGCGGCCCTTCAATATCCGGGAATTTCTCGCGCAGGGCATCAATAATGTCGGCTGTATCATCCACCGAAAGCGTTGTCTGACTGCAGAAGTAGAGTTCAGTAGGATCTTTTACCTGTAAATTGGCAACATCCTCTACCGATTCCACCAGATAAATACCGCCTTTGGGATTGCTGTATTGCCCCATGGTACCTTCCACTTCTGGATGGCCCTGATGTCCGATAAGGATACACTCAACCCCCATCTTGCTGGCACGGGTCACTTCCATATGCACTTTGGTGACCAACGGACAGGTAGCATCGAATACCTTAAGACCGCGGGCTTCGGCTTCCTGACGTACCGCTTGGGAAACGCCGTGAGCTGAGAAAATGACGATACTGTCGTCCGGCACTTCGTGTAGTTCATCCACGAACTTGGCGCCCCGGGAACGCAGCCCATCCACTACAAATTTGTTATGCACCACTTCATGACGCACATAAATTGGCGGAGGAAAGATCTCCAGAGCCCGTTCCACAATAGTGATAGCCCGGTCTACGCCAGCACAAAAACCACGAGGATTGGCCAGATGGATTTGCATAATCTTAAGCCCCCTGTCCGACTTTGAGGATTTCTACGTCGAAGGTAACGGTTTGCCCTGCCAATGGATGATTAAAATCAACTGTCACTGAATCACCGGCCACAGATCGCACAATCCCGGGGATCTCGACACCACCAGGCTGAGTGAAGGCGATAATCATGCCTTCCTTTGCTGGTGCATCGGCACTGAAACGGCTGCGGTCAAAATGATGAATATTGTCCGGATTAGGCAAACCAAAAGCGTCTTCGGGGGCCAGTGTAAAGGACTTTTTGTCGCCTTCCTTTAATCCCATCAAACAAGCTTCAAAATTGGCGGTGAGGCTGCCGTCACCTATTACCAACTTAGCCGGTTTACCGTTGACTCGGGTACTGTCTGCGGCTGAGCCATCTTGCAGTTTAAGGTCAAAGTGCAAAACCACTTCGCTACCGGCATTGATTAGTTGCTCAGTCATGCTTGTTTCTCTTTACCACCACGAAAGGAGTCAATGATCAGAAGGGCGGCGCCCACACAGATGGCGCTATCAGCAATATTGAACGCCGGCCAATGCCAGGTGCCATAATAGACATCAAGGAAATCAATCACATAACCATAGGCCAGCCGATCATACAGGTTGCCCAAGGCCCCCCCTAAGATCAGACAAAAAGCGCTTGGTAACAGCACCTGCTCGGCTTTGGTCTGCTTGAGCCAGTAGAGGATCAAGCCGCTGACGCCAATAGCAATCGCGGTAAAAAACCAGCGCTGCCAGCCGCCGCTGTCGCTCAGAAAGCTGAAAGCTGCGCCATAGTTACGCACGTAGGTCAGATTAAATGACGGCATGATCTGCACCGACTGATAAAGGTGCATGGCATCAATTACCCACAGTTTAGTAACTTGATCCAAAACCAGCACCAGCGCGGCTAACCACAGCCAGCGCAGGCCGGAATTTTTAACTGCATTAAGCATAATGGCGTTGTTCACCTTGGCCCTCTACGTTTTCAATACAACGGGAGCACAGCTCCTCGTGCTTGGCATGGCTGCCCACATCCTCACGATGATGCCAGCAACGTACGCATTTCTTACCAGCAGACTTGGCTACAGCTACCCACAAACCTGGCATTTCAGACAGCGGCAGGTCGTCGGGGCGCTCTGCATCTTTTTGCACCTTGGCCGCCGAGGTAATCAATACAAAACGAAGCTCATCGGCCAATTTGCTGATGGCGTTGTATACGCCAGGCTCAGCATAGAGGGTCACTTCGGCTTCTAATGAGCCACCGATAACGCCATCGCGCCTGGCTCGTTCCAGGGTCTTATTGACTTCATCTTTAACCAGAATCAATTGCTGCCAGTCGGCATCATCAATCTCACCGCCTAGCTGCATATCTTCCAGCGCCTGATACCAGGTATCGGTAAAAACGTACTTATCCCGCTTGCCAGGCAAGGCTTGCCAGATTTCCTGGGCGGTAAAGCTCATGATTGGCGCCATCCAGCGCACCATGGCTTCGGCGATATGGTACAAGGCGGTCTGACAGGAACGACGCGCCACGCTGTCTGCCTTGGCGGTATATTGTCTGTCCTTGATGATATCCAGATAGAAGCTGCCAAGCTCAATAGAACAGAAGTTCATCAGCTTTTGCGTAACCACCAGGAAATCATACTTGTCATAAGCCTCAACCAACTCGCGCTGCAGTGCCTTAGCACGGCCCACAGCCCAGCTGTCCAGCGCCACCATTTCCGCGGCCGGCACCAAGTCAGTTTCAGGATCAAAGCCGTTTAAATTAGACAGCAGGAAGCGGGCAGTATTGCGGATGCGACGATAGGCATCAGCTGCACGTTTGAGAATTTCATCGGAAACGGTCATCTCGCTGCGATAATCGGTAGAGGCCACCCACAGACGCAGAATATCGGCGCCCAGTTTGTTCATCACATCCTGGGGCGAAACCACATTGCCCAGCGACTTGGACATTTTCTTGCCCTGCGCATCCACGGTAAAACCGTGGGTCAGTACCTGACGATAGGGTGCATGGCCTTTGGCCGCCACCGACGTCATCAGCGAGGACATAAACCAGCCACGATGCTGATCTGAACCTTCAAGATACAGATCCGCACTGGCCGGGATATCGTCACGTCTGTCTACCACAAAATAGTGGGTCACGCCGGAATCAAACCATACATCCAGGGTATCGCGCACCTTCACATAGGTTTGCGCATCGTCACCGAGCAAACTTTCGGCTTCCAGATCCCACCAGGCCTGAATGCCTTTTTTCTCTACCTCAAGGGCCACTTTTTCCAGTAGTGCTTGGCTGTTGGGGTGCAGATCGCCGGTGTCTTTATGCACGAAGAGTGCAATGGGCACACCCCAGGTACGCTGACGAGAAATACACCAGTCAGGACGACCTTCTACCATTTTTTCGATACGGCTTTGGCCCCAGTCAGGGATCCACTGGGTCTTGGCGATTTCAGAGAGGGAATCACGGCGCAGGCCATTCTTGTCCATGGACACAAACCACTGCGGCGTCGCTCTGAAAATAATCGGTGTTTTATGACGCCAACAATGCGGATAGCTGTGCTCATAGGCGTGGTGATGGAGCAGATTGCCACGCTCAGAGAGAACATCCACCACATTGGCGTTGGCCTTAAACACATGCTGACCGGCAAACAATGGGGTGTCTTCCAAGTAAACGCCGTTGGCGCCTACCGGGTTAGCCACTTCCAGGTCATACTGTTTGCCCACGTTAAAGTCGTCCACACCGTGTCCTGGCGCGGTATGCACGCAGCCGGTACCGGAATCGGTAGTCACGTGGTCGCCCAAAATTACCGGCACGCTGAAGTCATAGAAAGGATGCTGTACACGCAGGTTTTCCAAGGCATCGCCTTTGCAATAGCCGAGGGCGTGGTAACGGCTAAAGCCGAATCTGTCCATGCACTCGTCCATCAGCTCGGCCGCCAGCACCAAACGGCGCTTAGCCTGCTCAGATTCCACCTGAACCAATACATATTCCAGCTTGGGGCTGACACAGACGGCGCGGTTGGCAGGCAGTGTCCAAGGCGTAGTGGTCCAGATCACCACAGACACCGGGCCTTCGCCCACATGGTTTTCAGGGTGTTTGAAGGCTGCGACCAGTTTGTTCTCGTCTACTGCGGGAAACGCCACATCGATGGACGGAGAAGTTTTATCTTTGTATTCCACTTCGGCTTCAGCCAGCGCCGAGCCACAGTCGGTGCACCAATGCACCGGCTTAAAGCCTTTTTCCATATGGCCATTGTCGATGATTTTACCCAGCACCCGGATAATGTCTGCCTCAGACTGGAAATCCATGGTTTTGTAAGGCTTATCCCACTCACCCAGTACACCTAAGCGAATGAAATCACGCTTTTGCCCGGCAATTTGCTGCTCTGCATAGTCGCGGCAGTGCTGACGAAACTCGGCTTCGGAGACTTTCTTGCCCGGCTTGCCGACCTTTTTCTCCACCTGCAATTCAATAGGCAGACCATGACAATCCCAGCCTGGCACATAGGGGCTGTCGAAATCAGATAAAGTCTTGGACTTAACGATAATGTCCTTGAGAATTTTGTTTACTGCATGGCCGATATGGATATCACCGTTGGCATAAGGAGGGCCGTCATGCAGGATAAAGGGCTTTTTGCCAGCTTTAGCATCGCGAATACGCTGATACAGGCCGTCTTCAATCCATTGGCTGAGCATCTCAGGCTCCCGCTGAGCCAGGTTACCGCGCATTGGAAACTCGGTTTCCGGTAAATTAAGAGTATGTTTGTAATCGCTCATCGAACCTTTATCTCACTATTTTTCTGGCACGTCGGCCATGTATTCTGTATCTGCTGCTAAGAGGCCAACAAATCCCGTGCTACTTGTGCATCCTTGGCAATCTGCACCTGCAATGATGCCAAGGAGTCGAATTTCATTTCATCACGAATTTTCGCCACCAGTTGCACGTCGATAGCTTTGCCATACAGGCTTTGCGCAAAATCGAACAAATGCACTTCCAACTGACAGCGTTGGCCTTTAACCGTTGGCCGTATACCGATATTGGCGACACCGTCAAATATGCCCTGATGGGTATCGACGCGCACCGCATAGACACCGGTGACCGGCGAACGACCGCGCTTCAGCAACACATTGGCGGTAGGAAACCCCAGTTCACGGCCTTTTTTATCGCCATGGACAACTTTTCCAGCAATACTGTAAGGGCGGCCTAACATGGCCTCTGCGAGGCTGAAATCCGACTCAGCCAACGCCCTGCGAATGGCTGTGGAGCTTATTCTGGAGTCCTGCAGACGAAAGCTTTGAGTGCTAACCACTTCAAAACCGCATTTCTGTCCTTCGCTGCGCAGCATAGAAAAGTCGCCCTGGCGATCTTTTCCGAATTTAAAATCATCGCCCACCACTAAAAATGCGATGCCCAAGCGTTTAACTAACAGCTCTTCGACAAAGAACGTCGCAGATAACTCGGAAAAACGGCGGTCAAAACGCATCACCAGCAGACGATCCACACCGATGGCTTTGAGCTGCTCATATTTATCCCGGAGTCGACTCAATCTGGCAGGCGCGCTATCGGGACGAAAGACCTCTTCAGGCTGCGGTTCAAACACCATCACAGTCGCAGGTAACCCTAACTGCCTGGCCTTACGGATCAGGTTGCTCAGCACCGCTTGATGGCCAAGATGCACGCCGTCAAACTTACCGATGGTCAGCACACAGCCTTTATGCCTGTCACGAATATTGTGCAGGCCGCGAATCAACTCCACCCGCTACCTCTTGGTTCAGCCTCCTTGCCATCGAGTAGCACAAGGCGGTCTGTCAAACTGAAAAAATCAGGCGATTATAACCGACTGAGTGGCGATTAAAAGCCCGATGCCAGGCACGCTACCCCTTTCGACGCTTTGCACTCCAGGCCCTGAGCGCCGAAGGATGGATCCCCTGCAATACGCAGGCAACGCTCAGAACTAAAGCCCCCAGACCAATTAACATAGCCAGTTGAAGCCCTTGTTCAGCCACCGGCAGCTGACGCCAGGCTGGCATATCAGGACTGGCAAACAACAACACCGCTACCATCAATAGCGTACCGAAGAGCACTTTAGCCAGGAATACCAGGGTCCTGCGGCTTGCCTGATAGACCCCCAAGCGGTGCAGTTTTTGGTAAAGCAATGCAGCGTTGAGGGTGGCCGACATGGCAGTAGCAATGGCTAGTCCGACATAACCAAAGGGAATGGCCAGGATAATATTGAAGACCATATTGGCGGTCATCGCCCAGATGCCATAGCGCACCGGGGTTTTGGTATCCTGACGGGAGAAAAAGCCGGGCGCCAGCACTTTGACCAGCATAAAACTCACTAGCCCCGAACCATAGGCAATCAGGCTATACGAGGCATTTTGCGAATCTTGTGCATCGAAAGCGCCACGCTCAAACAGTACCATCATCATAGGTTCAGCCAACACCATCAGTCCGGCAGCAGCCGGGATCCCGAGCAGACAAACCATGCGCAGTGCCCAATCCATATTGGCCTTAAACTGAGCGCTGTCTGCACTGACGTGATTGCGCGAAAGCGTTGGCAAAATCACGGTAGCGATAGCAATGCCGAATAATCCCAAGGGGAATTCCAGCAAGCGGTCTGAGTAATACAGCCAACTGATAGAGCCGGTAACCAGGAAGCTGGCGATAAAGGTATCCAGCAACAAGTTAATTTGGCTAACAGAAACCCCAAATAAGGCAGGGATCATCAACTTCCTGACTTTGGTGACTTGTGGGTCGCGCCAGCCCCAGCGGGGCTTCACCAAGAGTCCGGTGCGCAGCAAAAAGGGCATCTGAAAAGCAAATTGGGCGATGCCACCGATAAAAACGCCCCACGCCAATCCGATAGCGGGCTCTTGCAATTGAGGGGATATCCAAATAGCAGCAGAGATAATTGCCACATTTAGCAGCACCGGCGTGAAAGCGGCCACGGCAAATTTATTCAGGGTATTGAGAATGGCACCAGAGAGTCCGGTCAGCGTGATAAAAAACAGATAGGGAAAGGTAATTTTGAGCATCAAACTGGCCAGCTCAAACTTCGCCCCGTCCGGCGCTCCGTCCAAGTAGGCAAGAAACCAGCCGGTACCGAACAATGCTGCCAATACAGGCGACCCGAGTACACCGATGATGGTCACTATCATTACCAGTGTGCCCAAGGTGCCGGCTACTCTGGCCAGAAACAGTTTCAGCGCCTGCTCATCATGTTTGCCATGAACCTCACTGAGTACTGGTACAAAAGCCTGGGCAAAGGCCCCCTCAGCAAACAACCGACGAAGAAAGTTAGGAATTTTGTTGGCGAAAAAGAACACATCGGCGGCCGCTCCCGCCCCCATCAGGTTGGCAACGACCACATCACGCACCAGTCCCAGAACCCTGGAAAGAAGTGTCATGGCACTGACTATCAACCCTGATTTCAACAACTTAGAAGACAATTTCGGACTCTGGCTGGAAAAAGGCTGCTTATTATGCGCTAATCCCTTCCCCGGTAGAAGCCAAACCCTGTCCCTAAGCACAGATAAAGACGGCAGGAAAAGCGCTGCCAAGATTCGCAGGATATTGTCCAATAAACCGGCAATGTCTATTGACAAGCCGGGTCTTACAGGGAATAATCCGCACCCTAAAATTTTGACTAGAACCTTTTGGGAGTTTCAACTTGGCTAACATCAAGTCTGCGAAGAAACGCGCTATCCAGGCAGAGAAGCGTCGTCAGCACAATGCAAGCCGTCGTTCAATGACGCGCACCAGCATCAAGAAGGTGATTGCTGCCATTGCTGCCGGTGACAAGAATGCCGCTCAGGCCGCGTTTACCGCCGCTGTACCTATGCTTGATCGCATGGCTACCAAAGGCTTGATCCACAAGAACAAGGCCGCCCGTCATAAGAGCCGCCTGTCTGCAAAGATCAATGCTATGGCCTAAGGATTTATATCCTTGCTGAAAAAAGCGCCTTTTGGCGCTTTTTTTGTGCCCGTTTCTCCACACCCTGTTACAAACTGCATCCAATGCTCACTTTAATGCCGCAAGACAGCGCAAGGCAGTTTTGCTAGACTAACTTTCCTTCTCTGTGACGTTGGGTTTACCAACGCCTGTTTTGATGAGGCAGTGAGTGCTAAACGGCCATCGTAAATATTTATTTCTTGTTGTGCTGACCGTGCTTACGCTGACTGCGTTCAGCATTGTCCCCATGCCACAGCTAATTACTTATGAACGCGCGAATGTGGTCTCTAAAAGCGTTTATTGGCGGGGATTCGGCGAGTCCGGTATGTTGCTTGATGCCGATGCCAGTTTCGTCAAGATCGATCCTGCCACCCAGTATCTGCATGTTTGTCACCAATTCGAGGACGTTGGCAGTTGCCAGCAATACCGCATCTTACATAGCGAAGGTCCGCTGGCGGTTGTCCGTCATCTTCTCTGATATCTGGCCATAGCAGGCCAAATTGTCATCACATGTTCAAATTTGCTTAACCAAAGTGTCAAAGGCTGACACTAACCTTCCACACAGTGATTGGTTGGTTGAGCTGGATGATGACAAAAGTAACCCACTACCGCAGCGTATGGCTGTCGGACATTCATCTCGGATACAAAGATTGTAAGGCTGAGTACCTGCTCGATTTTTTAAGTCACAGTAAAATTGAGACGCTGTATCTGGTAGGCGATATTGTCGATATGTGGGCCATGAGCAGGCAGTTTATCTGGCCCAAATCGCACAATCAGCTCTTCCACCGCCTGCTGTCCCTGCCAAGAGAAGGAACCAGAGTTATCTATTTGCCCGGCAATCATGACGAGCCAGCGCAAAAATACGACGGTATGGTCTTCGGCGATGTGGAAATCCATCGTCAATACATTCACACCACCGCAGAGGGTAAAAAGTTACTTCTTCTGCATGGCGATCAGTTCGATCAGGAAGTCTGCTTCGGGCCACTGCACGCGTGGATAGGCGATAAAGCCTATGATCTGCTGCTATTTGTAAATCGCTGGTATAACAAAGTACGCAACATGTTGGGATACTCCTATTGGTCATTGGCCGGCTACATTAAAAGCCGGGTCAGAGGCGCCAACGAAGCTATCGGCCGGTATCGCGACATCGGATGTCGCACGGCCAGGGAATCGGGCATGGACGGCATCGTCTGTGGCCATATTCACCATCCTGAAGTGAGCGAGCACGATGGGATCTTGTATTGCAACACCGGCGATTGGATTGAGAATTGCTCGGCACTGACGGAAGATAAAAATGGCAAACTCAGCCTGATGTATTGGACAGAAATCCAAGCCCAGGCCAAGTTGCACAGCATCCCAGGTAAAGCGCAGACGGCGGGTAAGCGCGCCGCATAAGCTTCGGCCTGTCCAGTCAGTGAAAAATTTGCGATAGCCTGCCATCCATTGGTCATCAAACTGACATAGAACGCTCACAAAAGCGTCACTTTCGAGGCCTAGACTCTGGCCTAATATGGCTAGTTGTAGAAAGTGAAATATGTTTACAGTCGATGACGTCCTCCATCAGCACTACCCTCAGCTGTCCGAAAAGCCGCTGTTGTTCAAATCCTTGCGGTTTCTGCTTCGACGCCTCTTGCATGAGAGAGAGTTCCAGGAATTTGCGCAAACCTATCCCTACTTGCAAGGGCTGGAGTTTGTAGAGCAAGTGTTGGAATATTTTGACTTCAGTTATTCGGTCAGAGACTGCGAAAAAGAACGGATCCCCACCAGTGGACGCGTGGTTATCATTGCCAATCATCCCATCGGTTCATTAGACGGTCTGGCGCTGATCAAATTGGTCAGCGAAGTGCGTCGCGATATCAAAGTGGTCGCCAACCAGATGCTGATGGCAGTAGGGCCACTGCATCCACTATTGCTGCCGGTAAACAATATGCAAGGCGGCACAGCCAGGGAGCATCTGGAGAAGATCCAGACCCATCTCGGCCAGGAAGGCGCGGTAATTATTTTCCCCGCCGGGGAAGTCTCCCGCCTGCGACCGCAGGGGGTGCGCGATACCCGTTGGCGCAGTGGTTTTTTGCGTATTGCGAGCATGGCCAAGGCGCCCATCTTACCCATATTCATTGATGGGAAGAATTCTCCGCTCTTCTACGGCGTTTCCATGCTGTACAAACCCATGGCAACGGCACTGCTGGTCACAGAAATGTTTAAACAGCGAAGGAAACATCTGCCGATGCGAATTGGTGAGATGATCCCGCCAGAGTCTTATCAGGGACAAAAGATCTCCTCCCGCTCGCAAGTGAAGCTGTTTAAGAAACATCTCTATCGCATCGCGCATAACAAGGAAGGTATTTTTCAAACCCAAAAGGCCATTGCTTTGCCGGAAGACCGTAAAGAGCTTAGTAAAGCCATTAAGCAGGAGTGTGAAACTCTGGGTATCACCTCTGATGGCAAGGAAATTTATCTGTACCGTCACACCGGCAGTTCGCCTATCTTGAGGGAAATCGGCCGCCTGCGGGAAGTCGCTTTCCGGGCGGTGGGTGAAGGCAGTAACAAGCGCCGCGATATCGATCAGTATGACAGTCACTACTATCACCTCATCCTGTGGGATAAAGAAGAATTAGAGATTGTGGGTGCTTACCGCTTCGGCGACGCCAAGAAGCTGGTTTCGGATGCACAAAGCAGCGGCCTTTATTCTGCCAGCCTGTTTCACTATGGCCGACAGATGGATCAGTATTTTGAGCAAGGATTGGAGTTAGGCCGCAGCTTTGTACAGCCAAAATATTGGGGTAAACGCAGCCTGGATTATTTATGGTACGGCATAGGTGCGTTTCTCAAGCGCCATCCTCAGTACCGCTACTTGTTCGGCCCGGTCAGCATTAGCGGCGCCCTGCCGCAAGCGGCAAAGGACTTGCTGGTACAGTTTTACCAGCTTTATTTCGGCACCGAGCAGGATATGGCGCGTTCTAACTGTCCTTACGCCTTACCACAAGATCTGCAAAATGCCTTCAAAGGCAACGATTACAAAACCGACTTTGTCCAGCTGAAGCATTTACTGGCAAATATGGGCGTAGCCATTCCTACCCTGTATAAGCAATACACAGAAATTTGTGATCCAGGCGGGGTGAAGTTCCTAAGCTTTGGGGTAGATCCTGACTTTAATGATTGTGTGGACGGCTTGGTGTTGGTGGATATCACCAAGCTAAAAGCCAATAAGCGGGAACGATATCTGGGTGGGTCGCTGGACGAGAGCGCCCAAGATAATGCGGCCTGACACTAACCGACTCTGACAAACTCGACTTGCGTCTCTCCGGTGGCCATGTCCATGGCCACCTTTCTATAGCCTTTTTCACCTACATCGGCCTCCAGAATCCGTACATTTCGCTCAAGCAACAGCCGGAAAGCTTCGGCACTGTTCACATCACCGATGGCGTTACGCTCTATCTCACTGAAGTCTTTCTCCAAATCTTCACGGGCCCGGCTTAACATATCGCTGCCCCCGAAAATCTTGGCTTCATACTCACTTAGCTTGGTACTTTTCTCTGCCACCAAGTTCTCAAAAATCTTAATACAATCATCGGCATAACGAGCATCCAGCTCACCCGGTTGATAACTGGGACGTCTGGCCAGGGCAAAATGACACATCCCGCCATAGGCCTTAGTTGGATGCCATAAGGTGATGGACACGCAAGAGCCAAGTAAGGTATTCAACATAGTATTGCCCTTACCAAACACTAACTCCCCCGCATGGATCACGATGCGGCCAGCTTGCTCTAATTCGCTGGCCGGCAACCAAGGTTTTCGCTCACTCTTCATCAGAGCGCCAATTTGAGGATGGTCGGCGTGATGCGCTCAAGTCCCATTTGTTGCTCCACCGCGCCCCGATTGTAGGCTTCCTTGGGCATGCCATAAACAATGCTGGTCGCTTCATCCTGGCCAACCGTACGCGCACCGGCCTCTCGCATTTCAAGCAAGCCGGTAGCACCATCGTCTCCCATACCGGTGAGGATTACGCCAACCGCGTTACTGCCCACATAACGTGCGGCGGAGCGAAACAACACATCCACAGAAGGGCGATGTCTGCTGACCAGCGGTCCATCCTTGATTTCCACGTAATAGCGAGCCCCGCTGCGCTTAATCAGCATATGCTGATTGCCCGGAGCAATAAGGGCATGGCCGCGTAAAAGGGAATCACCATCCTGCGCCTCTTTGACATTAATCCGGCACAGGCTGTTTAGACGGTCGGCAAAGGAGCGGGTAAATCCGGGGGGCATGTGCTGGACGATAGCTATCGCCGGGCAGTCAGAAGGCATGCCCTCCAGCACATAACGCACGGCTTCTGTCCCACCTGTAGAAGCGCCAATGGCGATAATTTTCTCGGTGGTTTGTACCATGGCCCGTTGACTGCCAAGTGTCAGCACCTCATCGGCACTGAGCTTTGGTTGCGGCCGTCCGCGCATCTGACTGAGCTTCTGTACTTTTGCCAATGAGGCCGCTTTAATCGAATCGATAATACGCACACGGGATTCATGCAGGAACTGTTTGGTACCCATGGTCGGTTTGGCAATGATATCCACCGCGCCACTTTCCAAGGCTTTGATTTGACTTGCTGTGCCCTCCCCTACCAAAGAAGAGCAAATCACAACAGGAATGGGATGCTGCTCCATCAATTTGCGCAGGAAGGTCAGCCCGTCCATCCTTGGCATTTCCACATCCAGGGTGATCACATCGGGCTTCAGCTGGCGTAGCTTGTCTGCCGCCATATACGGGTCGGTGGCGGTACCTATGACTTCGATATCAGGATCGGCATCGAGGATCTCTGACAGCGTCTGTCGCACCACCGCCGAATCATCCACTATCAGAACACTGATCATGCGCCCTCCCTCAGGCCTCAACCTTACGATAGACAGTGGGGGCCACAGGTTCGAAGCCCTCTCTTTGATTTCCAATACTTTCAGAGTGGCCCAGTATTAATAATCCGTTGGGTTTAAGCTCACCTCGTAAAGACCGGATCACCTTGGCCCTGTCTTCATCACAGAAATAAATCATCACATTGCGACAAAAAATGACGTCATATTCTGCCGACCTGCCATAGTCCCCCGTGATCAGATTAAAAGAGAAAAAACGAATCACTTCCCGCAGTTGTTTGCTCATTTTGATAAGCCGCTTCGCCGGGTCCTGGCTGCGTAAGAAATACTTTTTCCTCAGATACTCCGGTACCGGGTCAATACGCGCAACATCATAGATGCCGGTCATCGCATGGTCTAAGACCTTGGTGGAAATATCGCTGGCATCGATGACAAAACGAAAACCCGGTATTTGCTCGGCCAATTCCCATAACACGATAGCCAGAGTGTATGGCTCTTCGCCACTGGAGCATGCCGCACTCCATATTCTAAAAGGCGACTCATGCCAACGTTGACCATTACTAACGCCGTGAAAAACAAAGTCACGCAAGGCTTCAAAATGGTTGGCTTCGCGGAAAAAATCGGTCTTGTTGGTGGTCAGCGCATCCACCAGCAACACCAATTCTAAACCGCTTTCTTCCGGGGAGAAGGCATAGTCCAGATATTCGCTGATACTGGCTTTGCCGGTGGCTTTTAAGCGCTTTCGCAGTCTTGTCTCGATTAGCTGGCGCTTATGGTCCGGTAACTGAATTCCAGTATGCCGGCCAATATAGTCTGCAATGCGTTGGTGATCTGCACGACTGAGACTGACTTCGTCATTCATTCGCCTTGGTTCTCACTGGATACCTCCGGCTGTGGCAGCGTCTCCGTTTGTTCCATCACCCGCTGTAGCTCTTCGGAAGAAAACACCCGCGCCAGACGCAACAAAATAATAAAGTTGTCATCGTGTCTGGCCATGCCGTAAATGAAGTTGCTGTTCACCCGACTACCAATCTTGGGGGGAGGACTGATATTGCTCATGTCGATTTCCAGCACTTCTTTGACGCGATCAGCCAGAATCCCAAGTGCGGTGCTCTCACCATCAATTTCCACATGTATAATGATGATGCAGCTGTCCACCGTGGGCTCTGGCGTCTTCATCTCGAAGTGGCGGCGTAAATCCACCACCGGAATCACCTTACCCCTCAGGTTAATCACGCCCAACATAAAGGCCGGTGTGCGCGGTACTTTGGTTACCGTGCGATATTCCAGTACTTCCTGAATGCCGCCTATTTCAACGCCAAACCAGTCACCATCCAACACAAAGGAAAGGATCTGAATGGATTGCAAAGCAGCCCCGTCTTGGTTACTTGAGGATTGATTCATGATTTACCTCAATAACGTACAAAGCCGTCATCATCATCGAGTTGCAGATCCACTCCACTGCCTTTCGATTTTGGAGTGGCCAGAGGCTTGCCACTTTTAGGCGGTGATGAAGGCGGCTTTTTGTCATAGCGCACAGCAGGCTTTTTGCTGATGCCACGCTTGTTATCCACTTTAAAGAACTCCATGGTGCTGTTCATTTGTTCAGCCTGAGCAGAGAGCTCTTCCGAGGTTGCGGCCATTTCCTCAGCTGAAGCTGCAGATTGCTGTACTACCTGATCAAGTTGTTGCAGCGCTTTGTTAATCTCGGCGGCGCCTTTATCCTGCTCCATGGCTGCGGCGCTGATTTCCTGAACCAGTCCGGAAGTACGCTGAATGCTGGGTACTAATTCCATTAGCATGGAGCCGGCCTTTTCTGATACATCCAGACTCTTTCTGGAACGTTCGACGATTTCCCCTGCGGCTCGTTGGCTGCGCTCGGCCAGTTTTCTGACCTCTGCCGCCACCACGGTAAAGCCCTTGCCATGCTCACCGGCCCTTGCCGCTTCAATAGCGGCATTAAGGGCCAGCAAATTAGTCTGGCGGGCGATTTCCTCGATAATGGCAATCTTCTCTACAATATCTTTCATCGCGGCAACAGTATCGCGCACCGCATCGCCGGTAGATTGGGCATCCAACGCCGCTTGACGGGCAATTTGCTCTGTTTGTCTGGCATTGTCGGCCGTTTGCGAGACATTGGCAGTCATCTGTTCCATGGAAGAAGACACTTCTTCAAGGGAAGCTGCCTGCTCAGTCGCCCCTTGAGCGATTTGCTGGCCGGTGCTGCTCATCTCAATACTGCCGGAAGTGACATTTTCAGAAGCTTCCTTAATTTCAGAAACAATATCCCGCAGCCGATGGTTCATATTGCGCAGCACACCATAGATATCATTATCGCTGGCATCAGGATTAAAGCTGTGATTGAGGTCGCCATCGCCAATCAGGACAGCAATGCGGCTTACCTCATTTATCCTCATAATAATCAGGAAGGCGGCAGCTATACCGAGTAGCAAAGAGACGATAAGCGCAGTGACTAACATATTGCGGGTAGATGCGTAACGAGCCTCTGCTTCCACCAGCGATTCGGCCATCAATCCTTCATTGATTTCGACAATTCTACGAATCTTACTTTCTGCCTCTGCCAGTTCTTTCTCACCCAGTGAATCAATTAGCTTAAACGCCTCATCATCACTTCGGGCAATCTCTTCTTCAGAGTGACCACTGTCTTCGGTCATTATTGATATATCTCTGGCGCGGCTGGCGATGCGATCATATTCAACAAAATTTTGTTTAAACTCCGCAAGGGCCTTGCCCCCCTCAACAGTGGCAATCTTCTCGAGGGTAGCGATATTTCCAAGCATCTGTTCTTTGGCATTGGCAATATTGCTGGTGGCTCTTTGCTTACGCTCTGTTTTCCTGGCCAGGATGTAGTTTTTTTCCATCCGGTCGTAATCCAGAATTCCCATTCTGATTCGTCCGGCCAATTTGACCCGTTCAGCGGGTCCTTGAACTACAGAGTTAAGATTATTCCTGGCGTCGGATAACGCCTCCAACCCCAGAAAACTGGAGAGAATCAGCAGCCCAATTAACACCACAAAACCAGCGTACAGCAGGGCCTTAATAGTAATTTTCATCATATGCTTACCCTTCCCTTATGTTGTTTGTACCTTGTTGCTGTCATTTGCCCCCGCCAGCTGACCCACGTCCAGGATCATGGCGATACCACCATCGCCCAGGATAGTGGCGCCTAACACACCGGGCGTATCCTGATAAAGACGGCCCAGGTTTCTGACCACAGTTTGAAAGTTTCCAATCACTTCATCGACAGTAATACCTAATTGGGTGTCGCCCGAACGCACCACCACTGTTTGCTCCAAGCTAGGCTGCACTCCGGTAACTGAAAAGCACTCTCTGAGGCGAAGACAAGGCACCATCTGGTTGCGATGCTTAATCAAGCGGGAGCCATTTTTGGTACTGATTTCACTGGCCGAGGTTTCAATACATTCCTCTACCAGATTCAGCGGCAATACGTATTTTTCGTTGGAGACTGCTACCATTAACCCTTCGATAATGGACAAGGTCATGGGCAGTAAAATGCGAATGCGGGTGCCTTTACCTTTCTCACTTTCCAACTGCACCCTACCCTGAAGACTTTCAATGGAACTTCTCACCACATCCATGCCCACCCCACGACCGGAGACATCGGATATCTTGGCGGCAGTGGAAAAGCCAGGCTCAAAAATCAGGGCATAGATTTCCTGGTTATCAAGCTGGGCATCTTCGCGAATCAGACCTTTTTCAATAGCTTTGCTGCGAATCCTGTCTTTATCCAAGCCGGCACCATCGTCACTGATTTCAATCAGGATCTGTCCCTGGTAATGGGAGGCTTTGAGGCTGAGCAATCCTTTACCAGTTTTACCCTGCTCTATGCGTTTTTGCGGTGTTTCAATGCCGTGGTCAAGGCTATTGCGAAGAATGTGCACCAGGGGATCGACCAGTTTGTCCAAAACCACCTTGTCCAGCTCGGTATCTTCCCCCTGAGTTTCCAGCTCCACTTCCTTACCCAGTTCCTGAGCTAGGTCCCGCACCAACCGGCGAAAACGACCAAAGGTAGAGCCGATAGGCAACATACGGATATCAAAGGTAATCTCACGCAGATTGGTGACCAACCGCTCTAGTTCCTCCGCCATGGAGGCAAGTTGCTCATGTTCCAAATCCAACGCCAGCTGGTCGACTCTGGCCTGCAAAATAACCAGTTCTCCCACCTGGTCCATCAAACTATCCAGTTTACGTTGGGGCACCCTGATGCTCTGTTCTTCCGGCTGTTTGGATTTTTGCTGCTGACGAATATAGTTTTGCTCGGCGAGTGCCCTGTCTACCTGTTCCTTGTCCACCAATCCTTGTTGCTGTGCCAGTTCACCGGTGCGCGCCTGTGTCTGAATAATCGACTCCAGCACTTCAGGGCTAATGGCCCCGTCTTTCACTAATAGATCACCGACCCGGCAGGCCTCGTCATTGCCAATGGTGCTGATCTGGATGTCCCAATCGTCCTGCACAAACATAAACACGTCATCCAGTGCCGCGCGTTCACATTGACTCGAAAGCAATACGGTAAAGGCAAGGTAGCAAGTGTCTGCTTCAAAGCTTTCGTCGAGTAAGTCGGGACTCAAATACCCGGATACATGGCAAGGACCTAATGAACGAAGCTCCCGAATAACCGGTAGCGTATCGAAGCCATCCTTGAAGGCATTGCGATGGGGTTTAATCTGAATACGATAAAGACAGCTCTGTTCATCCGCCGTTTCCGCAACCGACGGCGCGGATTGGCTTGGGGCAGAAGATGCCGCAGTACCGCTCTCACTTTGGCGAAAATGGCGCAGCAGGGTTTCACTTATCACCATCAATTCAGCCGAAGGCTCCGGGTCTTCCAACAGAGTGGCAATATGATCTCTGGCTTCCAGTACCAGATTGATTTTTTCGGAAGTCAGTGCCAATCGGCCATCTCGGACGCGATCGAAAAAGGTTTCTAAATGATGTGTGAAATAAGACAGGTGGTCGTAGCCCACCATGCCTCCCGCCCCTTTGATGGTGTGCATAGCCCGAAAGGCTGCGGAGATTTGCGCTTGGTCGTTGGGATGTTCTTCTAATTCCAGCAGTGCCGTTTCCAGCACATGCAGGTGCTCGGCAGCCTCTTCCTTAAAGATTTGTACAGGGTCAATCATCCTCGTTTGTCTCCTGCTTTAAAGACAATGTCTCCAATACCCCCAATACTGCAAAGATGTCCTTGATCTCGTCCTGCACATTAACGAGTTGCAACAACTCACCACGTTTTTGTAAGCGTCGCTGCGCCATCATCAGCCATTGCACACCGGTACTGTCTAAATCCTTCAGAGCTGACAAATCAAACATCCAGCTACCCTTTTGCAGCGGCTCGTGCATTTGCTGATCGACTTGCTTGATATCGTAAATGGTCAGCGATGCTGGGGACTGCCACTGCTGTTTTTCTGTGCTGACCGTCATACGCTCCTCCCTACGCCAATTTGGTGATGGCGGAGAGCAGCATCTCCGGCTTGAAGGGTTTTAATAACCAGGCTTTGGCACCCGCTTCTCGACCCGCTGCCTTTTTGGATTCTTCTGATTCGGTGGTCAGCATCAAAATAGGGGTGTAACAGTAGTCCGGCAGCTTCTTCACTTCTTTAACAAAACTGATGCCATCCATATTGGGCATATTGACATCACTGACAATCAGATGAATTTTGCGGCCATCTAGTTTCGTCAGGGCATCTTTACCATCGACCGCTTCCACCACCTGATGACCAGCCGCCCTCAGGGTCAATCCCACAACCTGGCGGATGGAGGGAGAATCATCGACAACTAATATGGTTTTGCTCATAGCACCTCCGATTTGGTGTAAACAGGATAACCGCAGCGATTGCAACGAACACAGCAGACGGATGCAGAAAGTCGATGATGTATGCCAACAGAAAAATGGGCTTTAGTGAGTAAAAAGAAAACGGTAAACATGGGGGAACAACTTCCTTTCCCTAGTGACTGACATAAACCAGATCACTACACACCGATCCCAACTCTGAAGCCATATTCCCGGAACATCATTCAGCGACTTATCTGGTGCTCCTGTCTTGCAACTGCAGCATCGGTCAATGACGTTTTAGATTATTTAGTGATAACCATAGCAGCTGAAAAAAAGTTGGCAGGTAAAAATGCGACTATTTTTAATTTATTTGATTCCAACCAACTGATCTTTCGGGGGAAAGTATCTGAATGAAGCTTTATGTGTGGAAAAATCTGATATGGATGCTCAGGCAGCCTGAGGCGAAAGAAAGCGAACAAGGACGCTAAACAGCACCCTACTATCCATTGGTTTAGCGACCATATCATCGGCACCGGCGTCTTGATACTGGGCGCGATCTTCATTGGACACATTGGCCGTTTGCATGACAATAGGTCGGCTAAATCCACTTTCTCGTAGCTGCCGGGTTGCTTCAATACCATCCATCACCGGCATCTGGGCATCCATCAGAATTAGATCAGGTTGAACACGTTGCGCCACATCGACGGCCTCGGCGCCGTTTTTAGCGATATGTAGAGAAGCGCCGGTATCTTTGAGCATTTGAATCAAAATTTCCATATTAATAAGATTGTCTTCGGCAATCAGAATTCTACAGGTGCTGAGATCCGGAGCCTGATGAGTAACGGTATGTTGCGACTCAATTGCGGATTGCCCTTGTTGACTTTGGGACAATATTTCCAGAGTGAAACAACTGCCTTCCCCTACCCGGCTGGTCACCTCGATATGCCCTCCCATCAAATGGGCCAGACTTTGGCTGATGGCAAGACCTAATCCGGTACCACCGTATTTTCGGGTTGTCGACGCATCGGCTTGCTTAAATGGGCTAAACAATTCATCCAGTTGAGAGCTGTCCATCCCTATCCCGCTATCAGTGACTTTTATGGTTAGCCACTGCCCTCGTGCATCTATTCTGCTGTTGGCCTCAACCAGCACTTGCCCCCTCTCAGTAAACTTAACCGCATTGGACACCAGGTTGCGCACAATCTGAGCGACTCTGGTGGGATCACCCATCCAGGTTCTGGGCAGCGTCGCTGGCATATTTAGCCTAAGCAATACGCCTTTGTTGGAGGCAGCGAGGCCCTGATTGCTGACTATCAGCTCCAGCAAGTCATGCAAGTCAAACGGGATAGACTCCAGTTGCATTGCGCCGGCTTCCACCTTGGAAAGATCCAGTATGTCATTAAGAATATTGAGCAAGCTTTTCGCCGAGCCAATCGCCTTATTTGTCCAGTCATGCTGTTGCTCTGTCAGCGGTTGTCGTTCAAGCAACTGCAAAAAGCCCAATACACCGTTCATTGGGGTTCTGATTTCATGGCTCATATTGGCCAAAAATTGGCTTTTCATTCTTTCCGACGCCTCGGCAACTTCCCGCGCGTCATTCAGCCCTTCAATCTTAATCTCCAAGGTCTTGGCTAAATGATTCATGGAGTCCACCATTTCATCCAGTTCCAGATAGCCACTGCGATAATTACTGCCCCGGTAATCACCGGCACTGATACGCTTACCCAATTCTCGCACCTGATTAATGGGCTTGAGCAAATGCTTGGAAAACAGGTGTAGAAGCCATAAAGACACGGGTAGCAGCACTAACAATATCAAACCTATGATCCGCAAATGATTGTAAAACCCTTGCATGTAGTAGGTCTGGTCTTGCACCACTGTGAGTGTCAGCGGTAGCAGATTCGTGTCTTCCTGTACTCCAAATTGTAATGCCTGAGTTTGCGCAATCGGCTGCAATATCTGATCGCCCGTGTTTGCATAGAGGATGTGATCATTTGCCGACAATTGGGTTTGCTGGGCAAGGTTTTCTTGTTCGGGTAGCACCAGCTTAAGCAGGGCGTTAGTGTTCAGCAAAACGTAGAGAATGGAGGTCACCTTCTCAGGTGCCACGATTGACGAGGTTTCCATGACCAAAGGGACAGAGAAAAGTAAACCGTCATGGATTTGCTCAGGAAAGGCCTGTTGCAATACTGAATACGGTGCCAGCCAAAGTTTTGGCGCCCTCTCACCGATGGACTTATTCATTAACCGGCCGGTAAATTGGTTAAGCCATTCTCCTTCCAAACGCAGTGAAGCCAGAGGGTAACCCTCGATAACAAAGCCGGCGTCGTCAGCAACAAAGGCAGCTTTAATCAGGGGCTCATTTTCAACGATTGCCTGCAAGGTATTTAACGCATGCTGTGAAAACAGGATATTGACTGCCACTTCCGAAAGCGGTTTGTCGGTGGAGAGCGTCATCACCAAGTTATGCATTTCACTCAGGCTATTGTCCAAGGTACCGGCAAAGGTTTGCATCTTGGATTGCACCGTGGACTGCGCCAATGTGCTCTCTGCTTTATATGAGTCGTAGAGCAGGTATGAAACGGCAAGCAATATGGGTACGAAGACGAAAAAAACGACATAGAGGAAGAGTGCGCGGCTAAAAGACATGGTCTTCATGGCTGCAGTGAACCTTGCTGAAAATTCTCCAGCGTTTGCTCTGTCATATGCTGCATGTAGCGTGAAGCCTGCTGTGCCGAATAGATATGGCTACCATAGCGGTTAAATCCCTTGCTCATGGCTTCCCAAATTACGGCCATGCGATAATCACTGGGCATGGGAGCCGACGATTGCAGTTGCGCCAAAATTGCCTGCACGTCTTTTTCAGATGACTGTTCAAGGTTTTTAATCACATCGCGGTTAACAGGCAGCGCTTTAAACGTTGACCACAACTTTTCTTGAAAGGCTTGTGACTGCATCTTTTCACTAAGCAGCTTTAACGCCGATCTTTTGTCTGACTCCAGGCTGTTATCCGGAAAGGCCAACACATGGGCGGCAAAATAGGGCACCATGGATTTACCTTCTACTTTGGGTAAAGTTGCCACGCTCAGTTCCTCGCCCATTTTGTCCTTAAGTTGCCCGTAGGCCCACATCCCGGAGATTAGATAGGGGATCTTTGCCTGCACAAATTTGTCTGTGGCACACTGATAATTGCAGGTCGCCGATACCAGTCCCCTCTCTGCCAATGACCAATAGAATGTCAGTGCTTTTTGCATCGCCACAGAGTCTAATAAGATCTCATCACCTCTAACCGGCAGACCATCAAAAGCCCCGAGGAAAGGCAAGAACCAATACATCACATTAAAACTCCAGGCGATCAGTTCCTTCTCTTCTTCTGTCTGTTCCTTTTGCGCCAAAAGTTCGCTCCAATCCTGAACCGGTGACGAAATCTGTGCCCGGTTGTAATACAAGAGCAGATGATTGCCGCCAAGAATAGGAATGCCCTTTTTCTGACCATCCAAGGTAACCAGAGGAAGGTAGCGCTCTTCTGTTTTAGCGCTTATCCAATCGTCCGGCACGGTGCTATAGGACAAGGATTGCAGTCCGATGAAGTCCGCCGGCACAATGACCGCATCAGGTAGTTGTTGTCGGGCTGCATATTGCAGTAGCTCAACTTTAAGCTGCGCGCTGTCGTAAATGCGCAGTTTTACCGATATGCCAATGGATTTGGCCACAGAGTCGATTAACTCAGCAAAGTGTTTGTCTTCATGCCCAAAGGCAATGCTGATGCTTTTCTTTGATAACTCAGAAGCAGACGCGGCAAAAGCTGTGCCTTGCGCTAGTACACACACCAAGATAAATAGACGGACCAACTGTCTATGCAAGATGCCATCCCGTCAGGCCCGTTGTCTAAAAAACGGACCATAAAGAAGATAAGTGACTCTTGCTGTTAGGCTAGCAGGCTTTCTAGCAATTCCGAATAGATATCTTCCAATGTCACTAATTCGGCAATATGCACTCGCTCATTGACCTGATGAATGCTCTTGTTAGGCACCCCCACTTCGACGACCTGCGTGCCCGGGGAGGCAAAAAAACGACCATCGGAGGTACCGCCGGAGGTAGAAAGTAGCGGAAAGGTACCAGTAGTCTTATGAATCGCTTTTTCTACATGCTCGATAAGGCAATCTTTATCGCCTTTCTCGGTGAAATAGGGTTCACATGGTCGCTCCCACTCCAACTCGAAATCTTGGGTAATAGGAGACAATATGGATTCAATCAAGGCAAATAAGCTTTGCTGCGAGTAGCGGTGGCTGTAGCGAATATTGAAGCAAATACTGCAATTGGCGGGCACGATATTATCGGTAAAAGCACCGGAATCAATATGGGTGATCTGCATACTGGTACCAGGGAAATCATCACTGCCTTCATCCCATACAATGCTATTTAGCGCAGCAATCAACTTTCCCATTTTGTGGATGGCGTTATCGGCGTATTGGGGATAAGCTACGTGACCTTGCTTGCCTTTTACCCGTAACCTGGCGGAAATGGCGCCACGTCGCCCGACCTTAATAACATCGCCGCTGTGCTCCTTGGCTGTGGGCTCTCCCACAATACAGTAATCAAGATGAACACCCTGACTGTCCAGATAACGCTTCATTACCTTTGAACCGTATTCAGCCTCTCCTTCTTCATCACTGGTAATCAGCCACATCATGCGCTTATTGCAGGGTTTGCCTGTGAGGATATGACGCTCCAAAGCCGCCAGCATGGCGGCCACGCCTGTCTTCATATCGGCGGCACCACGACCAATCAGCTCATCGTCCACAATCGCCGCGGCAAAAGGATCCACCTTCCATTTGTCCAAAGGGCCAGGCGGCACCACATCGGTATGCCCTACAAACGCCATTGCCTCTTCACCGTGCCCACGACTTGCCACCAAATTACTGACACCCTGCTCGTAAATAAAAAGACAATCAAAACCCAGAGCCTCCAGCTTTTGCGCCAACCACTGCTGACAGCCATGATCATTGGGGGTAACTGAGGGTCTGCGAATCAATTCCTGGCTGTAATCAATAGACTTTGCGGCCTGTACCGGTGAAGAGGCGAACATGCTGGACATAAGGCACCCCGTTGGTTGATTTGCCCCATTAGATAAAAGTGCGATGACAACTTAATGGCAATTTGGGGTCAGTAATATGACAGGCTTTTATCTTGCCATTAGGAGTGAGTAGAATAGAATCAAGAACTTATACCAATGATTCTGACTTTCAGGGAGATGTCCTTTGCTCAGGTTGCTGTTTCTTATCCCCGCTGTCCTGTGCTTGATTTGGTACTTTTACCTGCGCCACAACGGCTACACCATGGCCCAAGGCCGCCAGGGTTTTATCTATATTCTGGTTTTTTCTGCCGTGATCGCCGGGTTTTATACCCTGATGCTGTGGTTGACGCATTTGTAGAGGATTTTGGCGAATAAACATCGCCGCCACTTAGTGTGCCTTTTGACTTCCTTGGTGTCGGCTTGTAAGTCCAGCTACGGCATCCTGCCTTCAGGAAACGCGCTGAAAACCAAGGGCGTTTTACGGGCGCAAGTTTCCAAGGGAGATTGCGGACTGTCCCTGTCCTTGGCCCTTCGGGCCAGCATAGCTGTTCCATTTCGTTCCAGGCGAAACGGTCCGTAAATCGGGCTGCGTTATGCCACCGGCATAACGGTCCTGTCTGGATTCCAAGCTGTCACCCTTCCTTGGGACATTGCCCAGGTCGGCCTTTTACCTCCGGCTTCCCGCCTGCGCTAAAAGCCCAGCTCAGGCATCCTATGCCTTCCCGTAAACCACTAAATTAGCTCCACGTTTTCGCTAATTTCTGTAGTGGTTTACCCAGGGTTACTCCGGACTATCCCTGTCCTTCGCCCTTCGGGCCAGCATAGCTGTTCCATTTCGTTCCAGGCGAAATGGTCCGTAAATCGGGCTGCGTTATGCCACCGGCATAACGGTCCCGATTTACCCCACCAGCGCGAGGAGGATACCAGCGGCGACAGCAGAGCCTAACACGCCTGCCACATTAGGGCCCATAGCATGCATCAGCAAGAAGTTATGGGGATTGGCTTCAAGACCCACTTTATTAACAACCCGGGCCGCCATCGGCACCGCGGAAACGCCGGCTGCACCAATCAAGGGATTGATCCCCCCCCCGCTTAGTTTGTTCATAAGCTTCGCCATCAACACACCCGCCGCAGTACCAATGGCAAAGGCAATAGCACCGAGGGCCAAAATCCCAAGAGTTTCCAGACTCAGGAACTTATCGGCGGAGAGTTTGGAGCCGACTGCAAGGCCGAGGAAAATAGTGAC
The DNA here is from genome assembly GCF_029223185.1 of Aliiglaciecola sp. CAU 1673. Taxonomy (GTDB): domain Bacteria; phylum Pseudomonadota; class Gammaproteobacteria; order Enterobacterales; family Alteromonadaceae; genus Bowmanella. Next base: position 53,337 of record NZ_JARHUG010000007.1, read on the forward strand.
CACATTAATAAGCTCATTTTGAGCTGTCTTACTGAGGCGCTCTACGACACCGCACTCACGCATCAGGTTGCCCAGGCAAAACATCCCAACTAAAGGTGTGGCTGTAGGCAAGAACAAAATGGTCAGCATCAACACCATCAGCGGGAATAAAATTTTCTCTTTCTTTGAAACGACGCGTAGCTGTGCCATCTCAATTTCCCGCTCAGCCTGGCTGGTTAAGGCTTTCATAATGGGGGGCTGGATAATGGGTACCAACGCCATGTAAGAATAGGCTGCCACCGCGATGGCTCCGAGCAGATCCGGTGCCAGCCGTGAAGCTAAAAAGATAGCAGTAGGCCCATCAGCACCGCCAATAATAGCGATAGCTGAGGCGTCTTTGAGGGTAAAGTCAAAACCCGGGATCAGGTTTAACAGGATGGCACCGAATAAGGTCGCGAAAATCCCAAACTGCGCAGCCGCCCCCAGCAGCAACATTCGTGGATTAGCAATCAAGGCACCGAAGTCGGTAAGTGCCCCTACGCCCATGAAAATCAGCAACGGAAAAACCCCGGTTTCAATACCGACCAGATAAACGTAATACAACAGCCCCCCTGGTTCACTGAAACCAGCCAGCGGAATATTGGTCAGTATTGCCCCAAAGCCGATGGGTAATAACAACAGGGGCTCGAACTTACGCACAATCGCCAGGTAGAGCAGCAGTAGCCCTACCGCCATCATCACCAACTGGCCCCACTGGAAATTGGCCAGGGCCGTGGATTGCCACAGGATCTGTAACTTCTCCATCGGCTTACCCCAGAGTCAGCAGTGGTTGGCCCGCTTGCACCGCATCGCCTTCTTTGACCAGCACTTCAGCCACCTGGCCAGCATGAGCCGCGCGCACCTCGGTTTCCATTTTCATGGCTTCCATCAGTAGCACCACATCTCCTTTGTTGACGCTTACTCCCGGTTTTGCCAGCACTTTGACAATGTTCCCGGCCAATGGCGCATTAAGGGTTTCGGCACCTGCCACCGAGGCCTTTTGCGGCGGATCTTCGGCGCCTTTTACCGGTTTAATATCGGTCAGTTCACCACTATCGGCTACCTCTACCTGATAGACCTTGCCATCCACACGCACCGCATAACTGGCAGGGCTTTTTCCTGAGCTAGCTGCCGGCGCCGCAGGCTTGCTAACTGGTTCAAGACCCGGCGCAGGCTCAAAGGCCGCAGGATTATTGCGATTTTCCAGAAATTTCAGGCCTACCTGGGGGAAAAGTGCGTAGGTAAGCACATCATCAACTTTATTTTCAGCAAGTTTAATGGCCTTCTCTAAGGCCAGCTTGGATAACTCCGCGGTGAGCTTATCCAATTCATCATCCAGCAGGTCTGCCGGTCGACAAGTGATAGCCTCTTGGCCATCCAAAACCCTGGCCTGCAATGCCTTATCCACTGGAGCAGCCGTGGCGCCATATTCACCTTTAAGCACGCCGGCCGTTTCCTTGGTAATGCTCTTATAGCGCTCGTTGGTCAGCACATTCAGCACCGCCTGGCTACCGACAATTTGTGAAGTGGGAGTAACCAAGGGGATATAGCCCAGATCTTTCCTGACCTTGGGGATCTCTTTCAACACCTCATCCAATCTGTCTTCGGCGCCTTGCTCGCGTAACTGGTTCTCCATATTAGTTAACATACCGCCCGGCACCTGTGCCACCAGGATCCGCGCATCCACGCCCTTAAGACTACCCTCAAAGCGGGCGTATTTTTTACGCACTTCTCTGAAGTAGGCCGCTATCTCTTCCAATAACAGCAAATCCAGGCCGGTATCCCGCTCGGTGCCCTCCACCATCGCTACCACAGTTTCAGTGGCGGTATGGCCATAGGTCATGCTCATGGATGAAATGGAAGAGTCGAGCATATCGATGCCAGCATCGATGGCCTTTTGATAGGTGGCCGTACTTAACCCGGTAGTGGCATGGCATTGCATGGTAATAGGTACTGCTACCGCTTCTTTAAGACCAAGGATTAAGGCTTCGCAGTCATAAGGCTTTAGCAGGCCAGCCATGTCTTTGATGCAGATGGAATGCACGCCCATGTCTTCCAGTTGACGCGCCATGGTTAACCACATGTCCAGGTTGTGCACCGGGCTGACCGTGTAAGCCAGTGTACCCTGAGCATGGGCACCGACATCAATGGTGGCTTTGACGGCGGTTTGCAGATTGCGCACATCATTCATCGCATCAAAGATACGAAACACTTCTACACCATTGGCATAAGCCCGCTCTACAAACTTTGTCACTACATCATCGGCATAATGCCGATAGCCGAGCAGGTTCTGGCCGCGAAGCAACATTTGTTGGCGAGTATTAGGCATCGCCTTTTTAAGCTCGCGAATACGTACCCAAGGATCCTCACCCAGGTAGCGGATACAGGCATCAAAGGTGGCACCGCCCCATGACTCCATGGACCAAAAACCTACTTGGTCCAGCTTTTCAGCAATCGGCAACATATCGTCCAAGCGCATACGTGTTGCGAGCAGCGACTGATGTCCATCACGCAGTACGAGTTCAGTCAGAGCGAGAGGCTTGGTCATAAATACTCCCTATTTTTGTTGGCGGTGTTGATGGATGGCGGCGCTGATAGCGGCGATAACAGAGGCCGATGGCGCCGCTCCTGGATTGTCGACCTTGGCACTGAGATTTGCCGGCACAGATATGGGCTCATCGATTGTATGCTTGCAGAACCGACTAACCAGTTGAATAGCACCAATCAGCAAGCTTAAGAACAGAAACACTACCAGCATGCCCACCACCAACAACATGGCAGCATCGAAAAGAAGGGACTGTACGCTTGTTGTCATTTGTATTCTGTCCTTGCTTAAAAAATGATAAGTAGCATGAGGTTAGGTTTAAAACAACACCGTAGCGCGGTTAATTTATGCATATGAAATTACTTTTTATTCACTTATTTTAGGTATTCATGCATGAAAAGCTTCTGGAGCTTTAGTTTTAATGATTCTAGGGTAGTTGGTTTATTGGGATTTTGGTTTGTGATTGGGTGAAGGCTGTAAGCGAGCGAGGAGTGGCTTAACACAACTCCGAGAGTGATGAACAGCGCGCCGTGGATGGCGCGCCTGGAACACGGCTACAGGGATGTAAGACCTGAGAACGCTGAAATTAGCCAGCAATAGGATTGCATTGGGCTGTCCTGCCCAATGCCCTGCGGGCCATCGTCAGCATGGTTGCCCGGAGCAACCATCAACAGCTTTAGCTGGTCCGCAGGACGAACCACATGGAGGTGGTGAGTAAACGCGACGATGTCCTAAAACGCTCCAGGCGTTTTAGTCGAACCTGGGAGGTTCTTACCCCGTCCCACGACGGGGTATAAAAGAAAAGGCCCGCTCTTTCGAGCGGGCCTTTTCTTTTATATGGCGCGTGTGGAAGGGTGAAGTCAGTTTCTTTAGGCGCTCAGCGCCGCCTGGCTGAACGGCAGCCCAAGGAAGGGCTGACTGGAATATCCGTACAGGGATGTAAACACGCGATGCACTAGCTTTAAATCATTATTGACTGGTTGAAGGATTGCATTGGGCTGTCCTGCCCAATGCCCTGCGGGCCATCGTCAAAAAGCGACGATGTCCTAAAACGCTCCTGGCGTTTTAGTCGAACCCGGGAGGTTCTTACCCCGTCCCACGACGGGGTATAAAAGAAAAGGCCCGCTCTTTCGAGCGGGCCTTTTCTTTTATATGGCGCGTGTGGAAGGATTCGAACCTCCGACCGCCTGGTTCGTAGCCAGGTACTCTATCCAACTGAGCTACACACGCGTAAATCTTGAATTCTGGCTGTTTGCCAGGTCACCCTGTCACAGCGAGGGCGCATTCTACACGTCATTTAGGTAAATGCAATACTATTTTACTCGTCTGCATGGGTCAATTTCTTCAAACCTGTTGCCCGGGGAACAAATAGTCAAGGATGAACAGGGAGTAACAACTGAGCGCATGCTAGTTTTGTTTCGCACAACAATGATCGTTTAAACACTGGTGACGTAGTAAATCTGTGAACTTCAATCTTGGCTTATGCAGTTCGGCCACTAAGCAGTATCAGGTAGCAGAATTGATGCAAAAACCGAAACTCCCCACCAATGAAACCATGCGCCTGTGTGCACTTTATCGCCTGGAAATATTAGATACCCCGGCAGATGAAAGGTTTGACAAAATAACCGCCAAAGCAAAGGACTACTTTGATGTGGACCTGGCCTTGGTCAGTTTGATAGATGCTGACCGACAGTGGTTTAAATCCAAGCAGGGATTGGATGCAGAGGAAACATCGAGAGACATCTCTTTTTGTGGCCACGCCATCAATCAAGATGACATCTTTTATGTTAAAGATGCCCGAAACGACGAGCGCTTTTCCGACAATCCTTTGGTAACCGGTGCCCCGCATATTCGCTTCTATGCGGGCGCGCCGATTATTAGTCCAGATGGATATAAAGTAGGAACGCTATGTATTATTGATTCTGCTCCTAAAGAGCTGCTTCCTGCGGATTTGGTGATGCTAAGGCAGATGGCGGATATGGTTGAGCAGTTGTTGGTTGAGGTGGCGCTAACAACTTAAAAATTTCTTGAGAACGACTGGTGCGTGAAGTGGAAGGATTACGCTGGACTGTCCTGTCCAGCGCCCTGCGGGCCGTCGTCAAAAAGCAACGATGTCCTAAAACGCTCCAAGCGTTTTAGTCGAACCTGGGAGTTCTTACCCATCCCGGGACGATATAAAGAAAAAGGCCCTGCTGCAAAGCAGGGCCTTTTTCTTTATATGGCGCGTGTGGAAGGATTCGAACCTCCGACCGCCTGGTTCGTAGCCAGGTACTCTATCCAACTGAGCTACACACGCGTGATCTGTTTCGCCAATCCTTCAAGTTAAGGAATGGCGGAGAGAGAGGGATTCGAACCCTCGATAGGGGTTAACCTATACACCCTTAGCAGGGGTGCGCCTTCAGCCACTCGGCCATCTCTCCTAAATGTGGGGCGCAAGTTTACTGATCCAATGAAGGAAGTCAAACCTTTTCTCCCTTTCAAAAAACCATGTGTTGGCATTTTGCACTATTAGTTCAAAATGCCTGCAATAAGGTCTGTTTTGTAAGCTGTTCTGAGAGGAAATTAGCCCTGATGGCCAATAGAAACTACATAAAAACAAAAAGCGGGATGGGAAATTTGGGCCATTAAAAAAGGCTGGTTACCCAGCCTTTTTGCGATTATGCATCGTCATCTTTTCGTGAGTTGCCTGGCTCATGAGAACCATATTGGGCATTTTTCTCAGCCTGTATACGCATATAGATTTCTTCGCGATGTACAGACACTTCTTTAGGCGCATTCACGCCAATACGTACCTGGTTTCCTTTTACACCCAACACAGTGACGGTCACTTCGTCACCAATCATCAGGGTTTCACCTACACGACGGGTCAAAATCAGCATTCTATTGCTCCTGTTCCGTTATTCCAAAAAATGTCCATCACTAAAAAACTAGCGTAAATTTCTGATCTCACCAGCAATTTTACGCATCAGGCCATTCCTTGTTTTTGTGTCACGGCAAAAACAAACCTGAGAAACGGCGCGGATTATAGCTTATCTTGTAACCATGTCGACACGCTGGCCAGCGCTTTGTCGAGATTTTCCGGCTGTGTACCGCCTGCCTGCGCCATGTCCGGACGGCCACCGCCTTTTCCCCCAACTTGCTGAGCAACAAAGTTTACCAACTCACCTGCCTTCACTTTATCGGTCAGATCTTTGGTCACCCCAGCAATCAGGCTGACTTTTTCACCTTCGGCCACGGCCAACATCAAGATACCGGAGCCCAGCTTATTCTTGAGGGTATCCATCAAGTCGCGTAATGACTTACTCTCTACTCCTTCCAACTTAGCAGACAGGCACTTAACCCCATTAATTTCACTGGCCTGAGACAACAGATCGCTACCCGCCTGGCTGGCCATCTTCTGCTTAAGCTGTTGCAATTCTTTTTCGAGTCCTTTTGACTGCTCCAGCAACTGTGCAATGCGGTCCGGCAAACTGTTGGTATCGGATTTCACCAATGCGGCAAGTGAAGATAGCTGCAAAGCTTGCTGTTGACTAAAGGCCAAGGCTGCCTCACCGGTCACTGCTTCGATACGGCGCACACCAGAAGCGATGCCGCCTTCACTGGTAATACGAAATAAACCGATATCACCGGTGCGCTTAACGTGGGTACCACCGCAGAGTTCCATGGAGAATCTGCCCATGGATACCACTCGCACTTCGTCATCGTATTTTTCGCCAAACAGTGCTTGAGCGCCTGCAGCTTTAGCTGCTTCCAGGCCCATCAGACGTGTGGCCAGGTCATGGTTGGCGCGAACTTGTTCGTTAACCAGGTTTTCAATTTGCAGCAGTTGATCTTTGCTTACCGCTTCGAAATGAGCGAAGTCAAAACGCAGGCGTTCCGGATCAACCAAAGAGCCTTTCTGGTTAACATGCTCACCCAACACCTGTTTGAGTGCAGCATGTAGCAGGTGAGTTGCGCTGTGATTCAGTTTGATGGCCTGACGACGTTTGGCGTCAATCTCGGCATCAACCAAATCGCCTACTTTAATATCAGCCTGGGCAATGCCTTTATGGGCGATGGCGCTGCCCAGTTTGACGGTGTCTTGCACCAGGAAGCCGCCGTTAGCCACTCTAAGTAAACCGGTATCACCTACCTGACCACCTGACTCGGCATAAAACGGAGTGCTGTCCAGCACCACAATACCTTGTTCACCGGCTTTAAGTTCATTAACAGCCGCTGACTGGCTGAACAATTCAACCACTTTGGCTTTACCTTGCTCATGCTCATAGCCGGTAAAGTCAGAACGCTGTTCGCTGGTCAGCATATCGTTGTAATCGGTGCCGAACTGACTCGCCTGCTGTGCACGCTTGCGCTGCTCGGCCATAGCTGCTTCAAATCCGGCCTGGTCAATCTTAAAACCGCGCTCACGAGCCACGTCGTTGGTCAAATCAGCCGGGAAACCATAGGTGTCATAGAGCTTGAACACCACTTCCCCGGGAACAGTATCGCCTTCCAGACTTTCCAGCGCGTCGCCGAGAATTTGCATACCGCGCTCGAGAGTACGGGAGAACTGCTCTTCTTCGGCTTTGAGCACGCGTTCGATGGTGGCTTGTTGCGCTTTTAGCTCTGGATAGGCCTCTCCCATTTGCTTGACGAGCTCAGCAACCAGTCTAAAGAAGAAAATATCATTGGCGCCAAGTTTGTAGCCATGACGTACGGCACGACGAATAATACGGCGCAGCACATAGCCACGCCCTTCGTTTGATGGCAGTACGCCATCAGCAATCAGGAAACTGCATGAACGAATATGATCGGCAATAACGCGCAAAGACTTATCGGCCAAATCCTTCGCGCCAGTGATGTCGGCAGCACTGCGGATCAACGCCTGGAACAAATCGATTTCGTAGTTGCTGTGCACATGCTGAAGGATGGCGGAAATACGCTCCAAGCCCATACCGGTATCGATGGATGGCTTGGGCAGCGGCTGCATACTGCCGTCGGCCTGGCGGTTAAACTGCATAAACACCAGGTTCCAGATTTCGATAAAACGATCGCCATCTTCCTCAGGGGATCCAGGAGGGCCACCCCAGATATGTTCACCGTGATCGTAGAAAATCTCTGAGCACGGACCACAAGGACCGGTATCGCCCATTGACCAGAAGTTATCGCTGGTGCCGATACGGATAATTTTTTCCGCTGGCACGCCGATTTCCTTCTCCCAAATATCGAAGGCTTCATCATCTTCGGCGTATACCGTGACCAGCAGCTTCTCTTTTGGCAATTTGAGCTCTTCGGTCAGGAAATTCCAAGCCAAACGAATAGCTTCTTGCTTAAAATAGTCGCCAAAGCTGAAGTTACCCAGCATTTCAAAAAAGGTGTGATGACGCGCGGTGTAGCCCACATTTTCTAAATCGTTATGCTTGCCGCCGGCACGTACACAGCGCTGCGAAGATACCGCTCGGGTATAGGCGCGTTTCTCAGCACCCAGGAATACATCCTTAAACTGATTCATCCCCGCATTGGTAAACAGCAAGGTCGGATCATCTGCAGGCACCAGCGAGCTACTTGCCACTACTTGGTGGCCATGCTTGGCAAAATAGTCCAAAAATGCGCGTCTAATGTCGGCGGTGCTGATAGTCATGGTGTTCTCGAAATCCGCTAATTACTGGTTATCAGGTGGTCAGACAGAAGACTTATAAGCCACAAGGTCTGACCAATATCAATTGGCAAGCACAATAGCATGAAATATGCGCCGCTGTCAGTGGGGCTAACCGCTCCCATACAGGCGATGGCGAAGGAATGTTGAGTTTTCTGAAGGGTTGCTACAAAAATCTTGTAAACAGACTGTTAAATACCCTTTCTTGTGGGCAGATCTGGGCCTTAAAGGCCGATGAAAATGTATATTTGTATCGAGTGAAGAGATGGCCACCATCTATATTATTTGTCGTCCAGACTCTCCAGGGCATAGCGGATTTGCTCGTGGCTAAAACCTTTGTACTGTAAATATCGGGCCCGGCGTTGTTTTTCTTTGAAATCCAGTGCTCGTCCAAGATATTTTCGGTCGTGTGCACGCTTAGCTGCAGCAAACCAATCCACGTCCAGCTCGGCTAACGCCTGTTCTATCAGCGCTGAAGCGACCTGTCGTTGTTGAAGTTCGCCCCGGATACGCAGCTCGCCCTGCCCTTTCTGACTGCGCTGCCTGGCAAACAAGCAGGCAAACCTTTCATCGGACTGCCATCCTCTTTGCGTAAAATCCGCTAACACCTGTTCACATAAAGCGCTATCCAGTTCCCTTGCAGCAAGCTTGGCCCGCAGCTCTGCCAGGCTATGCTCGCGCCTCGCCAACAGACCCGCAACCAGTTGTTCGATGATCTTACGATCCGCCTCTGACATACTGCATTCCATCACTAGCATTGATTACACTTTGCAGCATGATACAGGAACTGCGATTCCAATTCTTAGACAGCCTGGACAATATCCCCGCCAGCGAATGGAACGCCCTCTCAACAGCGGGCTGTCCGTTTTTACGCCATGAATTTCTCAATGCGCTTGAGCAAACGGGCTGCGTGAGCGGGCAAACGGGCTGGCTTCCTCATCATTTATTGGTCTTCAGCAAAGAGCAGTTAGTTGCTGCGCTGCCACTGTACGTGAAACACCACAGCTATGGTGAATATGTGTTTGATTTTGCCTGGGCAGAAGCCTATCAGCGTTATGGTTTTCAATACTATCCGAAGTTGCTTAGCGCCATTCCTTTCACGCCGGTGCCGGGGCCGCGCTTATTGTTGGCCGAAGGTATATCAGCAGATGATCTTTGGCCCGCCCTTAGCCAGACTCTCGCGCAGCATTGTCAAGAACATGGGTTCTCAAGTGCGCATATCCTCTTCCCTAACGCAGAGCAGAGTCGGCAATTACAAGAACAAAACTTCATTAAAAGGCACTCCGTTCAATTTCATTGGCTAAATCGTGGATATGGCGACTTTGACGCATTTCTTAACTGCTTTGCCTCACGCAAACGGAAGAACCTGAAGAAGGAGCGTGCGAAGCTGACAGATTACGGTATTTGTTGTCGGCGTTTAACCGGCACGCAAATAGATGAGACGGCCATGGATTTTTTTGTAAAGTGCTACCAGCAAACCTATTTGAAACGCTCCGGCCATCGCGGCTATCTTTCCCCGGCATTTTTTGATCAGCTTAGGAAAGTATTGGTCCATCAAATGATGCTGGTGCTGGCATATAAAGCAGAGAAGCCCATTGCAGCATCTTTATTCTTCTATGATGACCATAGCCTGTGCGGCCGCTATTGGGGGTGTGTGCAGGAAGTCGATGGGCTGCATTTTGAAGCATGCTACTATCAGGGAATAGAGTTTTGTATTGAGCGGGGGTTAACGCTGTTCAACCCTGGCACTCAGGGAGAACACAAAATCTTGAGAGGGTTTGAGCCCACATTGTGTTATTCGAATCACTATATTGCCGATCCCGCCTTTCGACACGCCATTGCCACCTACCTTCAACAAGAAGCCGAACAAGTACTTGAGTATCAAAAAGATGCTTCCCGGTTATTGCCGTTTCGCGCAGATTTAGGGTAACTGCTATAGTCTGGAAAAGCGCTGGGGGGCAGACCATGATCACTAATAAACATCACAAACTTATTATCGGCATTGCCTTGGTGGTGGGCCTCATCTTCTTATTTGTCAGCGGTTCCCTGTCAGGATTGGTGTCTTAGGGACTGACAAGCACGGGTTGACTCACTGTGGCGGGATGTGGATTAAACCATTGTCAGACCTTACGCCACACTAGGGTAAAATTATTGGCCGGCATGGCCAGACGTTCTACCAATTGTAACTTCGAAACAGCCCAATCTTGCAGCTCGCCGATATCGCGGATACCACCATAGCCCTGATTACGCAGGCTCTCATCAAAGGAGCGGTTGCTGTCGCTGGTGTAGCGTCCATCTATATTAAACGGCCCGTATTGGCAGAAAATACCACCTTTTGGCAGGTTGTGAGCCACCAGTTCCATCATCAGGCGCGCTTCTTGTGGCTGCATGATATGGGCGGTATTAGCGCTAAAAACGCCGTCGAAGTCGCCCTTTGGCCAGGGATGTTGTCCAATAGTAAAGGCTACGGGGCGTTTGAGATTGTGTGCCGGCGCTTCATCTATCCAGGCATTGATACCGGCATGGTTGCCAGGCATATCACTGCATTGCCAGATAAGATGGGGCAACGCCGGGGCAAAATGCACCCCATGCTGACCGGTGCCCGAGCCAATCTCCAGAATATGGGAGCAGGGCCTGAAGTGCTTTTTGAGCACCTCAAGAATGGGCCCTTTGTTGTTCTCACAAGCCTGGCTAAAAGGTTTTTCCATTGGCATCCTTTTATTATCCTAAGTTAGGCGCCAGCCACTTTTCTGCCTCTTGCAAACTCCAACCTTTGCGTGTGGCGTAGTCTTCCAACTGATCAGTCTGGATCTGTGCCACGGCAAAATACTTAGCCTCTGGATGGGCAAAATACCAGCCGGATACCGAGGCCCCCGGCCACATGGCAAAACTTTCGGTCAGTTTCATGCCGGTATGCTTTTCCACCTCAAGTAAATCCCAAATTGCCTGCTTTTCGGTATGTTCGGGACAGGCTGCATACCCGGGCGCAGGACGAATACCCTGATATTGTTCGCGGATCAGCGCCTCGTTGTTTAAGGCTTCCTGTGGCGCATAGCCCCAATAGTGCTTACGTACCTGTTCGTGCAGATATTCGGCAAAGGCTTCAGCCAAACGGTCGGCCACAGCTTTGACCATAATGGCGTTATAGTCATCTCCCGCCTGTTCATAGGCGCGGGCCAGAGTGTCTTCGCCGATGCCGGCCGTTACCGCAAAAGCGCCAAGATAATCCTTAATACCCGTATCTTTGCCAGCCACATAATCGCTTAAACAATAATTGGCAAAGTCAGTCTTTTCGGTCTGCTGGCGAAGGTGATGGGCGATGTATATCCTCTTGGTCCGGCTGTCGTCGGCGTAGATCTCTATATCATCACCGATGCTTGCCGCCGCAAAGAGTCCGATCACGCCTTTGGCTTTCAGCGATTGCTTGGTAGTCAACTCATCGAGCATGGCATTGGCATCGGTAAACAGCTTTTGCGCTTCTTCACCCACCACTTCGTCCTGCAAGATCCGCGGATATTTGCCTGCTAAAGACCAGGTCAGGAAAAACGGCGTCCAATCGATGTAATGCCGTAAAGTCGTCAGATCCGCCTCAATGGCTTTTACGCCAAGGTGCTTAGGTGTGGTGGGTTGATAGTGGCTAAAATCCGGTTTAAAGGCATTGGCTCGCGCCGCTTCCAAGGTCACCGGTTTGGAACGGGGACGTTTACGGGCATGTTGGTCACGCACCACATCATATTCTGCCGAGAGCTTGTCTATAAACTCGGCCCTATGCTCCACCGAAATCAGTTTCTGACAAACGCCCACCGCCCTTGACGCATTGGGCACATAGACCACCGGGCCATGGTAGTTTTGTTCAATTTTTACTGCCGTATGGGCTTTGGACGTAGTGGCACCACCTATCAATAAGGGCAAATCGAAGCCCTGGCGCTCCATTTCCTTGGCCACATGCACCATTTCATCCAATGAAGGGGTAATCAGGCCGGAAAGACCAATCATATCCGCTCCCCTTTCGCGGGCGGTCTGCAGGATCTTCTCACAAGGCACCATCACGCCGAGGTCGATCACCTCGAAGTTATTACATTGCAGTACCACGCCGACAATATTCTTACCGATATCATGCACATCGCCTTTGACGGTGGCGAGCAGGATTTTGCCATTACTGCTGCCGGCGTTTTTCTCCCTCTCAATGTAAGGCTGTAAGTAGGCTACGGCCTTTTTCATTACCCGCGCCGATTTCACCACCTGCGGCAAAAACATCTTACCTTCGCCGAACAGGTCGCCCACCACGTTCATGCCATCCATCAACGGCCCTTCGATAACGTGCAATGGTTTGTCTGCTTGCTGGCGGGCCGCTTCGGTATCTTCCTCAATATAGTCCTGGATGCCCTTTACAAGCGCATGCTCGAGGCGCTTATTCACCGGCCAGCTGCGCCACTCCAGGGTTTCTTTGGCAACCGCTTTGCCATCGCCCTGATATTTGGGTGCAATCTCCAGCAAGCGATCGGTGGCATCCTCACGTCGGTTAAGGATCACATCTTCTACCGCTTCACGAAGCTCCAGGGGAATATCGTCATACACCGCCAGTTGACCAGCATTGACGATAGCCATGTCCATGCCTGCCTTGATGGCGTGATAAAGAAATACCGAATGCATAGCCTCGCGCACAGGGTTATTGCCGCGAAAAGAGAAGGAAATATTGGATAGCCCGCCAGACACCGACGCATGGGGCAGCTTTTGCTTAATCAGGCGGGTAGCCTCGATAAAGTCCACCGCATAGTTATTGTGCTCTTCGATACCGGTGGCTACGGCAAAGATGTTGGGGTCGAAAATAATATCTTCCGGGGCAAAACCGATTTTCCCGGTCAACAGCTGATAGCTGCGCTCACAGATCTCAAACTTACGGGCCTTGGTATCGGCCTGGCCTTTCTCGTCAAAGGCCATCACCACCGTCGCCGCACCATAACGCTTAATCAGTTTGGCCTGCTGTAAAAAAGGCCCCTCGCCCTCTTTTAAACTGATCGAGTTAACGATGGCTTTGCCCTGCACGCATTTAAGACCCGCCTCGATTACTGACCATTTGGAGGAGTCGATCATCACCGGTACTCTGGAGATATCCGGCTCCGAGGCAATCAGATTAAGGAATCGAACCATGGCCGCTTCGGAGTCGAGCATGGCCTCGTCCATATTGATATCAATAATCTGCGCGCCGTTTTCTACCTGCTGACGGGCCACATCCAATGCCGTCTCGAAATCACCTTCCAGGATCAGGCGTTTAAACACAGCCGAACCGGTGACATTAGTGCGCTCGCCGATATTGATAAAATTGCTGCTGGCTTGATTCACACCACTCTCCTAATGCACAAAGGGCTCAAGGCCGGACAACCGTAAGCGCACCGGCGCCGCCACTGGCTGACGCGGGGGAACGCCCTTTACTGCCTCGGCAATGGCTTTGATATGGACCGGCGTGGTGCCACAGCAGCCGCCGACGATATTGAGCAGACCCGATCCGGCCCACTCCTTAATGTGTTTGGCCATCTGCGTTGCATCCAAATCATATTCGCCAAATTCGTTGGGCAGACCCGCGTTAGGGTGGGCCGACACGTAACATTCACTAATCAAACTGATGGCGTCCACATACTGACGCAGCAAGTCCGGCCCCAGGGCACAGTTAAGGCCAAAAGCCAGTGGCTTAACATGGCGTAGCGAGTAATAAAAAGCCTCGGCGGTTTGCCCGGACAGGGTGCGTCCCGAGGCGTCGGTAATGGTACCGGAGATCATGACCGGCAGGCGTTTATCCAGCCGTTCAAACACATTTTCCACCGCAAAGGCTGCCGCCTTGGCATTGAGCGTATCGAAGATGGTCTCGATCAGAATGATATCGGCGCCGCCTTCCATCAGGCCTTCGGTCGCCTCCTCATAAGCCGTCACCAGCTCATCGAAAGTGACATTACGCTTACCGGGATCGTTTACATCGGGGGAAATGGAGGCGGTGCGGTTGGTGGGACCCAGCACCCCGGCAACAAAGCGGGGTTTGTCCGGCGTGGAATATTCATCGGCCGCCTGACGGGCCAGTTTGGCCGCTTCGCGGTTAATCTCAAATACCAGCGCCTGCATATCATAATCAGCCATGGCGATGGAGGTGGCGTTAAAGCTGTTAGTTTCGAGGATATCCGCACCGGCTTGCAGATACTGTCGATGAATATCCAGGATGATGTGCGGCTGAGTTAACACCAGCAGGTCATTATTGCCTTTAACATCGGTATGCCAGGTAGCAAAACGCTGCCCACGATAGTCCGCTTCCTCAAGCTTGTGGCGCTGGATCATGGTGCCCATGGCGCCATCCAAGACCAAAATGCGCGCTTGCAACGCTTGTTTTAACTTTTCACTTCGCACGCTTCTCTCCCGAGCCTAGGCAATCTGAGTCAGATCATATGGAGTAGTCTGGTAAACATAGTAATTCAGCCAGTTGCTGAACAACAGGCTACCGTGTGAGCGCCAGGTCACCAAAGGGGCCTGGTTGGGATCGTCATCAGGAAAATAGCGCAGTGGCACCTTAGGCGACAAGCCTGCACTGACGTCACGCTGATATTCCTGGGACAGGGTTTCCGGATCATACTCAGGATGGCCGGTCACAAAGACCAGACGTTTGTCTCTGGAGGCCACCAGATAGGCGCCGGTTTGCTCGCCACTGGCCAGCACATGCAATTCCGGACGGGACTGATAATCGGCCAGTGGCACCTCACCATAACGCGAGTGCGGCGCATTGAACACCGGGTCGAAGCCTCGCAGCAGCTCATCATGCTCAACATTTACCTGATGGGGATACACCCCCGACAATTTCTCATCACGCAGCTCCCGGTTGATGCCAAAATAGTGATACACCGCCGCATGCGCCGCCCAACATAAAAACAAAGTGGATTGCACATGGCGACGGGCCCAGTCCATGACCTCCTGCATTTTGTCCCAGTATTTCACCTGCTCATAGTCAAGCATGGCCAGCGGCGCACCGGTCACAATCAGGCCGTCGTATTTCTTATCAGAAATGTCATCAAACTGATGGTAAAAAGCGTCCATATGCGCCTGCGGCGTATGCTTGGGCGCTTCGTTGTCGATACGAATCAGATCCACGTTAATCTGCAGTGGGGTATTGGAGAGCAGACGCAGCAATTGGACCTCGGTTTCGATTTTATTGGGCATCAGATTGAGGATCCCGACTTCCAATGGACGGATATCCTGATGCGCGGCGCGCTCCAGATCCATCACAAAGATATTTTCCTCACCAAGCACATTTTGCGCCGGTAAGTCGCTGGGAATACGAATAGGCATGGGTCTCTCCTCAGGCTGACATAAGCGCATCTTGCCAAGACGGCTGGAAATGTCAACTTCTTTACGTCTAGACGTCTATTTATAGATAATTAGGACGAGGTGTTTTACCCTGATTTGACCTTATCCGCTGTAGTGTAGGCGCCAGAACCCAACAGAAGCGGTATTTAATCATGGCAATCAACTGGATCAGGATCATCTCCACGGGAATTTTTCTTTTAGGATTAAGCGCTTGTGGAACCGTAAATACTTTACGGTTGATGCAGGCCAACAATGATCTCCGTCCCCACTGGCAATCATCCTATGCGGGAGGTTTGGCCGCACTGGAAAGCCGGTTTATTGGCGAAAAGCCGTATATCAAGATAAGAGTGGACGATAACACCGAACTTTTAATGCTGATCGATACCGGCGCGGCTTTTACACTTTTGATGGACACACCCAAGGTCAAAGCACTGAATCTTCACAGAGGATATGAGCTGGAAATTGGCGGCTGGGGAGATGGCGAAAACTCCAAGGCTTATCAAACCGTCGTTGATTCCCTGACACTGGGGCCTGCGACATTTAGGGACGTTAAACTTGCTCAAATTCCGCTGTTAAGCAGCCCTTATTTCCTGCGTGCAGATGAAGCCATTTTCGATGGTGTGCTGGGCTATGATCTGCTTCGCCATTTCAGTTGGCATTTTGATAAATCTGCCAGTTTTGTCGCCATTTCCAACCAGCCCTATGCACCTGAGCATGATGATACCGCCATAGCCTTTGAACGCTTTATGGGCAAAATAAGAGTTCCCGTTGAAGTGCAATTCAGTGTTCAGCATAGCCGTATGGAAGAAGTGTTGATTGATACCGGCAGCAGACATTACTTCAAGCTCAGTAGTGCCTATCCAAAGAGTGAAGATATTCCCCTGCCGGCAATACAAGTTAGAGGCAGTGATTTTGGCCTGAGTGGAGAAACCCAGCACAGACGCTTCCGCTTACCGGCATTAACAGTGGCCAGCCGGCATTACCAAAACATCAGTACTCACCTTATTCCCGGCGACGATCCGGATGACTGGTGGGTGATTGGCAGTGCTTTGCTGAATCAGAGCCGATATGTGATCGACTACCACAGCGACAAACTTTACCTTGGCCCAGCCAAAAACAAAGCAATACGCTACAACCTGACAGGAGTGGAGCTACGCAAAATTCTCTCTGGTGAGTTTGTGGTGCGCGCTATCTCTCCGGACTCTCCTGCCCATGACAGAGACATTCGGGTTGGCGATCTGGTGATATCCATTGACGGTAGACATACTGCACGGATATCAGAAGATACCTGGCTGGACTTGGCCTCGGTTGCCGCCACCCGTCAACTTTGCTTCAAACGAGATGAGCATTGTATAGATGTGGAAATCAAGCATATTCAAGGCTACTCCACCGATGAACCCGACTAGGGGTTGTTATCCGGTTTTTGGATGCAAGCTGATGGGCTCTGCTTATACATTTCATTGCCAGTGCCCCTATCGCTTACCCCAGGATTTCAGTAGGTTATACCGATTCAGCGAAGGACGATGAGACGTTTATGAAACCCATAGTGAATATTAATGCAGATGACCTACCTATCCGTGAAATCAATCAGGACAACAAGTTTGTTGCCACAGTAAATCGCCTTGGCCCTTTAATCGGCGCGCAAAAATTGGGTTGTTCGGTCGTCACTGTACCAGCCGGAAAACGCGCCTGGCCTTTCCATGCTCATCAAAATAATGAAGAAATGTTTATTGTCCTGGAGGGCAACGGACTGCTGCGCTTTGGTGATGAGCAACATGCCATCAGCGCCGGTGATGTGATTGCCTGTCCCCCCGATCTTGGCAAAGCTCATCAAATAATCAACGATTCGAATAATCCCCTTAAATACCTGGCGATCAGCACCATGCTGGAGCCAGATGTTGGATATTATCCTGACTCAGACAAATATCTTGCCTACACCTTGGGTGACAAGGAGGGTAACAATCGGTTTTGGCTAATGAACCGGGTGCAGGAAAACCTGAACTATTATGAAGGTGAAGAATAAGCCTACGGAGACGGAATGTGTATTTACGGGTACTAGAGCGCTATCTCGGCCAGCTGGATATCTTGCTGCAAAAGGCCGTGCAACATATTGAACAAAGTGACTCACAAGAGCAGGCTATACTGCAAAGCCGCCTGGCAGAGGATATGTTTGCCTTTCATCAGCAAGTAAGCACCTGCGTAGGTTTTGCATTGCGGGCAGCTTACCCGTTGTACGATCTTCCAATTCCACCGCTTAAGGCCGATACCGTCAGCTTCAATGGTCTAAGGGCATTAGTGAGGCAGGGCAAAGATTTCCTGCATGCCCTGCCCGATGAGGCACAAGGGCAGCCCATGGAAGAAGATATCTGGAGTACGGCCGGCTTCGCCGAACGACATTTCTCTACCGAGGAATATATCCATCTCTATGCGCTGCCGAATTTTTTCTTCCATTTGGGCATCGTTTACGCGCTGCTGCGCCAGGCCGGTGTCGATCTAAGCAAAGGTGATTTTGACGGGTTTCATGTGTATCCCCCCGGCTTTCGCTTTGAACAACAGCAGGCAAGCCCTAGCCAATAATCTCAAAGCCTGAGAAATGATTGGCCAGGTGCATGGCATGGGCCTGCTCATATTCCTCAAAAGACAAAGCGCCAAAGGCAAAATGCGGCTGCAATTCTCCTCGATAAGATGAAAACTGCTCAATGGCGCTACGTAACCTGTCCTGCGCTTGCTTAATATCGGGCATCGTTTCGATATCAGGTGCACCGGGGATAGCTTCTGCCAGATCATGCTGCATTCGGCCTCGCCAGCTAAACAGGTTAAACGCTGCCTGGCCAAGGGTCTGTTGAAACAAAGCCGATTTTTGCTGAGGATAGCCAATCATCGAGAACTCGATGCTTTGCGCACAGTGGACAAGGGTCTTTGGCCAACTCCAGAGCGCCTGCTCGCTTAGCCTGTCAGCGCCATTTAAACGCGCAAACTCGACCAAAGCCTCCTGCAAATTCGCAAAATGCAATTGTCTGTCTAGCCCGGATTCCCTGCTACATGCCAATAGTCCCGCACTGGACAGCGCACTAAGCGCGCCTAGCTTAAGTATCTGACGACGAGAAAAGATTGCTGACATAGTGAGTTTGGGTTGCTGACCACTCCCTGAAGCATATCTTATTAGCCGACGCTCAACCTGAATTTTGCCCAAATCGCCTGAGACAATTTGCGTTCTTTCCCCCTGCCAGCCAGGCTAATTCTCATGAACACCTTTACCCGCAGACACTTTTTAAAAGCCGCTGGCGCGGCAGCGGTATTGACCTGCTGTCCTCTGATAGCAAGTACAGCAATGCCACTGATGCGAAGGATCCCCGCATCCGGCGCATTAATCCCCGCCCTTGGGATGGGCACCTGGATCACCTTTAATGTGGGCAATCACAGCGGCTTTCGTGCCATACGCGCGGGCATTCTGGAGACGTTCCTGAGCATGGGAGGACGTCTGGTAGATTCATCTCCTATGTATGGTTCATCGGAGGAGGTCGTGGGCTGGGCTTGGCAGAAATTGGGCAAGCCCGATGCGCTGATGGCGGCCACTAAAACCTGGACTCATTCGATAAATGAAGGCAAAGCGCAATTTCAGGACTCGCAACGACTTTGGCAGCGGCAACAGATCGAGTTATTGCAGGTACATAATCTGTTAAATTGGCAAGGTCATCTGCCAATACTCAGAGAGCTGAAAGAGCAAGGGCTAATTCGCTATTTGGGCGTCACTACATCTCATGGACGCCGCCACCAAGAGCTGGAACACATTATTAATACGCAGCCTTTGGATTTTATCCAGTTGACATACAACGTACTGGACAGAGAAGCTGAAGCACGTCTGTTGCCCTTAGTCATGGATAGAGGCGTGGCGGTGATTGCCAACCGCCCGTTACAAGGTGGGCGTCTATTTGACCGGGTAACGCATACTGCAATACCGCCATGGGCGAAAGAGCTGGGTATCAACTATTGGGCGCAATTTTTTCTTAAATTTATCCTCTCACACTCAGCCGTCACCTGCGCTATTCCAGCCACCAGTCAAGTAGCGCATATGCGTGAAAATATGGGCGCCTTATCCGGTCCATTTCCAGATAACACCATCAGACAGAAGATGGTGGCTTTTATGGAGGGCCTTTAAGATGGCCGATTGGCTTAGCTACTCGTTGCAAGACCTGTTGCTGTTTTCCAAAGAAATCTATCTGCAACTATTCAGCACCTTTAATGCGTCCCTATGGCCAATACAAGTCCCCCTGATATTGCTATGGCTGGCGACGCTCTGCTGCTGGTATTTCAAAGAAAAACGCTTGTTGCTGATAATCATGCTATGTTTCGCCTGGCTATTCAGCGGTCTTGGATTTGTGCAAGGTCAATATGCCCAGATTAATTGGGCGGCTGACTATTTGATGTGGGGATTTTTGCTTCAGGCATTGCTGCTACTTAGCCTGGCACCGATGTCCTCGTCACATGCAGCCAAAGGCCCACTCGCTTATCTGGGGATTGGCCTGATTTGCTATGGCCTGCTGTTACGACCCACCTTGCAGTGGCTAATTTATCAAAATATCAATGCGGCAGAGTTAGCAGGGCTTTTCCCAACCCCGACCATTATCCTGACACTCGGCGTATTAATGTTAATGTCGGCGCCTTTTTACTTGTGGCTGTTGCCATCAATACTGTTGATTATCGACAGCCTTACCTGGCATACCCTGCAAAGCCCGTGGTGGTGGGAAGGGGTAGTTATATTGGCGACGCTGGTGCCTTTGATGCTTTTTACGCAGCAAGGTCAAACGCCAGAGCAGGCCAAATCTTGCCCATAAAAAAAAGCGTCTCTGGCTAATGCCAAGAGACGCTTCTTGAAGATCAGTATGCCTTAAAGCACGTCTTCTGACACACCCTCTTCTGCTTTTACGGTTTTTTGCAACAGCAGCTTTTCACGCAACTGCTTTTCGATGGCATTGGCCATTTCAGGTTTGTCTTTCAGGTACTTCACTGCATTAGCTTTGCCCTGACCGATACGCTCACCGTTGTAGCTGTACCAGGCGCCGGCCTTTTCCACAAACTTATGCAATACGCCCAGATCTACCAGTTCTGCCTCTTTGCTGATCCCTTCGCCGTACATAATATTGAATTCGGCCTGCTTAAAGGGGGGCGCAACCTTGTTCTTGACCACCTTTACGCGGGTTTCGCTGCCCACGACTTCGTCGCCTTCCTTAACTGCCCCAATACGACGAATATCCAAGCGTACTGAGGCATAGAATTTCAGTGCGTTACCACCGGTAGTGGTTTCGGGGTTACCGAACATCACGCCAATCTTCATACGAATCTGGTTAATGAAAATGCACAGAGTGTTGGAACGCTTGATATTACCGGTCAGCTTACGCAGGGCCTGAGACATCAAACGGGCTTGCAGACCTACGTGGGAATCACCCATCTCGCCTTCGATTTCAGCTTTTGGGGTCAGTGCAGCAACCGAGTCCACCACTACTACATCTACGGCACCGGAGCGCACCAGCATATCGCAGATTTCCAAAGCCTGTTCACCGGTATCCGGCTGAGACACCAACAACTCTTCCACATTAACGCCTAGCTTACCCGCATAAACCGGATCAAGGGCATGTTCTGCATCCACGAAGGCGCAGGTTTTACCTTTCTTCTGGGCTTCGGCAATCACCTGCAGGGTCAGGGTGGTTTTACCGGAAGATTCCGGACCGTATATCTCCACCACTCGACCACAAGGCAGACCGCCAATCCCCAAGGCGATATCCACACTTAATGAGCCGGTGGAAATGGCTTCGATGTCCATGGCCTGGTTATCGCCCAGGCGCATAATGGCGCCTTTACCAAATTGCTTCTCGATTTGTCCCAATGCGGCCGACAGGGCCCTGGATTTGTTATCGTCCATTGTTCGCTCCTTCTCTGAGCTGGTTGACAGTCGTCATTCGATGGAGGCAAGTATACTGTATAGCCATACAGTTACAAGTCCTGCTCAGATTTTTTTGTGTTACCGGTTGGAAACCCAGATATTCAGGGGAAAAGTTGTACTATACCGCTTTGCCCTTGCATATCGCCCACCATCCAGATTTGCTCAAAGGGATGCTGTTTGGGTACGTCAATACAATGTTGCAGGGACTGAATTTCCTCAGCACTCCATGCCGGATGGGCGTTACGGATCACCAGCCATACTCGCTTAGTGGCATATTGCTTTACAGATTTATTGGCCAGGATCCGATTGAGCGCATTCAGCAAGCGCTCGTGCGGCTCGGTATACTTTTCCAACGCCTTTAATTCTTTTCGGGTTTTTTCGTCCAGTTCCCGCCCGAGGATTTTCATGGCTTCTTTCTCGGAACCGTACAAATGGGCAATTTCCAGATCCAGACGTTCATCCATCAGATAGCAGGACACATCAGGTTTGCGCGGTTCGTTATGCCAGATATGGCGGATTTTCTCGCCCGTGTTGCGTTCATACCAGCGCATAAACTGCTTGGCCGCGCCATGTTCCAGCTCGACTTTTTCTGATTGGCTGTTGTGGTTATTGGTCATATTTTATTAGGCTAAGATGCAGGTCTGCGAGGCTGCATCTTCAGTAAACTCGGTTGGTGACAGCAACATTCCTATCACCTCAAACGTCAGCAACCGCCTCAATCAGCAATTGCAAAGCAAATTCAATTACCTGCTCGCGAATCTGGTGCCGGTCTCCTTCAAAGCGCCGATGCACGCTTTTCACCTTGCCTTCCTGTGCCAGGCCAAACCAGACGGTACCAACAGGTTTTTCGGGGCTGCCGCCGTCGGGACCGGCGATACCACTCACAGCTATGGCCAGATTGGCAGCCGCAGCGTTCAGTGCACCTTGAGCCATTTGCTCCACGGTTTGCGCTGACACCGCGCCATTGACCAGCAGAATATCTTCGCGAACGCCTAAAAGCGCCGATTTAGCCTCATTGGAGTAGGTGATAAAGCCCCGCTCAAACCAGGCTGAACTTCCGGATATGCTGGTAATGGCGTATCCTATGCCCCCGCCGGTGCAGGACTCGGCACAGGTGATGGTCCAGCCTTTTTGTTGCAATGCCTGGCCCAGTTTTTCGGCCAACGCCAATATGTTTTTTGACTGAGTCATCCGTTTCTCCATAACAAGTAGAATAGCGTCATTATGCCTTCTGAAAATTTCGCCATGCAAGCTAAGCCCCTGGATCATCAGGATTTATCCCAGCATACACCGATGATGCAGCAATATCTGCGGATTAAGGCCGAACACCCGGAGATCCTGTTGTTTTATCGCATGGGCGATTTTTATGAGCTTTTCTATGATGATGCCAAACGGGCTGCACAGCTGTTGGATATTTCCTTAACCGCCCGCGGTAAATCCGGTGGCGATCCCATTCCCATGGCCGGTGTGCCTTACCATGCGGTGGAGGGCTATCTGGCCAAGCTGGTCAAGCTCGGCCAATCGGTGGCCATTTGTGAACAGATTGGCGATCCGGCCACCAGCAAAGGCCCGGTAGAGCGCCAGGTCACCCGTATTGTGACCCCCGGCACTATTACCGATGAAGCACTTTTAGATGACAGGCGCGACAATGTGCTGGCCGCCGTCTTTGAAGGTAAGGACGTTTCGGGTTTTGGCTATGCCACTTTGGATATCAGCAGTGGCCGCTTTATGTTGTGTGAACTGCCGACCCAGGAGGCCTTGCTCGCCGAATTGCAACGCAGCCAACCGGCGGAACTGCTTTACCCGGAAGCCATGGCCTGTGCCCATATCATCGAAAGCCGCAAGGGCATTCGCCGCCGCCCAGTCTGGGAATTTGATTTAGAGACCGCCGTTCGCGCCTTAAACCAGCAATTTGGTACCCAGCATCTGGAAGGTTTTGGCGTACAAAGTGCCAAACTTGGTCTTCGTGCGGCTGGCTGCATTATGCAGTATGTCAAAGATACCCAGCGTAGCGCCCTGCCCCATATTCGCGCCATTGGCCTTGAAACCCAATCGGATACCGTGCAACTAGATGCCGCCACCCGGCGCAATCTGGAGCTGACCCAAAACCTGGCCGGCGGCCTGGACAACACCCTGGCTTCAGTACTGGATAAAACCAGTACTGCCATGGGCAGTCGCCTGTTAAAGCGCTGGATCCACCGGCCACTGACCGATATTAATCGTTTAACCCGTCGCCAGGATGCCATTGAAGCGCTGTTGGACGCCGACCTTGAAGAGCTTAGCCATTACCTTAAAAACGTTGGCGATATGGAGCGAGTGCTCGGCCGCTTGGCCCTTCGTAGCGCCAGGCCCAGGGATTTTGCCCGTCTGCGTCAGGCCTTTGGCCAGCTACCGGCGATTAACGGCTTTTTGCGGAGTCTTGACTGCACGGCTGTGAACAGTCTGTCTGGGGATATCAGCGAATTCCCCGAATATCTGACGCTACTGGAACAGGCCGTCGTAGACAACCCACCGGTATTGATCCGCGATGGCGGCGTGATTGCCCCAGGATTTAATGCCGAATTGGATGAGCTAAGGGCCCTCTCCAAAGGCGCCACCGACTATCTGGAAAAGCTGGAAATCCGCGAGCGCGAATTAACCGGTATTCCTACCCTTAAGGTGGGCTTTAACAAAGTGCATGGCTATTTTATCGAAGTCAGCCGTGGCTATGCCGATCAGGTGCCGGTGGAATATGTGCGCCGCCAAACCCTGAAAAATAACGAGCGCTATATTATTCCTGAGCTTAAGGAATATGAAGATAAGGTGCTGACCAGTCAGGGCCGTGCCCTGGCCCTGGAAAAACAGCTTTATGAAGCCTTGTTTGACGAGATGCTGCCGCGCTTAGGCGAATTGCAGCTTTGCGCAGCCGCCCTGGCTGAGTTGGACGTGCTGGCCAATCTGGCCGAGCGCGCCAACACTCTGGATTATTATCGTCCCAGCTTTGAGAGCAGCGCAGGCATTCGCTATGACCATGGCCGCCATCCGGTAGTGGAGCAGGTGCTGGACGAGCCCTTTATCGCCAACCCGCTGGCCATGAACGCTAAGCGCCGTATGCTGATCATCACCGGCCCCAATATGGGCGGTAAATCCACCTATATGCGCCAAACCGCATTGATTGTGCTGATGGCTTATATGGGCAGTTTTGTGCCGGCGCAACATGCCCAGATTGGCCCTATCGACAGAATTTTTACCCGTATCGGCGCCTCCGACGACTTAGCCTCCGGGCGCTCCACCTTTATGGTGGAGATGACCGAAACCGCCATTATTCTCAATAACGCCACCGCCAACAGCCTGGTGTTGATGGATGAAATCGGTCGCGGCACCAGCACCTATGACGGCCTGTCGCTGGCCTGGGCCTGTGCCGGTTATCTGGCACAGAAGATCTCGGCCTTTACCTTGTTCGCCACCCATTATTTTGAGCTGACCCAGCTCGCTGAGAGCCTGCCGCAGCTTGGCAATGTGCATTTGGATGCGGTGGAATTTGAAGAAGGGATCAGCTTTATGCATGCAGTACAGGAAGGCGCAGCGGACAAAAGCTATGGCCTTCAGGTTGCCCAATTGGCCGGTGTCCCCAAACCCGTGATCCAAGCTGCCAGAGACAAACTACAGCAACTGGAAAGCGGCGAAAAGCAGATCAGGACAGTCACCAAAACCGCACCTGTTCAGATGGATTTTATTGAGCAGGACGATCCGCTTACCAAAGCCCTGTCGGCGATTAATCCCGATGAGCTTAGCCCACGTGAGGCATTGGATAAGCTGTATGAGCTAAAGCGCTTAAGTGGTCAAAAAGGTGCTTAGTGATTTCCGCATATTTTGATCAAACAGGGGTTAAAAAGAAAACAATGACGAACGGGCATGAAATAGGCAATTAGACCTCTAAGGCCATTTTTAGTAACATATTGAAACAATAATAAGAACAGTAATTTATCCAATCATGCCTGCACTAGTTAAAAACGCCATTTTTTTACTTTCGCTTTTCACTCTTCCGGTTAATGCCTCATTAATTCAATGGGATGCATTCAATCAGGGTGACAATTTTGCCGTTAAAGACGAGTCCACGGGCATTGTCTGGCTGGATACCTTTTTAACTCTAGACATGTCTTACAACCATGCTATCAAAGCCTTTGCAGGATGGCGTGCGGCAACACAGGGTGAAGTGCATTCGTTACTAAACACAGCCTTTGGCAAAGTTAACCATGTGGGCAAATATGGCTCCGAGTATAATTTTGAGCAAGGGTGTTTAAGCCATACATCTTGCTACAAGAACGCAAAATCTTGGCAAAGGCTTTTTGGAGCCGCCGCTGGAAATAGATATTACCAAACCTTCTCGAGAGGATTTTACCAAGATAAAGCAGGTCAACTTCGAGCCGGTGGTAGTTACATAAACGGTAGTTATAGTGCCAACGTATACAGCACAGAATACAGTTCAGACTACAGCCGTTTTTTCAATAACGGCAATCAACTCATAGGCACTTTCTTGGTCAAAGCAGAGGAGCCCAAGCAGCTTAATCTTTCCTTTGCACCTAAATCCCTGCAAAGCCAAAGTGTCAATGAACCCTTCAGCCTGGCCCTATTATTACTGCCGCTACTTTGGATATTAAGAGCGCACCGATAAATCGGCTGTGCTCACTAAATAGCTGATCCTATTAGTGCAATAGTAGCCGGGAACGCATGCAGAAACACCGTGAATCCGTCCCTGGAGGCTCTGCCTCGTCATCCTTGACAAGGAAGTTCTGCATCGCGCTTCCCGCCCACTGCTCAGAATGATCTACTATTCGGAACGTTTATTTAGGGTTGTAGACGACTTTTAGGCAAGTGATAACAAATATCCAGCTTGCCATTGCCTTTGTAATGAAAAAAGGGACTTTCCATGGTGCGGGCCTGCGCCAGCTTTTTCTTAAAGGCGTCGCTTTCCTGCTCCTGCACTTCAATGGCCAAGTGCTTTTCTTTAGGCAAGTCGCCGGCTACTACGGCCTTTAGGATCTTGCCCCGCTCTTTGGGATCGTCAATTACTCCGGAGTTAATTTCGGGGTTGCCTCTTGGCAGCGCCTGAATCAAAGGCATGCCATAAATCACCCGGCCAAACACACTCATATTACGATCCAGATGTCGGGGTGCCTGACCCAAGGTGATGTAAAAGTCGGTGGTGCCGCTATCGGCTTCATTGTCGCGGGCCATGGCCACGGTGCCAGGACAGTGCAGTAACCACTCTACTTTGGCTTCGGGGTCCCGTCCTGCGGCAAAACCGCGAAGATAACCTGCTTGCGGGGCGAATAAGTCGGGGGATTCAAGCACACTAAATGGCGCGCCCTCAAACAACGGCCGAACAAACTCTGCTTTGAGTTTGCCCTTATGCGCTGAGGCCTTTTTCTCGGACACATCGCCGCCCTGGGCCACAAACCCCTCAATCACCCGATAGAAATCCAGGCCGTTATAGAAGCCTTCACGCACTAATGCCTTGAATTGCTCCGTATGGCGTGGGGCCATAAAAGGAGCAAGTTCAATCACCACAATGCCGGATTCCAGGTGCAGATAGACCAGATTATCCGGATCTGGTGTTCGCCATTCCTTTGAAAAAACAGTAGTGCTTACCAACAAAGCCAACAATACAAAAATCCGCATACAATGCTCTATCATAAATCTCTTTTCTATCAATCTGTTACATTCTGCTTAATGTAATTCTCCCCGACAAGAAATAAAGTAGGGTAAGGCGTCGCAGTAAATAAAACCGCATCAAATCAATAAGAGACAAGCACTGTGTCACCAAAAATGCGGCAACTTCAGGTGGCAGGCCAGTAGGACTAGCTTCCTTGAGGTTGAGAGTGAGACAGTTCCACCAACAACCCCATAGCCCCTTCGGATGACATAGTAAAAGGGTTTAACACATCATCTGCAGAGTACTTTAATGTCACCTCACGAGTGAGAAGGTTGTCAGGAATATAATGCATGCTCCAATTGGAAAATTCTCTTCTACGCACAGACTCAAAGCCCATCAGACAAACTTTACAGTGACGCTGATCGGATAGAATCTTCTGAAAAATGCTATTTAATGCCTCGCGAGGGCCTTCCAAACATTGCAGGAAATACTTTCGGTTAAAGAGTAAAGACCCAGTGACATGCAGCTTTTCATTGTTGCGCTTTGCCGATTGCAATATTGATTCAATGTCGCCCGCTTGAAAGCGTTCAGAGATGGCACTGGCATAAACCAACCGGGTCAAATACATGCTGGATATCCTATTAGTTATTGTCTGGATACAGCGTAGACAGGAAGCCTTCAACTGGCGAGGCCTCCAATGTTATTTACATGAGAATCTATCCATCTCAAGAGCAAATTCATTGAGCGATAAGCCCTTATTGCGTATACTACTTTCCCGTCCTGATAGTAAATAGCGCTTTGCCTAAGCGGTGCCCATGCACCCTGGCAGTCTGTCGTTGCTCCCCTTGGGCGGAACCCTCCCCCTAAGCATGCTGCGCAGGAATAGCCGACTGGCTGGACAACCGATTCCGTTCAACTCCTACGCCTTGGGTTTAGCATGACAAACTATATTTTCGTGACGGGTGGTGTTGTCTCATCACTGGGTAAAGGTATTGCAGCCGCTTCACTGGCCGCTATTCTCGAGGCCAGAGGCCTGAAAGTAACCATGCTTAAGCTGGACCCCTACATCAACGTGGATCCAGGCACCATGAGCCCCATTCAGCACGGCGAGGTGTTTGTCACCGATGATGGCGCCGAAACTGATCTGGATTTGGGCCATTACGAGCGCTTTATTCGCACGCGCATGACCAAACGTAACAACTTCACCACCGGTCGTGTGTATGAAGAAGTGATCAAGCGCGAGCGCCGCGGTGATTACCTTGGCGCCACTATTCAGGTCATTCCGCATATCACCAATGAGATTAAGCGCCGCGTAATTGAAGGCGCCGAAGGCGTGGATGTGGCCATTGTCGAAATTGGCGGCACCGTCGGTGATATCGAATCCCAGCCTTTTATTGAGGCGATTCGTCAGCTCGGCACCGAAATTGGTCGCGAGCGCGCCATGTATATGCACCTTACTTTGGTGCCTTATATGGCCGCATCAGGTGAAGTGAAGACCAAGCCTACCCAGCACTCGGTAAAAGAGCTTCGTTCTGTAGGTATTCAGCCGGATATTCTGGTGTGCCGCTCCGAAGTGCCTTTGCCTTCCAATGAGCGCGCCAAGATTGCTCTGTTTACCAACGTGGCCGACAAAGCGGTTATTTCCTTACGCGACGTAGACAGCATCTACCGTATTCCGGCCATGCTCAAATCCCAGGGACTGGATGAGTTGGTCGTCAAGCGCTTTGGCTTGGAGTGCCCGGAAGCTGATCTGTCCGAATGGGAACAGGTGCTGTACGCCGAGTCCAACCCTAACGGCGAAGTGACCATCGGTATGGTGGGCAAATATGTGGCCCTGCCCGACGCCTATAAATCCGTCAACGAAGCCCTTAAACATGCGGGTCTGAAAAATCGTTTGTCGGTCAATATCCAATATGTGGATTCACAGGATATTGAAAGCAAAGGCACCGATGTGTTGGCGGGTCTCGACGCCATTCTGGTACCCGGCGGCTTTGGCGAGCGTGGCATTGAAGGCAAGATTATGGCCGCCCAATATGCCCGCGAAAACAAGGTCCCCTATCTTGGCATTTGTTTGGGTATGCAAGTAGCGGTAATTGAATATGCCCGTAATGTGGCCGGCATGGCCGCGGCCAACAGCACCGAATTTGATCCTAACAGCCCTTATCCTGTGGTGGGCCTTATCACTGAATGGCTGGATTCTGACGGCAGCGTCGAAACCCGTACCGAAAAATCTGACTTAGGCGGCACCATGCGCCTGGGCAGCCAGTTGTGCCATTTGATCAAAGGCAGTAAAGTCCATGCCATGTACGGTAGCGAAACCATCTATGAGCGTCACCGTCACCGCTATGAAGTGAACAACAACCTGCGTCCACAAATCGAAAATGCAGGGCTGAAGGTGACCGGCTTGTCTGCGGACAAGCGCCTGGTGGAAATCGTCGAGTTGGATGACCATCCCTGGTTTGTGGCTGGTCAGTTCCACCCGGAATTTAACTCTACGCCCCGTGACGGCCATCCCTTGTTTGAGGGCTTTGTGCACGCCGCGGGTGAATATCATAAAAGCAATAATTGATACCGGGGCCGCCAGGCCCCTCGCTGAACAGGTGGCGCAGCATCCGAAGCGCCCTATTGGAATCATCAGAACATAAGGCAAGTGAACATGTCAGTGATCAGCAAGATTGTCGGCCGTGAGGTTATGGACTCCCGTGGTAACCCCACCGTAGAAGCAGACGTTTATTTAGAAAGCGGCGCCTGGGGCCGAGCCTGTGCACCCAGCGGCGCCAGTACCGGCTCTCGTGAAGCATTGGAACTGCGTGACGGCGATAAAAGCCGTTATCTGGGTAAAGGCGTATTGAAAGCCGTTAGCGCCGTGAATGGCGATATTCAAAAGGCGCTCTTGGGTAAAAACGCCCATGATCAGAAAGCCATCGACGCCATTATGATTGCACTCGACGGCACCGAGAATAAAGAGAAGCTTGGCGCCAACGCTATCCTGGCCGTGTCTTTGGCAGTTGCCAAGGCTGCCGCCATGGACAAGGGTATTCCTTTGTACCAGCATATTGCCGATCTAAACGGCACGCCGGGACAGTACAGCATGCCGGTACCGATGATGAATATCATCAACGGTGGTGAGCACGCAGACAATAACGTTGATATTCAAGAATTTATGGTACAACCCGTGGGCGCCAAGAGCTTCCGTGAAGCTCTGCGTATGGGCGCCGAAATATTCCATAGCCTGAAAAAAGTATTATCGGCCAAAGGCCTGAATACCGCCGTGGGCGATGAAGGTGGCTTTGCCCCTAACCTGAAATCCAACGAAGAAGCCCTGGCGGTGATTGCCGAGGCCGTGGCCAATGCCGGTTATGTGCTGGACAAAGACGTGACACTGGCCCTGGACTGTGCCGCCTCTGAGTTCTATCACGACGGCAAGTACGACCTCAAAGGTGAAGGCAAGGTATTCGACTCCGAAGGCTTCGGTGACTACCTGGCCGAGTTGACCCGTAAATACCCTATCGTCTCTATCGAAGATGGCCTGGATGAAAGCGACTGGGCCGGTTGGGCCAGCCTGACCAAGAAGATTGGCAACAAGGTGCAACTGGTAGGCGACGATCTGTTTGTGACCAACACCAAGATCCTTAAGCGTGGTATCGATCAGGGCATCGGTAACAGCATTCTGATTAAGTTTAACCAGATTGGCTCCCTGACCGAGACCCTGGAAGCCATCCGCATGGCCAAAGCCGCTGGTTTTACCGCAGTCATTTCTCACCGCAGTGGCGAAACTGAAGATGCCACCATTGCCGATCTGGCCGTGGGTACCGCTGCCGGTCAAATCAAAACCGGCTCGCTGTGCCGCTCTGATCGCGTGGCCAAGTACAACCAATTGCTGCGTATCGAAGAGCAATTGGGCAGCGCCGCCGTGTACGGCGGACGCAAGGAAATCAAAGGCCAAGGCTGAAAGGCCTAAGCCTAAGAGCAAAAGGGGGCTTTGGCCCCCTCTTCCATGCACCCCAATCAAACCGATATTTTTCGCGATGACAAAGCGCAGCTGCAATACGCAGAACTGTGCAACGCCCTCTATGAAAGGGAGCTTTCCCTATTGGCCCAATCGGGCAATCTGAGCCTGCTGCAAAGACGTTTAAAAGGCTTAAGCCATCATATTAAACGTGCCGCTGCAGCTATGCTGACCCATCAGGGACCTCTGGAAGTGGATGTCCACAATGCCAGTTGGCAAGCCAAACAAGCTGCCCAATGCCCCGCCAACGGCGACCAACAAAAAACAAGCCTTTGGCTTAGCCAATATGCTTACATGGGAATGCCGGTTGCGGTGCACATTTGTCATTTGGGACAAGAGCATCTTGAACTGGACAGTATCGACAGGATTGAAATAGAGAAACACCGACTACATCTGAATAAACACGGGTGGTTTAATCTAAGCGGTAAGTTGCAAGATGAAGATGCCAGTCAACTAAAACAGCTATTGGTGCCGGCCAAAAACAATCTACTTGCCGCTTGCTGCGGCCATAGCTGGAAACATCAGCGTAAATCTGTTCCCCGCACTTTGAGTCTCAGAGAGCTGCTACTGTCTACCCAAATTAACTGGAAGAACGTCAAAAAGCCGCTGTAACCAATGTCAGCAACCAAGATCTTATCCTTAGCTATAGCCCGGCAGCATAAGACACCAAGGATTGATAGGTACGTGAAGCAACGGTTTCACTGCTGCCCCCCGTGGTACTGACAAATTGCACCACCACTGTGTTGTTGGCCGCCTGATAAGCGGCATTGCTTTGATAGCCCGGCAGCCATCCGGAATGTTCAAACCAGTAGGGATAAAGGGATTTCTCTGTATTATTTAGCAGCGTGCCATTATTCAAAGCACGAATAAAAATACCAATATCTTCCACTGTGGAGATCATCGAACCACCGGGGATGCGATAATCTTGATTTTCCCTGTTTATACCAAGCCAGTATCCGCTTACCAACCTATCCGCCAGCTCGGATTCATGCACCAGATAAGTGTTATGCATTTGCAGGGGAGCAAGAATACGCTGCTGAATATAGTCCTGATGACTAAATCCCAGCACCCTGTCCATCAACTTTCCCAATAGCAGGTAATTTGTATTGGAGTATTCATAGCGGCTATTAGGGCTGAAGTCGGCCGGCTTGTGTAAGGCAAATGCCAGTGTGGCATCTAAATCCGTATGTGCGTTTTCCCAACTAAAACCCGGTTGGCTGTCAAAATCGGGGATCCCACTTCGATGCTGCAACATCTGCCGGATTGTGATGCTTTCCGAAAATTGAATGGCGTTAGTATACTCTGGCAGCCACAGGGCCAGGCTGTCATCCAGACTCAGGCTGTTTTCATGTGCCAGTTTGGTTACCGCAACGGCAATGAACAGCTTGCTGATACTGGCCACTTTAAACAAGGCATCGGCGGCGATAGACTGCTGACTGCCCCGCTCATGGTGACCGGCAGTGGCGATGATAGGCTCATGACCGGCTTTGTCCACATATACCAAAATACCATCCACACCATCGGCAATAGCAGAATTCAGAATACTGCTGAGGCTTTGGGTGGGGTCAACAACAGGGGATTCCGGGGCGGTAGATTGGTTAGCGGTGCCTGAACCACAACCTAGGGTTAGCATGCTCCACAATAAGAGACATAAGAGTAATCTCATTTTCTGTCCCGGTAATAGACTTATGGCAAGTCTAACACGAAGGGAGAGTCAAGGATTGCAAGACTGACTCCTGCAACCCTTAGCATTCACAGGATCTAGAATCCGCTGGAGAAGCGAACACCGAAGCTATTGTTGAGTCCGTCACCCGTAAGGAACTGCTGAACATAGGCACCAATGGCCCATCCGCCTACATCTTTCTCGACCGTAGCTTGAATAAACATACCACCATCGATATCAATGTCTTCGCTATAGCAGTTTGAGCAATTAGAAATACCACGTTCAGAGGCAAAAACATGTGCATAGCCCCCTTGCAGGGTAGCAGCTACGGAATTTTCTTCAGCAAACTTCCATTGATGGCCAAAGGCGATACTGGCCACAACGGCATTAGCATCTGAGTTTTCAGTGGAGCGGTCGCCGTTGTTCAGCCAACCTGTTCCCTCAACTTGCTGGCGAAAAGAGGCGTTGTCGTCATAAAAAAGGATATCGAGTCCCAGACTGGTGACCCATACATTTGAATAATAATCTGCAGTAAAACCGAGTGAATAAGCACTGCTATCGACGCCTTCCTGCTTAGCTGTGTCACTATCCAAATTTGTGATAGCCGCACGACCGGCAAATTCCCAATAGGCCTGAGTCAATGGTTGTTCCTGAGCAGCAACCTGACCCGCCATCATGCCTGCAAAGATGCAGACCGCAATCTTGTTTTTCATTCCATGTTCCTTGATATGCCCTAAATTGGCGGGCGCAGTATATCCGAGGTACTTGGGATGTCGAGACTAAGATATTGAAGTTGTCAGCTAGCGGCGAAGCTCTGGCGGAATTGGTAACTCTTTTGCCAACGGCTTAGGCCGCTTGCCCCGCCCTTTGCGCCAAGCTTTAAGCTGATACACATAAGCCAGCACCTGAGCCACTGCCATAAACAGCTTTTCCGGGATCTCATGATCCGGCTCGGTAGAATAGTAAATCGCCCTGGCCAACATTGGCGAGGCGATAATAGGAACTTCATGAGCACCGGCAATTTTACGGATATGCATGGCCAGTTCATCGGTGCCTTTAGCCACCATAATCGGCGCACGGGTACCGTTTTGATCATACTTCAGGGCCACCGAGAAGTGGGTCGGGTTAGTCACCACCACATCGGCTTTGGGCACTTCCTGCATCATACGCCTTGCGGCTGCCTGATACTGCAAGCGACGGATCCGTCCTTTGACCTGGGGATCACCTTCTGAGTTTTTATGCTCGTCTTTGACCTCCTGCTTGGTCATTTTCATTTCTTTATTGTGCTTATAGTGTTGGTAAGGCACATCAAAAATAGCGATCGGGATCATGGCGCAGCAGATAATCAAAAACAGCCATCCCAGTAACTCCAGCGCGTGGATCACATTGCGCGGATACATTTCTAAATCCAGATGCAGCGCTTCTTCACGAAAGGCACTCAAGGCCAAAAAGGCACTGGCAGCCACCACGACCACCTTGGCAATGGCTTTTAGCAGCTCCACAATGCCGTTTGGTCCAAACATGCGCTTCAAGCCGCTTAATGGGTTAAGTTTACTGGCCTTAGGAGCGGCTGCTTTCCAGGAAAAGTTAAAGCCACCGAGGGCGATACTGCCGTATATCCCTGCCACCATCACCACGATCATATACAGCAGAACCGGCCCGCTTACCTCGCCGATACCATGGGCCCAGGCCTGAAAAATATGCTTGTCGTCATAAGTTTCATCGCGGGAAAGGGTAAACATACGTCGCATGACATTTAGCATGGCGCTACCGATACCCTGCCCCACCATAATTAAGGTGCCTGCGCTTAAAATCAGCACCAAGGTTGTGGCAAGCTCCTTGGAGCGGGCTATCTGTCCTTTTTCTTTGGCCTCGTCGAGCTTTTTCGACGTGGGTTCTTCTGTTTTTTCATGCGTATCAGCCATAGTGACAGCCTCCTACGGCGGACAAATGCGAAGGAGCTCACACATAAACTGAGTCGCTCTTTCCCATTCCATTTCAAAATGCAGGGCAAAGTTATCCATAGTCATCCAGATAATGATAAGACCGGTGATCTGGGCAATGGAGAAACCGATAGTAAAGACGTTTAACTGAGGCGCAGCCTTGGTCATGACACCAAAAGCCAGGTTGATGGTAAGCAGGGAGACAATAGGCGCTAACGAGATGGTCACTGCCGCCACAAACATCCACCCGGCAAAGTGCGCAATGGAACGAAATTGCTCCGCAGTAAACCAGCCCTCACCGATAGGAAAAGCTTCAAAGCTCATTACAATCATGCGGATCATGGTCAGATGTCCATCCATGGCCCAGAACAGCAAGGTTGCCAGTATCAGATAAAACTGCCCCACCGCAGGCACATCAATACCGTTGACCGGGTCAACTACTGAAGCAAAACCCAAGCCCGTTTGCATCGCTACAATTTGACCGGCAAGGATAAAGGTATTTAGCACTATGGTGGAAACAAAGCCGATAGCGATACCGATGACTAACTGCTGGATCACAATCAGCATACTGCCGACATCCATCAGTTCCTTTACCGGAGCGGGTGGAACTAAAGGCATAATCACCAAGCTAAGGAACAGCGCTAACAGCACTCGCACTTGGGTCGGCATTGTTCTCGCGCTAAGTCCTACCATAGCTGAGAACATGCCGATAATCCGCATAAAGGGTAACAGCAGATCTGCCATGGCTTGATTCATGGTGCTGGCTAGGAATTCCATCAGGCTACTCTCCCGGATGAGCGGCCTTGCAATTCGCAATTGCTATTAGGAAGACGAATGACTGCCAAAATATTGTCTTTCTCTCTCTAAAAATTGAACCGATTAGGCGACTTTTCACCTGTTTACGGGGTATTGCAGTTCTTGTACCAGAAGTTTGGATTTGGGGGATTGTTGATTGGTGTTGTTTTTTGAGGTGAGAATCCAGCGACAAAAATGGCCTGTGTCGGCTGCCGAGCTGTCACCCTTCCTTGGGACTGCGCCCAGGTCGGGCGTCAATATCACCAATTCAGCAGCGTCAATTGCACATCCTTGATGTTGCTCCCCCAGGTCGGGCATCCTCTGTCCTCCCGTTCGCACTTGAAGTTGCTGCGTGCCCTCGCAACTTCCGGGCTGTGCTCACCCTGTGGGCCATCGGCGAAAAGCGCCGACGTTCAAATTTTTTCCAGAAAAACTAGTATTCGCACCATCCCTGGCGCTCACCCTCCGGGCCGTCGGCCAAAGGCGCCGACGTTCAAATTTTTTCCAGAAAAACTAGTATTCGCACCATCCCTGGCGCTCACCCTCCGGGCCGTCGGCCAAAGGCGCCGACGTTCAAATTTTTTCCAGAAAAATTAGTATTCGCACCATCCCTGGCGCTCACCCTCCGGGCCGTCGGCCAAAGGCGCCGACGTTCAAATTTTTTCCAGAAAAATTTGTCCCGAAAATCGGGCTGCGTTATGGCACCGGCATAACGGTCCTGTTCAGGTGCCCGAGCTGTCACCCTTCCGTGGGACATCGCCCAGGTCGGCCGTCCGGGCCTCCCGTAAATCGGGCTGCGTTATGCCACCGGCATAACGGTCCCGATTTACCCCACAACTTCGGGGATTTGGGCCATGATGTCGAAGAAAAATTCCATTAGTTGGCTGGTCATCCAGTGCCCGCCCCAAGACAGGGCAAGCAGCGTCACTATTAATCTGGGTAGAAAGTTGATGGTCTGTTCGTTAATCGAGGTGGCAGCCTGGAAAACGGACACTATCAGACCGACAAAGAGGCTCGGTAAAATGATTGCCGACACCAGCAGAATCACCATCCTTAGGGCATCTTGTAAAACTTCGACAAAGACCTCTGGAGACATGGGATAACCTCGCTACATGCCGAAACTGTTGGCCAAGGTGCCAAAAATCAGATTCCAGCCATCCACCAACACAAACAGCATTAATTTAAAGGGCAGTGCCACAATCATAGGCGACAACATCATCATACCCATGGCCATCAATACCGACGCAACCACCAAATCCAGAATCAAAAAGGGCAGGAACAGCATAAAACCGATTTGAAAGGCCGTTTTCAATTCACTGGTAATAAACGCCGGGATCAATACATTCATCGGTACATCTTGCGGATCTTTGACCTGATCCTGATACCCGCCTATCTCCACAAAGGTTTCCAGATCTTTTATCCGTGTTTGCGACAACATGAAGGCACGCATGGGGATTTTTGCCGCTTCATAGGCCTCAATAGAGGTGATTTCCTCATTGAGGTAAGGCTGCAGCGCCGTTTCGTTAATCTTTTCAAACACCGGCGCCATAATAAACATGCTCAGGAACAGACTGACACCGATGAGGATTTGGTTGGATGGTGCCTGCTGCAACCCCATAGCCTGACGCAGAATAGACAGCACCACGATAATGCGGGTAAAAGACGTCATCATCATGATAAAAGCAGGGATCAGACTCAGCGCCGTCATAATAAACAGCGCTTGCAGCGTCATACTGTAGTCCTGGCTGCCGTCTGGGTTGGTGGTCACTGTCACAGCTTTGACACCACCAGCCTGAGCCCAGGCAAAATCCGGCAACAAGACCAACAATAAAACAACAATCAGGGACAGAGCTCTAATCATGATGTTGCCCCTTCCCTTGCATATATTGGCTGAGTTTGTTCTTAAAGCTTTCACCTGGTGCAACTGCAGGTGAAATAGGCTCCTGCAATTTGGCCAGATGGGTAATCTGTTGGCTGGTCACTCCAAGCAAATGCTGTTCGTTCCCCACTTCGATAACCAGCACCCGCTCTCGCGTGCCCAATGCCATAGAGCCCATGATTTTCAATTGACCACTGCCAGCATGAGTGACATTAAACCGGCGCATCAGGTAGCCAAGCATAAAAACCAAGGCCACCACGATCACCAAAGACAGCAGTATCGACAAAAAGTCGCCGGGGCTGCTTAAGGGCACATTGTCAGCAAAGACGGGGGAAGAGAGGCTGGCTAAGCTGCTAAAAAACAGCTTAGCCTTTGTTTTACCTGAGCTTTTTAATACGTTCGATTTGGCTGATAACATCGGTGAGGCGTATCCCGAACTTGTCGTTAACTACTACTACCTCACCATGAGCAATCAACGTGCCATTTACTAACACGTCTAGCGGCTCACCGGCCACACGATCCAGTTCAACCACAGAACCCTGGTTGAGTTGGAGAAGATTGCGAATACTTATATGACTGCGTCCCACTTCCATTGAAATGGTCACGGGAATGTCCAAAATGGTATCCAGCTTGCGCTTTTCCTCGCCGGTCAGCTTGCTGTCATCTTCCAGCTCATCCAGTTCGGCCACTTGCACACCATCTTCGCCGCCCTGAGCTTCGGCTTCCGCCTGCTCGGCCATAGCCGCTGCCCAATCGTCTAAATCATCATCTTTTTCGGTGCCCATAATGCTACCTCTGTTACTCTGTCAAAAAACCGACTATATCGCAGACGGTTATAAATCTTCTTCCAGACTGGAAAGTTCAGCGTCGCTGTCTAAACGACGTCCCCCTTTGGTCAACAACTGCAGTTCCGATTTGACCGATGTGGGCCTTGGGATCTTCTCAGTGATCTTCAATGCCACATTATCTCTTGAGCGCCCCATCTTGGTACGGAAGGTGGGTAAGTCCTCTACAAAGAGTACGACATGCTCCGGCAAATCAACCGGGATAATGTCACCCTCTTTAAGATCCATCACTTCATGCAAACTGAGCTCAAAATCCATCAAGGTGGCAGAAATTTCCACCTGTACATCCATGATTTCGTCTCGCAATGCCTTACTCCAACGAAGATCGGTATCTTCCTTATCGCTTTGCACACCCGCATCGAGCAATTCTCGGATAGGCTCCAGCATGGAGTAGGGTAAGGCTACGTGGAAATCACCACCACCACCGTCCAGCTCAATATGGAAGGAGCTTATCACCACCACTTCGGTGGGACTGACGATATTGGCCATCGCCGGGTTAACTTCGGAATCCAGGTACTCAAAAGACACATCCATTACCGGCGCCCAGGCTTCTTTGTAATCTTCAAAGATGAGTTTCAGCAGCATCTGGATAATACGACGTTCGGTAGGAGTAAATTCCCGCCCTTCAATCTTGGCGTGATAGCGTCCGTCGCCGCCGAAGAAGTTATCCACCAAAATAAACACCAAACGTGCTTCCATGGTGATAAGGCCGGTACCCTTGAGCGGTCTGAAACGCACCATATTTAAACTGGTGGGCACAAACAGGGTATGGATATATTCACCAAATTTGATCATCTGAATGCCGTTGATGGATACCTCGGCACTACGTCGCATCATATTGAACAGGCTGACCCGCATATGTCGGGCAAAACGTTCGTTGACCATCTCCAGGGTGGGCATACGACCGCGCACAATTCGGTCTTGCGAGGAAAAGTCATACTCAAGCGCCGAGCCCGATGGCTCGCTGCCAACCTCTTCCTCTTCGACTTCATCGACGCCATGGAGTAGCGCGTCAATTTCGTCCTGGGATAGTAAATCACTCACTGCTCTGCCCTTATTGCATCACAAAACCAACAAACAAGACTTGCTCAACCACTTCGCGACCGGCGATCTCCTGCATGACTTTGCGGACTTCTTTAACTGACTGCTCACGCAGGGCAACTTTGCCCGCCTCGGTCACCAAGTCATCGGCATTGGCGCTACTGAAAACTCTTAACAAAGTCCCTTCAATCATCGGGATGTGCATTTTCGCCGTTTCTTCGTTCTCGGAGCCCCTGACCAAAAGCTGCACTTTAATTTGCACCAAGCGGTCGCGGCCCTGACCAGGAACATTAAAAACAAAGGGTCGTGGCATGGCCACATACAAGGCACTGCCTAACTGTGCACCTGATACCGCAGGAGCTGAGCTGGAGGCAGCGCCAGCAGCCCCCGCTTCAGTGTTGGCTACAGGCATCGGTTCATCGGAGCCACCAAGCAGGAAAAATGCCCCTACACCGCCGCCAATCAAGACCACGGCAGCAATGATGATCAACATCATCTTGCTCTTCTTGCCGCCGTCTTCCATTTCCAGTTCTTTTTCTTCAGCCATCGTCGTCTCTAAATCAGTTGAGTACCTTAATTATCCTTAACCATGGCATCCTTAAGCAATCCTTGCCATCAAGGTTTTATCAAACAAAATAATCAATTGCCCCTTTAGGATTGTTTCTTGGGAGGGAAGGGCCGGATAGAGTTCCTTCTAGCTGAGCAGTTTCATTAGCAGCTGAGTCGCCTCTGGAGCTCTGACGCTCACCGCGTTCCGAGCCAGATTGACTACTCTCCTGCTGAACGAAGGATTGCCCCAACTCGATACCTTTATCAGACAGTAGCTCTCTTAACCTGGGTACAGCCTGATCCAGTAATTCTTTAGCCTGAGGGGATTGCACCACAAAATTGACACTGGCCTGATCGCCCTGCATCTGAATACGAATCTGCATGGTACCCAAATCAGGTGGGTCTAACCGAATATCGGCGCGCATATTGCCCATGCTGTTCATCACCCGCACCTTCTCGGCTAACTGATGCGCAGCTTCAGGTTTGGCAATATTTATGGCCTGCTCCAGCTTTGTCTGTGCTGCCGTTCTCTCGGCAGTAGCGACATTGTTGGTTACCTCGGTGCTCGCGCTACGCTCGATACCACTGCTTTTTATATTGAGTGGATCAACGCTTTTATCCTGAGAACTGACCGATTCCAGATGGCTAGCAAGACTTTGCACTATGCTGGCGACCTGCTTGGTAGAGTTATCGGTACTTTCGCTCTTTGCCAAGGCGGATTCCACCATTGCCTGTAAATCCAGTCCAGGCTCCCGCCCTTGAGCAAGTTGTGCTTTAAATTCTTCAACACCGGCTTTGAGGGTACCGATGAATCCCTGTTCAGTTCCTTGCTCCTGTGACTTTGGTAACTGCGAGCCAAGTTGTCCCAGGACCTTGTCCAGATCTTTTTCAGATAATGCCGCCAACTGCTTAACCAGGTCATCACTGGCTGCGGCGGCCTTGTTTGTTGCGTCAGGAGCAACGGAAACCGCCACCTGCAAGCCAGGCGCCTGCTTTGTTGAAGCAGCCACTGACTTCTCGGTTTCCCCTTGGAGGAGCTTAGCAATGCCATCAATATCCTCACTCTGTCCTGTTTGTACCGGCTTTCCGATCAACAAATCAACTGAGTTTCGCAAGGGTTTATCTTCGTCTGAGCTGAGCTGTACTTTGATATCCTTCGCTAACTTGCTTAGGTCACTATCAAGATCAATGACTTCAGTGTCCAACCCAGTGACATTGGCAAGACTATTCGTATTCTTGAGTTCAGCAGAATCAGGCTGAGGCTTAACAGGAAGAGTGAAGAATAGATCTTCCCTGGTTTTCTCCCCCATTTTAGCTCTTAATTCAGCCTCTGTCGGAGTATCTTGCAAAACGCTTTGCTGTGCCTGTACAAGCACGTCAGCGGACTCTTGTTCGGCATTCATGCTAAGGGCTGCACGTAAGGCAGTAGGAATCGGCTCTGCTGCTGGTTTTGACGATTCAAAACTGCCGAGCTTGGCCACATTGACGCCCAAGACTTCTTTTAACAGGTCACGAAGCGCACCACTCTCACCAGCATTTAGACCACTGAGTAACTGTTGCAAATTTTCAAGCTTTCCGGCCTCATTGGCCATGGATTCAATGGCTTCGGCATCAAAACCGGCATCCGTCAGAAATTGTTTAGCTTGCTCAGACAGTTGTGTGCCTTGGACAAGGCCAGCCTCGCCTTCTTCAGTTAGAGGCTGATTTTCGTCTTGAACCTGTCCGCTTAACAACTGGTAAATCAGAGGCAACCAATCTTTTTCCTGCGCATCGGCGTTGTCATCATTTTCAAGACCTGCCACAGCAGGACCATCATTTTCATGACCGGACGGCTCAGAGGAGACTTTAGCTGGTTTTTCAGCCACCACCTCGGAACGCACCAACTCACCAGGCTCATGTGAGGCCCCTGTATCTGACGCT
Source organism: Aliiglaciecola sp. CAU 1673 (assembly GCF_029223185.1). GTDB lineage: Bacteria > Pseudomonadota > Gammaproteobacteria > Enterobacterales > Alteromonadaceae > Bowmanella. The sequence continues at coordinate 95,099 of NZ_JARHUG010000007.1, forward strand.
TTGTGCTCATCCTGTATGGCCAATTTATTGCGCTCGGCCTTTTCTGGCCGGGGCGGCTGGCTGTCTACCTGAGGCTTCTCTGACGGGGTTTTGTCTGCCTGAGCACGGGTGGGCTGCTCAGACGTTTTAGCGACGTGCTGTGTGGTTGCGGGTTCCTGCACTGCCGACTTAGCTTTATCTTTGAGGTTGTTTGATACTTGCTGACGACTGAATTGCTCAGCAAACAGGTCACCGTTGGCGCTGTCCTGTTTGGAACGCCCTTTTTGTTGAGAATTGCCAGAAGCGGCAATATCGGGTAGCAGGGTGGCAACTTGTTGCATCATAACTTGGATTCCGCGTTCATTTAGCCTTGGTTTTCGGGCTTTGCCCCGGAGATAAATTAATTACACAAAATGCTCTGCAAAGAGCGTTCCAAAGTTACTTTTCAGGAAGCCTTGGCTCGACGAACAAAGCGTTGGATGGCAATTTCGTCCATCATAGCTTGCTCGTGTTTTGCCTCTTTTTGGGCCTTTTCCTGATGCTTTTTATCAATCAGCATCTCCACTGCCTTGCGTTTTTGCTGTTGCTTAAGCCACAAGCCTTTGCGCTGTTCAGCTACGGCTTTAGCCCTTGCCAGCATTTGCGTTTGCTGAGCACAGGCCTTGTCGAGCTTCTCAACAAAAGCTTGATGCTGTCCAAAGGTGGTGGCACCCACTCCCTGCATGGCCCGTTGTTGCAATTCGCGCAAATAATCCAGGCGGTAACGCTGCAATCCACTGAGCTTTTGTTGGTTGTTATTGACGTTTTGCACGGCCAACTGATAGTCACGGGCTAATTTGTCTTCTTTCTCTTTTTCCCAATGCGCGACGATTTCCAACTGCTTGGTGGACATCAATTACCTCCAAGGTTGTGAGCAAGTCCCATTACGGCTTCGAGGCACTCATCATAAGGCAAGACCTCTTTCATCCCTTGCTGCAAAAACATATTAATAACCGGCTCCGCTTTAATGGCGCCATCGATACGAGGATCGGTGCCCTTGGTATAAGCGCCAATGCTGATAAGGTCACGGTTTTGCTGATAGGTGGAATAGACTTGCTTGATTCGCCTGGCGGCTTTCAGATGCTGGTCACTGACCACCATCGGCATAACCCGGCTGATCGATGCCTCCACATCAATAGCCGGATAATGGCCGCTATCAGCCAGGCGTCTGGCCAGCACCACGTGACCGTCCAGAATGGCCCTGGCCGAATCGGCGATCGGATCTTGCAAGTCGTCGCCCTCGGTCAACACCGTAAAGAAAGCGGTGATCGAGCCCTGTCCTTCACCGCCATTACCGGCCCGCTCCACCAGCGCCGGTAATCTGGCAAACACCGAGGGCGGATAACCTTTGGTAGCTGGAGGCTCGCCCACCGCCAAGGCAATTTCCCGCTGGGCCATGGCGTAGCGAGTCAACGAATCAATCAGTAGCAGCACATTCATACCCTGATCGCGAAAGTATTCGGCAATAGCGACAGCGGTTTCACAGCCTTTAAGGCGCATCAAGGGTGACGTATCCGCTGGAGCAGCGACCACCACAGATTTCTGTTTCTCTTCTTCACCGAGGATATCGTGAATAAATTCTTTAACCTCACGACCCCGTTCGCCAACCAGTCCCACTACTACCACATCGGCGCTGGTGCCACGGGTCATCATGCCAAGCAGCACGCTTTTACCCACACCTGAACCAGCGAAGAGTCCCATACGCTGGCCCACCCCCACGGTAATCATCGCATTGATGGCACGTACACCCACATCCAACGGCTGACTAATAGGGCGACGGATAAGGGGATTGATTGGCGGGCGAGTCAGGGGAATTCGCTGTTCGGCTTTAATCGGTCCCAAACCATCCAGTGGCATACCATTGCCATCAACCACCCGTCCAAGCAGCTCCATACCGACACCAATGCCCTGCTCACGAGAAAGTGGTTGTACACGAGAGCCAGGCACGATACCGCGCACCGCTTCGGTAGGCATCAGATAAGTAATATTCTCGGCAAAACCCACTACTTCGGCTTCGATTTCGCCATCCACGGTTTGCACCAGGCATTGGCTACCGACGGGCATTTGACAACCTACCGCTTCCAGTGTCAGGCCAATGCCACGGACCAGCTTACCGGCTGCGACCGTAGGTGCCGATGGCACCTTATGTTGGAAAGACTGGATACGCTCCAGTAAGCTTTTCAAGCTACTGCCCCTGCTTTTTGTGATTGGCCATTCCTTGTTCTAGCAAGAATTTGTCCAGCACCTGACGCACCCGTCTTTCTATGGTCACATCGACGGCGTTGGTATCGGTCACAATATCGCAGCCCCCACGCGCCATGTCAGGGGTTTCCACAAACTGCCAATGGTGGGATTCGATTTCATCGGCGCTGAAATGCTCGCGCACCAGGGCAATGTCCTCTGGGTGCATGCGGAACTGATAACGACGTTCCTGTATGGGTAGCACTTTCAGGCCTTCACTAATGGCTTGATAAATAATGTTTTCGTTGGTTTGAATTTCGGTGTAAATCACTGAACGGGCCAGAGTAACGGCCAATTGCACCAACTCTTTTTCCAGTTGCTTATCAACTTTGTTAACAGGCTGCGTGAGTTCAGTCGCCAGTTTTTGCCAAGTTTCGGTTTGTTCCTGCATCTGCAGGCGACCAGATTCCAGACCTTCAGCATGGCCGGCCTCAAAGCCCCGACTTTGCCCCTCTTCCAGTCCCTTGTGCAGACCTTCTTCATGGCCCTTGGCAAAACCTTCCTCTTTGCCCTGCTCGAACCCCTCCTGATAAGCCGACTGGCGAATAGCTTCTATCTCTTCGGCGGTAGGCGGCAGGATCTCTTCTTCGAGCTCGGGTGGTTCGTATTTCCAGTCACTGGCTTTGTTAATGGCGTTGGTGCTGTCTGCCGCCTTTGGACGAGCATCCTCCATAAAGGGTAGGTCCCAGGACTTCACCTTTACCTCACCCGATTGATATTTATGGATCTTGGAACTGCTCATAGGGTATCCAGATAATTACAGGAATTCTTCGCCGCCACCGCCGCCCAGCATAATTTCGCCGGCATCGGCCAAGCGCCGCGCGATAGACAGAATTTCTTTTTGTGCCGCTTCCACTTCACTGACACGCACCGGTCCCATGGCTTCCAAATCATCCAACAACATTTCGGCAGCACGCTTGGACATGTTCTTAGTGATCTTATCACGTAAGGTTTCATCGGCGCCCTTAATGGCCTTAAGCAGCGCATCTTGCTGCACTTCGCGCAAGATAGTCTGGATAGCACGGTCGTCGGCATCTGCCAGGTTGTCGAACACGAACATCAGGTCCTGAATCTGCTGACTCATCTCTTCGTCCTGCTCGCGGATGGCATCCATCAACTGGCCTTCGATATTGGTGTCCAGGAAGTTCATGATCTCGGCAGCAGACTTCAGGCCGCCCATCTTCGCCGCCTGTGCCCCCGCCTGACCAGCGAACTGCTTCTCCATGATTTCGTTCAGTTCCTGCAAAGCGGCCGGCTGGACTTCTTCGAGGTTGGCAATACGCATCATCAAGTCCAAGCGCACTTTTTCCGGGAACTGACTGATAATCTCTGCAGATTGCTCGGCATCCAGGTAAGACAGCACAATGGTCTGAATCTGTGGGTGTTCGTTACGGATAATGCTGGCCACTTGCTTGGAATCCATCCACTTCAATGAATCCAGGCCTTTAGCGCCACCGCCCATCAGGATCTGATCGATAAGGTTAGCGGCCTTATCTTCACCCAAGGCCGCGGTCAGCGCTTTACGCACAAACTCCTGGCTCTGGAAGCCGATGGTGCTGTAATTCTGGATCTCTTCGATGAAATGCTTATGCACCGCAGTAATCTTATTCTGGGTCATGTCCTCCATGGTGGCCATGGCTGAACCCAGCTTCTGAACCTGTTTGGGCTCAAGATGCTTTAGGATCTGTGCAGCGTCCTCTTCAGAAAGACTCAACAACAGGATCGCGGCTTTTTCCACCCCTTCCAGTTTGCCGACATCATAGCCCATCTCTTCTTTAGGGGCGTCACCGGCTGGCGGTTGGGTCTTGGCGAGTTGTCTTGCAGCCATAATTAGTCATCCTGCATCAGCCAGCCCTTCACAACCTGGGCTGACAATTCGGGTTCGTTAGCCACCAAGGCTCTGACGGCCTTGAGTACATCTTCATCTTTGTGCAGATCGGGCAGCATCAGTGAACCATCTGCAGCGAAGCCAACCTGACCTTCATCAAACTCTTGAGACAACATACTGATGGTTTCGTCACCCAGATCCAATCCGGAATCGGCATCAAAGGCTTCTGCCTCACGGGTGTCTTCAGGGTAAATCAGTTTCTTAAGCATGGGGCGTACGATGGAGAGGATCAAGGTAATGATCACCAGGCCACCGATAACCAGGCGCAAGGCCTTCATAAACCATTCCTGCTCCCAGATGGGGGTCTCAACCGGGCCAATATCATCCAGACGGGAGAAAGGAATGCTGACCACTTCCAGCGAATCACCACGGGTGACATCAAATCCGATCCCACCTTGCAGTAAACGGCGGATATTGAGCAGTTCTTCCTGGCTGCGCGGCACGGCGGTCATAGTACCGTCTGCGCTGGTTTGTTGGGTATGGTCCACTGCCACGGATACGCTAAGACGTCTGATCACGCCGGTTTGCTGCTTGGTGTGGCTGATGGTGGTGTCCAATTCAAAGTTGCGGGTCGCTTCTTTGTGCGAACGTCCGGGTGTAGTGCCCTGCGCGTTGCTGCTACTGGCTTGCTCCGGAATATTGGAGTCCAGCGGTGGCTGGTTTGTCAGGGCACCTGGAATACCGGCAACAATACCGCCGACAGAGTTCTCTTCCACCGTCATTTCGCTGCGAACAGCAGGCAGATCCGGATTGTAACGCTTCTGGGTTTGCTCGACCGAGGTGAAGTCCATGCTGACATCAACTTGGGCGGTATAATTACCCAACCCCAGTACAGGGATCAGAATGGAGTCAATTTTCTCCAGATATTCGGTTTCACGGCGTTTCTCGATTTCGTATTCTTTGCGTGAGCGGGCCGACAGTGCATCCTGAGAGCCGGAGTTAAGCAAACGGCCGTTATTGTCGGTGACAGTGACCCGGTTTGGCTCCATACCTTGTACCGCAGAGGCCACGATATCTACTACCGCATCCACTTCTTCGGAAGACAATAAAGAGCCGCGGCGAAGCGTCAGTACCACCGTGGCACTGGGTCTCTTCTCTTCGCGGGCAAAGACACTTTCTTTGGGAATAGCCAACAGCACATTAGCACGGTTGATGGCACTGATTTGTTCAATAGTGCGCGCCAGTTGTTGCTCGCGTGCGACTTTAAGACGCTCTTTCTCGACGCGCTGGCTTACTCCGAACCCCATGTCTTGCATGATGATATCGGTGCCAGCAGAAGGTTCCTGGCTAATTCCTTGACGCGTCATTCCCAATTTAATGTTTTGGTACTGGCTTTCTGTTACATAAATAACATTGCCATCCAAACGGTATTCAATTTGGTTTTGATCGAGGTAATCCAGAGTTTCAATCAGTTGCTGGGTTTCCATCTTGGCCAGGGGACGCATCTCCGGCTCCTGCACCCAAATAAAGATAAAAACAGAGATAGCAACACAGATAACCAGGGCCACGATTAGGGTGACTTGGCGAAGCATATCCACACCACCCAGACCTTCCATAAAGCCGGACCGTTGTTCCTGGCTGTTGTCCGCCGCGCCAGATGGAGCGCCTGCGACCGCCAGTTCTGTACTTGTTGCTTCTGCCATGCTCTACCCCTTATACCGGCATGTTGGAAATGGACTTATAAGCTTCCAGCAACTTATTGCGCACCTGCATGGTGGCTTCAAAGGCAATACCAGATTTTTCCTTGGCAACCATCACATCAGCCAGGCTGATATTCGGGTCTCCCATCTCAAAAGCCACCTGCATTTCCTTCGATGTTTTCTGCATACCATTGACCGTATCCAAGGCCTGCTTAAGCATCCCGGCGAAGTCCTGTCCGCTGCTGTTGGTCACCTGCGGCAGATTGTCACCAATCCCTTTGCTGGCCTGAGAGGCCAGAGATTGAAGTTCGCTATAGAGTGATTGGGCTTTGATATCCACGTTAATGCTCCACTGATATCTGGCGTCAAAAAGCGCCTTCGGTAGCAACCACCAAGCAAAGGGAGTGCCAAACTTAATTTTCTTTAATATTCAATAAGTTAAAAATTCATCTAGGCGTGTGACGGGAATTTGGCGGAGCGCTGGTGAGCCAGCAGGTGCGAGAAAGGTACAGGAATTGAATAGGGAGAGCTCAGGAGAGGCCTTCGTAGCCGCGGCATACAAGCAAAAATAGAAACGGGGCAGATTGACTACCCCTTTTTGTATCGGCACCTTTACTTATCTATCGCAGCTGCTGCAGTGTTGCTGCTATGCAGGTAGAGCTGCGCTGGAACCGCTAAGCGGGTACAGCTACGCTGGAACCTCAATTCCGACCTCTCGCATTTTTGCCAACTTATAGCGCAAGGTCCGTGGACTGATCCCCAGTTTATCAGCCACCTCTTTGCGACTCCCCTGGCACGCTTTCAGTGTATCCAGAATAATCTGGTGCTCTTGATGCTGTAGTTCTTGTCCTAGGCGACCCGCGTCTGCTTCAGCATAATCCAAGGAAGCCGCTGAGTTTGGCTGATGGGAGGAAAACTCGTTGGACAAATCCTGCTCAAGTAATAAATCGGCGCTATCAATTTTCCCGTCCATAGCCAGAATTAAAGCGCGCTGGATCACGTTTTCCAACTCACGCACGTTGCCAGGCCAGCTATATTGCATCATCTTGTTTTTCGCGGCAGCGGTCAGCGTAGGGATGCTGAATCCCTGACGCTGGCAATGACGTTCAATTAAGTGCTGCGCCAATGGAATGATGTCACCAGGACGTTGTGACAGCGGTGACCAGGTCAGCGGAAACACATTAAGACGATAATATAAGTCTTCCCTAAATGTGCCTTTTTGCACTGCCTGACGAAGATCTCTGTTACTGGTCGCTAACACCCGAACATCCAGGCTGACGGTTTTGCGGCTGCCCAGACGTTCCACTTCTTTTTCCTGCAGTACACGCAACAACTTTGCCTGGAGAGATAAATCCATTTCGGTGATTTCATCCAGCAGCAAGGTGCCACCCTGTGCTTGTTCAAACTTGCCTGGGCAGGCTTGCACAGCACCGGTGAAGGCTCCTTTTTCATAGCCAAATAGTGTCGCTTCCAGCATATTTTCGGGGATCGCAGCACAGTTAATGGCCACAAAAGGCCCGTCAATGCGACTGGATTGATCATGAATATAGCGGGCCAACACTTCCTTACCGGAACCACTGGGACCAAGTACCATCACTGTTGCGTCAGATCTGGCTACCCTTTTGGCAAGGTCGAGCAACTTTTGGCTACTGGGGTCACCCACCACCGGCGTGCAGGATTCTACCTTTTGCGCCGGCGCGTAACGTCCGACCAGGTTTAGTAACACCTGCGGTGCAAAGGGCTTGGCCAGATAATCAGTAGCGCCATCGCGCATAGCCTGTACAGCATCGTTAATGGTGGCATAGGCCGTCATTAACAGTACTGGCAGGTTAGGGAATTTGTTTTTAATGCTGCGCAGCAAAGACAGACCCGACATCTGCCCCATCTGAATATCGCTGACCACGAGATCAACGTTTTCGTTGCCGAGCATGGCCATGGCCGTCTCAGCACAGTCAGCCTGCAGGATTTCGTAACCGCCGAGTAACAAGGTATCAACCAATGCCTCGCGCAGACCGGCATCATCTTCAACTATTAGAATTCTACTGGTACTCATAACTTAACTCCTCGAGCCGCTGACTATGGCCCGACTGGGCTTTGCTTCGCTGTGAATCGGTAAATGGATCTCAAAACGTGCCCCACCTTGGTCAATATTCATGGCTTTGACACTGCCATGATGAGATTGAGCAACCGCCTTAACGACCGCCAAACCAAGTCCCGTTCCCTGACTCTTGGTAGTAAAGAAAGGATCCCAGATATGGGATAACTGTTTACTTGGGATCCCCGGACCGTTGTCACTGACCGAGAGCACCACCACGTTGCCGCTCGCCTTACCACGGGCTGCTTGTAATTGGATTACACAGCCCTGAGGGTTAGCTTGCAGGCTATTATGAATAAGATTTTGTAGGGCGCTGGCTAGCGCCGTTTTATTGCCAAGCACCAGAATATCAGGCTCGGGCAAATTCAACTCAAGTCTGGCAGAGCGAGCGGTTAGCATGGCTTCTGCCCCAGCCTCTACTTCGAGCATTAAACTTTGTAATGAAAGTTCACAGACAACCTGACTATCGCCACTTTTAGCGAACAGCAGCATATCGTTCACTTGCTGCTCCAAATCCTTCAATCTGGCCATCAACTTATCTGCAAACTGCTCGCGGGAAGCTTCACGTAAGGTTAAGTTCTGAAGATTGGCGCCATAGAGCATAGCGGCGGACAGCGGAGTGCGAATTTGGTGAGCCAGCGAAGCAACCATTTTGCCCAGTGAGGACAGTTTCTGCATATGGCTCAGCTGCTGCTGCAAACGGCGCGTTTCGGTCAGGTCAGTCAATACAATCAACTGCCCCGGTTCAAGCTCAAGCGGCGTGATGGACAACTTTACCTTGCGGCCATCATGCAGCGACACTTCATGGCCATCATCCGCTCGGGGTTTAAAGGAACGTTTAATGATGGTTCGCCAAAACTCGCCTTCGAGAGGCTCCCCCAGCATATCGATCGCAACCTGATTGGCCTGACGCACCGCACCGCTGCCATCCACTACCACTACACCGGCAGGCATTACCTCGAGCAAATGCTCAAGACGAGATGCCTGCTGTTGCAAATTTAATATATCGCTTCCCACGCTTTGATGGGAAAACTGGGATGGATTGTGATGTTCAGCAGGTGCCATAGGACCCTCATGTCAAAACTTGGACTAACTAGATCGACACAAGGACATAAGCAGGGACTATGCCAACGCATTTTCCCTATATTTTTCAATTAATTAGTTTAATTATTTAGGCGCCGGAAAAATGACGCCATAGGAGGGAGAGTTGAAAAAAGGCTATATCAGCCTTCTTCCCCTTCTTTGGAAAGCTCATATTTACGCATTTTTTCCACCAGCGTGGTGCGGCGCATTCCCAGCACTTCCGCAGCCCGAGCAACAACCCACTCCTGCTGCTCTAAGGCTTGCAGGATGAGATTCACTTCAAGTTCCGCCAGGTATTCTTTTAGGTTAAGTCCCTCTTCGGGCAAGGCTGCCTGTCCTTCTTGCGACGGGGTCATAGATAGCGGCGAGTCATTATCATCCTCTTCAGACTCGTCCTCACTGGAATCGCCAAACAGCGCATTAATCGCTTCACGCTCAAGCAACTCTTCTGGGTAATCCGGTTTGTAGGGGTCAACTTCCAGATGCTGATATTTAGCGGGCAAATCGCCCACATCCACTAACTTACCTGGATAGAGAATAATCAATCGCTCAACCAGGTTTGACAGTTCCCTGACATTCCCTGCCCAGCGATGATCCATCAATGACAATAGCGCCGATTCGGTAAACTTTACCGAGCGACCGGTTTCGTTCTGGGCCCGTGATACTAATTCTTGCAGTAGCAGTGGAATATCGTCGCGACGCTCCCGTAAGGGTGGGTTTTCAATCGGGAATACGTTGAGGCGATAGAAGAGATCTTCACGGAATTTGCCCTCCTCAATCATCAATTCCAGATCTCTGTGAGTAGCAGCCACGATCCGCACATCACACTTAATAGGCTTCACCCCACCGACTCGCTCGTAGGTGCGCTCCTGCAATACGCGCAATAATTTGACTTGCATTTGCAGCGGCATATCACCTATTTCGTCGAGAAACAGCGTGCCGCCTTCGGCCAACTCGAAACGCCCTTTGCGCGTACCAACGGCGCCGGTAAAGGCGCCTTTTTCATGGCCAAAAAGCTCGCTTTCCAGCAGTTCGCCAGGAATTGCACCACAGTTGACCGGTATAAAAGGACCGTCTTTGCGGTTGGATAAATAATGGATATTGCGCGCAACCACTTCTTTGCCGGTGCCGGACTCGCCCAATACCAATACGTTGGCATCTGTAGGGGCAACCTGTTCAATCAGCATGCGCACATGCTGTATGCCCTGGCTTTTGCCAATCAGGCTGCGGAATAATTTAGTCTGATTTTGCGCTTGATGTTCGCTGGTCGGCTTTTGCCGCAAGTATTCCTGACAGCGATGCAACATCTGGGTTAGGACAGGATAAGTGACAGGCTCACTGACATGCCCCACCAGATTACCAGGGTGTTTCTCCTCGCCATGAAGACTACCAACCAAAACAAAAGGCTGGGCTGCAAAGCCTTTGAGTATACTGCTAAGGGAATCGACGGATTCACCATCGAGTATGGCGCAGTCGTAAGGACCGTCCTTGCTGAGAAGAGGCGTTACTTCTTGTGGATCACAACAATGGGCATCCTCACCCATAAAGGTAAGGATGGTCTGTAGACTTATCCGGCGAGACTCTGTCCCGCTGATAATCAAAATTTTCCCCATTAACTCGCGACCTCTAAGTTGCCGAACAACCATGCGGATTGACTGTTGTCACTTCCCAACCTGGTGCCGGCACGCCTAACGACTTGTTACGCCTAATATTTTCCTCCTCGCGTTGGCACGGGAGGGGTTGCTTCTGGATTTTAACCTTTCAGCGCACATTAGCAACCAGCTATCACTGCTTGCGTGCCAAGCGACATCTGAAATGCACAAAATTCAGACATCCCGGAGGCAATTTTATCGACGAAAGTCGACAAAGTTCGCCGCCATCAGTCACAATAGCCACAGAATCTTTATTGCACTAACTAGCGAATTATCATCAGTGAATTACCAAGCGATCGCTCAAGAAGTCTTCGAGATCGAAGCCCAGGCGGTAAAGGCGCTGTCTGACAGGCTTAATCCGGACTTTTCCCGCGCTATCGACATTATCCTCAATGCCAAAGGGCGTGTGGTGGTCTGTGGCATGGGTAAATCCGGCATTATCGGCAAGAAGATTGCCGCGACCTTTGCCAGCACCGGTACCCCTAGCTTCTTTATGCATCCGGGAGAAGCCTACCATGGCGACCTTGGCATGATTGCCAAAGAAGATGTGTTTATCGCCATCTCCAATTCCGGAGAAACCGATGAGGTAGTCAAACTCCTGCCCTTTATTAAAGAGAATGGCAATGTGCTGATTGGCATGACTGGCGAGGCCGGCTCCAGCTTGGCCAATGCTGCTGATGTTGTCCTCGATGTTGGTGTAGATAAAGAGGCGTGCCCACTGCAGTTGGCCCCCACCGCATCTACCACGGCTACATTGGCGATGGGCGATGCCCTGGCAGTCACCTTAATGAAAGTCCGTGATTTTCAACCTGAAGAATTTGCACGCTTCCATCCGGGTGGCAGCCTGGGTCGCCGTCTGCTGGCCAGGGTCAAAGATGAAATGGTGCAGCACAATCTGCCCCTTATCGCTCAGGATGCCAGCTTTGCCGAAGTGGTAGATTCCATTACCCGTGGACAGTTGGGCATCGCGGTAGTCGATTCAGAAAGTGGCTATGGCATTGTTACCGATGGTGACATACGTCGGGCCTTTGCCAAGTTCCGTAAAGATGTTTTTGATTTCACGGCCAAGGAAATGATGACCCTGAATCCCAAGAGTATCGACGTTAACGCCAAGATGGCGGATGCCTTTGCCATTATGGAAACCCGGCATATCACTTCATTGCTGGTTCTGGAAGAGGGCCGGTTGGTAGGTATAGTGAAGAAGTAAATTCCAGCCCAAAAACAATAAAGCCGCGGATCGCGGCTTTACAGACCAAAATCAGTGCACCATTAATCCAGCAAGGATAGCACTTGTGCTCTCTGGATATTGGCTTGAGCCTGGACTGCGATACTACCCTGGCCGAGAATATCATTGGCGGCTCTTTGCGCCGTCGCCGCAGCAAAGTCAGTGTCTGCTATACGAGAACGCGCTGCGGCCTGACTTTCCCCCTGATTACCCAAATTACGAATCGCTGCATCTAAGCGATTCTGACCAGCGCCGAAATTGGCTCGGATATCATTAACAAAGGTTTGCAGGTTGTCGATTGTACCAAGCGCGCCTTGTGCGCCGGCCTGGTTGGAAATATCGATGCTCTGAAAATTTTGTGTGGTCAGTTCTGAGGCCACATCGCGAAGCTGAAAAGATTCGTCTTGATCGCCTAGCTGAATATTCACATCCAAATCCTGGTTAAGCAGAGGTACACCGGCGAAATTGGTATTTTGTACCGTCGTCGATACTTGTTCTTGCAACTGGCTGACTTCCGCTTGCAGCGCCTGCCTATCCCTGTCGGTCAGCGCCCCGTTACCGGCTTGAATAGACAACTCTCTGATCCGGGAAAACGCGTCGCTTACACCAGCCAAACCACTCTCGGCTGATTGCAGTAAAGAAATACCATCCTGCCCGTTTTGAATACCTCTTGAGAAGGATTCAATCTGAGATGTCAGACGGTTTGAAATTTGCAGGCCGGCGGCATCGTCTGCGGCACTATTGATGCGTCTGGCGCTGGCCAACTGCTTCAACAGATTGTTTGTCTTGTCCTGCTGCTGGACGAAGTTAGGAGCATTGCCGTCAATTCGCATAGGTCTCTCCCCGAACGTTTGAGAATGAATGCATGACCTAAGTTTAGCTTTATTCTTCCAGCTTTTCGCATACTTTACCGATATATAAGCTGGTAACAGCCATTGTATTTGCCAACATTTTGGCTCGAACTATGCTTGTTATGAGTTTACTCTAAGGAGATAACACTCTGATGTATAAACAGCTTTATGCGAGGGCAGTATGTTTAACGGTAAGAATATTCTGATCACTGGTGGCACCGGCTCATTCGGTAAGAAATATACCGAAACTCTGCTTAAGCGCTATAAACCGAACAAAATTATCATCTACAGCCGCGACGAACTGAAGCAATTCGAAATGGAGCAGGAATTCAATGCTTCCTGTATGCGCTATTTTATTGGCGATGTGCGTGACAAGGACCGCATGATCAGAGCCATGCGTGGCGTGCATTACGTCATCCATGCAGCGGCCCTAAAGCAGGTGCCTGCTGCCGAATACAACCCGATGGAGTGTATTAAGACCAATATCAATGGTGCAGAAAACGTGATCGATGCGGCCCTTGATAATGATGTGGAAAAAGTGATTGCCCTATCCACCGACAAAGCCGCGAACCCGATCAACCTCTATGGCGCCACCAAATTGGCGTCGGATAAACTGTTTGTGGCCGCTAATAATATTGCCGGTGGGCATAAGACCCAATTCTCCGTTGTCCGTTACGGTAATGTGGTGGGTTCACGAGGCTCGGTGGTGCCATTTTTCCAACGCTTGATTGATAAAAATGCCGAACATATTCCTGTCACTCATGCCGAGATGACCAGATTCTGGATCACTTTGCAGCAAGGGGTGGATTTCGTATTAAAAAACTTTGCCCGAATGATGGGTGGCGAGATTTTTGTGCCGAAGATCCCTTCCCTACGCATCGTCGACCTCGCCAAGGCCATGGCCCCCAATATCCCCACCAAAATCGTCGGAATTCGCCCGGGCGAAAAGCTGCATGAAGTCATGTGTCCCGGGGAGTTGTCGTATCATACCTACGAATACGACGATCATTTCGTTATTGCCCCGAGCATAAATTTCTCCAGCCGCACCAATGACTTCACTGTTAATGGTATTGGCGAGCAAGCCACGCTGGTCAAAGAGGGCTTTGAATACAGTTCTCACTCCAATCCGCATTTCCTGAGCATTGAAGAAATTCTCGCCTTCAATAAGGCTGCAGAAGCATGATCCCCTATGGCCGACAGGATATCAGTGAAGAAGACATTGCAGCCGTTGCCGAGGTCCTTCGCAGTGACTTTCTGACCCAAGGACCGACCGTTCCGGCCTTAGAAACCGCTATTTGTGATATGACCGGGGCTGGCCATGCCGTGGCCTGTGCCAATGGCACGGCGGCTTTGCATCTGGCTTGCCTGGCCGCGGGCGTTAGTCAGGGTGACATGGTGTGGACCAGCTCACTGTCTTTCGCCGCCTCGGCCAATTGCGCCCGCTACTGTGGTGCCAGCATCGATTTTGTTGATATCGATATCAATACCGGCAATCTGTGCCCCAAGGCCTTAGCCGACAAACTGCAAAATGCTGGAAAAAAACCCAAGGCATTGGTGGCTGTGCACTTTGCTGGACAGCCGGTTGATCTGAAGGAAATCAGCGAGTTGTGCCGCCAGCATGGGGTAATACTGATTGAAGACGCTTCCCATGCCTTGGGCGCCACTTATGAAGATAGCCGTATAGGCGATTGCCGCTACAGCGACTTCACCACCTTCAGCCTGCATCCGGTCAAGATTATCACCAGCGGCGAAGGTGGCCTGGTCACTACCAATAACCCTGAATGGGCCAAAAAGCTCCAGCTTTATCGCAGCCATGGGATCAGCAAGGACATTGACGACTTTGAAGTCGCCTCTCCCGGCCCCTGGTATTACGAAATGCAAACCCTGGGCTTTAACTACCGTCTCACCGATATCCAGGCAGCGCTGGCCCTAAGCCAGCTAAAGCGCTTGCCTGAGTTTATTGAAAAGCGTAACCAACTAGCAGACCATTATCGCCAGGCGTTAGCAGGACTCCCTGTGGTCCCGCTAACAGCATCCGAAAATCGACTCAGCGCCTATCATCTGTTTGTAATTCGGTTAGCGGAAACATCATCCATAAACCGCGATACGCTGTTTCACAGTCTGCGTGAGAAAGATATCGGTTGCCAGGTACATTACCTGCCCATTCATTTAATGCCCTACTATCGCAGCCTGGGCTTTAAAAAAGGTGACCTGCCAATAACGGAAGCTTTCTCAGAGCAGGTGCTTAGCTTGCCACTTTATCCGACCTTAACCGCATCTCAACAAGACAAGGTTATCCAGGCGCTACAAGAGTTGTTGGCATGAAATTAGGCCTGGGAACGGTTCAGTTCGGGCTCGACTATGGGATTAGCAACAAGGATGGCCAAAGCTCCCTGGAAGAGGCCAAACAAGTGGTCCAGGCTTTCTCAAAGGCGGGAGCCAAGGTTATCGATACCTCGGTGCTTTATGGCAATAGTGAAGAGGTGCTGGGTCAGGTTCTGCATGATGCACTCCCCCTAAAAATTTGCAGCAAGATTTCTGCTGATACCGATAGCCACGGCAGCGTCGCCGGTCAAATCAAGCAATCCCTGGCCCACTTAAAGCAAACCAGTATTCATGCCTATTTGGTGCACCAGAGTAAACCACTTTTTGGCCCGCAAGGGACGAGTCGTTACCGGGAATTACAGGCAGCAAAAGAAGCCGGCTTATGTAATAAAATTGGCTATTCGGTTTACGATCCCGATGAATTGGCATGGCTTGTTCAACGCTACCCACCGGATATCGTGCAATTGCCCCTGAACTGGTTCGACATGCGTTTTGCCCAGCAGGGTTGGCTTCAAAAATTGGCTGATAAGGGAGTAGAAATCCACAGCCGTTCCTTGTTCTTGCAAGGCTTGTTATTGATGCCAATTACTGAACTGCCGTCTTTTACCCGGCCTTTTCTACAGCATCTGCAAGCTTACCACCAGGCTGCAGAGCGGGCGGGCATGTCACTATTGGAAGCGGCCCTTTGCATGAGCACCAAGGTTGATGAAATCTCCGCGTTCGTGCTTGGCTGTCCCAATCTCCAGCAAGCCCAACAAATTCTTGAGGCTTACGCCCGTGTTTTACAACAGCCCATGGATTTTTCTGCCTTTGCCTGTGAGGCCGGTGAATTAATTGACCCAAGATTGTGGCCAAAGACTCAAGCTTAGTTTCTCCGCTGCCGATATAACGGCATAGTCTGAAGTGAGTAGTCTATGATCCTCGCCATTTTACAAGCACGCATGTCATCTTCCCGTTTGCCCGGCAAAGTCATGATGGACCTATTAGGCAAGCCTATGATTTTAAGGCAGATTGAACGTATTGAGCGCAGCCATCTGATAGACAAACTGATTGTTGCCACCAGCACAGAACCCAGCGATGATGGTTTAGCCAAGCTTTGCGAAGATCACAATGTCCCGTGCGCCAGGGGCAGCCTCAAAGATGTGTTAGATCGCTTCTATCAGGCCGCCAGCGGCTATCATCCAGAACATGTGGTGCGTTTGACCGCAGACTGTCCGCTGGCAGACGCCAATGTGATTGACGGGGTTATTCGAAAGCATCTGCAGGTTGGCAGCGATTACTGCAGCAATGTGTGCCCTCCTACTTTTCCTGACGGTTTAGATGTGGAAGTGATGACCTATGATGCATTGGTAAGATCGCATTCACAGGCCAACTCTGACCGATACAGAGAGCATGTCACTTTATATATGCGCGAGCATGCAGAGCTGTTCCATTTGGCCAACCTGAGTCACGATTCAGATCTTTCAAAATTGCGCTGGACAGTGGATTACCCGGAAGATTTGCAATTAGTCAGGCAAATATTCAGTGCACTCTATCCGCAGAATCCCGCATTTGATTTTCAGAATGTACTTGCTTTACTCAGAACCCATCCAGAGTGGCAACAACTTAACCAAGCATATGTGGTGGTATAAACATGAGCTTATCGTTCAATAATTCCAATCAGTTTTTGCAAAGGGCGCTTAAGAGTATTCCCATCGCCTCGCAGACATTTAGCAAAAGCATTTTGTCTTTGCCAAACGGCGCTGCACCACTGTTCGCAGAACGCGCCCATGGCGCCTATTTGTGGGATATTGATGACAACCGCTATATGGATTTTGTCAGCAGCTTGCTGTGCATAAGCCTTGGGTATGCCGACGAAGACGTTAACGCTGCCGTTGCCCAGCAACTTAACAACGGCACTATCTTCAGCTTACCCCACCGTTTGGAAACGGAGGTGGCAGAGCTGCTGATCGAACTTATCCCCTGTGCACAGATGGTACGTTTTGGTAAAAACGGCTCAGATGCCACATCAGCAGCCATTCGCCTGGCCCGCGCCCATACCGGCAAAGAAGCCATTGGTGTGTGCGGTTACCATGGCTGGCACGACTGGTATATCGGCTCTACCACCCGAGACCTCGGCGTGCCCAGCGCAGTCAAGGCCCTGACCCATAAGTTTGGCTACAACGATCTGGCCTCTTTTGAAAAGCTGATGGCCGAACAAGGCGATACGCTTGCCGCTATTATCATGGAGCCGATGAACCTGAGTTACCCGGCTCCGGGTTTTCTGGAGACCATCCGCGAAGAAACTCGCAAGCGCGGTATCGTCTTGGTGTTTGATGAAACCATCACCGGCTTTCGCTATTCCCTTGGCGGGGCCCAAGCATTGTTTGGCGTGACGCCAGATCTGGCCACCTTTGGCAAGGGCATGGCTAATGGCTTCCCTTTAAGCGCTGTAGTAGGCAGGGAAGATATTATGAGAAGGATGGAGGATATCTTCTTCTCCGGCACTTTTGGCGGTGAAACCCTCTCGCTGGCAGCAGCCAAAGCCTGTATCCAAAAACTAAAACGGGAAAATGTCGCCGAACACTTTGTGCAGATGGGTACCATGCTGCTCGACGGTTTGAATAAACTGATTGAAAAACACGGTGTCGGTGATTGGGTAAAAACCTGTGGTCATCCCAGTTGGAGTTTTTGTTTGTTTAACCGTCCCGGCGTGGATGCCATGTTGCTGAAATCGGTATTTTTACAGGAAATGATCGCCCGCGATGTGTTAATACTGGGCAGCCACAATATCAACTTCTCCCACAAGACTGAGCATATTCAGCAACTTCTGGATACTTACGATACCGTGTTGCCACTGTTGGCCTCCTGGGATAGCGATCAGGCACTTAAGCAGGCACTTCGAGGTGAGCCCTTAAAGCCGGTATTCCAGGTGCGTTAATGCAGGTATTGATCCGCACAGACTCCAGCAGCGCCATAGGCGGCGGTCATGTCAGTCGTTGTTTGAGTTTGGCGAACGCTATGCGCAGTGCCGGCGTCAATGTCAGCTTTATTTGTGCGGATCTGAGCGGTAATTTGATTGGCAAAATTGCCTCTGCAGGTTTTGTCGTGCATCCCCTGGCGGCTGGTCTATCGGAAGCTGAAGATTCCCGAATTTGTCAGCACATTTTCGAACAGCAGGCTACGCCTGAACAAGCCATTGATTTGCTGATAGTAGATCACTACCAGCTTGGGTTGAACTGGCAAAAATCAGTGTCTTCTTTAGTTCAGCGGCTGATGGTATTGGACGACGTCCCACAAAGACGGATTTGTGCCGATATTCTGCTAAATCAAAATGCCGGTATCGAGCGACATCAATACGCGGACTTCTTGGAAAAATCCCCTACCTTGCTGTTATTGGGCACCGAGTATGCGTTGTTGCGTTCAGATTTTTCAGATGTCCCAGCGCCAGAGCTGCAGAGTGTCTCTCATTGCCTGATCCAGATGAGCGCCACCGATCCTGACAATACCACGCTTAAAGTCGTTAAAACGCTGATGAACAGCGAGGTGAAGATTGAATTTACCATTGTGTTGTCTTCCTCCGCCCCAGGATTAGCCTCAGTCAGAGATGCAATCGCGAGTGACAAAAGATTCACTCTGAAAGTGGATGTGGAGAACATGGCGACTCTGATGCGACACCATCAGGTTGCTATTGGCGCAGGTGGCGTGGCAGCACTTGAGCGATGTGCTGCAGGACTGCCTTCTCTGGTAACGGTGATCGCGGACAATCAACGCCCGGGGGTTCAAGCCCTTAAGGAAGCGGGGGCGATTGATGAGTTTTCATTGAATGACGAGTCTGATGACGCTCTAATCCCTTCCCTGACAGCAATCCTGGGCGATAGACCAGCCCGGGAAGCGATGCAAAATGCGGGCAGACTGTTAGTGGATGGCAAAGGCGTCCAAAAAGTACTGAAGCAGGCCCTTCAAAGCTCTCCCAGGCGTTACTTGGTCAGGGCACAGGATAAGCCAATTCATCGGGATACCTTGCTGCAATGGCAACAAGCACCGGAGATACGGCAATTTGCCAGAAATGCTCAGCCACCAACCGCTGCAGAGCATCAAGCCTGGTATAGCAATGTACTTGCAGATCCCAACCGGTATCTGTACTTCATCTGTCAGCAAGGACTGCTGCTGGGAATGGTGCGCTTGGATTGCCAAGCCGGCGATGAAGGTGGCGAAATATCGATCCTGACGGCACCAGGCTATCAGGGACA
Organism: Aliiglaciecola sp. CAU 1673; assembly: GCF_029223185.1. Taxonomy (GTDB): domain Bacteria; phylum Pseudomonadota; class Gammaproteobacteria; order Enterobacterales; family Alteromonadaceae; genus Bowmanella. The sequence continues at coordinate 114,349 of NZ_JARHUG010000007.1, forward strand.
GGGAGTGGCAAGCGATGGTTTAAGGATGATTCGACAAACCTTACCCGGATTTCGCTTCGATGCCTTTATCAAAAAAGAGAATCTGGCATCACTTCGACTTTTTTTATCAAATGGCTATATTGCCAAAGGGGACGGCTGGTACGTCTCGACTCCGGAGAAATAAATGACCTTTCGTATTGGTAAGCATTGTATCGGCGCAGACCATCCCCCTTTTGTGATTGCCGAAATGTCGGGTAATCACAATGGTGACCTGGGCAGGGCGCTGGAGCTGGTTGAACAGGCAAAGATGGCGGGCGCTTCTGCCATCAAATTACAAACCTATACCGCCGATACCATGACCATTGATTGCGACTTGCCGGACTTTCAAATCCAAGGGGGTCTGTGGGATGGCCGTAACCTTTACGAATTATATGAATGGGCACATACGCCCTGGGATTGGCATAAGGCCTTGTTCGAACGAGCCAGAGAGTTAGAGTTGGAATGTTTTTCCAGTCCATTCGATGAAAGTGCGGTGGACTTCCTGGAAAGCCTGGATACCCCGGCGTACAAAGTGGCCTCTTTTGAGCTGCTGGATTTACCGCTAATTGCATACATGGCAAAAACCGGTAAGCCCATGATTATGTCGAGCGGCATGGCAAATCAGGCGGAAATCAAAGAAGCCCTGACTTGTGCCAAAGACAATGGCGCCAAGGACATTGTGCTTTTGCACTGTATCAGCGGCTACCCGACACCAATCGAGCAAGCCAACTTAATGACTATTCCAATGCTGGCTAGGGATTTTGGCTGCCAGGTGGGGCTATCCGACCATACTCTTGGCACCATCGCTTCTACCACAGCTATTGCATTGGGTGCGCGGGTTATCGAAAAGCACTTCACCCTTCGTCGTGCCGATGGCGGCCCCGATGCGGCATTCTCTCTCGAGCCTGAAGAATTTAAGCGGCTTACAGAAGACTGCTTCGCCGCCTGGCAAGCACTGGGCAAAGCCGGCTATGAGCAACGTGAAGCGGAAAAAGCGAATTTGAAATTTCGCCGCTCGATTTATGTGGTCGAGGATATCAAGGCGGGAGATCTGTTTACCGAGAAAAATATTCGCAGAATTCGTCCCGGATATGGCTTACATCCAAAACATTTTAAAGACATTCTGGGACAGAAAGCCCGGCGCGACTTCAGCCGGGGCGAGCCACTGGTGAAACCTCCCAAAGAGTCGAGCTGATCTTCGGGAAATTTTCAACCTCTTCAGGAACCGGTATCAACTATCGGTGGAAAAAATAAAGACAGTGATAAAGACCCCTTTCAAAAACATCGGGTACCCTCTCGAAATGCAGATGAGAGCCAATCTCAGCATTATTCCAATGGGCATATCTCGGCCCTTTTAGAAGCAGATCCAGTAGCCGCACATCGAGAGCAATACGCACAAAGGGCTCTTTTTCCAAGGGTTTGATATCTTTCACTGGCAGCTTTTGCGGCGACTCTGTCATGGAAAAAACGTATTCTTCATCCTGCCCAAAACTAAACATAACCCTGGTTTGGGTGGTAAAGCCTATGCCGTTTGCCATCTTGAGAAATCTTTCATAAGCCAATGCCATGTTCTCATCTAAGACGTCTTCATCAACATCCAGATTATTTTCATAGTCATATGGCAGTGTTGATATTCTATTCATGAACTCATCAAACGATGGATGACTCAGAACCAGAGAAGCATCTTTGCTGTTGTTGTTTAAGTCCAACACTTCTCTCTGCTGAAGCAAAACCCCCTGACTTAGCGTACCAACCTCGATTTCAATATTGGCCAGGGCCAGCTGAATATTGGGAACGCCTCGAGAGACATTCAGAGTGTGAAGCTTGCCGCCGAGAATATAGGTGCCGGCAAAAGGCATAAATTGCTTTGGCCTGATCAGTTTCACAAAATTAACAGCCTGACAGATGAATTGCTTCTCCTTGCCCTCAATGGCCTTTTTCTTCTCTTCGAGCGAAGAGAAAGTAAAACACTGAGGGTAAGGACCTGCGCCAGCATAACCAACAAGCAACAGATCAATTTCCTCGTCCAGTTTGTTTGCCAAGATGGCAGCTTTGGCAAGCTCAAAAGGGCAATCATTCAGATTCAGAATTCTTTTATCGCCACTGCTAAACAATGCAAGGGTGTCTATATTGGTTTTTGAGTAGTCAATCTCCAGATCTGCACAACCAAAAAACTTGCCACACAGCTCTGGGTCGCAATTGTCTGCGGCAAATATCTGAATGAAGGAGTCCGAGTCAAAAAAGAATTTCTCGGCATTCTCACACTCGATCACTTCAAAACCGAAACTCTCGATTTTTCTCTTTAGAAAAACGGATTTGAACTTATGGATGATAACGGGCTTTTTATGAGGGAGATGCTTGAATGTTTTTTCGCTAAGGTGGTCTGGGTGAATATGACTGACATAAATATAATCATATTCCAAATCAGCCAACTTGCTCTCGGGGAAGGGGGGGTAGTGAAACCAACTACCATGATACTCCCCCTCCGTTAGCCAGGGGTCGGTCAGGATCCTGACCCCATTCAGATCCAGTATCTGAGTAGCAGACTGCAAATGCTGAACATGGCAACTCATGTTCTCTCCCCTGTATTAGGCTAGTTTTCTGAGGTACATCACCGGTTGTCGGCTTATGCTATTGGCAACCATCTGATAACGGCTTCCACTTGCCTGCAAAAACTCGAGCATGGCCACGGTCTCGCCAGGCCAAATAGCACTGATGGCCTCGTCGAAGGCAATAATGCCTCCCACAGCAAGTCGGTCTTCCAAAAAAGTCAAAGCGGTTTTAACGGGTTCGTAGATATCAAAGTCAATGTAGGCCAAAGAAATCAATACTTCTGGGTTGTCATTAGCAAACTGGGGAATGGTTTGATTTGCATCCCCGACGATGAGGTGAACATAATCGTCATACTGAAACATGGAGATTGCTTTTCTCAGAAGCGCTTCGTCACCACAATAGGCGCCCTGCAGTGACTTAATATGTTCTCCGTCTTTCCTATCGCCTGAAGGTAATCCTGAGAAGTTGTCAAAGCCGAGGACCATTTTTGTGGAGTTTGGGCTAAGCAACTGGAGTGTCTTAGCCATAAACATAAGGTTCGCCCCTTTCCAGGTACCAAACTCAGCAATATGGCCAGGCACCGACAACGTCTCTTTGAGCATCTCGTACACGGCAAGTTTATTGCCAAGGGTTTGCTCCCCTGCATATAAGGCGAAGTGGTCAATGCGCTCATACAGCCTGGGCTCACCAATCTCTTCGGCAAATTGCTTTCTGCGTTGCAGGTACTCGTTGTCGCCCCGGGAAAACTTATCCTTAAGCTCAGACAGTTTCATTAGTAACCTCATTCAGTTGTGATAGGGAGTGTCACGAAAGCCAATATAACCCTCTATGCAAGCAATTTTTAAACCATTCTTTTCATTAAAGGCTTAACCCGAAAAAGAAAGACCCTTTGCTTATTTGCTGTAGGGATTTTCAATAAATGCACCTTTTGTTCGTTTACGTAAAACACTCAAACCATAATTATGGTCAGGATGCCATGCGGGGTCAGAATTTATAGTCTTCTGCATTTCCAGTGAGTATGCCGGGTTCCAGAGGAACATCTTTGCGTAATCCATTTTATAGGAATGCAGGCCATGCTTTGGGGTGTAGTGGTTTTGAAAAGGCACTGTACTATAAAAATCCCAAATAATGATCCGTCCTCCATCAGCCAGAACACGATCGGCTTCGGCAGCAATTTTAAACAAGTCTTCTCTGTCACAGAGATAAAGGCAAAAGCCAAATATCACCGTATTAAACTGACCCGCAGAGAAGGATGTCAAGTCAGAGGCGACTCCCCTGCGCAAATCGATATTCGGATAGGCCTTATTGCCCTGCTCCACAGCCAGAGCGGAGGGCTCAACACCAACACAAGTCGCATCGGCAAAGGCAGATTTTATGGCGGCAAGACGATATCCGTTTGCAGCCCCTATCTCCAAAACCTTACCAGGCTCCTCGGATTGATTAAGGAGATAAACCAGAGCTGGATCCTTTTTTACGAAGTCGTCCAGCGAAAAAGTGGTATCAGATGAAGTGTTACGCAAAAACCAGGCATCGGCTTCGCCTGCCATGAAAGACTCTTTTTGTTTCATGGTTTACTCGAACTCCACATAGTCCAACATTTTTGCATACTTTTTCTTGGCGTCCTCAATATAACCCCGCCATAGCTCCAGGGCCTTATCAGTATATTCAAGCATCTTCTTCTCTTCTTTAAAAGAAAAGATAAAAAGTCGCAAAACAGCATGCACATAAGAGATCGTGCCATTAAATACGAAGTAAATATGTCTATTTTTTGTTTTATAAAAGGAATTAACATAATTCGATTGATGATATAAAGCTTCCGTTAGTTTATCCCTATTTTTAAACGGGCCTTTTATCTGGTCCAACAACACATCGCACACTTCTTCAAAAAGAGGAATATTGACAACATTCATATATTCTTCAGCAGTGATCCCTGAAGAAACAAAGGCACTCTTTTTTATCCAGTCAATTATTGGTTTCTTATTCAGAGGCCTTGTTAAAAGGATATCGTCAGGATTTACCGGATATGTCCCTCTCAACAGTGCGCCATCTGAACAGTTATAACGATGTCTGGCTGGCTCTGATTGGATAGCTTGCTCCAAGAAATAGCGACAGGTATCCAGTGTCCTGTTGGTTATTATCTTTCCACCAAAATTACCCGGCACCTCAAACTCATTAGTCGATACTGTATCTCCAGCGTGTAATGTTTCCCCTTTTTTAGATTTTTGATAATACGCACTTGCCTTTGAGTGATGATTTCCTCTGTCCCGGTAGCCGTTATCCACACCGAAAAGATAGATATCGTCGAATCCTAAATACTGGGAAATTACCATGCCAGTGTTAGCTACCAAAGGATTGCAATAATAAAAGTAACGAAACTTAATGTCGCGATCAAAATTGGCGTTTATCAGAGAAACGCATGGCTCGCCCATCTTCAGACCACAGCCGCTCCAGGCGAAGAGATCGTGGCAAGCAGGATGTAGAAGATTCACCGTTAGCAGATTTACTTTTTTTAGTATCTCATGATCTACATAATTGTTAAGAACATCGAAAGTCAATTTCGTACGCTCTAACTCCACATGAAAATCCGGGACGATTCCATATTTAACCAAAGAGGTTATGGCTGTCCCCATCGAAATGACAATGGCATTGTCCTGATGGGCTCTAATATGCTCAATACAGGTATCCAAAGAGGGACCATTGGCGATCAAAAATACGGGAGTGTCAGGAAATTCTTTGGATAAGTCAGTACCATTTTTCATAAACGGGATATCCCGTTTTAGGCTGTGGTATGTGTGTGCAAGGCTTAAGACGCTATCGTCGAAAAATCCCCATCCTGCACCAAGGACCGCGAAATCTTCACTGACCTGGTTAATAAGCTTACGGATATTTTCAGTTTGATAATGAAGATAAAGATAAGAAGCACAGGCATGATATGATCCTTTCTCATGTAAATCATTAAACAGGTCATTCGTTATATCTTTATATTCCACCCCAATATTTAAAACAATATGGGTATTATCCTTATCAACTTTTTCAAGAATTCTGAACCAATCTGCTGTGTATAAGCTCGCGTAAAACACGTCATTATTTGGTTCAATAATATATAGATTTTCTATTGTGAGCTTTTCAATCAACTCTTCTATATGATATCCCAAACCACTTCCAAAAACGAATAACGTACCGACTCTTTTTGGCAATGTTTCCAATGGTTCAAGGACTTCAGATGCCTCTTCATAAAGGCCATAAATTCTATTCATATATTCCACATGAATAAAATTCTCTGGATTTTTTTCGTTGCTGGTGAAGGTTATTTCGGAGCGAAAAGGTTTCTTAAAAAACTGCTCTACCTGCTCATGGCACTCTTTGAGAGGATCCTCACCATATAAGGGAATACCCGTACTGGACTCAACAACATTGATGACGCCAGACGCCGTAGCAAACATTTTCAGTTTATCCGACTTGTAGTCCTTAAACTGCTTGTGAATCTCAGGCATATGCTTCTCAAATGCTTTGAGATTCTTTTGGAACTGCTCAGGCATCAAGCGGTCAAGCTGGCGAGCCGCATCGATACGTCCCTTGGCTGCGGTAGCCATCTCTGTGACGCGCTTTTCCAAGGCTTCGAGATTTTGCTTATTACTTGTCTTTTTTGTCGTCATGGGAATACCGCTTATACTGCTTCGAGGCCTTCTTCTGGCGTTCGCTCTGAGATAATAGCTCTTTTATGCCTTGTTGTTGTCCTTCCAGCAACATCATTAAGTCATTAAAGCGGTTTTGAACTTCACCGAGTCTTTTTGATAGAGCAGGAGTCAGACTGTCTTCGTTAAGACAAGGGAAGAAATCTTCCAGGGCTTTTTTAAATCGTTCTTGGTGGGTTGCCGCCTGCTTCAGATCACCTGAGCCTGCGGCTATTTCGATATTGGATAACAGTTCTTCGATGCGGGTTAGTCTGGATTCAATAGCGTCAACTGGCTGCTTTTGCACTGTATGCCTCTTCTTTGGCACTCTCAGGGATTTGGTCCCAAGCGGATTTGATTTCCGCTAACAGTTTGGCAACTTCTTCGACGGCGTCAACATCATTATTGATACTGGCATCGGCCAATCTGTCAGTCATATAGGTATAGAGTGCCTGAAGATTGTTGGATAACTCTCCACCAATCTCCATATTCAATGAAGAAGACAATGCTTGGATAATAGTCGTAGCACGAGAAAGTGTAGCGGCTTTGACTTCCAAATCCTTACGCTCCATTGCCCCTTTGGCAAGAGCGAGACGATCCAGAGCTCCTTGCATCAGCATCTGAATAACACGATGAGGGTCGGCGACGGACAATTCACTACGAATGCTGTCTTTCTTGTACGCTTGTAATTGCCGTTGATTCATCTTTGACTCCAAAACTAAGACTTATTAGTGGTAAAACCGGGCAATGAGGCCAATTGCTGAGCTAGATAGTTACCTGTACTTCTAAATTGGGCCACCAATACATCCAATGCAGAGTATTGCTCACGCAAGCGTTTTTCCAACTGTTCCATACGATAAGCGTGCGAAGATTTATCATCTTCCAACTTACTCAAATCTTCTCTCAGGGCTGTCTCCCGACCTTTAAGCACACCATCGGTCTGCAGGTAGGTATCGAACAGAGAACCAAGCGATGTTGCCAGTCCATCAGCGCCAGCAAATACATTTCCTACATTGGCGAAGTCTTCATTCAGGGCATCATCTAGTGAGCCATAAGTCGAGCTGTACTCAAGCTTCCCTTCTTTACTGAGAGAAATTCCCAAGTCAAACAAAGAAGTAAAAGGACCGGCACCGGTAATTTGGCGACTAATCCCCGCGGTAACTTGCTCACGCATCAGACGGGTAGCAGAGTCATATGCCAGACTGCCCCCGGCACCGTATGCCGTGTTGAGCACATCCACCATTTCATTAAACTTAGTGACGAAATTCTCAATATTGGCTTTCACCGCATCTTTGTCTGCGGCAATTGTCAACTTATCGGTTTGGCCAGCTGTTGATACTGCCTTCGCAGTAATAGTAGTGTCCTGCACGGCATCGACAAACACATCTGTAGAACTACTGACCAAAATGCCATCTATCAGCATCTGCGCATCTTTGGCCTGATCAGCTACTGCGATACTGATACCGCCTGCACCACCGCCGTTGGCCTGTGTTGAGACGCTATCTAGCTCGGCTGTATCGTTACTGACAACCAAGTCATTACCAGCGCCAGTGACATTAGAGGTATAAACCAAAGTCGCGCCTGAGCCTGTATTAATAATGTTAGCGGATACACCAAAGTTATCTGAAGAGGTGTTAATGGCATCTCGAATATCAGCCAGCGTGGCGTTAGCACCCAAATTGACCGAAAAGCTCTTCGCTCCGGCAGTCAGGGTCAGGTTACCGCCACTTGCCGTTACCTCCTGAGCCGTTGAAGTAAAGGCGTTTTGAGCTGACTGAGCACGGCTGCCAGAAGACAGTTGCGTCACTTCGATATTAAAAGCGCCAGCTGTTGCAGAGCTGGTGGTGGAGACCGAAATTGCGGCCTCGCTACCAGCAGCCTTAACCTTTGCCGATACCAAGTCAAATTTGGTAGAGCTATCCAATGTCTTAATGGCCGAATTCACGGCATCCATGGCAGACTTTACTTTGCCGACACCGGACAAGGTAATGTTGAGGGTGGAACTACGCTTAGTAAATTGGGCCTGCTTAGGGGCATTTTCTGCTTTTACCAAAGCAGAGATTATCGCCTCTAGATCGAGCCCCGATCCAACACCAGCCGAAGTAATACCTGCCATTTATCTCTCCACCTAAGCTTGCGCTTCGTATAAAAAACCTTTCAAGGAATTGAGTTCTTCATTCAACTCCCTAATTTTATCGGCGACTTTGAGAAAATCTTCAGCAGGAATTTGCCGAATTAGCTCTTTCTTCTCCGTATCGTAAACTTTGATGATGGAACGCCCCTGATCCGCATCCACCTTAAACTGCAAGGTAAAGTTGGACATCACCAGTGCCTGGTTTACTTCCTCGGTCCGTTGATCCAATTCCTTCAGTTGCTCGGCTTTAAGCTCCTGGATTCGACTCAGAACTGTGGAATCTTGCTCTTCTGACTGTATCTCGGTTTTTACCGATACTGCAGGCACTGTCGATAGCTTATCAACATTGCGGTTGTCAGTTGACTCAGTCGAAGAGCGTTCAACTACACCACCGAACACCAATGGTGCTTTGACAGATAGTTGTTCAATTGCCATAAATGCTCTCCGAATCAGGATTACCTGGGACGACTAGCGCCCCAGGCTTATCCTATTATTTGCCATTAACCCAGCAGAGACAAGGCTGTCTGAGGACGCTGATTTGCCTGAGCCAATATTGAGGTACTGGCCTGTTGCAAAATTTGCGCCTTGGTCAAGGCAGCGGTTTCTGCTGCAAAGTCGGCATCACGAATACGTGACTGTGCAGCGGACAGGTTTTCTGAAATATTCGACTGGTTACGGATGGTAGAGGCAAAACGGTTTTGCACTGCACCTAACTCCGCACGTTTACGGTCAAACACTTCAATCATGGCATCAACAGCGTTAAGTGCTGATTGGGCGTTAGCCTGAGATGTCAGAGAGAAAGCGGTTCTGGCAGCAAACACCGTTGCAGCGCTAGCCTGACCGGAAGTCGAAAGAGAACCGACGATACTGGACACAGACGCAGCGATTTCACTTAACTTAAAGCTAGCAACAGAGTTTTGGCTGCCATCGAAGCCCTTTACTGCAGTCATGGTAAAGCTGATGGTTTGGTTAGCATCTGCGCCTACCTGGAAGCTGGCAGAATAAGTACCATCCAACAACTTCTGACCACCGAAGCTGGTGTCGCCTGCGATACGGTCGATTTCAGTCCACAACTGGTCGATTTCCAGTGCAATGGCCTGACGGTCCTTATCGGTGTTGGAACCGTTAGCAGCTTGCGCCGCCAGAGTACGAACCCGTTGCAAAGAGTTGGTCACCTCATCCAAGGCACCTTCAGCAGTCTGTGCCAGAGAGATGCCATCGTTGGCGTTACGGATCCCCTGGTTTAGACCGTTGATTTGACCAGTCAAGCGACTGGTGATTTGCATGCCTGCCGCGTCGTCAGCAGCGCTGTTGATACGCAAGCCTGACGACAAACGCTTAAATGCGGAATCCAACTGGCTGCCTGAATTAAGCAGTTGGCGTTGAGCATTGAGCGAAGACACGTTGGTGTTGACAAATAAAGCCATGTTAGCCTCCTAAAATTTTCACTCACTCGGGTACTCCGTTTCGGAATCCACCCGACCAGCATCTTTAAGACAGGGGGAACCAATTCCCTGCCGGTATGATGATTCCGGGTTATTTCCTGAACCGAAACACCCCGGTGAAGCAATCGAGCTCGTGTCCCAAACACAGGTTAGATTAGCCTCATATCTGTTAACGGCACCGATTCCCGAAGCTTTAGGGCTGAATTTAAAATATTTTCGCCAAAAAACGTAAGAAGCTGATTTTATTCAATTTTTACTTATGAAAAATCTTCAGGCAATAGCGGCAAAGATTGCCGCCAGGGGACAGACAGAGGTCGATAATGGAGACTAAGCAATATCGCCGAAAGCTGAATGTCCCTTTACTAAATAAGAACAGGGCTTTTATGCAATAGGCTCAGATTTACCTGGAGCAAAGTGAAACGTTGGAGGCAGGGCAATGGACCGAAGAACCGCCAAGTGCTTAATGCAGATGCACGGACGTTTTCTATCGCCAAAAATTTCGGCATACCGTTTATCTTGGACATAAAAAAGCCCGCTTGCGCGGGCTAATGAGCTAGTGCTCAGGAGGCGGTTATTAACCTTGCAGTAGAGAAAGCGCGGCCTGTGGACGCTGATTGGCCTGAGACAGAATAGTTGTACTGGCCTGCTGCAGAATCTGCGCTTTGGTCAGCGCTGCGGTCTCTGCCGCGAAGTCGGCATCACGAATACGTGATTGAGCAGCCGACAGGTTCTCTGAAATATTTGATTGGTTACGGATGGTGGATGCAAAACGGTTCTGAACCGCACCCAACTCCGCACGCTTGCGGTCAAATACTTCAATCAGGGCGTCTACCGCGTTCATTGTTGACTGCGCGTTGGCCTGTGATGTTAACGAGAAGGCCGTTCTTGCTGCAAATACCGTTGCTGCACTGGCTTGTCCGGTTGTCGCCAAAGATCCTACGATACCTGATACTGCGGCTGCAATATCGCTCAACTTAAAGCTGGTGACGGAATATTCACTGTTATCAAAACCTTTCACCGATGTCATGGTGAAGCTGATAGTTTGGTTAGCATCGGCACCCACCTGGAAAGATGATGCATAAGTGCCGTCCAACAGTTTCTGTCCGCCAAAGGTAGTGTCGTTGGCGATACGGTCGATTTCTGTCCACAGTTGATCAATTTCCTGAGCAATCGCCTGGCGATCCTTATCGGTGTTTGAACCGTTAGCTGCCTGAGCGGCCAGGGTACGAATACGCTGCAATGAGTTAGTGATTTCGTCCATTGCACCTTCGGCTGTTTGCGCCAAAGAAATACCGTCATTGGCGTTACGGTTGCCCTGATTCAGACCATTTATCTGAGAAGTCAAACGGTCGCTGATTTGCAAACCGGCGGCATCGTCGGCAGCGCTATTGATCCGCAAACCTGAAGACAGACGCTTGAAGGCTGTATCAAGCATTTGGCCTGAGCCCACCAGTTGACGTTGGGCGTTTAAAGCAGATACGTTGGTGTTTACATATAATGGCATGGCTAAGTTCTCCTAAGTTTCACTATTAAGCTCTATTTCAGCCTCTTGTCAGGTCTGCTTTTTGTTTTTTTGTATCTCCTGACACCCTATGTATCGCCAAACGAAAAAAAACCTTTAAGGATTTTTTTAAATTTCAAATTTAGATATAAATATCAATAAGTTACACAAATTAAAATTCAGATAAGATGCAGATAACTAATACATAAAAGCAGCACCAATCGCCTGCTTTTTTTTGCGTTAACATCAAATCGACATGGCTAGAGCAGCAAATTGGCTTGAAGCGACCATTTTCTTAGAAGAGCCGCATTATCGGCATATCTGAATTTAACTTGAGCACTTTTTTGAAAATGCCTAATGAGTAAATCTTGGATTGGGAGACAGTACACAGACTGAAGTCCCGTTTTGCCCCTTTCCAGTATAAGCAACTCTCAATCTGGGCATCCATCAGATACTCAAGCAGAGACCAAACGTACTTGCTCTTAAACTGACAACATAAATAGAGACGTAACACATAGGGTCTCATAACAACCTAACCTCGCAATCTTCTGTACCGGGAAGGAGAGGCCTGTTTCAAACCTCATCACAGGCAGTGAAGAACAGATGCTGTTACAAGCCAACTCAGGCAATCGCTGCTAAGCCACAGTACTGTCCAGCATGGAAACGGTCTCTGCTGATTAGACACAAATCAATAATGAGAGAAGTTATACAGGCAAATAAAGAAGAAAATGACCGTATGCAAGCTTGTGCCCGAATCAAGTGAAATGGTTCACTGGCATGTAGCAGGGCGCAGCAGACTAACCACGTATTAACTGAAAAACTGTACAAAGCCTACTTCTTGCTATTGGGAATTCGCCAGAGCATGAAGGGTGGTGAGAATGTTTGCCAAGAGAAGATGTCGGAAAAAAAGGCTTAAAGTTGGAATGGTTGTTGCTTAAAATATAGCATGCGTTTTGCGCATATTTTGGGTCACTGAGCCTCTGGTGACTCAATCACTCTCCAGTGAAGCTCGTAGCTCGTGTCCCAAACACTGGGGATTAGCGAAGGCGGTCTGAACCACCGCCTTCGCCTTTTACATTATTATCCCAGCAGCGACAGGGCGGCCTGTGGACGCTGGTTGGCCTGCGCCAGAATAGTGGTGCTAGCCTGCTGCAGAATCTGCGCCTTAGTCAGAGCAGCTGTTTCGGCGGCGAAGTCAGCATCTTTAATGCGGGACTGAGCAGCAGAAAGGTTCTCGGCGATGTTTGACTGGTTACGAATGGTTGAGGCAAAACGGTTTTGCACCGCCCCCAATTCCGCACGCTTACGGTCAAACACTTCGATCATGGCATCAACAGCGTTCAGTGTAGACTGAGCGTTCGCCTGTGAGGTCAACGAGAATGCGGTTCTGGCACCGAATACTGTCGCCGCGCTGGCTTGGCCGGACGTGGACAAAGAACCAACGATACTGGAAACAGACGCAGCAATATCACTCAACTTAAAGCTGGTGACGGAGTTTTGACTACCGTCGAAACCTTTTATTGCGGTCATCGTGAAGCTGATGGTCTGGTTAGCGTCTGCCCCCACCTGGAAGCTGGCCCCATAGCTACCATCAAGCAGCTTCTGACCACCAAAGGTAGTGTCATTAGCGATTCGGTCTACTTCGGTCCACAGTTGGTCAATTTCCTGGGCGATTGCCTGACGATCCTTGTCGGTGTTAGAACCGTTAGCAGCCTGAGCAGCCAATGTACGGATACGCTGCAAGCTGTTAGTAACTTCATCCAGTGCACCTTCAGCAGTCTGTGCCAGAGAGATACCGTCGTTGGCGTTGCGGTTACCCTGGTTTAAACCGTTGATCTGAGAGGTCAGACGATCGGTGATCTGCAAACCTGCAGCATCATCTGCTGCACTGTTGATCCGTAAACCGGAGGACAAGCGTTTAAATGCTGTATCCAGCTGAGAACCTGAACTGAGCAACTGACGCTGCGCGTTCAGGGATGAAACGTTAGTATTGACAAACAAGGCCATAATAGACTCCTACAAACACATTCCAGCCAGCGCTGGTGACAGGCTCGCGCCCAATATTTAAAAACACTTTCAAAACAATCACTTCTGAACAAAGTCACTGTTCATGGTGTTCTCGCTTATAGTTATCGACGCGCCTTGACCGTCCTTTAGCAAGATTTTGCCGCTTGACAACAAAAAGCGGCAATTATTTGCCGCCGCAAGTATAAAAAAATCATAATTTTCATATAATTATGTTTTTTGATAATTTTTTAATCAGAGAAGAAAGTAGAGATTTGGAGACTTGGAGCTTAAATCTGATGAAAAAGACAAAAAAACAAAACAAATCATAATATTTTATGATTTTTCCTAAAGTTTTCTTAGGGTTTGCCGATAGCTTGAGTTACGGCCAACTGCGCACAAATGTGCAGAAAAAACAGCGCTGAAAGAAGTCAGGAGTCTGTGAGTCAGACTCTATTAGTAAAGACAAATACGATTTAGGTAGAAACGCTGAGCTAGCGAATAAAATCAAACAGCGTCAACCCGGTAACACGGGAAAAGGTAGATTGTGCGGCCTGCAAAGCCGTTTCCTGTCGGGTAAGGTCTGACACTGCCTGTGCATAATCCACATCCTGAATATCCGAGCGTGTTGATTTGGTGGCTATCTCCAAATCAATGTTGGAGTTGTAGATAGAGTCCGCCACTCTGATACGTCCTCCAACCGAGGCTGTCGCGGCACCTAACGCATTGGTTCCATTATCCATCCCAATCAACACATCATCCAAAGCATCAAGAAAAGCCTCGCTACTTAGCGAACTGTCCCTCAGTGCAACAAAAAAATCATCCAGGGTCTGCGCCAAATTCTTCTTTTGGGGTGGGTCCAGTTGAAAGTCTACGGTATCACCGGGCCCACCTGTAATTTTGAATTCAATACCGTTGAAGGTAAAAGGTTCACCTGATGCAAAGTTGAAGGTACCCAAGTTAGCACCTGTTCCCACATTGGTAACTGTCACCTGATTACCGGCACCATTGATGGTAATGCGGAAATTATTGTTGGCCGGGGTCACCGCATCATAGTTATTTCGATGAAAGGCATCAAAAACCGGCTGAACCTCTATTGATGAACTGGAAGCCGCTGCAGTGCCGCCCGTGATGCTGGACTTCAGTCGGGCAAATACATCCTCAAACACGGTTTTACCTGAGTCATTTCCGTTTAACTTGACTGAGGAAGATAATTGGATTTGATTAACCCCTTCATCTCCCTGGAAGAAATATTTATTGCCTGAAGCCGTGGGATCATAGACAAAAGCAGGAGACTTGGACTGAAAACCGGCAAAAATATATTCACCGGAAGCATTTCTTGCATTCATCAGATCAAAGACTTCGTCGCGAATTTGCCCAATTTCAATACTGATGCCTTCCTTATCTTTGGCAGACATCACGCCATTACCGGCCTGTATTGCCAACTGCCTGGCGCGGGTAACAGCATCGTTAATATTGCGCATCACCGCTTCCTGCTGTTCCAACTTGCTCTTAAGCACATCGTTATTACGCTGGAACTGTGTAATTTGATCCAACTCTTCCGTCAGTCGGATAACCTTTGATGCCCCCACCGGATCATCAGAAGGACGCAACAGTTTCTTGCCCGATGCGAGACGTTGCTGGATATCGGAGAGATCACCTTGGTTGTCCAAAATGTTTTGGATACTGCGATCATAAAGCTGATTAGTTGAAATACGCATCGCTGGCTATTACCCGTTATCTGACCACGCCCAATATAGTATCGAATATATTTTGGGCCGCCGACAAGATCCTTGCAGAGGCACTATAGGCCTGTTGGAACCTGACCAAGTTTGCCGCTTCTTCATCCAAGCTCACTCCAGAAATGGAGTTAAACCAATCTTCTGACTGGGTTTTCATGGCGGTGGCGGCCTGTACATTTATATCGGCCGTTGCCGATTTTTCTCCAACGGAACTCACTAAGTTTCCGTAAGCCCCATGGAAAGTGGTGCCATTCTGGTTACTAAAGCCGGTACTGACGTCGCGACGAATGGTATTGGCATCCTGTAATCCAGCCAGTTCAAGGCCGTTTCGGTTGTCATCCACACCATTAGTGTTATAGCTGATGGTGAAAGTGTCACCTGCCTTAGGCACCCCTTTTAGGCTGATATCATAGCCAGGGTAGTCCGTTAGTGCCGAGAAACCTGCAGGCCAGGCCGGACCAGCACCGCTAGCCTGTCCTTGTGCCAGCAGGTTATTCAGGTTGGGCGGATTGGTCACCGTGGTAATCACCGTGCCTGCGCTGTCACGTACTTCAAACACATTGGAAGCTGTAAAAACGATTTGTGTTGGAGCGCCCAAACCCGGCACCGGTGAGGCACCTGGACCATGGATACCACCCGCACCATTAAAAGCAGAGGCTTGGTTGGTCGCAAAAGCGTTGTCTACGGTCGTGTTAGTGACTGAAGTGGACAAAACACTGGCAGATCCGAGGTTGGTGATAGCGCCCTCGCCCTTGATGGGAGAAGCGAAAGCCAAATCTTCACCACGCACAATGGCGGTGGCTATTTGCCCTGCACTCTGGCGGGTAGGCTGTAGTAAGAAAGCGTCTCCCACGGCATAGCCCGCGCCATCGGGAAACTCAAGTTCTAAACCATCGAGTATCGGTGCAAAA
Source organism: Aliiglaciecola sp. CAU 1673 (assembly GCF_029223185.1). Classification (GTDB taxonomy): domain Bacteria; phylum Pseudomonadota; class Gammaproteobacteria; order Enterobacterales; family Alteromonadaceae; genus Bowmanella. The sequence goes on from NZ_JARHUG010000007.1 coordinate 130,331, forward strand.
GTGCCGCTGGCAGCCGTTAAACCGGCAAAGTTTTGTGTAATTGGTGCGCCGTTGACATCCAACGATGGCGTGCCATCTGGATTCAGTAGATCAACGGTGACATCCACGCTATTGGGGACACCGGCGTTAACGGCGGTAATAGTAACACGGTAGTCTGAAGTGCTAAGTTGCTCGGCATTTCCAGCCTCGACCCTGCCATTCATACGCAGCGTTGCCGAGGAGTTGGCGGCATAGTTCAATCCAGCGGTAGTGGGCAATTGAAAAATGTCAGCGCCAAGCTGGCCATCCAAATCCATGCCAAGACGATTCTGCTCATTCATTGAGTCGGCAAAGGCCAGCGCCATTTGCCCTAACTGCCTTTGACTGGGTGCGAGCACTTGATCCCGAAAAGCAAACAATGCTCCCATTTTCCCACCCAAGGTGGTTTGTGCCACATTCACAGTGGTGGGTTTGCCAGCACTGACAAGGCTCAAGGTTTTGCGGGTAATATCCGGATCGCCATTGACTTGAAAAACGTTGAAACGACCACTTTCCAACACCAAGGATTGGCCAGAGGTTAAATTCACTAAGGTCGTGCCATCGTCCAGATTGCGTGTTTCAATAGAGGCAATTTCTGCCAATTTCATGATCGCTTTATCGCGCTGGTTCTTTAGCGCGCCAGGCTCTTCAAAAGCGTTGGAAAAACGGGTCTCGCGGATTTGCGTATTGAGATCGGCAATACTCTTAATCAGATCATTGGCTTCCCGTGTGACACTCTCCAGCTCAGTGTTAAGCTCTTTTTCGGTGACATCCATGTAGCGTGACAAGCTGGATACACGCTCCAACATGGAGTTGGCTTCACCTATCACCAAGTTTCTTGCGGCCACATTACTGGGTTCATCGATAGCCGTTTGCAGTGAGGCAAAGTATCGGCTTAAGCTACCTGAGATACTGTTAGACTCGCTGGCCAGCACATTGTCCATCTGGAAGATACGCTGGTAGAAAGTTTCCGCTTCGGCCAATTTGGTGGTATCACGGCGAAACTGATTCTGTGCAAAAACATTAAGCACCCGCTCAGTGTAGCCCTTGCCTACGCCTCCACTTAACTCATCAACAAAATTGGTGCGCTCACGGACATAACCTTCAGTGTTAACGTTGGCTATATTATGGCTGGTTGTCTGCAGCAGCCGATTGTGAGCTTGCACCCCGCTGGTCGCGATTGAGAAGAGATCTGCAGTTCTGGTAATAGCCATAGCTTATTTGTCTCAATATACCCTGGACAGGCGCCGCTGTTTTTGGAGCCGTTATTCTGAAGCCGATGGAGCTGAGAACAGTTCAGCCTGATCGCCTTGCGGATTACCCTGCATAAATCGTGCAAATGTTTCACTGTTCAGCACACTCAAGACCTTCTTGGCATAGAGAGGGTCGGTCGCATAGCCCGCTTTTTGCAGCGCATCGAAGTAGGCGCTACTATCACCAGCATTGTCCAATGCCTGCTGATACCTCGGGTTTTCCTTTACAAAAGACACATAGTCACGCATGGATTCTGTAAAGGAGGGATAAGCACGAAACGGTGCCTTTTCGGTCCTGGCGATACCGTCTTCATATTCGAGGGTGTTAACCACGGCTTTGTCCCCCTGCCATCGCTTATCGGCCTTGATGCCGAAAAGATTATGGCTGTTACTGCCGTCAGTCATATGGATCATCTTTTGTCCCCACCCCGTCTCCAGCGCAGCCTGCGCCACCAAAGCTCTGGCATCAATTCCAAGTTCCTTAGCCACTTTCTCGGCATGGGGCAGTAATTGGCTGACGAATTCCTCGGGACTGTCAAAAGCTGCCTGCTTGTTGGCAGGCATTGTTTTAGGCCCTAACACAAAATCTTGCGCAGAAGCCGTTTGCTGAGCTCTTTTACGATTGATAGATGACAAATTTGCATCGTTGCGTAAAACCGATGCCGGACGAAAATTCTCTATATCCTGCCCTAGCTGCTGGACAATGATGTCGGCCAATCCAATACTGCCATTGGCAGCCAGATCGCTGGCCATCTGCTGATCGTGCATGTCTCGGTAGAATTTCACCTGCTCTGAGTTAAACGGGCTATCGCTGTCCGAGAGCACATCGGAGGCGGCGCGCATGGACTTAAGCATCATGCGCACAAAAATTCCCTCGAACTGTTTGGCGGCCTCATGCAAAGCTTCTTTATCGCCAGCTTTGGCCGCTTTTCGCAAGCTGTCGAGACCTTGCACATCATGCACATTACGCGCTTGATGTAACTGGTCCTGAACTTTTAAGTCGAGGTTTTCCATGATCTTAAATTACAACCAATTGACCTTGCAGCGCACCGGCCTGACGAAGCGCCTCCAGTATCGCCATTAAGTCGCCAGGTGCAGCACCGACTTCATTCACCGCGCGTACTAACTGATCCAATGTCACGCCGGGATTAAAGGTAAACATACGGCTGTCATCGAGATTCACGTCCACCACCGATTGCGTCGTTACTACCGTCTCACCTTCAGCCAATACTCCCGGTTGTGACACCTGCTGGTTTTCGGTAATGGTGACGGTCAAACCGCCATGGGTAACGGCAGCAGGCAACAAGCGTACATCTTTGCCTACTACAATAGTGCCGGTGCGGCTGTTGATAATGATCTTGGCCGGTGCATCTGCCGGCTCAAAGGTGAAATTCTCTAATGTCGCCAGGAAGTTTACTCGCTGACCCACTTCGCGGGGCGCAGACACTCTCACTGATGCAGCGTCAATAGGGGTAGCAATGGTAATGCCCTTGGCTGGATCAGCGCCCAAATGAGCATTGATGGCATCTGCCAGATTACGGGCGGTGGAGAAATCTGGATAGTGCAGATTCAGGGTCAGGAAATCGTTCTGCATCAGACCGCTTTGCACCGTTCTCTCAACAATCGCACCATTGGCAATGGTGCCCACAGTGGGTGTATTGGAGACGATTTTGGAGCCATCTGCGCCTTCTGCACCAAAGCCACTAACCACCAGGCTACCTTGCGCCACGGCATACACATTGCCGTCCAAGCCTTTAAGGAAGGTCTGTAACAAGGTGCCGCCACGCAAACTACCGGCCTCCCCAATGGAAGACACTGTCACATCTATCGTTTGGCCAGGTTTAACGAAAGGCGGCAACTCAGCATGCACGGCAACCGCTGCCACGTTTTTGATTTTTGGCTTTAAGGTGCTGGGCAACATAATGCCAAAGTTAGACAGCATGGTGCGAAAGCTTTGTTCGGTAAAGGGGCTTTGTTCCCCGGTACCTGGCAACCCCACCACCAAACCATATCCCACCAGTTGGTTGCTTCGCACACCCTGGATAGACACAAGATCTTTGATGCGCTGCGCCGCTTGTAACGGTGCAGTCATCCCTATCAACAACATTAAAAACAGGGAAATAACACGCATAATGCCTCCTAGAAGGGCCACCATTGTGATGAGAAGAAGCGAGTCAGCCAGCCTTGCTCCTGAGCATTGGCAAAGGTACCGGTACCACTGTATTGAATTCTGGCATTGGCAATTTTGGTTGAAGCCACCTGGTTATCGGGGCTGATATCGGCTGCCCTGACAATGCCAGTCAGGCGGATATACTCATCGCCGTTATTAATGGTTAGCCATTTTTCACCGCGCACAACCAGATTTTGGTTCGGCATGACCTGAATCACCGTCACAGAAATGTTACCGCGAAGGTTATTGCTCTGATTGGCCGTGGCGCTACCAGAGAAATCGTTGGAAGAATCCAATCCCAACTGAATGGACTGGCTGCCAATATTCACCGCATTGCCACCTAAGCCCGTAATAGGCTGTAGATCTATTTCATTGGTTTTGGAGGTATTGGTGCCTGCGCTCTTAGTGGCATTTGTATTTTCCTGCAACACCACAGTAATAATGTCGCCAACGCGTCTGGCCTTCACATCTGAATACAGGCTGTTGGCAAAATCTGCATGAAATATGGAGCCGTCATCATTGATTTTTTGCTCCGGCATATCCGGCATCGCCGGGGCATAATAGGGATCGTTGGGCGAAGGCGCATGCACCGAAGTACTGGCACACCCTGCCAACATCAATATCCCACCAAGCAAGAGCAAAGCTTTCATTTTAGTTACCCATTAAAGCTGCTGAATCACCTGACCAAGCATCTGATCGACTGAACTGATTACCTTGGAGTTCATCTCATACAGTCGCTGGCTTTCGATCAGATTGACCAATTCTTCGGTGACGTTGACGTTAGAGGTTTCCAATGTACCTTGTTGCAAGCTACCCAGGCCTTCCAGACCAGGAATCCCCTGAATCGGCGCACCACTCACGGCAGTTTCCACATACAGGTTCTGACCAATAGGCTGTAAGCCAGCGGGGTTGATAAAGTCAGCAATATTCAGCTGTCCGAGGACGACAGGTTCGGCCTGTCCACGCACACTGGCAGAGACTTCGCCATCCTGAGAGATAGTGATCTGCTGGGCGTCCTCGGGCACTGCAATTACCGGCTGTAGCTGGAAACCCGCTCCCGGTGTGACCATTTGACCTTGGTCATTTAAGGTAAACTGACCGTTTCGGGTGTAGGCAATGGTGCCATCGGGCTGCAGGATCTCGAAAAAGCCGCGCCCCTGAATAGAGACATCCAGCGCATTGTCTGTGGTCAGCATATTGCCTTGAGTGAAGGCTTTTTGAACGGCAACCACTTTCGTTCCGGCGCCAAGCATCAAGCCTGAAGGCAGCTCGGTATCGGCAGACGAGCGGCCACCTGGCTGATTAATGTTCTGGTACAACAAATCCTCGAAAATCGCTCTGCCCTTTTTAAAGCCTACGGTACTGGCGTTTGCTAGGTTGTTGGAAATGACCGATACATCGGTTTGGGCCGCATCCAGGCCGGTTTTACTGATCCATAATGCCGGGTGCATAAGCTACCTCCACCTTTAAAATCAATTCGTTACAGGATTTGCAGCAGGCTGTTTGCCTGGCGATCAAGGTTCTCTGCCTTATCCATCAGTTTTACCTGCATCTCGTAATGACGTTGCAGGGTGATCATGCTGACCATCTCTTCAATGGGGTTGACGTTACTGCCTTCGAGCATCCCATTGCGCAGCCGAACATCGGCATCGACGCCCGCTAAATTGCCGTCGCGCATGCGATATAAACCATCGTCACCTTTGATCATTTCGCGCTTCTCTGGGTTGACCAGCTTCAATCTGCCCACCTCAGCCAGCACAGTTTCGGGCGCCCCCTGAGGGCGAATAGAGATGGTGCCATCAGAAGCGATATCTATTTTCGACAGCGGTAATGGCAGGAAAATAGGACCACCATCGCCAATCACAGTATTACCATGTCCATCCTCAAGCACACCGTCCGGACCTAACTGAAAATTGCCGGCCCGGGTATAGGCTTCATTGCCTTGATCATCCTGTACGGAGAACCAGCCATCACCTTGAATTGCCAGATCTAATTCGCGATCTGTCTGGATCATGGCGCCGTCTTCAAAATCATTAGCCGGGCTTTCTGTCATTGAAAAAACCCGCGTGGGCAACCCTTCACCAAATGCTGGCATCGCGCGGGCTTGTTCCAGTTGCGCTTTGAAACCGTTGGTTTGCGCATTGGCCAGGTTATTGGCGCGAATTGAGACCGCCAGCAGATCCTGCTTGGCACCGCTGGCGGCGATATAGAGCATTTTATCCATGACGATTCTTTGACTCGAAAACCTTAGTTACAGGATATTCTGCAAGGAAAGTGCCAATGTGGGAGATAGAGATTCCCGCTATCTACATGCGGGCATGTTCGCGATTACTACCAAAGGATTGGCTGTCTGAAATGCGGGAAGATGCCTGAAATGGTTATCGGGCATCTCTAATAAAAAGGACGAGGCGGGCTTTCACCACACCTCGTCTATCTCCTGAGCAACTTATTTTTATCGGATGTTCAATACCGTCTGGTTCAGGGTGTTATTCACTTCCAAGGCCCTGGAGTTAGCCTGGAAGTTACGCTGAGCAATAATCATATCGATTAACTCAGACGTGAGGTTAACGTTGGCTTGCTCTAAAGCAGAGGAATTAATGGTACCAAAGGTACCGGTAGTCGCTTCACCTGCTAACGCTTCACCAGAAAGAATACTCTCCTTCCACTGAGTATTACCAATTTGGGTTAGTCCCTGCTCGTTAGCAAATCGCACTAGGGAAACGCGACTTAGGGGAGAGGAGGTACCGTTTGAATAGGTGGCACGCACCAATCCATCTGGACCGATATCGATGCCTGTTAGACGCCCAACCGGCAAGCCATCCTGTTGAAGTGCAGTCACTTCAAAACCAGAGGCAAACTGAGTGGGTTCATTTGGCGTGGCAGTAGTAGTATTGAGATTGAAATCAATAACAATTGTCTGGGTTGGATCTGAACCGTTGGACAGAATAGTTGCGCCTAGTGCAGTTGTCGTCAGCTTACCATCCGGTTGGGCAACACCGTTACCCGATTGAATCGCTATAAAGTCACCACCAGAACTAAATGTAAGGCGAGAGCCAGTCACCGCATTACCGGTGTTGGTGCCGGCAGAGTTGGGTGATGCACCTGGTGCCGTTAACGTTGTGGCATCATCGTCGGTAATGTTAACCAAATTACCGTCAATGGCCGTCACCATTATCCATTGGTTAGCAGTAGGTCCGGCAATGGCGTCTTTTATAAAATAGTAAGTCTGAACATGGCTATCCCCCAGAGAGTCATAGATAGTCACCGAAGTCGCTGCGTTGTAAGTCAGCGGATCGGTAGGGTCGAAATCGGCCGGATTCAATGCTGCATCGCCTGCAGGAAGGTTCATTTTAATATCCACTTCACGGGTACGCTGCGGTATACCGGAAGAATCTGGAACACGAATGGGCTGAGCAGTGCTTAGTGCAACCGAAGCAGAACTACCATCAACGTTGACTGGAAACCCCAACAGGTGATGACCGTTGGAGTTCACCACAAAGTTTTCCGAATTAAGCTTAAACATACCCGCGCGGGTAAAGGAGAAGTCTCTGGATGTGGTTTCTGGAATAGTAGCAAAAAAGCCGTTACCAGTAATAGCCAGATCCAACGCGTTATTAGTGAATTGCAAACTACCCTGGGTAAATTGCTGAGCGACCACTGAGGTCAATACACCATCCCCCACCTTGGTTTTGGCACCAGCCAACAAAGAGGCTGCATAGACGTCACCAAATTCGGCCCGCGACTCTTTAAAGCCCACGGTATTGACGTTGGCGATGTTGTTAGCCGTGGTATCCAGGTCTTTTTGTGCAGCGTTGACGCCGCTCAGTGCAATATTAAAGGACATAACAGTCTCCTAATTAACCACCAATTTCCAATACGTCAGTTAGCTTAATGCTCTGATTACCGGAAAGGTTAAGAATCACGCCCTGGCTGCTGGAAGCCAGACTAACGCTGTTGACATGACGATGCATGGCCAGGGGAACTTCCTTCACTTCATTGCCAACCTTGGCCCTGGCGGTAAACTTGTAGTCACCGGGCGGCAAAACATTGCCGCGTCCATCGGTACCGTCCCAGCTAAATTCGATATTGCCGGGTTGATTGGAGCCTAGTTCAAGTACCCGTACAGTTTGGCCAATGCCGTTTTCAATGGTGATCTTCATCTCATGACCGGCTTTTTCATTGACAATCACGCCGGACACGTCGCTACCGGACTTGAGCACGCCTTGGTTACCCAGCACCAATACGTTCTGCCCTATCAGGCTTGAAGCCTGCAGTGCCTGGTTAGAAGTCATGGAGGCAGCAAAATTCTCAAAGTTGGTATTGAGCTTATTCAGGCTATCGGCCATGGTGAAGCTGGTCATCTGGGCAATCATCTGATCGTTGTCCACCGGTTTGGTGGGATCCTGCATAGACAACTGTTCGGTCAGCAAAGAGAAGAAATCCTCCTGGGTCAACTGGCCGTTTTTGTTTTCCGGCACACCCGTTTCTTCTTGCCAACGCAGGTTTGAGAGGTTGCTGTTGTTAATGGTGTTCATTGCTTATCCCCGCTTAGGCCTTAGTTCTGACCCAGTTGCAGAACGCGTCTGAAAATACGCTTGGTGGTATCTGCCACCTGTACATTGGTTTCATAGGCAGTGGAAGCGGACAACATATCAGCCATTTCCTCAACCACATTGACGTTGGGCTTATAGATGTAGCCGTCTTTATCTGCCATAGGGTGATTGGGGTTAAATTCCACCTGCAGTGGTGCGTCGCTCTCCACCACACCAAGGACCTTTACCCCGGTGCCGCCTTTTTGTGCTTCGATGGCATTTTCCATCTCGGCTGCAAATACCGGCTTGCGGGCCCGGTAAGTGGCGTCGTAGCTGCTACTGACACTGTTGGCGTTGGCGATATTACTGGCAGTGGTGTTGAGGCGAACGCTTTCTGCGCTCATGCCAGTGCTGGCAATATTCATCACATTGAACAAACTACTCATCTACTTATCCCCCACTGCTCAAGGCTTTTTTCATGCCGGTCAGTTTGCCGCTTAAAAATTCCATGGTGGCTTGATAGCGCATGCCGTTTTCCAGAAAACTATTACGCTCAGTCTGTACATCCACGGTATTGCCGTCGCCGGTATCCGGCTGGTCTGGCACGCGGTACATTAACTCTCCGGGGTTACGGACCTGGACATCAAAATGCTTCTCATGGGTGCGACTGAGACGCTGCGAGCGCTCAGACTGTGCCGCCTTCATTGCGGACTGGAAATCGATATCACGGGCTTTGTACCCAGGTGTATTGGCATTCGCCAAATTACCGGCAATCACTTCCATGCGGTCATTTCGGACCTGCAGCGCCTTGTGATGAAATCCAACGAGTTTGTCTAAGCTGATCGCCATTTATGCTCTCCCATGGCGGAATACTATGGCTAGAGCAAAGCAATTGATGTGCCAAAAAGGGAAAACGTGCTTGATTTGAATCTGCAAACCTCGCCTTCCCTGGCAAGGACATGACATAAGCCTTTATTTTTTAAGGTAATAAAGGCCAGGATTACAGCGAATCATGGAAAAGGCGTCGGACAATCCAGACATGGATTCCGAGGCACCGAGGAACAAAATACCTGCAGACGGCAGGCAAGCGGCAATTTGTTGCAGTATTTGCGTTTTGACCTGCGGCGAGAAGTAAATCAATACATTGCGACAGAAGACCATATCGAAGCGGCCCAATGAAGCATAAGACTCAAGCAAATTAATGGGACGGAAGCTGACCATCGCCGTCACCTGAGATTTAAGCCGCATAGAGCCATTGTCCATCGTCTCAAAAAATTGGCGCTTACGCTCTTCTGACAGCCCACGGGATAAAGACAGATTATCGTACTCTGCAGCCTTACAGCGGCTTAGCATATCCGTTGAAATATCGGTTCCCACAATCTGTACCCCGCCGGGGAAGGCGCCGGGGTTGCGCTGCAGGTACTCCAACACGCAAATAGCGATGGAATAGGGCTCTTGCCCCGAGGAGCAGGCCGCCGACCATATTTTCAACGGGCCAGACTTACCTTTGAATTTGCTGAGCAATTCAGATTTCAGTAATTCATAGGGGTAGGAGTCGCGAAACCACAGGGTTTCGTTAGTGGTCATGGCATCGATCACCGCCTCTCGCAATGTACGATCATGGCCATTCACCACTTTTCTCAGTAGTTGTGACAAATCCGGTATATCGAAGCGACGCAATAGCGGTGACAAGCGACTGCGCACCAAATACTGCTTGTTGTCACCCAATACAATACCGCACTGACGTTCCAGATAGTCTCTGAACGTCACATAATCTTGGTTTCCTAATTCTTGTTCTGGCACTGGGTTACTCAGATAGGGGTTAATCCAACCATTTCTTTACTGCGTTGGCGAGTTCATCAGGGTGGAACTTCGCGATAAAATCATCGGCGCCAACCTTCTTCACCATGGCCTGATTAAACACGCCGCTTAAAGAGGTATGCAAGATCACATGCAGGTTCTTAAGCTCAGGTGAATTTTTTATTTCCGCTGTTAAGGTGTAGCCATCCATTTCCGGCATTTCAATGTCAGACACCAAAACACCCACCTTATCGGTAACATCGCCGGTCTCTTTGGCCAGCTCTCTGAGCATAGTCAGGGCTTCCATACCGTTCTTGGCGGCGACAATATTAAGACCAAGGGTAGTCAGAGCCTTGGTGACCTGATTGCGGGCAACGGAAGAATCGTCGGCGATAAAGATAATCTTGTCTTTGATGTTAGAGAGATCCAAGCCTTCGGTAACCGACGCGCTGACATCGGTTTTAAGTGGAGAGATTTCGTTGAGGATTTTCTCCACATCCAAGATTTCCACTAATTCCTTATCCACTTCGGTCACAGCCGTCAAATAACTGGCGCGTCCGGAGCCTTTGGGGGGCGGCAGAATGGAATCCCAATTGATGTTGATGATTCGCTCTACCGAACTCACCAGAAAACCCTGCACCGAGCGGTTGTATTCGGCAATGATGATAAAACATTTTTTGAGATCTTCGATCTTGCCACCACCGGTGGCCAGACTTAAATCAATCACGGAAATGGTCTGTCCACGAATATGGGCAACACCTCTGACGAAAGGGTTAAGTTTTGGCATGGCGGTCAGCGGAGGACATTGCAGCACTTCCCGCACTTTAAATACGTTGATGCCAAAGCGCTGTCTTCCTTTAAGCTTGAATAAAAGAAGCTCTAATCGGTTTTGCCCCACCAGTTGTGTGCGCTGGTTGACCGAATCGAGAATGCCTGCCATTCCATCACCCCTCAATATAAATTCGATCCGGCACAAAACTTGCCGTCATCGAGGTAGAGATTCTTGTATCGCCAGTCTTTTGACGGCTTCACTATGTTACAAGAATTTGTTCATAAGCATAGACAAAGTGGCAAGAACTGAATATGAAAAATTTGCCTATTATCCTGAAGAGATTGAGATTTTTACCTTTTGCCCTGCTTGTAGCCGGACAATCGATGGGCGCATTGGCAAGCGCGGTAAATCACTCACAAGTAGAAGCAGCAGCCATCCAGCACGTGGCTACTGCACTCAATGTTGAGGTGCAGGGAGACCCCAATGTAGACATAACCATGTCACCATTGGATGAGCGCATCCAGGTTCCCCATTGCAGCGTGCCACTTAACGCAGAGACAGACAGCAACAGTCTTAGCCAGGCCAATGTCACGGTCAGGGTTTTCTGCCCCAGTTCCAACTGGTTCTTGTATGTGATGGTCAAAGTGACACATCTGCAGGATGTGGTTGTGGTAAAGACCGCCATTTCACCGGGCACAATGCTGGATAGCAGCAACCTGGAAGTGGTAAAACTGGAAAAAAGTCAGTTACGAAGCACAACCTTCTCTTCAGAGGATGAAGTGCTAGGTGCCCGCAGCAAACGTAGATTAAGACCGGGGCAACCTGTGGAGCCGTCACAACTTTGCTTTGTATGCAAAGGTGACAGCATCGTTATCCATGCAGATATGGGGGGCCTTCGCATCAAAGCGAGTGGCATCGCTCAGCAAGACGGCAATTTGGGCGACACCATTATGGTAAAGAACCAATCTTCCAACAAAATAATTGATGCCAAAGTGACCAGCCCCAATCAGGTGAGCGTGCGTATTTGAAGGCTTGAAAACATTTTTAAGGCCTGAATAAACTTCCCTGAGAAGACGCCGATAAAGTAAGTACCAAGCCCCATTGATGAAATGGATTTGGTAGGAAGGCAGCAAAAGTGGTATTTCATTAAAGGTTAAAGGATAATCTATTAAAGTATCAATTTTAGCTGCCGATAAAGTCTTAAGAGGTTTTTACAGGTAGTGGGTGATTAACCATGTCCGTCAACAACATTAATGGCAACATGAGCAAGGCTCAGATTGAAAGCCAGAAGCTGCAACAGCAGCAACAGACGCAGAATCAGGCTGCGCAAAGCGGCGCTGCCAAAGCGCAAACAGCCGCTCTGGCGCCACGCCAAGATTCGGTGTCGCTAACGCAATCTGCCCAGCAATTGTCTCAGGTGCAGAAGAAAGGCAATGATGCGCCGGTTGACCAGGCCAAGGTGGATCGTCTTAAGAAGGCGATTCAATCAGGCGAATATCGGATCAATCCTGAAGTGCTGGCGCAAAAGATCGCCAAGCTGGAAGCCGAGTTGTTTGGTGTTAAGTCCTAATCTATGAGTCAGATTGCGGAAGCTTTAGCCATTCAACTCACCCACTTGGATCGTCTCCAGTCTTTGCTGGACCAAGAGCTTTCGCTAATTAGTAACAGGGATGCAGAAGCCTTGATCACCTTGGTCAAGGAAAAGGAAGCACTGCTAGATGCTATTCAGGCGCTAGATGAGAAATTAAAAACTGCTCTGTCATCGGACATCGAAGAAGATGTCGCTATTGCCGATTTGAAACAGCAGATCCTGAGCAAAGTCGAAGAGTGCAAATATCGCACTAAGATCAATGCTACAGCCGTTGAACAAGGGCAACTACGTCTTGAGCATTTACGTGGATTGATTATGGAAGCCAGAGCTAAAGAAAGCCTGACTTACGACAAAGCCGGCAAAAAACAATCCGGCACCAAAAGCGGCGGTATCAGCGCTTAACTCTCAAGCTCGTAGCTCGTAGCTCGTAGCTCGTAGCTCGTAGCTCGTAGCTCGTAGCTCGTAGCTCGTAGCTCGTAGCTCGTAGCTCGTCACTAATAATACTTCACATCCCGAATACGCTTAGGCTTGGCCGTTGACAGGTAAATGTCATAGACCCGACGCATATCCAATTCCAGTTCAGTGGCATAAGTGTCATCGCCGATGGGATAGCTTTTAACAATGCGGGCCCCGCGAATAACGCCATCCACATTGGATTTTAACCTGGCGTCTTGCAGCACCATATCGGATAAGGTTTCCTGACCGGACAACTTGTGACCATACACCTGCTCAGCCAATTCGCGGTAGGCATCCAATTTTGACGCTTTAACAGCTTGTAGCATTTTGACACTGTCACTATTGCCCCGTTGAGCATCGATAGGGGCATAGCCAATCGCAGTCAGTACCGGATATTCTTCAGGCTCCACATATTCCCATTCCACATGCTTGTCGAAGAAGGTAGAACAGCCGGTGAGGACGAAAAACGCCATTAACACCCCTGCAGATTGTTTCAGTTTCATCATTCTCTCCACATCGAAAATGGGCCTCAGCATGGCCAACTAACCTTTTTGTCACTTAGTTGACTGCAATTACCGTACCTAGATGCTAAAAAACACCATGACAAACCAATAATGCGTATAGGCACATTTCCTGCAAAGTCCAGTGTCATTAATAACGGATTCTTGTCATGCGTTACGAGGTATTGTGGTGAAACCCCTATTTTTGCTTATTTGCCTGATGGCCTTCCCAAGCTATGGCGTATGGTTTGAAGCGAGCGGACAGGCCCTGATTATCAATGGGGACAAACAGCACGCACGAAAAATGGCAACTCAGGAAGCCATCAAACAGGCGTTGATGTTCGCCGGGGCCAAGGTCAGTAGCGTACAACAACTGGCCGATGGATTACTTCGTGACGATCTATTGGAAGTTCGCGCCGGCGGTGAGGTCGATAGGGTTGAGCTTATCGATGAGCATATCGGCAGCGATATCGTTACGGTGTCGATTCGTGCCGATATTTTCCCGCAGGAAAGCATGTGTGATGGTTCAGATTATCGTAAAAGCCTTGTCACCGCTTGGTTCCCCATAAGATACAAGCAACAAGCCAGTCTTGGGCAAATCTACGATTTGGGTAAATCGGTACCCATCCAGTTGAAAGAATTCTTCAAGCTTACCAGCCGCAATGCTGATATCGACTCTGTGCAGCATTTCTATCTTACCCCCGACAAGGATCTGAGCCAGCAAGCCATCATGTTGGCACGCAAGGCAGGCGGACAGTTTGTATTGGTGGCGGACATTGTCGACCTAAGCAGTGAACAGTTGGACGGCAATATTTTGACGTTTTGGCGTCAAGCCCCCATCAAACGCACGTTTGCCATCGAATTCCATCTTGTTAACGGTATCACCGGCGAAGTTCTGCTTTCTGAGCAAATAAGCACCTTGGCGGAATGGACATTTGAACCACACGCGACCATAGATGCCAATAGCAGCATTTTTTGGGACTCCAACTATGGCCGTGCTATTCAGGCCCTGCTGCAAGACGTAGCCCAGCGTATTGACGAACAAGTGGCCTGCCAACCAGCTCATGGCAGAGTACTGCAAAGCAGTAATGAGAAGCTTGCGGTGAATCTGGGCAAGACCCATGGTGTGAACATTGGCGACAGAATGCGCTTATTCAAGCTAAAGCAGTTCTTCGATCCGATGGGCAACCTGCACTATCAATATCAACTGCACCCGGAAGAAGTACAGGTCATTCAGCTCTCACTAAACTCCTCTGTGGTAGAGACGGTAAGCGGTGCCCCACTCTCCAATATCCAACCTAACGACTTCGTTTCAAAGCGCTAGGAATAGATGAATCGCGCAGTTTTTATGCACTTGTTCCGGGCAGACTTCAAAACTGCGCGGCATTAAGTAATAATGCCGCTCGGCTAAGCTGCCCGGCAAACCGTCGGTTCTTTTACAAGCCCATGCCAGGTCCCCATAGTTTAATGGATAAAACGAGCCCCTCCTAAGGGCTAGATCTAGGTTCGATTCCTGGTGGGGACGCCATTTCCAAAATCTCGCATCATCTGTATTAATCGAAACCCATCTAAAGCTATATAAATCAGTGTGTTAAGCATTAACGTATCAATTTTCTACTTTAATCAAAATAGACCTGAATTAGCCCAAAATTGACGCCGCATGTAGCACATATGCAGTAAGGGATTTGGTACTGCAAGCCAGTGATATAAGACAGTTGTTACTATCTAGTTGCAAAGGCGGGAGTGGCGGCAATGATACCGGAATAAATGCCTGACACAGCTCTCACCCGGCAACGCTGGGGACATACTGTCCAGTGGTGTCACGTTGCAAGGTACTTTCTAAAGTTAACAGAACCAAGAGTATTAATTTAACTAAACCCCAAAGATAAAATAACAACCTTGTTTAGGTTAGATTTCTGACGACGCCTAGTAACCGAGTAATAAGCTGCTTTGTCATTGGTAGCTTGCGGCCAGATGGCCTTACCTTACTCATCCAGCAACAGATCCAACTGATTGGCCCATACTTTAGGCAACCAAACCGATGCAGACTTAGGCAGTACTGCAGGGGCATTCATCGTCTTTAAACATAATGTTGAGGAAATCAAAATGCGTAACTTGCTGGTATTAGTGCTTTTTCTGAGTACAACGTTAGGATTAGGAGGTTGTGTGGGAATGGCAGCAGAGGGCGTGCGAGCGGCAGACAGTGAAAACACTCGAGCAGTCTATATGGAATCCGCGATGGCCGGAGACGCCGACGCTCAGTTTAAGGTAGGCAGTGCCTATTGCTGTACGCCTGGGGACAGTCAGGATGGCTATTATGACAACTTTAAGGCCACCGAGTTTTTATGCATGGCCGCCAGGCAAGGCCATGCAGATGCGGCCTTGAAACTGGGTAAAATCCACAGTGGCGATCGCATAGACGGTGTGCGCTTGCTACGACGGGCGGTGACAGCAGTGGCAGGCAGTGACAAAGCCAACCTGCAAGTCGCCGCCTATTGGCTAACCCAGGCACAACAACAGGGCAGTGAAGAAGCCCAAAGCCTGTTGGCAAAATTGCCAACACAGGATATCAGCGAATTTTCCGCTTCTGACAGCGCCCCTTGCACCTGGCAACAGGTTTACGGCGACCAGTAAATAAGGACAGTGACGATGCGACATCAAACATTTGGCGTTTTTTCCACGGGCAGCCTGCTTGGCTTAGTACTCACTCTTAGTGGTTGCAGCGAACCTGAGGCCCCCGAAGTACAGGTCCAGCCCCGTCTGGTAAATACCTATACCATCAGCCGCCAATCAGTGCAGGACTGGTTAGAATTTCCCGGGGTTGTAGAGGCCGCCCAATCGGCCGATTTAGGATTCAGGGTGACCGGAAAACTGGCGACCCTGGAGGTCAATGAAGGGGACACAGTCACCACAGGCCAGGTTCTGGCAACACTGGATGATACTGACTATCAGATCCAATTGAGCAGCCGTCAGGCCGAGTTTGACCAGACCAATGCCGATTTCAACCGGGCCCAAAACCTGCTGAGCCAAAACCTTATCGCCCGGGCTGACTATGACAAGCTCGAAGCTCAGCGCGCAGCATCACTGGCCGCCCTGACCGCCGCCAAGCAGAATGTGCAATACACCAAACTCACCGCCCCATTTGATGGTCGCATCGCCCGTCGCCATGTGGACAACTTTGAAGATGTGTCCACCATGCAGCCCATCTTCACCCTGCAGGACTTGTCCTCTTTGCATATTAAAGTGGATATTCCGGAAACCGTGATGATCAAGTTACGCCAGGATCGGGCATCGAAGATTTTCGCCTCATTTGACTCACTGTCAGACAAACAGTATCCACTGGCCCTGCAGGCCGTCTCCACCGAAGCAGATCCGAGTTCACGAACTTATACCGTGACCCTGAGTATGCCAAGGGTGCCGGATTTGAATATTTTGCCCGGCATGTCCGTTACCGTCAGAGGTTCACAGCAGGAAGACATAGACAGCGCAGTGGTGATGGTGCCGACCCAATCCGTGGTGGAAACCAATGAGGGACGGATTGTCTTTGTGGTGGAAGAGCAGGAACAAGGACTGGGAATTGTGCGCGTGCGTCAAGTCACTACCGGCAAAGTCTCGCAAAACGGTATCCAGGTCACGTCGGGGCTGACCCTGGGCGATAGGGTTGTCACCGCCGGCATGAGCAAGATGGCTGATGGACTGACCGTGCGCACCAGCAAGGAGTGGTCCAAGTGAATATCACTCGCCTAGCCATAGAGAACAACCGCATTACCCTGGTCTTGCTGGTGTTGATTTTCTTCGCCGGCTTTCAGACCTTTAACCAGATGCCACGGGCCTATGATCCGGGTTTTATTGTGCGCACCGCTCAGGTACTGACCTATTTCCCCGGCGCCAGCCCGCAGCGGGTGGAACAGCTGGTGTCGGCACAAATCGAAGAGGCCGTGAAGGAGATCCCGGAACTGGACTTTGTTAAAAGCGAGTCCCGCACCGGCGTGTCTATTGTACTGGTCAACATTAAAGCCGCTTATAAAGACATGCGCCCTATCTGGGACAATCTGCGCCGCAAGATTGAAGACAAGGTGCCGGATCTGCCCGACAACATTGGCGGGCCATTTATCAATGACGAGTTCGGAGATGTGTATGGCATTGTGCTGACAATCACCGGCGAAGGCTTTGACAATGCCCGCCTGCAGGACGTGGCCGATGAGGTAAAAGACACCCTGCAACAGATTCCCGATGCGGCCAAAATTGATATTCTCGGCGCTCAGGAAGAGCGTATTTTTGTGGAATACGACAACGCCCGGTTGTCAGAGTTGGGGATATCTCCCCATCAACTGGCGCAGATGTTAGAGGCCCGCAATATCGTGATTTCCGGTGGCGCCTTTAACCTTGGCAATGAGCGTATAGCGCTGGAACCCACCGGCAACTTTGAATCTGTGGAGGATATCGGAAAGACCGTTATCACCTCGCCTCAGAGTAAACGTCTGGTGATGCTCAGGGACATCGCTCATATTTCCCGCGGCTATGTGGATCCTCCCAGCACACTGGTACACAGCAGTGGTCAGCGCGCCCTGGCAGTGGCAGTTTCCATGCGTGAGGGCGGTAATAATATCGTCCTGGGTGAACAGGTGCTGGCTGCGGTCAACCGCCTCGAACAACGATTTCCCCACGGTATTGAATTTGACCTGGTGAATTTCTCGCCCGCCGAAGTCGATGCCAAGGTTAAGGACTTTATGTCTAACCTGCTGCAGGCCATTGCCGTGGTCACGCTGGTGATGCTGGTCAGCCTGGGTATGCGCACCGGCCTGGTGGTAGCCATGTTAATTCCCACCACTATGTTGCTGTCGCTGATTGTGATGTCATTATTTGACATAGGACTGGACCAGATCTCTTTAGCGGCCCTGATTATTGCCCTGGGCATGTTGGTGGACAATGGCATTGTCATGTCCGAAAGCATCATGGTGCAGATGGAGAAAGGCACCAAAGCGCTGGACGCCGCCATTGCCTCTGCCAATGAACTTAAAGTGCCGCTGCTGACGGCCTCGTTAACCACCTCTGCGGCCTTCCTGCCCATTTATCTGGCAGAGTCCGATGTAGGTGAATTCACTGCGTCACTGTTCAAAGTGGTCACCATCACCCTGCTCTGTTCCTGGGTTATTTCCCTGACCATTATTCCCCTGTTGTGTGTGAAATTCCTGAAAATCACACCCTCAGGCGAGGAATTGAATAAACCGGCCTATGAGTACTATCGTAACTTGTTGAGCTGGATGCTCAGACATAAAGCCGTCACCTTATTGATCACCTCTGCGGTGTTCGCCGTGGCTATCTCCGGGTTGTCCTTATTGCCGAAAATCTTCTTCCCGCCTTCGGATCGCAGTTACTTCAAAATGGAACTGGAATTACCCACCGCTTACACCATTGAAGGTACCGAAGCGGTGGTGGATGCGGTGGAGGGCTTTCTGGCTGACGAGTTGCAGGTCAATGAAGCGCGTCCAGAAGGGATCACCAACTGGGTCAGTTATGTGGGTGATGCCGGACCGCGCTTTTTGCTCTCCCACAATCCTAAACCCTCAAGTTCAAACTATGCCCTGATCGTGGCGAATGTGTCTGATGTTTCGGCTATCCCCAACGCTATGGCGAAGATCCGCCAATATGCGCAGGATCACCATCCGGATCTAACCCTCAAACTCAAACTGATTGAAAATGGTCCCTCGGTGGAAAACCCGGTAGAAGTAAGATTGTCGGGGCTTGATTCAGATCTGCTATTTTTTGCTGTGGAAGAACTTCGCGGCCATTTGCGGCAGATGCCGCAGTTGCAGAATGTCACCGACGACTGGGGACAGCGGATCAAGAAATTACGCATCGACATCGATCAGGTCCGTGCCCAGCGCGCCGGGGTCACCAGTCAGGATATTGCGATCTCCCTGCAATCCGGCCTCACCGGAATGGAGCTGACAGAATACCGGGAGGAGGAAGACTCAATTCCCGTGTTACTGCGCACCGAGGCCAGCGGCCGACAGACGCTCAGCAAGGTAGAGTCTTTATCCGTCTACGCCCAGTCCAGTGGCCATGCCGTGCCCCTGAGCCAGGTGGCCAGCGTGGAAATGGTCTGGGACATTGCCAAAGTGTATCGCCGTAATGGTATCCGTACGGTAACGCTGGGAGCACAGCTTGTGGGAGACGCCAATGCGGCCGCTGTGGTCAGTCAGTTAGATGGCTGGCTGCAAGAACAGCTTCCCCGCTGGCAGAACAGGGTCAGCTATTCATTTGGCGGTGAGCAGGAAAGTTCTGCCAAAGCCAATCAGTCCATTGCAGATAAGCTGTCCATCGCCGGCATGATTATTCTGGTGTTGCTGGTTGCTCAGTTTAACAGTGTACGTAAGTCGCTGATCGTGCTTTCTACTATCCCGCTGGGACTCATTGGCGTAGTCATCGGCTTGTTGGTGGCCCGCTCATACTTTGGCTTTATGACCATTCTGGGGATCGTGTCGCTGGCCGGAATTGTGATCAATAACGCCATTGTTCTGCTGGAACGGATCCAGATTGAACTGGATGCCGGCGTCGCACACTTCGAGGCCATTATCAGTGCCGCTTTGCAGCGTGCCCGGCCGATCCTGCTCACCACCGCCACCACGGTGTTAGGATTGATCCCGTTGTATCTGGGGGGAGGAGCCATGTGGGAGCCGATGGCCATCGCTATCATGGCAGGACTGCTGTTTTCCACCGTTCTCACCCTTGGGGTTATTCCCGTACTGTATGCCTGGCTTTATGGCGTAAAGGCCAAAACAAGCTAGATAAGGTTCAGCCAACACCGGGCAGCACACGCTGCCCTTTTTATTGGAGTCATGATGGTATTCGCCCTTGGCCTCTGGATTGCCAAACAAGAACGCTGGCCGATAAAAAGGCATATGGGGCTGTTACCCAAAAAACAAAGAGATAGGCCACGGCTATGCGCTGATAGCTATCTGATATATCAAGCTTCAACCCACAGCAGAAGACTGGACAGTCCCTGATCTTTAATCAACGTCAGGGACATTTGATATGGTTCTGGATTAGAGATGTGATAATCCAGGGTTTCACGATACGGCAGAAAATCATGCACTTTTTGCGGGCTTCCAAAAAGCGCGATAATTTCTTGTTCATCCATGCCGGGTCGAAGAGCCAGTCCCAACCGCCCCAGAATTTCATCCACTTTATGCAGGGGCAATTCGACCATATCCAGGGCAATTAGCCGGAGTTCATCCGGATGTTTTTTTGAGCGCAAAAATTCGGTTGCGCCAAATGCCTCACCCAGCCAGTCGCGGCCCATAAAACGCCAGCTGTCAAAGGTCTCAATAGTTTCCGGGGCCAGAAACTGAGCCAATCTGAGACTGAAGAAATGTTTATGCGGCAGCAAAGGACGTCCTTGAATGTCGTCAAAGCAGCGCTGATTTATCCTACCTCTGATAAACGACGCTTTACCAACTGGCTGTTTTCTTTAGCTTAAGTATTGCATAAGTCGCGCAGGTCGTTAGGGATATCGAAGCTTACATGGGAAATTGTTGAGGACGAAGCATCGATTGAAATGCATCTCCACCAAAGAAGGCTCCAATTTTAAGTAAAAAAATGCGGGGACTTATCAGCCCTTATCCACAAAATAGCTGATGCGGGCGCGTGGATTGAGGTATTCAAATACCGGTTGTGGTAACTGGGCGGGTTTGAGCACCCTATCGATTTTGACGTCGCTGTCCTTGAGATCGATCATCGGCGCTTCAGTGCTGGGTACACTGCCATCATATAGCAGCACCGAGGGATTAAGCAGGTCGGCGGTATTCACCGACATCACCATACCAACCCGCTTGTCAGTAAGTTGAACTAAAGAGCCCGGTGGATAAACACCAAGCAAGGTCACCAGGACCTTGGTTTCCCGATCGGCCAGCTTGCCCTTCATCTGCTTAAACAGATGAGAAAGCGCAGCATAAGGGATCTTACCTGGCTCGCCCCGGTTGGGATGACAGAGATTGTCATATTGATTGACCAGGACCAGGATCTTGGCCAAGGGATGCATATCCGTGCCCTTAAGGCCGCGGGGGTAACCACTGCCGTCTTCAAATTCGTGGTGTTGCAGCACCAAAGGTAATAGTGACTTGGGGAAGTTATCGGACAACGACAATAATTCGACGCCATACTGGCAGTGCATCTTCAGCAGGTTTTCTTCGGGTTTAGTCAGGGCGCCAGGCTTTCTCAGGACCGAGGTTGGGATCTTGAGCTTCCCCACATCGTGAAACAGTGCCGCCAGCCCAAGATCTTTTGCATCCTGCTTACTCAATTTGCATTGCTTCGCCATCATCATGGCCAGCACAGAGACATTCAGCGAATGAAAGTAGAGATCTTCACCTTGTTTGTCTGGGTTCATCAGGTGCAAGACCACACTGCCCTCATCCATGATCATATCGGCCATATCACCGATCATCTGCTGGGCATCCTCAATCGCTTCCAGTGGACGGCTACCCAACTTGCCCATCAGGTTGCGAACCTGGATCATACTGCGTTGAAAGGCTTTCTCGGTTCTTTGCAGACTGCGACGGAAATCCTTTAAGCGCTCAATCCGCTCCCTTTTCTCCCTTTCCATCTGCTCTTTGAGTTTGAGTACTTCCGGATCTTCTGCCTCTACCACAACAGGCTTTTTAGGCATGGGCGGTACGGCAACATCACTTTTATCCTGGTCAATGACCACAAAGGGCAGTTTCAGGGAGCGGATCACCCGGATCTGTTCATCGGTGGAGAGCTTAAAGCTGTTGAACAGGAAAGGATGCTTCATCCAACCCGAAGGCAATCTCACATACATACCAACCAGCAGTTGATCGGGATGGATTTTCAGCTTAGCCACAGAATTAGTCCTTCTTTACCCGCTGCCACACTCTTTCCATCTCCTCCAGGCTACAATCAGCTAGCTGTTTGCCCTGTTTGTGAATATGGTCTTCTACCTGACGAAAGCGCTTTTCAAATTTATTGTTGGCGCGCCTTAGCAATGTTTCCGGATCCTTTTTCAGCTTACGGGCAAGGTTGACGGTAGCGAAGAGTAAATCACCCAGTTCTTCTTCCAGGGCTTGTTCATCAAGATGGGGCTTGTTCAGTTCTACTTTGACCTCCAGGATCTCTTCCTGGATTTTGTCGAATACACCGTCCGTATCAGGCCAGTCAAAGCCAACAGTGGCACAACGTTTTTGCAACTTGGCAGCACGTTTTAAGGCGGGCAGCGTTTGCGGAATATTGTCTAACAGGCTGGCGATACCCTCGCTTAATTTGTCCTGACGCTCTTTGGCCTTTTCCGCTTCCCAGTTGGCTTTAACCTGTGACTCATCAAAATCCTGGTTGGCAAATACATGGGGATGACGGCGGATAAGCTTTTCCACCATGCCCCCTGCGATGGCATCAAAATCAAACCAGGCTTTTTCCTTTCCCAATCTGGCATAGAACACCACTTGAAACAGCAAGTCACCGAGCTCTTCGCGAATATCCTCAGGATTGCCCTTTTCGATGGCATCTACCACCTCATATACCTCTTCGATGGTAAAAGGCACGATGGTGGAAAAATCCTGCTTGAGATCCCAGGGACAGCCCCCTACCGGATCCCTCAGCCTGTCCATCACCCAAAGCAGTTGTTCGATGGCGCTATGTGAGGGATCAGGCTGCTGTTTCAAAGGCTAACTCCGGTGATTAGTGCTCGATACGCTTGATTTCATGAATGCCGTTTATCTGCTTGATCCTGGCCATCATCTTGGCCAGCGCGTTAAGATCCTTAACCTCAATTTTAAGCACAATTCGGGCGTGGTGATCTTTATGATTGCTGTGGCTGTTAACCGCCAGCAAGCCGACTTTCTCATTGGCCAACACCGTGGTGATGTCTCTTAAGATGCCATCCCTGTCAGCACAGCGAATATCCACTTCTGTCTGAAACGCACCACTGGGCGCTCCAGCCCAATGCACATCCAGCATACGCTCAGGATGTTCCTCTGTCAGATGCGCCAATTGTTCACAATCTTCGCGGTGGACGCTAACGCCTCGGCCAATGGTGATATAGCCAACTATGGGGTCTCCCGGCAGCGGCTGACAACATCCGGCTAATTGGGTCATTAAATTGCCCACGCCTTCGACCACCACGGCGCCTTTACCCTGCCCCTGACCGGAGCGAGTTTTAATTCTGGGATCCATGCTTGGCGGCGGCGCATGGCGCTGCTGCAGGAAATTAACCACCTGATTCAAACGCAGATCGCCACCACCAATGGCCACATAGAGATCATCCAGGCTGGCCATATTGAATTTCTCAAGAGCCTCAGCCGCTTCCTTGGCAGGCAGGCCAACACGCTGCAGTTCTTTTTCCAGTGTCTCTTTACCGGCGGCCAGATTTTTATCCCGGTCCAGCTTCTTAAACCAGGTGTGGATCTTGGCGCGGGCCCTTGAGGAATGCACATAGCCTAAGTTCGGATTCATCCAGTCGCGGCTGGGATTAGGTTGTTTACCAGTGAGGATTTCCACCTGATCGCCGGTTTGCAACTGGTAAGTAAAAGGCACAATCCGACCTGATACCTTAGCGCCGATACAGCGATGGCCCACATTACTATGAATGTAATAGGCGAAATCCAGCGGTGTGGAGCCAAGAGGCAAATCCACCACATCGCCTTTGGGGGTAAACACATAAACCCGGTCATCAAATACCTGACTACGCAGTTCTTCAACCAAATCGCCCGACTCGGCCATTTCTTCCTGCCACAGCAGAATCTTGCGTAGCCAGTTAATCTTATCTTCATAGCCGGAACGCCCGCCGGCGGTACCTTCTTTGTATTTCCAGTGGGCCGCCACCCCCAGCTCCGCATCTTGATGCATCTGCTGGGTACGAATTTGAATTTCCACCGAACGGCCGGCCGGTCCCACAATCACCGTATGAATAGACTGATAACCATTAGGTTTAGGTGTAGCGATATAATCATCGAACTCGCGTGGAATATGCTTCCAATTGGCATGAACGGTGCCTAATGCGCCATAACAATCCTGAAGCCTGTCGGCGATAATACGCACTGCACGGATATCGAAAAGCTCGTCAAAATCAAGATGCTTCTTCTGCATCTTCTTCCAGATACTGTATATATGCTTGGGACGACCATAGACCTGGGCGCGAATTTGCTGCTCTTCTAATTTGGCCTGCAAACTGGTGACGAAATCGTCTATATAACGCTCTCTGTCCTCGCGCTTTTCATCCAATAACTTGGCAATCTGCTTGTAGGTCTCAGGGTGCAGGAAGCGAAAGGCCATATCCTCCAGCTCCCATTTCAGCTGTCCTATGCCTAATCGATTGGCCAGAGGCGCATAAATACTGGCGCACTCCCGAGCCACCAGTACCCGGGTTTCCTCATCGGCACTTTTCACCTGATGCAGCGCACAGACCCGTTCGGCGAGCTTGATCACCACCGCACGCACATCTTCCACCATAGACAACAACATACGGCGCAGGTTATCAATTTGCGCTTCGTCTTTACGGGCATGTTTACTGTGCAGATTGCGGATAGCCGCCATGCGACGCACACCTTCCACCAGCTTCCAGACATTGGCACCCAAGCGATCGGTGATCTGCTGCTCAGTCCACTGCTCTGCTTCCACCAGGGGCAGCATCAGCGCCGTTTGCAGAGTCTCATCGTCCATATGCAGTTCGTGCAGGATTTCCACCATCTCACGTCCTGCACTGGGCAAATTAAAACGGTCCTGCAAGGCTTGTAGCTTGTCGGCAGTGCCTTTAGGCAGTTGCAAAGACGTCAACCATTCCTCGAATGGCACGCTGACCTGTTTATGCACTTTGCGAATTGAGACCATTTTCTATCCTGTAGAACGCTGGCGGGTTATTTGGGTACCAATAATGCCATGAGTTCGGTATGGGCGGTGCCCGGGAACATATCCATCAGACCTATTCTATCCAGTCGCCAACCTTTCTCAACCAACAGACCTGCATCCCGGGCGAAGGTCGCCGGATTGCAGGACACATAAAGCACTTGCTTAGGTGCAAGACGAGGAAGATATGGCATCAGGGCCTGTGCCCCGGCTCGTGCCGGGTCAAGCAATATCTTATCCACCTGCCCAATGCTTTTTATTAAGGCGTCGAGCTGTTTGCTATCGGATAAATCCACTTGCTTGAATTGAGCATCCAATCCATGTGCCTGTGCATTGCCTAAAGCTCTTTCCACCATCGGCTTCAGGCCTTCAAAGCCGCTGACTTGCGCCCCTTGTTTTGCCATGGGCAGGCTGAAATTGCCCACCCCACAGAAAAAATCCAAAACCTTTTCACCAGGCTGAATGTCCAGCCAGGACAGAGCCTGTGCCACCATCGCCTGGTTTAGTGGGCCGTTGACCTGCACGAAATCGTTGGTCCCGACCTTAAGACTGATATCCGGCATTGGGGCGTAGCTTGCTTCTCCTTGGGGCCCCGCCAAATGCTCGAACTGTCCCTGATTGTTTTCAAGCAGCAATTGGCAACCATGTTTATCGGCAAAATCCACCAGCGCGTTGCGATCTGCCTCGCTAAGCGGGCGGGTGACGCGAAGACACAACTGCAGCAGATTATCGGCATCAAACAGACTGATATGGCCCAGGTGTTTTACCCCTTTAAGGCGTTTCAGCAGCGGCAACAAGGCTGGCAGCAGGGCTTGTAACGCGCTGGTGAGCACCTGACATTCGTGAATGCCCACCACTTTGTCGCTAGCCTTGGCGCGAAAACCAATACGTACATCATTGTCACGCTGGGCATCAATGGCCAGTCGTGCCTTACGCCGGTAGCCTTTGTCCGCTCCCATCAGCGCCGCTTGCCATGGCAGTGTATCGATATGTCCAAGACGAGAGAGCAACTCTCCCACAGCCTTTGTTTTGTGCCGCAATAAATCAGCCTGGCCGATATGCTGATTCTGACAGCCACCACAGTCGTTAATATGTGGACAAAAAGGGACAATACGTTCGTTGGACGCTTTTTGCACCTTGGTGGCAATGCCATGCCAGACTTTGCTTTTCTGCTCGGTGATGCGCACATCCACCTGCTCGCCAGGTAATGCCCCTTCCACAAACACCACAGGTTGATGGCTGCGACAGACCCCAAGACCGCCATGCTCCATGTCATCAATGACCAGGCTGACCTTGCCAACCGGCTTGGACTTAGGCTTCTTTGGCGCCTTATAAATCTGTACCATCAGACACGCTCCAAAATCACTGTTGCCACGGCGTAGTGCTGCTCATCGGCGATGCTGATGTGGCTGTGAGTCACGCCCATTTGCTCACAGTGGGTCAGTAATTGCCCCGACAAACGCAAGCAAGGCTGGCCGGACTCATGATGGCCAATTTCCATCTGCTGGAAACTGATCCCCCTGCCAATGCCTACACCAGCGGCTTTGACCGCCGCTTCTTTGGCAGCAAAACGTTTGGCCAGGAAGCGCTCCGGAAACTTACTCTGACGAAACTCCGCCAGCTCCACCTCAGTGAGCACACGCTCAGCCAGACGCCCGGACTTTTCCAGTTGCGCTTGCATACGGGCGATTTCAACGATATCTGTGCCAATGCCGACTATAGACATAGCGAATCCCGGTTAGGCATAAGGGGTGAGGGGTAAGAACTGAGGCAGTGCATTATTGGCGAGCCTCTAACATCAGACGCTTCATGTCGGCCACGGCTTTGTGCAAGCCGTCAAAAACGGCGCGCCCGACAATGGCATGGCCGATATTCAGCTCAACAATCTCTTTAATGGCAGCGACAGGTTTGACGTTATGATAGGTCAGGCCATGGCCGGCGTTGACTTTCAAACCCAGGCTATGGGCGTATTTTACCCCGTCGATAATCTTAACAAGCTCTGCCTGCTGGGCCTTTTCACCATGGGCTTCGGCATATTGGCCGGTATGGATCTCAATATACTCGGCGCCACTGGCTTTGGCCGCGTCAATTTGCCTTTTGTCAGCATCAATAAACAAGGACACGATGATGTCCTCTGCAGCCAGCTGCGCGCAGGCTTGCTTGATACGCTCCTGATTACCAGCCACATCCAACCCGCCTTCGGTGGTCAACTCTTCGCGTTTTTCTGGCACCAGGCAGCAGAATTCCGGCTTGATCCGAAGCGCTATGGCCAGCATTTCTTCGGTTACCGCCATTTCCAGATTCATGCGGGTTTGCAGCGTCTGGCGTAATAGCTCCACATCACGATCGATAATATGTCGACGATCTTCACGCAAATGAATGGTGATACCGTCAGCACCGGCGCGCTCAGCGATTTCAGCCGCATGCACAGGATCAGGATAGGCAGTGCCCCTGGCGTTACGAAGCGTGGCGACGTGGTCGATATTGACGCCAAGGAGAATGTCTTTCATTAAATATGCTCCACTCATTTCTACTGTCCGGATATAAAAAGTTCTCTGCTTTTCAGGGGTTTATCCCCTAACAACGGGCGCAGGGCAAGCCTGGTTAACAGTTTAGCCGCCTTTAAGGATTGCGGATGCCAGTCAGCACGGCCAATGGCCAGCAACTGATCGCCCTCAAAACACACTGGCGCATTGTGCAGTACCCTGACAAACCCCATTTCATGCTCAAAGCGGTAGCGTTGCAGTGGCTCAATAGGTGCGCCAGACTCCGCTTCATTAACGAAGTCCAGTTCATAGCCTAACTGAGACAACAACAACAACTCATATTCGCGCAGGATCGGCTCAATGGCTTCTCCCGCACATAGCTGCTGCAAACATTGCTGATAGGCATGAAAGAGCGCCGGAAATGGCAACTCTGAGGGCAATAAGCGTTGTAGCAACTCGTTCAAATACAGCCCGCAAAACAGGGCATTGCCTTGTAGCTGAAAATGCTGGCCGGCAGATTCAACCGAGCGCAGGGTTTTCAGTTCGTGCTTACCTACCAAGCATAATTCGATAGGCTGGAAGGGCTGAAGTAAACTACGATTGGCGCTTTTCGCACTGCGCACCCCTTTGGCCACCAGGCTCTGCCGACCTTGTTCGGCACTGAAGATATCCACCAGGAAACTGGTTTCCCGGTATGGACGTCTGTGCAACACAAATGCCTGGCACAACCCGCTATTCAAGTTCTTGCCTTTGGTTTTAAAAAAGGAGCGTCAGTATAAGGTAATCTGTGATCCCGCCATAGGTTTCTCTTGAGTATCTAAGCTGCTATCCCTATGCTGTTGCGGCGAAATTGAGGGACCTATGCGAATTTCTAGCTTACTTTGCCTATGCGTGATTGCCATCACTGGCTGCGATAATCAACCTGTAAAAACAGACTCCATGCTGCACCTTGAGAAAGTACAGCAACAAGTGCAGCTGCTGATCGATAAGTTGGATGCGCAAATGACGCCTGAAGTTTTAGCAGTACCGCAGCAAAATGTGTCGACCATCCTTTATGCCTACGAACTGCTGGCGCAAATTGATGAAGTCTATCGACAGGGACAGGTAAAGGATCTACGTCCAGCATCGTTGCGTGCAATCGAGAATGACCTGCGTTCCCTTAATACTGCACTGGCGACCTACAGCATCGAACTGATGGACCAACTGGTAGAGAAGACCTTGTCACTGCGGCAAAAAATCTCAGCGATAAAAATGGCTGAGGTGGGCGCAGCAAAGGCTTCCAGTGAAACTTCCATTGCCATTTTTGCAAAACATTACAACGAGGATATAGAGGCCTGTTGTTTGAGGGATATTTATAAAGTCCGACAGATTCTGGCCACTTATGAACGGAAGCAATTTGAGGCACTTATTGCTTTTTCAGGCAACGTCACTTCAGAGCTGGTGTCAATTCTGCAGGACCCTGACGCTGCGCACGCTTATAAACAGAAACTAACTCAGCTGCACCCCTCTCAGCTCTGACGAATGCGCACTACCTTCATATACTCAAAGTCGATGCCCGCCACCTGCTCAGTTTGCGGATAGTAGGTCACATTCACTAGTGCGCCTTTTAAGCTTTTGTAAGGCTTTTTACGCCTGAACTTAAAAGGCACATCTACATCCTCCAGCATGATGGTATTCACAAACCAATCGTCCTCCTCCCGCTGTACATGGGAGGCGACCTTCATTTGCTCGGAATGAACCAGGTTCGGGTGTTTTTCGAGGAGTTTTTTGATCTTCTTCATAAGGGTGCAAGGGCATCCACCAGCAACTGCAAACTGGTTTTACCGCGAAAATGGTTGATATCCAGCTTATAGGCTAGCTGGGCCTGACGAATTTGACGATTTGGCCATACCGACAAGTCCACATTAAAAGCGATGGCATCAAGCAAGGTGCCAGCGGGATGGCGGACCATCATCTTTAAGTGTTTATCGCCCACCAGGCGCTGATCTACCAGTTCAAATTTGCCATCAAACAGAGGCTCCTCAAAGCCTTGTCCCCAGGGACCTGCGTCCTTAAGTAATTGCGCAAATTCCAGGGTCAGTTCATCGCCTTCAAGCTCGCCATCACTGATAATTTCACCCTCCAGAGCACGCCCGGCCAGCCACTCAGAGGCCACTTGTTGATAGACCTGCTCAAAAGCGGGCAGATTAGCCTGTTTAAGTGACAACCCAGCCGCCATGGCATGACCGCCGAACTTATCGATGATCCCCGGATAACGGCTATTGATCTCTTCCAGTAAGTCGCGAATATGCAGACCCGGGATAGAGCGGGCAGACCCCTTGATCACTTCGTCATCCTGATGGGCAAAAGCGATAGTAGGCCTGAAATACTTATCCTTAATTCGACCGGCCAAGATGCCGATCACCCCCTGATGCCAATCGGGTTGATAAAGCACTAAGCCGGCAGGCAAGCTTTGCTCATTAAATTGCAGTGTCTCCAGACTTTGCAGCGCTTCGGCCTGCATTCCGCTTTCTATCTCCCGTCGCTCTCGATTGAGGCTGTCCAGCTGTATAGCAATGGAGCGGGCCAGAGCGGTATCTTCTGCCAGCAGGCATTCGATACCCAATGCCATATCCTCTAAACGACCAGCAGCATTGAGTCTTGGCCCCAGCACAAATCCCAGATCCGATGCCTGGATTTGGTGCGGTGTGCGTCCTGCTACTTCAAGCATGGCCAAAATACCTGGTCTGCAGCGACCACTGCGAATACGTTGCAACCCCTGATGGACCAAAATTCGGTTGTTGCGATCCAGGCGTACCACATCAGCTACGGTGCCCAATGCCACTAAGTCCAACAGTTCTACCAACTTGGGAACAGGCATATTGCGCGCTGCAAACCAACCTTGCTGCTCCAGATGGCGACAAAGTGCCAGCATCAGATAAAAGGCGACGCCGACACCGGCCAAATGTTTGGAGGGGAAATCGCAGCCGGGCAGATTAGGATTCACGATGGCCTCGGCGTCGGGCAGTTGGGATGCAGGTAAGTGATGATCGGTAATCACCAGTTCCAGCCCCAATGCTTTTGCCTGCGCCGCTCCCTGCAAACAGGCAATACCGTTGTCGACAGTGATCAGGACTTCTGCACCCTGACGATGGGCCAACTCGACTATCTGTGGACTTAAGCCATAGCCAAAATCGAAGCGGTTGGGCACAAGATAGCCGAGCTTGTTGGCGCCCATGGCTTTCAGAGCAAGCATACAAAGTGCAGTGCTGGTAGCACCATCGGCATCAAAATCACCAATAATGGTCAGGGCTTTACCCTGCTCCAAGGCGCAGGCCAGCACCTGTACCGCTTGGTCAATGCCTTTTAATGCCTGGTAATGTGCCAAATCTTTATTACTGCGGGCCAACTGCTGCGCACAATCAACGCCACGGGCGGCATAGATGGCTTGCAGTCTGGCGGGCAGTTCAGAGGCGTTATCCTGCCAGGAGGACGACTCCCGACGTTTTATCTTTAATTTCATGGGCAAAAAAAGGGAGCATCTGCCCCCTTAAGAATGATTTTCGCGAAGAATTTCGGCCAATTGCTCAGGCGGCTGATAGCCTGGGATCATACTGCCATCGTCAAGGATAATGGCGGGCGTACCCTGAATACCAATTTGCTGACCAAAGTCATATTGCTCGCCCACTTTGCTGGGACAGCTTTTTCCTTTAACAGACTTACCGGCTTTGGCCATGGTCAGCGCTTCCTGACGATTCTCAGCGCACCAAACGGAGATCATATTTTCAAAACCTTCACTACCTGGTCCACCACGCGGGAATGCCAGATAGTTAACAGTGATACCGAGGCGATTGTATTCATCAATCTGTGAGTGAAGTTTGCGGCAATAACCGCAGGTAATATCAGTGAATACAGATACCTGATACTTCTCGTTTTTGGCTTTAAAGCTGATTGCCGAACCATTGAAGCCTTTGATACCTTCAAGACGAAGCGCCGAAAGAGCTTCCTCGGTCTCGTTACGAAGACCTTCGTTCAGATTAAACACCCGGCCATGAAGCAGAAACTGACCATTTTCGCTGACATAGAACAATCCACGATTGGTAAAGGCCTGTAACAAACCTGGCACCGGAGAGGGTTCAATAGTAGTGACAGTAAAACCCAGCTCACCGGTGAGTTTTGCCAGCGCTTCGGCGTATTTATCCTCAGCACTGCTGCCCAAAGAAACTAATGAGAGCAGCACAGCGGCCAGGGAAATCTTAAGTTTTGTCTTCATCTATATCTTCGCTACCAAGTGAATCTAATCGTTAGACCAGCATTAACTGAAAAAGGTTACAGAGCGATGCATTGTAAACGTAACTGATGACGGATACCAAGGCGGCAATTATACCTATATAACCACAGAGGGAGCGTTGACCGCGCGAATGTGCTTAACTACAAGTTAAGACTTGAATTATTGCTGGCCAATGGCATTTACTGGGTGAGCTGCAAGAGCCTCTTATGACATTAAACATCGAGTTTGTTAAGGAAGTCTGATGTCTGATAGCGGTTTGTCAGAGTTTTTACTGAAAAAAATGGATTTAGAAATGGATGATCAGGATTTGGATAGCCTGCTAAAAGGTGTCCGCACACACCTTGGCATGGAAGTCGCCTTTATTGGCGAATTCAGCGACGGCCAGCGCATAATTTCTTATGTGAATACAGACCATGGCAATCTCAGCATAGCGGCAGGCATGTCTTCTCCGCTAAGCCAAACCTACTGCCACAAAATTGTCGAGGGGCTGCTGCCCAGACTTATTCCTGATGCCATCCAACATCCCATCACCAAAGACCTCAAGGTGACCAAGTCATTGAAAATAGGAGCTTATGTGGGGGTTCCCATCAGGCTCACCAACGATGCCGTCTATGGTACCTTATGCTGTTACAGCCCACAGCCGGATCCCAGCTTGCAGCAGAAGGATGTCAGTTTTTTGGAACTGTTCGCCGATATGCTGGGTAAACAACTCAGCCGTAAGCGCGATGAAAAACAACTAAAAACACAAAAATTGCAGCGGGTTAAAAACGTGATGGATAATGTCTCGCTGAATATGGTTTACCAGCCGATTCTGAGTCTGGAAACCGGCAATTTTCTGGGTTTCGAAGCCCTGACCCGATTCACCGATGAGCCTTATCGCTCACCAGATATCTGGTTTAAGGAGGCAGCCGAGGTGGGATTAGGTGAAAATCTTGAGCTGTTGGCTATTCGCAAAGCATTGCAGCACTCAGACAGAATCCCCAGAGGCAGCTATCTGTCCATCAATATTTCAGCGGAATATCTGCTCAAAGATCAGTTGATGGCACTACTTAGCGAATCGGCAGACACCCGCATTATGTTTGAGGTGACTGAGCACGAAAAAATCCTGGACTACAGCAAACTCTCGGACGCCCTGTGCGAACTTCGTGAACAAGGGATTCGCATTGCATTGGATGATGCCGGCGCCGGCTATGCGAGTTTCCAACATATTCTGGATTTGCAGGTCGATGTGCTCAAGCTCGATCTCAGCTTGATCCGCAATATCCATCTGGACAAGCGCCGGCAAGCGCTGGCGGCGGGGCTGATTGCCTTTGCCCAAACCACCGGTGTCGATGTGATTGCCGAGGGTATCGAACAACATGAAGAACTGAAGACCTTAAGAGCCCTGGGTGTCAGCAAAATGCAGGGCTATCTGATTGGTCGCCCTATGCCATTTGAAGAAGCTATGGCGCATCGCCCTCTTCTATCCTGAGCGAGCAACATGCAGGCTCAGGCTCTTGGATGATGTTGCTCAATCAAGCGCTGCAATCTTTCGGTGGCCACATGGGTGTAAATTTGGGTGGTGGAAAGGTCAGCGTGTCCCAACAACATCTGCACCACACGCAGATCGGCCCCATGGTTAAGTAAATGGGTGGCAAAGGCATGGCGAAGGGTATGCGGTGACAGGGCATCCTGATCGATGCCGGCACCCAAAGCATGCAGCTTTATGCGATGCCAGAAGGTCTGGCGCGTCATTTGCTGGCCTCTGCTCGAAGGAAACAACACATCAGACGGAGACTGTAGTAACGCAGTCCTGCCCTCTTTGAGAAATCGCTGGATCCATTCCACCGCTTCTTCCCCCAAAGGCACCAGGCGCTCTTTATTTCCCTTTCCCGTGACCCTGGCAACCCCTTGGGCCAGACTTAGCTGCCCCAAACGCAGACTAACCAATTCACTGACCCTCAGACCCGATGCATACAAGACCTCCAACATGGCCCGATCACGCAGATGGACAGGATCGGACACATTGGGGGCGGCCAATAAGTCCTCCACCTGACGCTCAGACAAGGTTTTAGGCAAAGATTTGCTTAACTTGGGGTTTTGCAACAAGGCCATGGGATCGTCTTCCCGCTCACCACGTTGCACCAGATATCCGGTGTAGGCCCGCAAGGTCGAGAGAAAACGCGCGGTGCTGCGCTCTGACAACCCGAGATCGTAGCGATGGGCCAGGTAACTTTGGATTTGCTCCGTTGTGATCTGCGGCAGTAGCACAGCATCGGCCCACAGATGCTGGGCAAACTTGCTTAAATCGCTGCGATAAGCGCTTAAGGTATTGTCGCTTAAGCCTTTTTCCAGCCACAACATATCGATAAAGGCATTGATCGGCGCTTCATATTGTAACTTGTTGTTATTTGGCTTGACTGCGGCGCGGCTTTTTTTCACGCTGGTACCACTGCTTGTTGGGACGCACACCTATGTTATCACTGGTGGATGATATTGCCGATGCCATACTCAGTGGCTTTGAACGCCATTATCAAACCTTTCTGGAAATCACCCGCGGCGCCAGAGACAGATTTGAGCGCGGTGACTGGCGCTCGGTACAGCAAGCCTCCGCTCGGCGGCTGCAGTCTTACGACAGGCGCGTTGGCGACAACATCGCCATGCTGCAAAACCGATTTGGCCAGAAGACCCTGAATCAGAACCAGTGGCAGTGGGTTAAAACCGCATACAGCCGCAAGCTACTGACACATCCACAGCCCGAACTGGCGGAAAGTTTCTATACCTCGGTGTTCTGTCATATGTTCGATAGGAGCTATTTCCACAACGACAATATCTTTGTGGAAACCGAGATTGCCCCCTTGGATTGCACCCAGCGCCCGGTACTGCAGTGTTATCCCTTGGGTGAGAAAACTGCACACAGCCTGGGTGAGTTGCTAGCTAAGTTACCTCTTACCCTGCCCTTTGAGAACATCACGCGAGATTTGGCTTTACTCACCCGCGCTTTTTCCTGCTACGGCAGCGCGTCGGAGTTACAGGTACTGAAGCCACTTTTTTTTCGCAACAAGGCCGCTTATCTGATCGGTCGGGTAAAACAACAAGGGAGCTGGTTGCCGTGCATTATTCCTATCCTTAATAACGAGAAGGGCCAGCTCTTTGTGGATTGCCTGGTGTCAGATCCCTCAGAGGCGTCTGTTATATTCGGTTTTGCCCGTGCCTACTTTATGGTTGATACCCCCTATCCCGGCGCCATAGTGAATTTCCTGCAATCTTTTATAACCAACAAATCGAGCGCCGCCCTGTACACCAGCATTGGCTTGCAGAAACATGGCAAGACTTTGTTTTACAGAGACTTTTTACATCATTTGGAGAATACACAAGACCACTTTGTCAGCGCTCCGGGCATAAAGGGCATGGTGATGGAAGTGTTTACCCTGCCCTCCTACCCTTTTGTGTTTAAGGTGATTAGGGACAAGTTCGCACCGCAAAAAGATCTCACCCGCCAAACGGTGATGGAAAAGTATCAATTGGTTAAAAACCATGATCGGGTAGGACGCATGGCCGATACCTGGGAATTCTCCTACGTGGCCTTTCCACTTAACCGCTTTGACGATGCGCTAATTAAAGCGCTGAAACAGAGTATTGCCAGCCAGCTATCAGAAGAAGACGGCTACCTGATTATCCGCCATTGCTATATCGAAAGGCGCATGGAGCCCATGAACCTGTATTTGGACAGGCAACCAGACAAAACCAATATAGAAGCCGTCATCAAAGAATATGGTGACGCCATAAAGCAGATGGCCGGCGCTAATATTTTTCCTGGCGACATGTTGTTTAAAAACTTTGGGGTAACCCGTCACAAGCGGGTGATTTTCTACGACTATGATGAAATCTGTTACCTCACAGAGTGTAATTTTCGCAAGATCCCGCCGCCGCGCCATCCTGAAGATGAGTTAAGTGGTGAGCCTTGGTATTCGGTGGGGCCTAATGATGTTTTTCCAGAAGAGTTCGCCGACTTTCTATTGTGCGATCCCAACGTTAGCGACATTTTTCGGGCCCTGCATGCCGATCTGCTCGATGCCGGTTTGTGGCAACAAAAACAAGCGAATATCCGGGCCGGGATTTATGAGGATGTATTTCCCTATGCCCAGGAGAAGCGCTTTATTCATCAGTACTGAGTGAAATAGTCATTCCCCCCTTCCATTGCTTTGACCTAGACTGTGTTTTATACGTGGCATCAACGACTTGAGGAACTTATGGCCGGTGAACAACGACAACAAACCCTACGCTTTCTGGCCGAACCGGCCGATGTCAATTTCGGTGGTAAGGTGCATGGCGGCGCGGTAATGAAGTGGATAGATCTAGCGGCCTATGCCTGTGCCGCTGGTTGGAGCGGAAAATATTGCATCACCGCTTATGCCGGCGGTATCCGCTTTGTACGACCCATATTAGTAGGTAGCCTGGTAGAAGTTCGGGCCAGGATTATCTATACCGGCCGGACCTCCATGCATTTAGCACTGGATGTAATGGCGGGCGACCCCAAGCAATCGGACCGTCATCTGACAACCCACTGTATTGTGATCATGGTGGCAGTAGACGATGAAGGTAAACCCACCCCAGTACCGCAATGGCTTCCTCAATCCGAAGAAGACAAGTTCCTGCAGGAATCGGCGTTAAGATTGGTGCAAATGCGGGAGAAAATCGGCGAGGAAATGCAGGCCCATATTAATCTGTTGGGCGTCGATTAATAGAGGGGCGTAAGCCCCTCAAATTACTCAGAAGCTGTAGCGGGCAGAGATGGTGAATAAATCCATATCATCACCCACCTTATATCCCGCACCTACTGCAAATTGAGGAGCAAAATAGTAGGCAACACTGCCTTCAATGAAGGTCTCGGCATCTTCGATGTCTATGCGAGAAATCACACCTTTTAATTCAATGTTGTCGTTGAGCATCGAGCGAACGCCAATTGCAAGACCGTAACCATTGTCATCTTCTGACTCTGAATCAAAACGGCTGGAGGCAGACAACTCGACAGACTCATAAGAAACGATACCAAACACATCAGTATTACCAGTTATGGCGTGACGATATCCCATTCCAATAGACGTCCAATCAAGGTCGACATCTACACCGAAAATTTCATCGGAAACAGACAAAAAATTGCCCTGTAGGATATAGTTCGAACCCACTAACACTGAACCAGACAAGTCAAGACCATTGGCGGAGATATCCGTATCATCAATGTCAAGTTTGGCATAGGAAAGTTGTACGTTGTTCCAATTAGGCTGTGCGGCCAGAACAGACGCTGAGAACATTGCGGCACCGGTCAGAGCGGCAAGAAGAATGCGATTGGTCATATTTTTTCCTTTTTCATACAAACACGTCAAACCTTATGACGCGGGCGGCATTATGCCCTAAGCCTTTGCTGTGTAAACAAAAACACCATAGAAATCTGTAACAACAAATCATCAAACGCCACCCAACTGGATCTCGAGTCAAGTAACAAGCACAATAGCGCCCATTCTTTTTAAGATTGCGAGCGTAATGACAGATCCTGCGTTAAAAATCGGCCTGTTTTATGGCTCTACCACCTGTTACACCGAAATGGCGGCGGAAAAGATCAAAGCCGCCCTCGATGAGCTGCTCGGCGAGAACACGGTGGATATTCACAATATTAAGGACGTGCCTCTTAGCCAGGCCCAAGCCTACGACATCCTTATCTTCGGCATTTCCACCTGGGACTTTGGCGAACTTCAGGAAGACTGGGAATCCCATTGGGACGATATCCGCCCTTTGCAGCTCAAAGGCAAGATAGTCGCCCTCTATGGTCTGGGTGACCAGTTAGGTTATGCCGACTGGTATCAGGATGCCCTGGGTATGCTGCATGATGAGCTTCAAGTCCTCGGCTGCCAGTGCATCGGCTATTGGCCCAATCAAGGCTATGAGTTCTCTGCATCAAAAGCGCTAACCAGTGATAAAAGCCAGTTTGTGGGCTTGGCTTTAGACGATGAAAACCAATTCGATCAGACTGATGAACGCATAGGTCGCTGGACAGCACAATTAATCGATGAACTCTCTGCCCTTTAACGGCGTACTAGTGAGATTTTGAGGGATCCTATGCCAGGTTCACCCATTTTATTTACCGGCGCCGCGCAGCGCGTTGGCCTGTATTGTGTCAAGGCCCTGCATGCCCAGGGTCATCAGCTTGTTGTCAGCTATCGTACCCGTCGTGACAGTATCAATGCCTTGGAGAAATTGGGTATAGATTGCATCCAGGCCGATTTCGCCAGCGACGAGGGGATTCATGGCTTTGTCCACCAGGTAAAGTCGCGCTACGTCAGCCTGCGTGCCATCGTCCACAATGCCTCCGACTGGTTGCCTGACGATAACCTTCGTCAGGCACAGATCTTCGACACCATGATGGCGGTACATGCAAAGGCACCGCTTTTGATCAACCAAGCCCTGGCACCACTGTTGAATCAAGATAAAGCCGATATCATTCATCTGACCGATTTTGTTGCCCAAACCGGCAGCGCCAAGCATATGGCCTACGCCGCGTCTAAAGCTGCTCTTGAAAACCTGACCATGTCTTTCGCCCGTGCCCTGGCGCCAAGAGTCAAAGTGAATGCCATAGCCCCTGCGCTAATTTGCTTTAATAAGCATGATGACGAGGCCTATCGCCAGAAAACCCTTAAAAAATCCTTACTGGGTACTGAGCCAGGCGAGCAGGAAGTGTTTAAAGCCATTAGCTGGCTGTTGGACAGCGACTATATGACCGGACGTATTATCGGTCTTGATGGTGGACGACCGCTGAATCTGCCGTAAATGACCACATCCAGGCTGCATCGCCCCTACTTTCGTAATGGCCCCGATCATCGGGAGGGGCAG
The DNA here is from genome assembly GCF_029223185.1 of Aliiglaciecola sp. CAU 1673. GTDB lineage: Bacteria > Pseudomonadota > Gammaproteobacteria > Enterobacterales > Alteromonadaceae > Bowmanella. Next base: position 168,905 of record NZ_JARHUG010000007.1, read on the forward strand.
GATGTTAGTTTTGCCGATATCGTGCGGGCATTTGGCTTTCGTACCGTCAGCATCGGCAAATGGGTCACCAAAGAAGAGCAGCAACTGGCGGCCAACTTGTTTTTCGATGCACTATGTGACTTGATGTTGTTGCTTGGCGTACCGGAACAGGTCATTTCCTTAAACGGCTCATTGTCGCTGGCCTTTGGCACCGGTGGGCAAAAGTACGCCAGCGCCCATTACGAGTCAGGCAGTAAAACCCTGGCCCTGGCTAAAAACGCCGGTGGCGGTGCCCTGGCGCATGAATGGTTCCATGCCTTCGACCACTATATCTGTCGTCATCTGTTCACCAATACCAGTAGACAACAGTTCGCCTCTGAATGCTGGTTAAAAGACGCTAACCTGATTGCGCACCCGCTTAATCAGCGTTTATCCAGGTGTTTTCATTGCTTGTTTCTTGAAGATAACGGCAAAGAAAGCAATGCCTATCTGAAACGTGCGGTTGCGCTCGACAAATCGCTGCAAACCTTTTACTACGCCCAACCTCAGGAACTTGCGGCACGCGCTTTTGAAGCGGTGATACAGCACCAATCTCTAAAAAATGCCTTTTTAGTGCAAGGCACCAAACAAAGTAATGAGGCCAAACTGGGTCTTTATCCTCAGGATGAGCACCTTGAGGCACTTTCTGTTGCCTGGTTGGATTATTTCTATTGGTTGGGACAAGCCATTGAACATAAGGCGTAATGAGAAAACTTGACTACAATCTGAGCAAGACATCATCCTCAAACGGACCAAAAGGAGCTCTTGATGGACGTCATCTACAAGGCCAGTGCGACAGCAACCGGTGGACGAGATGGGCAGGCACGCTCCAGTGATGGTGTCTTAGATGTAAAACTGGCGGTCCCCAAGGAAATGGGCGGGGCCGGTGGCAAGGCAACTAATCCTGAACAATTGTTTGCGGCAGGCTACTCGGCCTGCTTTATCGGTGCCTTAAAATTTGTCGGCGGCCAGATGCAAGTTGCCGTGCCTACAGATGTCAGTGTACGAGCAGAAGTAGGCATCGGTAAAATCGAAGGGGGATTTGGTCTGGATATTGACCTGTATGTGCTCCTACCCGGCATGGATGCTGACAAAGCCAAACGTTTAATGGAAAAAGCACATCAGGTTTGTCCTTATTCCAACGCTACCCGCAATAATGTGACCGTGCGCTTGCATCTCACCGTTTGAATTGACAAGGGATGCTCTTTGTCCAAGTCCTTGAAAATTGTTTTGCAAACTCCCACTATGCCTTTATCACTATGAGCCGGTCCCCCCGATGAACGACGACGCCTGCGAAAATCTCAGATTAGACAACCAGTTATGTTTCGCACTTTATTCTACGTCGCTGGCGATGAGTAAGCTGTATAAGCCCCTGTTAGCTGAGTTAGGGCTTACCTATCCTCAATATCTGTTGATGATGGTGCTATGGGAGAAGGATGGCATCACTTCCACTTTGCTTGGCAAAAAGTTAGTGCAGGATCTGGGCGCCCTCAGCCCGGTTATCAAGCGCCTAGCAGCCCAGGGACTGATAGAGCGTCGCCGCAATCCCAAAGATGACCGGGAAGTGTTGATTTATCTCACCAAGCAGGGAAAGAGCCTACGCCAAAAGGCCCTGCCGCTGCCAGAGAACCTGATCTGCGCCAGTGGATTGTCGCTTCCCGAAGTCGTCGCGCTGCGTAAGCAACTGGAGAGCTTGCGCACACATCTGCATCAATATTCGTCACAGCAACCACAAAAGTAGTGGTCTGATACCTATTCGAAATTTCCTATCGACCAGTTCTAAAAATATAATTATCGCAACAACTATTATCGCACTAATATAATGTCCACTTTAAGAACGCTATTAATTGATTAAGAGGACATCACCATGCAAGTACTTTACAAAGCCAGTGTTACATCAACCGGTGGTCGTGACGGCCATGCCAAATCCAGCGATGGCATATTGGATGTGAAACTAACCACCCCCAAAGAACTTGGTGGACAAGGCGGACAGGCTACCAATCCTGAGCAATTGTTCGCTGCAGGATACTCTGCTTGCTTTATCGGGGCGCTAAAATTTGTCGCTGGCCAACAGAAAAAGGCACTACCAGGCGATACCAGCGTTAGTGCTGACGTGGGAATCGGTAAAATAGAAGGCGGATTTGGCTTGGATATCGATTTGTTTATCAACCTGCCGGGGTTGGAAAAGGCCGTAGCTAACGCTTTGGCAGAAGACGCCCACAAAGTGTGCCCTTACTCCAATGCCACACGAAACAATGTAGCGGTTAGACTGCATGTTTCAGTGTAATTTTGCCACCAGCCAATAGATCAAGGTTCAGGCGCCACATGCTGGCGCCTAATCATCTGCTTTTGCCAAACTCTGCCAAAAGGCTTTCGCGTTATCACTGTATTGTTGGTAGAAGCCTTTGGAAAAAGGAATATGCCAATAGGCCACCATAAAAGGTCTTGATGAGGCCTTTATACGGTGTGTTTCACCGATATTGGCAACAATATATTTGCCAATCTTTTCCTCTACCACATAACCATCCAGCCGACCTTGCGCTAACTGTCTGAGACCTTCCTGCGGGGTATATTTCATTCGGCTTAGGATCCCTGACTGACTGAGTTTGGCTTCAGCAACATAGCCAATGGGCGCGCCTATCCCCATCTTCACGTTTGAGAAGGCCGCACCATTCCAAACGGTATGAGAAGCACGCTGAAAAACCGGGTAATTGACCTTCTCCAAGGCCAGATTGTGATCCACCTGGCCATCCGCAGTTTTAGGAAAAACCGCCCAGTCATCTCGCTCGGGGGTCCAGATCATGGAAAAGGTCGCATCGGTTTCATTGTTTTGCAGATCGCGGATACAGCGTTTCCAGGCTGAGCGATAGAATTGCACTTTCAGTCCTACCGCCTCTGCTGCCCGTTTAATTTTTTGTGGCAATATTCCGGTGTTTTCGGCGGGCACTTCGAAGTTACCCAGCATATAAGGGGGATTCGCGTCTGACTCGTAACACACCCTGAATACCAAGTCGTCAGCCTGCACAGGGGGCGCAAATGGGAGAAGGAAGAGTAAGCCGAAGACAACAAATTTGAACATGCTGGACCTGTCAAATAACCCTTAAGCACAAGTCCGTATATGCCTAGACTTTCTGACACCTTATCGCCTGAAGACAATACTGACAAGCACATTGACATATGACATTTCATATATATGATTTTTCATATGTGAGTAATGGAATTCGTGATGGACCCTATTCAATTTTTCAAATGCCTGGCACAAGATACCCGATTGAAAAGCCTGCTGCTGATTGAGCAACATCAGGAACTTTGTGTTTGCGATCTCATCGATGCATTGGCACTAAGCCAGCCTAAAGTCTCAAGGCACTTAGCCGAGCTTCGCAAGTGCGAGCTGCTGGTGGATGAGCGCAGGGGAAAGTGGGTTTACTACAAACTCCATCCCTCTCTACCCCATTGGGCCAAGCAGATTCTGGCGACAACCCGCTTACAAAATCCCTCCTTTTTGCATGAAGAGCTGTGCCGACTGCAAACAAACGGTATTGCAGATGCAACGCGCTGTTGTCCTTAAGGAAAGACCATGAAGATCCTTTATATCTGTACCCACAATCGCTGCCGCAGCATCTTATCCGAAGCCGTTACCAATCATCTGGCCAATGGCCGTATCCAAGCCAGAAGTGCCGGTAGTCAACCAGCCGGCGAAGTCCATCCGTTGACCCTCAAGTATCTGGCCGAGGCCGGCATAAATACGGATGGGCTGGAGAGCCAGTCATGGGATGATTTTGCCGACTTTAAACCGGATCTGGTTATCACTGTGTGTGACAGTGCCGCTGGGGAAAGCTGCCCACTGTGGATGGGTGAGAGCCTGAAGATGCACTGGGGATTGGCCGACCCGTCCAAGTTACAAGGCAGCGAGGAGGATATCGCCGCGGCTTTTCACAAAGTAATGGATGAAATCAAGAGCAGGGTCAAAGGACTTCTCAGGCTGGATCTTGAGCATTTGCAGCGGGCAAACCTGAAACACGCATTGCAATCCTTGGGAGCCCGGTAATGAGCGTATTGGATTTGACACTACCGAATGTCGATAACGGTCAATTCAAAACACCGCAGCTAGCAGATTTCAGCGCCTCAGCGCCAACGCATAAGCCACGGATATTGCTGTTATACGGTTCATTACGCGCTCGCTCCTATAGCAAACTGGTTATAGAAGAAAGTGCCAGACTGCTGGAAGCGATGGGCGCAGAAACGCGCATATTCGATCCCTCTGGGTTGCCGCTACCCGACGATGAGCCAGCTGAACACCATAAGGTTCAGGAACTTCGCGAACTGGTGCGCTGGTCCGAAGGCCAGGTCTGGTGCTCGCCAGAGCGCCACGGGGCCATGACCGGCATAATGAAAGCACAAATCGACTGGATCCCTTTATCCGAAGGAGCAGTGCGCCCGACCCAGGGCAAAACTCTGGCGGTAATGCAGGTCTGTGGCGGCTCTCAGTCGTTTAATGCAGTCAATCAAATGCGGGTGCTGGGACGTTGGATGCGTATGCTTTGTATTCCTAATCAATCTTCTGTGGCCAAGGCCTTTTTGGAATTTGAGGAAAATGGTCGTATGAAGCCTTCCGGCTACTACAACCGCATCGTCGATGTGTTGGAAGAACTGATGAAATTTACCCTGCTCACCCGCGCCCACAATGCCTATCTCACCGACAGATATTCAGAGCGGGTGGAAAGCGCCGAACAACTGATGCAACGCGTCAATCAACGCAGTATTTAGGAACAACACAATGGGATTATTTGAACGTTATCTTTCGGTCTGGGTGGCCCTTTGTATTGCTACAGGCGTAGTGCTGGGCTCCATGCTACCTGGCGTCTTCGAACTGATTGCTACTTGGCAGTATGCCAACGTCAATCTGGTGGTAGCGGTGCTGATTTGGCTGATGATCTACCCGATGATGATCCAGGTGGATTTCGCTGCACTCAAGGATGTGGGTAAAAAGCCGAAGGGCCTGGTACTGACACTCATCATCAACTGGCTGATTAAGCCCTTTACCATGGCGCTACTGGGCTGGCTGTTCTTTAAGGGCCTGTTTGCCGACTGGGTCGACCCGCAAACCGCCAATGAATATATCGCCGGTATGATCTTATTGGGTGTAGCGCCCTGCACCGCCATGGTGTTTGTCTGGAGCCAACTGACCAAAGGCGACCCCAATTACACGCTGGTGCAGGTGTCTATCAACGACATCATTATGATTTTCGCCTTTGCCCCTATTGCCGCCTTTTTGTTGGGCGTCTCCGATATCCAGGTGCCCTGGGAAACCTTGCTTTTGTCGGTGGTGCTTTATGTGGTGTTGCCACTTTTGGCCGGCGCCTGGACCCGCAAGCATCTGGACAAGGAACACGACCACGCTCGTCTTAATGGCTTTGTGGCAAAACTGAAGCCCTGGTCCATTGTCGGACTGCTAACCACCGTGGTGCTGCTATTTGGTTTTCAGGCGCAAACCATTTTGGCCAATCCATTGGCCATTGTGTTGATTGCCATCCCCTTACTACTGCAAACCTATGGCATCTTTGCCATCGCCTACTTTGCTGCCAAGCAGATGAAATTGCCCCACAACGTTGCCGCCCCGGCCTGTATGATTGGCACCTCAAACTTTTTTGAACTGGCAGTGGCAGTGGCGATTTCACTATTTGGATTGCAATCGGGTGCTGCCCTGGCCACGGTGGTCGGGGTGTTAGTGGAAGTACCGGTGATGTTATCGCTGGTGTATTTTGCCAATCGCACCCGCCACTGGTTTGCCTGAGTATTGACGCTACGATTTCGCAAAGGAACAGATATGCAGATTCGTTATGCCAAAGGGGAAGATGTTCCCGCCATTACCGCTATCTATAACGCCGGCATCGCCGCCGGCACAGGTACCTTTGAAACCCGGCTGCGCAAAAAGCAAGAAGTCGCCACCTGGCTGAAAGGTGATGCCTTGTATCCCGTGTTAGTGGCCGAAAAGGATGGCAAAATCCTCGGGTGGGCGCGGCTGATGCAGTACCGGCCACGGGACTGTTATGCCCATATTGCCGAATTCTCTATTTACCTGGATGAAAGCGCCACCGGTCAGGGTATCGGTACACAACTGCTGAGTAAACTGCTGGAAGTTGCCAAGGTGTGGGGATTCCACAAAGTACTTTCTCGCATCTTTACCTTTAACCAAGCCAGCCGCGCACTATGCAAAAAACTCGGCTTTCGCGAAGTGGGTATCTATGAGCGACACGGCCTCCTTAATGGCGAGTGGCTGGATGTGGTAATTGTGGAAAAACAGGTGCAAGAATAGCGTTGTTATCAGCGCAGCACTTCGGGTACACGATTTGTTACCCCGGTTGTATTTATTTTATTTGGAAAAACCATAGAATACGGCCCACTTTAACCTGACTACGGAATGTCATGAAAAAACACGCGTTATTGCTTCCCCTGCTGGCACTGTCCTCTGCGGCCATGGCCGAGGATTATCAACTCTTCGGCTCGGCCCATTACGATAAAATGGACGCCGACAGCTTTGAGCAGGATGTCCATAGTCTGTATGCCAAATACTACTTTGATAAAAAGTCCACCCTTGGCCCCTTGGCAGAGCTGGATTACATCAATAGCAAAAGCAATGTTTTTGCTCTTTACTCCAGAAGCGAAACTTCCAATGCCAATTTAAGCTACAAGGATACCGACTACTATAAGGTGGGTGGCGAGCTATTCGTCAACAACTTCCTGATTGGCGCCTCTTACAGTTATGCCGACAGTGGCTCCAGCGACTATGACAACAAAACCTATAGCCTGGGTTATCTGATCAACAAAGACTTGTTGGTTAAGGTCGTCGCTTCCGATCCGGAAAATGGCGATACCACTTACCTATTTAGTGGCCAATATACCCACAGGTTGGGCGGCAATGACTATCTGGGCGTAACGGTCAGTGCGGATGATGAGTTCGATTATCGTGAAGTAACCAGTAAGTACTTCCGTTCTTTGGGTGAGGATCGTTACCTCTCTGCTTATGTCTTCTTATCCGATGACGAAAATTTTGGCAGTAATTGGTATCTGGGTGGCGATTTCTACTTTAATCGCTATGTCTCGGTGGGCGTGAATTACAGCAAGAATGATTACTACAGCCTCAGGGCACAGTATTTCTTCAACAGCAATTGGTCGCTGTCTGCCCAATATAGTAGCAATGCCGATATTAGCGATTACGACGGCTATTCACTTAACTTGGAAGGTCGCTGGTAAGCAGCTCTGCAGGAAACCCAAAAGCGGCTTGGTCGGGCAGACCAAGTCGCTTTTTTCTATTCCACTTTATTAGCGTAACATCAACAAAGGCACATTGGATTGGGTCAGCATCTTTAAGGTCAGGCTGCCCAGGATCATCTCGCGCAGACGGCTGTGGCCAAACGACCCCATCACCATTAACTGGATATCTTCGGCTTGCTGGTAGACCAGCAATTGCTGTTCGGGAGAGCCGTCGAGCTTGGCGCTAATCACCTCAAGACCGGCATTTTGTAACCTTGCCTTGGCTTCAATCAATAAATTGCCCGGCTGACGGCCTTGCCGACAGGCGTACACCAAGTGACACTGCATGCCCTTGTACAAAGGGCTGGTACAAAGCATATCCAATGCCTTGCCAGCCGCTTCGCTGCCGTCATAAGCCAGCATAATGCGCTTGGGCACCTGGAAGTTGCGGTTCACCACCAATACCGGCTTATGTAAGCTGCGAATAATGGTTTCCAACTGATTGCCAAGCTTGCCGCTTTGCCCATCGTGCAGTTCGCCACGTACGCCCAGCACCAATACGCGGATATGATCTTCCCATTCCACCAGGGTTTCCGTCAGAGGTCCATGACGCTGACAGCTCTCGGCACCTGTCACACCGTTTTGTGCCGCGCGCTCCACTGCCTGGGAGAGCATCATCTTACCTTGTGTTACCAGCAGCTTGCCGCGCTTGGCTTCAAGCTCGGTGAGTTCATCCAACAGATGTTCCCGACTGCCGAGGCCAATGCTACCGGATAAATCGGCTACCGCCGGTGAAGGACTTTGCTCAATATTGTGCAAAAAGGCCAGTGGCGAGCCCACTGTTTTGGCGATCCAAGCCGCATAATCGGCTACCGCACCGCTGATGGAAGAGCCGTCAATACCGGCCAGTACCATATTTTGCATTGGTTGCTGCATCAGTGCCCTCCCAGGACTTTTTCGATTTCTTCCGGTTTATCATGGATGCCGAAACGATCCACTATGGTTTCGCTGGCTTCATTCAGGCCAATCAGCTCTACGGTTGCACCTTCACGGCGGAATTTAATCACTACCTTATCCAGTGCTGCCACCGCTGATACATCCCAGAAATGGGCGCGGCTTAAATCAATCACCACCTTATCAACCACTTCTTTAAAATCAAAGGCTGCGGCAAATTTATCCGCAGAGTTGAAAAACACCTGGCCAATAATTTTATAGGTACGGGTGCTTTGCGCCTCGTCCAGGGTTTTGTCCACATACATAAAGTGACTGACTTTGTTGGCAAAGAACAAAGCGGCCAGCAGCACGCCTACAAATACGCCATAGGCGAGGTTATGGGTAAAGACAGTGACAATTACTGTGGCCAGCATCACCACGTTGTAAGACATGGGATGAGATTTAAGATTTCTGACCGACTCCCAGCTAAAGGTACCGATGGACACCATGATCATCACCGCCACCAGCGCCGCCATTGGGATTTGGCGAATCCAGTCGCTTAGAAACACCACCATAATCAGCAAAAACACGCCGGCCACCAGGGTCGATAAACGCCCGCGACCACCGGATTTAACGTTAATTACTGACTGGCCAATCATGGCGCAACCGGCCATACCACCAATCAAACCAGAGCCGATATTGGCAATGCCTTGTCCCTTACACTCGCGGTTCTTATCACTGCTGGTATCAGTTAAATCATCGACAATGGTGGCGGTCATCAAAGACTCGAGCAGACCTACTACAGCAAGGGCAGCGGAATAGGGGAAGATAATTGCCAGGGTGTCGAAATTCAGGGGCACTTCAGGCCACAGGAAAATGGGCAGCGTATCGGGCAGTTCGCCCATATCGCCAACGGTACGAATTTCCAGGCCCATCAGCATGGCTACTGCGGTCATGGAGAGGATGCACACCAACGGTGATGGCACCAACTTGCCGATTTTAGGCACATAGGGGAACAGATAGATAATGCCCAAACCGGCGGCCGTCATGGCATATACATGCCAGGTGACATTGGTCAGCTCCGGTAACTGGGCCATAAAAATCAGAATGGCCAGGGCATTTACAAAGCCGGTAACCACCGACTTGGAGACAAAGGACATCAAACTGCCCAGTTTCAAATATCCCGCCAGAATCTGAAGCACGCCGGTTAACAGCGTGGCCGCCAGTAAGTATTGCAAGCCGTGCTCTTTGACCAGAGTCACCATCACCAGCGCCATGGCGCCGGTAGCAGCGGAAATCATGGCCGGGCGACCACCGATAAAAGCGATAATGGTGGCAATACAAAAGGAGGCATAGAGGCCGACTTTGGGATCGACCCCGGCAATAATGGAAAAAGCGATGGCTTCGGGGATAAGCGCCAGGGCTACGACCAGACCGGCCAGTACGTCGGCGCGCACATTACCAAACCAGTCCTGTTTTGTTGAATGTAAAAGCATGAGTCTTCCGTCAATGAGTTGGCCGGCAGTTGCCAGCCTACGGCGAAAATAAGTCAGGGAGTTGTCGGCGCGGGATCTTACGGACTGCACCAGGTTATAGCAACCACGTGATCCAAAAGCCTGATGACTGACTAGACTTGAGCTAAACAATACTAAGGAGTCAGTATGTCGCCGATCAAAACCCGCGCCGCGGTGGCCTTTGCCGCCGGTCAGCCGCTGAGTATAGAAGAAGTCACCCTAATGCCCCCGCAAAAAGGCGAGGTACTGGTCAAATTAACCGCCACAGGGGTTTGCCATACAGATGCCTTTACCTTGTCGGGCGACGATCCGGAAGGTATTTTCCCGGCGATTTTAGGCCATGAAGGCGCAGGCACAGTCGTCGCCTGTGGCGAGGGCGTGACCAGCGTGATGGAAGGGGATCATGTGATCCCGCTTTATACCCCTGAATGTGGCCAATGTAAGTTTTGCCTGTCCGGTAAAACCAATCTGTGTCAGGCCATTCGCACCACCCAGGGTAAAGGCCTGATGCCCGATGGCACAACCCGCTTTAGTCTCAACGGCAAGCCCATTTATCACTATATGGGCACCTCAACATTCAGCGAATATACCGTGGTGCCGGAAATCGCCCTGGCCAAGATCCCCAAAGAGGCGCCCCTTGAAAAAGTCTGTCTGCTTGGCTGTGGGGTGACCACCGGCATCGGTGCGGTGCTCAATACCGCCAAGGTCAAAACGGGCGATACGGTGGCGGTATTCGGCTTAGGGGGGATTGGCCTGTCAGTGATTATCGGCGCTCGCATTGCCGGAGCCTCACGCATCATCGCCATCGATATCAATGAAAGTAAGTTTCCTATCGCCAAACAGCTTGGGGCCACCGATACGGTTAATCCCAAAAACTATGATGCACCTATTCAGGATGTGATTGTCAGCATGACCGAAGGTGGCGTTGATTTTTCCTTTGAATGCATCGGTAATGTCAAAGTGATGCGGTCGGCGCTGGAGTGCTGCCATAAGGGCTGGGGCGAGTCAGTGATTATCGGTGTAGCCGGTGCCGGTCAGGAAATCTCGACCCGGCCTTTTCAGCTGGTGACCGGACGGGTTTGGCGCGGCAGTGCCTTCGGTGGTGTCAAAGGCAGAAGTCAGCTACCCGATTACGTACAACGTTACATGAATGGCGAATTTGAGCTGGATACCTTTATTACCCATACCATGCCGCTGGAAGACATTAATCAGGCCTTTGACTTAATGCATGAGGGTAAATCCATCCGCAGCGTTATTCATTACTAGGGAGCGCCATGAATCATCTTACCGAAAAGCAAACTGCCCGCGCTTTTGGCGGCTGGCAACAACGTTTTGAACATGCTTCAGAATGTCTGAATTGCACTATGCAATTCTCCGTGTATGTTCCGCCGCAAATCTATGCCAATCAGCCACTGCCTGTGTTGTATTGGTTATCGGGATTGACCTGCACCGATGAAAACTTTTCCACCAAATCCGGCGCCCAGCGTATTGCAGCCGAATTGGGGATGATGTTGGTGATCCCCGATACCAGCCCCAGGGGCGACGGTGTGCCCGATGCGCCAGATGGCGCCTATGACTTAGGTCTGGGTGCAGGGTTTTACCTTAATGCCAAGCAATCGCCCTGGCAGCGCCATTACCGCATGTATGACTATATTCTGGAAGAACTGCCCGAGGTGCTGGCATCCCGCTTTGAGCTGGGTAAGGCGGCTATCGCCGGTCACTCCATGGGCGGTCACGGTGCTTTGGTGCTGGCCATGCGTAATCCGGATAAATACAGCTCTGTCTCGGCCTTTGCACCTATCGTCAATCCCAGTCAATGCCCCTGGGGCCAGAAAGCCTTCACGGCCTATTTGGGCGAAGACCGCGCCAGCTGGAAATACTATGATGCCTGCCTGCTGGCCAGAGAAATGGGGGAAAACCTGAACATTCCCATGCTAATCGATCAGGGCCTGTCGGATAATTTTCTGGAGCCCCAACAGCTCACCCGACCGCTGGAAGAAATCTGTCGCTATCAGGGCAACCCGGCGCGCTTTCGCTACCATGGTGACTATGACCATAGCTATTACTTTATCGCCAGCTTTATCGAAGACCATCTGCAATTCCATGCGCGTCATCTGGGATTAGACACCGCCAGCAACGGTTTTCTGGCAAAAGGCTGAGAACTGTCTATTTTTCAATAGGAAACCTTATACGCAGGGATAACACTGCACCATGCTTCAGGCCTACCTTATCCGCGATGATATTGGCCCCGATTGCATCCGCGGCATGCTATATGCCGAAGGAGAGCTTTTCCATGTGCTGGAAAGGCCCTGGTTAAATAACAAACCCAACCAAAGTTGTATCTGCGCCGGACGCTATGAAGTAGATTTTTTAGCACGCTCCGGCAGCGGTAAATACCGCGACGTTTACTGGTTACAAGATGTGCCGGGACGTAGCGGTATTCTTATCCACAAAGGCAATATCGTGGCCCATTCCACGGGCTGTCTTATCCTCGGCAAACGCCGAGGTAAATTGGGAGGCCAGCGAGCTGTGCTGAATTCCCATACTGCCATGCAGGAATTTGTGGAACTAATGAACAAGCAGGCATTTAGCCTGCAAATTCTAGGGAGCCAATCATGTTAGAAGCCATCGTCGGGATCTTTTCCTCCTCAGGCCTTGGCGCCATTGTCGGTTTGTTTGGTAGCTGGCTGACCAAGCGCGAGGAGCGGCGCAATATGGCGCTGAAATTGGAGTTTGAGGTAAAAATGGCGGAGATCCGCAAAGCCGAAGCCGAGATGGAGTTCAATCACGAGTTGGCGCTGGCCGATAAGCAGATTGAGCGGGCTCAGGTGGAAGGGGAAATCCAGCGGGATGTGGCGGAAATGGCCGCCTTCAAAGAGAGCCTCAAAGAGCAGCAGCAGATGTATGAGATTAAATTTGTGGACGCCGTTCGTGGTTTGATGCGCCCGCTAATCACCGTCTATCTGCTGATTATCGCCACCTATGTGACCCTTAAAATCGGCGGTTTTGTGGGAGGAATGGAAGGCGCCATGCCAGAGCAAGAGATGGTCATCATGTACAAAGACACCATCGCCCAGGTGATGTTTTTGGTCACCACAGCCGTTACCTGGTGGTTTGGCTCACGGCCTTCCAGTCAGCGTAAAGGTTAATTTCCTGGTGGCAACAAACCGCTGTATGTAATGCCGCTGAGTCTGGCCATGGGTTCACTCCATGTAGCCAAATCCTGCAAATTGAATTGATGCAGATGGTGGTGCCCACAGGCCCGGGCCATCACCTGCATCAATTCGCTACTGGCCTGTAGAAAATTAGCCAGTTGCCGGGCGCCTTTTTCCACATCCAATCGTTTACGCAACTTGGGATCCTGAGTGGCCACACCGGAAGGACAATTATTGGTGTTGCAGATACGCGCTGCCACACAGCCAATTGATTGTATAGCGCTATTGGCCAGGGCCACTCCATCCGCGCCAAGGGCCAGAGCTTTCACGAAATCCATCGGCAGGCGCAGACCACCGGTAATAATCAAGGTTACATCCCGTCCCACGCCTTGGGCATCCAGGAATCGCCTGGCCCGGGCCAAGGCGGGAATGGTGGGCACGCTGATATGATCACGAAACATGGTCGGGGCCGCACCGGTGCCGCCCCCACGACCATCGAGAATAATGTAGTCGGCGCCTGCTTCCAGGGCGAAGGCCATATCCTTTTCAATATGATTGGCACTGAGCTTAAAGCCGATGGGAATACCGCCGCTGATGCGCCGGACATCGTCGGCAAAGCGTCGGAAATCCTGGACATTTTTAAGGTCGCTAAAAGTAGGCGGTGACACCGCCGGCTTGCCTTCTTCAATGCCCCTGACTTTGGCGATTTTACCTATGTTCTTGTTGCCAGGCAGATGACCTCCGGTACCGGTCTTTGCGCCCTGTCCCCCCTTGAAATGAAAAGCTTGCACTTTTTCCAGTAACGCTTGCCGATATCCGAATTTAGCGCTGGCCAGCTCATACATATATCGGGAATTCTCGGCCTGTTCCTCATCCAACATGCCCCCTTCACCTGAACAAATACCGGTGCCGGCAAGCTCAGCGCCTTTGGCCAGGGCAATCTTGGCCTCTTCAGATAAGGCGCCAAAACTCATATCCGACACAAATAACGGCATGGACAAACGCAGAGGTTTGTTTGCTTTTGGCCCGATAACAAACTCGGTACCGACCTTGTCTTCTTCCATCAGTGGTCGCGTGGCCAGCTGTGCCACCATCAGCTGAATATCGTCCCATTGCGGCAGCTGATTTCGAGGCACGCCCATGGCGGTCATCGGGCCGTGATGCCCGATTTTGGACAGCCCCTCTTTGGCCAGTTGGTGGATCAGGGCCACAGTGGGCTCTTCCTCGGTTGGCTCAGCCACGGGGATTCTGTCTTTCTCGACTTGTCCCGGCCCTTCTTTGCCTACCTGCTCGGCCTTGAACTGTTTGTGCGTGCCGTCACAGAAAGGCGCATTGCCGGTATGCTTGCAAACACAAAGCCAGGCATCACCGTCCTTTTCAGCGGTAAAGGCCTTGGGTGACAGTCCTGTGCCCTTATGCGAGCCGTCACAGAAAGGTTGCTCCTTGGAACGCCCGCAAACGCAGAAATAGTATTCCTTGTCTTTTTTAAGCTGTACCTGTGCTGGCTTGTTATCGGCGACGATTGGTTTACTGGTCATGGACATGCCTACCTCTGTTGCAAAGCGGAAGGTACCGCTAACTGAATCAGATTCCTGGCACCAACCAACCTCACCAGGGTGAATCTATGAAATAATAGACCCTAAGCACAGCAAACAGAGATCTTATGCAGTCGGGTTACCCCATCCCCAGTGGTCGCTGCCAATTTGAGTTAGAGATAAAGCGCAGCAAATTCTTGTGTATTGCCGAGCATGCGCCGACTCCCGCCAGTGCCCAGGCGCTGATTCAGTCATTAAGAGCCGCCCACCCCGGTGCTAACCATGTATGCTGGGCTTATATTGCCGGCGCCCCAAACGGCACCGATATGTCCATGAGCGATGATGGCGAGCCCAGCGGCACGGCCGGGCGCCCCATGCTGAATCTGTTGCAGCACAGCGGTCTGGGAGAAATCGTGGTGGCGGTGGTGCGCTACTTTGGCGGCACCAAGCTTGGCACAGGCGGATTACAGCGTGCCTATTCCGATGCCGTGGCGGGTGTGCTGGAGATAATGGAAACAACCCTAAAGGTACATCGCGCTCCGCTTATATTAAGCTTTGACTATGCTCTGGAAGCCAAAGTACGCCATGTACTTAGTCAGTTTGATGTGACCGATGAACACTTTGAATATGGTCAGCAAGTTACCCTGTCTTTACGTTTAGAGGAAAAGACTCTGGAAGATTGTGCTCAACGTCTGACCGATCACTGTGCGGGTGCCATCAGTATCCAAGGCTTATCAGACAAGGCCAGCACCTAAAAAAAGGACAACAACCATGGAAAAGCCCTATCAGGGACAGTGTCTGTGCAGAGCCGTTACCTTTAGCCTGCAGCCTCCTCTTCCCCATCTATACCAATGCCATTGCTCCATGTGTCGCAAGCTAAGCGGTTCATCGTCCGATACCGCCATGTTCATCGATAAAGCACAATTTGCCTGGATTAAGGGCCAGCATAACATTGGCTCGTATCAAACTGATTCGGGCTATCGCAGTGATTTTTGCCAATGCTGTGGCAGTACCCTGCCCCATGCGATGCAAAACGGCCGTCAAATGTGGGTACCCGCCGGATTACTGCCTGGCAATATCCCCAGCCAGGTAAAGGCTCATCTGTTTGTGGATTCAAAAGCCCACTGGGATCCGTTGCTTAATGAACAAGAAAGCCTCTGCCACCCAACGATGCCACCGATGGAGGAGTTGGATAAATTGCTGCAAGGTGAATAGCATAACGTTGGTAAAGAGGGGGAGGCTCAAAGATGTCTCCTCTTCATATTTCGAATCTGGCATAAGACGATTAGGGGAAGTCTGTGTTAACTTGCCTATGCTTAGATGAACTATTCGTTGTTTGAATATATGCGGGCCAACATTCTGAAAACTCCCCCTCATTTTTCACCGCTCAACATTGATCTTCTGCTGACGCTATTTGCGCTCTGCTGCTTGGCCTTATTGCCCCTGAAAAGTGATGCCACCGAAGTGCTTAAAGTGAGGATCAGTGAGAAGGCCTTCCCGGCTGGCTTTAAGGTCAATGACAGGTGGCAAGGCATGGATATTGATGTGCTGGATGAAATTACCAAGCGCACAGGTATACAGTACCAAGTGGTGGTGATGCCTTTTCAGCGGGCGATGACAGAGATAGCCAAAGGCGAAATCGACCTGATTGCCAATCTGACCAAGAACCCACAAAGAAGCCTCAATATGGATTGGTTGGGGCCGGTCAGAGTTACCCAAACGGCGTTAGTGGTACAAAAATCTAATCCACTGTGTGAAATTGAAAGCATCGATCAACTCATCCAATTGCTTGAAACCAGTCAGCAACAGATTGGCCACGTTATCGGGGTCAGTTACAGCCCCATGTTGGATGATTATTTTGCTACTAATCAACGCTTTAAGGCAGTCGTATGGGATAGCGCGACCCGTTGGCAAATTGTTGAAATGTTGCAAAAAGGCAGAATTTTTGGCTTTTTCCAAGATGAATTTGAGGCGCGCAGTCTAATCGCCGCGAATCAGCATGATCCCAGCCATCCTTACGCCGGATTCAGCATTTGTCCGACGAATATCGATTCTTCGACCTCCGGCGCCTATTTCGGCTTATCCAAGCATCTTGATCCGGCAATCCACAAAAAGTTGCTAGCGGCATTTGCCGAGCTGGAAAGTGACGGCACCTTAGCGACCATCTATCAAAAATGGGATGGCAGTGGCACAGACCCCAATAACCCCCTACAAGACTGAAAACCTGTCGGCTTCCAAGGCTTAAGCATTTGATAGACAGAGATTTTACTGATAAAAATGTTGCTCTGTTCGCTAGTGGCGCCAAGCTGCACTTAGGAATCGCGACAAAAACATGGAATTACTAACCGGGCCAAAGCTGTGGGAGCTGATCAAGCACTTAAAGCAATGGCTGACCAACCTTAACCGCGCCAATGAAAAACGCCAGGCTCAGTCTGTGGCAGCGCTGCGTTCGGTGATAGTCGCTGCCCGCAATACGGCAATTTATCTACGCCAGGTGCAAGAGACAGGCAAATCCTGTCATAACAGCGAGGCAAAACTCTCAGAGCATTGGACCCGACTGGGATTTGAGTTGACAGATTTAGGCCTGAGCAAGTTGGCCAAACGTTGTGATATCACCGGCCGCTTTTGGGCAGAGCCTAAACAGTTCGACCAGGATTTTCTGGCGAAAGCCGATGTGGGTCTGGCCCGAATGGAACAATTGGCCAGGCAGATGCTGGCGCAAGTCACGCCTTAAAAGCGCGGTTATTCGTTTTCCTGTGCCGGCGGCACATAGATAGCAATGCCGCCGGCGCCGATATTGACCATCGGCCAGGACATACCGACACCAATACCCACATTACCATCGACGCCACCGGCGCCGGTGCCCACCGAACCGGTGATCTGTTCCTCGGTGTATTGCAGCAATACGCCATTGGCACCCAACGCCGCCGCCTCCATTTTCATGCGCTCAATGGCTTTATTGATCTTATCTTTCTCAGTCAGCGACCAGGAAAACTTACTGGTGGCTTTGAGGCGCGCAATTTCCTGATAGTCGGCCGGGGCATTGCGATAAACCATTACCTCGTCGGGGTCGATAGGCGCCCTGGCCTCGCCGGTCAAGACATGGGAGCTGGTGGCACAACCGCTAAGCGCCAGGAGGGTTAACAGGCCGACAATAAGATGTTTCAATGACATAGGGTATTTTCACTCAGCTCGCGATAATGACTCAGGCTTGCAATAAGGCCTGAAGTTCCGTCAAACAAGACACTTCATGGTGGGGATCAATTCCTTCAATCCGTTGCTGACCATGTCGGTTTAACCAGCAGGTATCAATACCGTAGCGCAAACCGCCGAGAATATCCGTATGCAGGTTGTCCCCGACCATCAATACCGCTGACTTTTCCGGATTGTCCATTCTGGACAAGGCATGTTCGAATATACGCGCATCGGGCTTGGCCACGCCCAACTGCTCTGAAATCACCAAATGGGCGAATCTGTCTTGTACGCCGGTGCGGTTTAAGCGCTCCTGCTGCAAGGCGGTAAAGCCATTAGTGATAATCCCCAATTGCACCTTGCCATGCAGTGCATCCAAGAGCTCTCTCGCTCCTGGCAACAGCTCACAAATGTCGGCCATGGCCTGGATAAAACTGCCATTTAAATGGGAGGGACAAACGCCCAGTTTGGCTGCCCAGGGCTCGAAACGTTTGTGCTGAAGCTCGGTAGCGCTGATGCGTCCGGCCTCATAGTCTTTCCAAAGAGGCAGATTCAGTTGCTGATAACGGGCAAATTCCTGCTCGTCAAACGCGTGTTCGAAGGAGGCAAACATGCGTTGCAAACCACGATAAGCATCAAAATGAAACAAGGTTTCATCGGCATCAAAGAGAATGCACTGGTACTTCATTCACTATTCCAGGTACAAAGTGGGATGTAAAAACGGAGCCATGGCCAATAACATGGTTTGGGCATAAATACTTTCACGGGTGGCATGACCGTTAGTTAACAGGCCAATGGCCCCACCCTTCTGTTTGATATTGTGAGTACCAAACAGTCTGTCCATCACGTCACCGAGCTCTTCACCTGCCAGTAGCGCCTGATAGGCAATATCTGGCAGTGGCAGGCTGGCGCTACGGCCAATAGTTTCGCGGTTTCCATCGCTTATAACCGCGTAGGCGAAGGTCGCGGGCCCTTCATCGAAACGATCCACACCGCCTTCCAAAGCCACATAGAAATCGGCGGTCTCCTGCCTGGCGCAATAGTGCACCCGATTGCGTGCACCCAAACGGGTTTCTTCCTCGTTCATGGGTTGAGCAGCCACGCCGGAGGGGGCATGCATGCCAGCGCATTCGACCTGATGATCAGGAAACAAGGTGCGAAACGCCGTCGCCACAGCACCGATTTTAACCGGGTTATTGGAGCCAACGATAACGCGCAGTGGGTCAGCATGCATAGCAAATGTCTCTTGATTGGCCAGGGCCGCTATTGTGCCACAGTGCAATAGATTTTGGGGATTATCCTGTGCCAATTAGGGTGGATTAAGAACATCTGGTCTATCTTGTTATCATGGAAAATCCCCTTCTCATCTACGATGGCTATTGCCGCTTCTGCCGAAGCTGGGTGCGCTATTGGCAGCGCCTGGTAGGCGCTGCCGTGCAGTTTGAACCTTACCAGAAGGCCGCCGCACGCATTACCGATATCAGCACCGAGCAGTTTGCCCAAAGCATTTGGTTTATCGGCACCGATGGACAAAAGTATCAAGGTGCAGCCGCCAGTTTTCAGGTTCTTCGCTATGCCCAAGGGAAGAGTCATTGGTGGTGGCTTTATCAACATTTCCCCGGCTTTGCCTGGCTGAGTCAATGCATCTACCGCTTCGTCGCTAATCACCGCCGGTTCGCCTATTGGGGTCAACGACAGCTATGGGGCGCACGCCTTTACCCCGAGCATTACCATAAAACCAGCTGGTTGTTTTTGCGTGCGCTGGCCGTGTTGTTGTTTTTTGCCTTTGCCTCTTTTTATAGCCAGGCCCTTGGCCTTATCGGTAAAAGCGGACTACTGCCGTTACAAGACTACTTAATCTTACTTAAAGACAACAATCTGGGCTTTTCTGAGGCACCTATGTTGTTTTGGTGGGATGCGAGCGACTGGGCCATAGAGGCGGTGTCTCTGGTGGGTATGTTGGCAAGCCTGCTGTTGTTATTCAATCTCCTCCCCCTGGTTTGCCTGATAGTGTGTTACTTCTGCTATCTGTCGTTGGTGCATGGTGGGCAGGTCTTTATGCAATTCCAGTGGGACTTGCTGCTTTTGGAAGTCACGGTTGCAGCCATGCTGCTAAGCAAAGGCTATCATGCCGGGATCTGGTTGATGCGACTACTGCTGTTTCGCTTTGTGTTTCTGTCCGGGGTGGTCAAGGTTACGAGCGGTGATGTCAGCTGGGCCTCGCTGTCGGCCCTTTTTTACTACTTTGAGACGCAACCCTTGCCGACGCCGCTGGCCTGGTATGCGCATCAACTGCCTGATTGGACGTTGCAGGCCTTAACCCTGATGGTACTTTTTATCGAGCTGGTGCTGGTATGGCTGATTTGGCTGCCAAGACGCCCCAGACAGCTGGCCGCCATTGGTATAGTTGCCCTGCAGTTTGGCATCTTGCTGACCGGCAATTTCGGCTTTTTCAATCTGCTGACCCTGGCGCTTTGTCTGTTTTTATTCGACGATCGGGCGCTACACCACCTGGTGCCGCCTTTTATCAATCACGATCTGTTGCCCGAAAGGCGTTGGCTGACCTGGCTGCGATGTGCAGGTGTCAGCGTATTGATGGTGCTGGGTCTGACTTACCTTTATCAGGGACTTCATCTGCAACCGCCAGGGCCGGCCATCAGCGCTCTTATTCGCCATATTCAGCCCTTTGCTCTGGTCAATCCTTACGGAGTGTTTGCGGTGATGACCACCACGCGCAACGAGATTGTACTGGAGGGTTCCCATGATGGGGAAACCTGGATAGCTTACGATTTCACCTACAAGCCCGATACAGCAACACAACAGCCAAGCTGGAATATTCCCCATCAGCCACGATTAGACTGGCAACTTTGGTTTGCCGCCCTGGATAAGGACAATCCGCCCCCATGGTTTCGCAACCTGTTGATTAGACTCTTGTTTAATCACCCACAGGCGCTTTCACTGATAAAAACCAATCCCTTTGCCGATGAAGCGCCCACACAACTAAGGGCGCGACTGGTGAATTACCGCTATACATCATGGGATGAAAAAGAGAAGACAGGCAAATGGTGGAATACAGAAGAAGTGGGTATTTACTACCCTGCGGTACAATTTAAGGTCAGTGCGACGCCAATAGCGCCCGAGTAAACGAGAAACGAGTGCAATGCCCGTTTCTCGTTATCCTAAAAATAATATTCCAGACTAAATTGCAGATAGTCGTCACGGCGTAGCAAATAAGTAGGCTCATCAGGTATGTCGGAGCTGAAGAACCAGCCATCAAGACGCCACTTCCAATTGTCGTTAATACGGCTGGACGCCTCGATAAAGCCGGAGCGCACGCCGCTTTCATCCAGATCCTGTACCAGCGCGATTAAGATTTCTGTGCCGTCGATATCGTTAAACACAATTCGACTGCCCAGCATCAAATCATTCTGGCCGAGGGAGCTGGCCTGCTCATCACGTTCGTCGTATTGGTATTCCATTAGCCAGCCGATATCATAAACGGAGTTGAGCACCCCAACACTGGTAAACTCAAAACCGCCGGTCAGGGCATAGAAATCTTCGACGTCGGTTTCACGGTGAATGGCTTCGAGTTTCCATAACCAGGCGCCAACCACGGCCAGCATATCCAGGCCGACTTGCTGCATTTGCCCATAGTAAGGGCGAAGCACCATCTCATCTCCAGTCATCGCGGGAACAAAACCGGGTTCACGATTGGTTCCATCAAAATACGACAGGCCCAGCTCGATATCGCCCAGATAGCCCATATAACGCACAGCCCAATCCAGATTGCTTTCCTTATCCTCCGATTCAAACAACGGATTGTCGGTGTCGATGCGAAGCGGTCCGCGGAAGCGACCATCTAGCCCGGCGAAAGTGCGTTCTCGGAAATAGGGCAAAGCAAAAGCAGATACCGTACCCCACTCTTTTACCAGGGAAAACTGAACCATTGGCTGACCGAGTTTCTCCTCGCCATCGACCGCTTCCACAAAATCTGTTTGGTTAATCACATCCACCAGGTGCTGTGATTCTGTCTGGCCCCAAAACACCTTGCTGATGCCAGCACGCATTTCCCACTCATCGCCCACATGCAGCCAGGCCAACTCGCGGATGTCCCAGTGGGTTCGCTCGCTATCTCTACTATCCACGCGCACAAAAGGCTTTACGTTAATGCTGTCAACGCCGTCGTTCCAACTGAAATAGACTTCGGGCTCGAGGAAAACAGAGATATCGCTGTTTTCCTGGCCTTCAAACTGGCCTTGCTGGAAGTAGTAACGTTGCTCTACTGCGGCCTTTACATAGGTTTGGGTATCAGCTTTGGCCGGTACACTCAGCAAGGAAGCAAGTGTGGCAGTCAGCAATACCTTTGCTGTTCTGGGTCCTGTTGAAGCATTACCAAACATTAACGTGCCCGCTTCAGACTGGCTTGGCTAAAGTCTTCTTCTGTCAGACCGGTGCGGAAGGTCAGTTCGTGAGTGACCAAATCGGTGCTTTTGCCGTTTTGATGATTGACCATCTTCATCAGCATAGGGCGCCAGTATTTATCCAGATATTGCTTGTAATCATGCATGGTCAGGGTTTTCAGCAAGCTGTCCTTGCGATCATAAAACTCGATTTTTTGGGCACGATAATGTTCTTTATCAATCCAGGCGAGCATTTTGGTGTAGCCGGAGAATTCATAGGCGGGCACCTGCTCAAGCACAAAGGCATCCTGGCCATTTATCTTCTCGTCACGCAAATATTTGTAGGAAAATTTTTCTACTTCAAAGGAGCTTAAATCCTCAAAAGCGAACTCACTGCCCATAAACGGACCAGACTTAGACTTGGAAGCAATACGCTTCACCCTTTTCAGTGCGGGTAAATACATCCATTGCTCATCGGGTTCAAGAGCATGGGAATAGTTAAGAAATGCGGTGCCTTTGACATCGGCCGGTTGATCGAAAACGGTCAGACCTTTGTCACCATCATTTTCCATTTCCAAGGTGAGCAGACGCATCTTGCGCTCGATTTCCTGACCGCTGGAAGTGCGCAAAATCATGCTAGCCTCAGCCTGGGAATCTCCCCAACCTTCATCTCTGATTTTACGCTCTTTGGCAATCGCCAAACCTTTTTCTGCATCGCTCTGCTGAGCCTGTGCAATGGGTGTTGAAGCAACAGCGAATACGAGTGAAATAGCACCTAGATTTTTCAGAAGAGTTGTCAGTGTCATGCGGTCTTTTCCTCTTTCATCTGCTTCTTGTCGAATACCATCAAAAATGCGGGCAGGAACAGAAAATCAACCGCCAGCGCCACCAAAATAATAATGCCTGTCAACAATCCCATGTCTGCATTGAGGGCGAAGGATGACATTGACAATACCGCAAAGCCCATGACCAATACCAGCGTTGTAATCCAAAGCGCTCGACCAACACTGGTAAAAGCATACCGAACAGCTTGTTCTGCATCCGCACCTTCTAAACGAGCATGCCGATATTTACTCAAAAAGTGCACGGTATCATCAACAATAATGCCCAGTGCCATGGTAAGTACCACCGACAGGCCCAGATTTATTTGCCCAGAATAGAGTCCCCAGATCCCAAAACCTATACCTGCAGGTAAGAGATTCGGTACCAGACTGATTACCCCCATGCGCCATGAGCGCAAGGCAAAAACCAGCAAGCCGGATATCAAGAGCAAAGCAAGCAAAGTTCCTTCCAACATACTCTCCATATTACGCTCACCAATATGCGCAAACATAAGGGCGGGACTTGCAGCCTTGAGGGTTAATCCACTTCCGTGTTCTTGCATCCAGGCTATAGCCTGCTTCTCGAATGCGGTGAATTCTTTGCTACCCAGGTTATCCATGGTCACCACGATGCGGGTGGCTGATTTATCTAGGTTAACCTGGTTGTTCAAATCCAATCCAAAGGGTAAGGACATTTCATAAAGAAGCAAATACTGAGCCGCTAATTCTTGATTCTCTGGCAGTCGATAGAATTCCTGCTCGTCGCTATGCATATTCTTATTGAGGCGCTTGAAGGTATCAGAAATAGTGCCCACATGGTCCACTTTGGGCTGCTCACGTAGCCATTCACTGAAATCACGCACTACTTGCAATACTTCTGGCTTGTTTAGCGCCGATGACTCATCCGCATAGATGGCAAAATCAATGGTAGACATACCACTGATATGTGCCTCCTGAAAATCAGTGGACTGGCGGAACTTGGTGTTAGTGTTGAAATATTCGGTAGCAACATCATTCACATGGTTATTGAAACTGGCTGCCACCGCCAGCACAGCCAAAACCAAGGTGATGGGAAATAATTTCTTGTGGTTTGCGATAACCCAGTCGCCAAATTTCTCCATACTGCCGTCTTTATGAGATTGTTTGGCTGCAACCCGCATAGGCAACACCAACAGTAGTGCAGGCAATAGGGTGACTGAGAACAAAAAGGCCAGCATGACGCCTAACGCAGCCACATTGCCGAGATCGGCCAGCACCGGCACATCTGAGAAATTCATGGTGAGAAAACCGATGGCGGTGGTCGCACTGGTAATAAAAATCGGCATCAGGTTACGCTCCATGGCAAAGCGCAGCGCATCCGGCTTTGACTTTCCTTGTCGTAAGGCAAACAGCATGGAGGAGATCACGTGCACACAGTCGGCGACGGCAAGGGTCATGATCAGAGTAGGCGCATTTACAGTGGCCGTACTTAAAAAGATGCCGACCCATCCAGTAATCCCCATTGTCGCCACAATAGTGGTGATAATGACGATCAGAGTGGACAAAGTGCCGGTGAAAGAGCGTAACAACAACCAGAGCACGCTGATAATGGCGAGGAACATCAGTGGAACCAAGGTTTCCACATCTTTTTGTGATTCAGATGCAAAGGCATGGTTCATAAAGACGATGCCGGTCTGATAAAACTCATGGCCTGGGTACTTTTCAGTATACTTGGCAGACATATCCAGCACATATGAGGCTACGTCTTTAACCGCCTGAGTTTTGTCGTCATCGGGCATCTGTACAGTGATATTTATAACCGTAACATCGCCTTTTTCTGATATCAGCTTGTTAACCAGATTGGGCTCCGCCAACGCTACTTGCTTTGCTTTCTCAATCTGTTCTGCGTCCATGCTTTCCGGGTCCAGAAACAGATCCTCTACGATCAGATCGTCCCCTTCAGCATAGGTATGCTGAAAATTCGCAATGGAATCGACCCGGCTTGAGTATGGGGTTTGCCAGGCTTGATCAGTCATCTCTTTTATCAGGGATAAGGTGTCAGCTGAAAACACATTTCCATCTTTCGGAGCAATGATGATACTGGCGTTATCATTCTTGCTAAAAATTCGCTCCATTTCCTGAAACGCCGCCAATTGCGGATTATCTTTGGCAAAATACACCTGATAATCACCGCGAAAATACAGGTATTTTCCACCATAACCGGCAGCCACAATGAACAGGACACCAATCAAAAGTGTCAGCCAAGGCCGTTGTAAAATGGCATTGAGCCATGCTTTTTTCATCGTTCTCCCCTTTAAGCCGAGGCTTGTTCCAATGTTGATAATTCAGTGCTAAAAATCTTTTTACCGATGCGCTGCCAGCAGGCTCGGTAGTCCCAGTCCTGACTAAGTGGCGTCCAATGCATGCCGTCAAGCACCAGGTTGACGTTAAATAACAATGCCTCTTGTGCGTTTATTCTGGACACCAGGGTGGCTTCACTAGCCCCCTGCAAAAGGGCATTTGAACCAAATGCCAACGCCCAGGCAGCAAAACTTAAGTGGCTGTAGGTAATACCGGCTGGAAGTTTGAGATCACCGTCCTGTATTCCTTGCTCAAACAACTGATCGCAAACATGAGAGAGCTGCAATTCAAGTTCAGCCTGCTGAGTGAGCCTGGCTTCACTGGCCTTCTCTTTTACTGCTGGCGTCTTGGCAGTTAATACGCAATAGAAAAGTGTTGGATGCATTAGTGCGTGTAAGCGGTAGGCATAGTAAATGGCCAGCAAGCGCTCTCGACTGCGACCTTGAAAAGCCAGCCCTTTGTCAAACAGCGCAATTTCCATTTCCATGCTTTTTACGCACAAGGCACAAAGCAAGTCTTCTTTACTGGAGAAGTGGTTGTAGACGGTGCCTTTAGAATAATCACAGGCAACCACCAGTTTATCCATGGTCAAGCCAGAAAAGCCTTCTTTGGCCATAATTTTTTCGGCCAACACCAATAGCTCCTGCTCGCGTTCAGCAAAGGCCTGCTCACGTTTATTTTTGAATTTCTTCAGCAGGCAGTGCTCAGAGCCACCGCCCTTACCAAAATGCAGTTTTATATTCATATTCACAAGCAAAGTGACGAATCGTCATATTTTGACAAATCGTCATTCTAGTGTATTTTTTAGACTTTGCAAGGTTATCTGTGTAACTGGCCAGCGAACAATTTGACTAACTCTCTTTAGTACTTAATTCATCTGTGCAGTCACTCAGAGGAACAGCCAATATTCCTATTTCCAAACTATTCCTGCAGCCAGGCGATAGCGGCTTGATAATCTTCGAAATATTTTACCTCGCCTGAAATAAACCAACTGCCTACTTTGGCGGCCCACTCCTGCCATCCCTTGTTGCCTAAAATGGCGATCCGTTCGAACTCATTACCATGCTTTAGACCCAGTTTAAAATCGTCCCAAGCGGCGCGAAGCTCCCACCCCTGAAACTCGGTGGCGTCAAAAAAAGACCGGACATTAGGGGCTTTGACTCCCGCCAGAGCCGAATCAAGCATGGGAGTAATAGTCTTGTAGTCTTCATGGGTCAGCTTGCCCACCGCTTTAAGATTGAGGAAAAATTGGTTGCCTATGCGCTCAATGCCAACAGATAAGCCGTGACGATAGTGACTCATAGAGTTTCTCCTATACAGGATGGAACATAATTATGGACCACTAGTCCAAGCCGGTGTTGTGATGGATCAGAGCCAAAGAATAATTTTTAACCACATAGTATTTATCAGCCTACAAGGAAGCACGATATGTCCAAAACTCAACGACTGATACCTGTGCTGAGTCTGGTTTTAGTCGGGTCTCTGGCGGCTTGCACATCCAAGCAACTTTACCAGGGCACCATGCAAAACCGCCTAAATGCCTGTGAAAAATATCATGGCGAACAACGTCTGCAATGCCGTGAGCAGTATCAGAAAAGCTATGAAGAATATGAAAGGGAACGCCAGGCAGTGCTCGAAGGCAAGACAAATACCCCTTAATACTGCCGCTGTGCACGGCGCCAAGCCGCCGGGGTCTGGCCATAGGCCTTCTTGAATTGGCGAATGAAATGGGTGGTATCCTGCCAGCCCACCTGCTCGGCAAGTTTTTCCACCGGCACATCGCTATGCTGTAATCTGGCACAGGCTTGTGTGAGACGCCGTGAATTGATCCACTGCCCCACTGTGAAGCCGGTATTAGCTTTAACCTGCGCCGCTACATAAGCAGGACTGCGATGCACCGAAGCCGCCACCTCTTTTAGGGAAATGGGCTGTAAACATTGCTCATCGATAAAGCTCAGTACTTTGGCGATCAGGGGACCATGATCATTGGATGTGCAAAGGCTGGCACATTGATTGATTTCATTAAGCAGCAAAATCAGCAGGCTACGCTGAATTAGCATGGCGTTCGTATTATTGCCTGCACCAGTCTCCCGGAACTCTTCCAGCAGGCGGATAAAAAACGCCAGGCGACTTTGGTTCAACTCAAACACCGGGAGCGCCCCTAAACGTACCTTGCGAAAACTGCTCATAATCCCTTGGCTTTCCTCCAAGCCTAAACAGGCAGGGCAAAAACTTACTTGCCAGAGTCGCACATTTCGCCCTCCCAGCAAGCGATGGGGAATACCAGAGGGGAGCAGTAGCAGCATGCCCGGAAACACCCTTACCGGCTCCCCAATGGCAATAGCAAACTCCCCTTCCAGCAACAGGAAGAACATATGTTCCGGTGGGGCACCATGCTGCTCAACGGGTAAGGTTGAAAATGAGTGAAAAGCCACATGAACGGCGTGGGAAGGGTTATCGAGCATTCAAATGCGCTCTGCTGCATTGCCTTTTCATAAAAATAAGCCGATTTAAACAAAAAAGCACCTCTAACCACTCCTAAAAAGCTATGTAAGAATGCACCAATACACTAAATAAGCCGATTTTGGATAATTTCTATGAACCTAGCCCCGGCCCTTATAGGCCTGTCACTCTATATCCTGATTTGGGAAAAACTACCCGATTGGGGCAATTGGTTTAATGCCGTTCTTGCCCGTCTACCTAAACCTTTGGCTTATCTTTATGAAGCCTGGCGTTGTCCCTATTGCTTTGGATTTTGGTGCGCACTGGCACTCCATTTTCTGTCTGGTTTGTACACGCTCGACAGCCTGGCGCAGCCTGTGGAATATCTGGGGCTGGCAGGCACGCCCATTGCCTGGTTTTTGGATGCACTGGCAACCGCCTTACTGATGATGCTGGGCAGTCTGCTGTTAAAAGCGCTGGCCGTCCCCGCCATTAAGGGCCAGCAAATGACAGAGGCATTTCGTCAAGCCCACAAGCAAGGTACATAGATGCAGCACCAAGAGCTCGAAAAAGCCTGTCAGTTCAGGACGGCAAGGCTCAATGTTAAGGGCTTTGCCATAGCGTCTTGCAAGAAACAGAGAAGGGCTTTTGGCAACAGGTTGTTGCCCCTGCTTGCCCCTGAAGTCAGCCTGTACCTGCCACCGAACTGGCAGGGCATAGAAGATATCGAAAGTGCCTTAGGTTGGTTCGACAAAATATCGAGTGAGGCAACGCTTAGAGGGATTTGGCACCATGACAGATTGATCGGCTTGCTGGTGCTCGCATCAGAGCCCGCCAGCCATACCCTGCATATCGGCTATTGTTTTGCTAAGGATTATTGGGGCCTAGGCTTTGCCTTTGAACTCTTATCGGCTTTACAACACTGGTGCCACCGGCAACCTGATAGTCTCACTTTGCTGGCCGGGGTGGACAAACGCAATATAGCCTCGGTTCGGGTACTGGAAAAGGCGGGGTTTATTGCCCTTGGTTCTGCCCCCTTTCAAGCGTCGCTTTATCAATGGCAGCCCCCTTTGCATTGACCAATTGCGTTGCTCATTTGACCTTTGTTTTACCTGGCTATTGCTAAGTTGGCCACTGAGATTCACCTTATTAGGACAACCCAATGCCTACCCACGCCATACCAACAACCCGACAGTGGCTGCTGTCCTTCGCAGCGCTGTTGTTCCCTGTTCTCGCCAGCGCCGGCGATCCTGCACGGCTTCAGACTCAGCTATCGTCTTTTGTAACAGATAAAAATCTGCCCGGCATGGTGGTCATGATCGACCAAGGCCAGCAAACCCTGTTCCATGCAGCCATTGGCCATGCCGACCGTGAAAAACAGATCCCGATGACGCCGGAACAGCGTTTTCGCTGGTTTTCCATGAGTAAGCCGGTGACGGCGCTGGCCATGCTGAAAAGCTTGCGGGATAACGGTAAAGCCCTGCAAAGCACTGTGCAGGACCTGTACCCCAGCTTTGATCTCGATACAGCTATTCCGGTGCATAACTTACTGACCCACACTGCCGGTTTGGGTTATGGCGGAGAGTGGAGCAGCGTCAGTGGCTGGCTGTATGCGTTGTTGGGGCCGCTTGAACGTGCAGGCAGCTTGAATGAAATGATGAGCAAACTGGACGGCATTCCACTGCATGACTCCCCGGGAACAACCTGGCGCTACAGTATGTCCAGCGATGTCCAAGGGGCATTGATTGAGCAAATCAGCGGACAGCGTTTTGAGCGCTATATGCAGGAGAGGATTTTTGCCCCCCTAGAGATGAACACTACCGGCTTTATTTACAAAGGCAAGGCAGATACTAGCCTGGCGCCAATATACCGATATGATCCCGATAAAAAACAAAGCGTTGTGATAGGAGATCCCTCTGAGTGGGATAAATCCGTGGCCGCCGGCGGTAGTGGCATGGCCGGTAGCGCCCAAGACTTTATGCGTTTTTTAAGGGTGTTGCGTTTCCCAGAACAGTACCCGCAATTCCCACAAGAATGGGTGCAAGCCATGACCCACAACCAGTTACCTGAGAGTATTGGAGCAATCCCAGAGGCAATTTACCCCAATTCGGGATATGGCTTTGGACTTGGCATCAAACTGCAAGATGAACAATACCTCAGCCAGGGAAGCTACTACTGGGCGGGATTGGCTGGCAGTTTCTTTTTTGTCGATCCCGAAAAAGAACTTGCGGTGGTGGTAATGATCCAAGAACTTGGTGCCCGCAAAGCCATGGAAAAGCATCTGATTCCTATGATTTACCAGTGGTTGCAGGAACCCGTAAAGGCCCTGCACAAGACAACTTAGCGTCGAGCCAGTACCACCCTGTACCTGGCGTTGCCGCTTCTTAGGTGCGCAATGGCGTCATTGACCTTTTCAAAAGGGAAGGTCTCCACTACCGGCTTGATATTGTGATGCACGGCAAACTCCAGCATTTTCTTGATGGTGGCCGGGCTGCCTACCGGTGAACCGGACACCGAGTTTTGGAATAAGATCAGGCTGAATACGCTGAGATCCAAGGGTTCAAGGGTAGCACCAACAAAGTGCAATCGACCCCTGGGTTTTAGAGTGGACATGTACAGATTCCAGTCCAGCTTCACATTCACGGTGGAGAGGATAAAGTCGAAGCGCCCGGCCACTTTCTCAATCTGGCTTGGGTCGGTGGAATTAATGGTATGGTGCGCTCCAAGCTTTTTGGCTTCCTGAGCTTTGGTTTCATGGGAGGTAAAAGCAGTCACCTCACATCCCCAGGCGCGCAGAAATTGCAGGCCCAGATGACCCAAACCACCAATGCCGATCACCGCCACCTTATCCGTCGGTTTAACATCAAATTGCAACAGCGGATTAAACACCGTGATACCACCGCAAAACAAAGGCCCGGCTGTTTCGGCATCCATTCCTTCAGGTAAAGGGATCACAGCCTGGGCATCGGCTCTGACCCTGTCAGCAAAGCCACCATGGCGACCGACTATGGTCTGCTCGGCAGTTTTGCACAGGTTATGATCGCCGCTTTCGCATTGCACACAATGCTGGCAATAGCTGCTATGCCACCCCAGGCCCACCACCTGTCCTACTGCCAGACCGGACACATCTTCACCGAACTTGACCACGCGCCCAACCACCTCATGGCCGGGCACCAGGGGGTAAGTGGACATGCCCCATTCATTATCTATCATGGATAAATCTGAATGGCAGAGTCCGCAATAATCCACCTCAATTTCCACCTCATGGTGGCCTAAGGGGGCTGGTTCGTATTCAAAGGGTGTCAAAGGGGCGCCGGCTTGTTGGGCGGCATAGGCTTTGAACATGACTGACTCCTGATAAAAAAGACAGGAGCAATCTTTAGACCTTTTGTGGCCGATTGGCAAGCATAAGAAAGGACAGCCACAGACTTCATTTTCAACCTACCTAAAGGCTAAAATAGCCGCCTCTTTGCCCCGGTTGGGCGATTTTGACGGACAAGCCCATGGCGCAACTTTACTTCTACTACTCGGCGATGAATGCCGGAAAATCCACTTCTCTGCTGCAATCGGCCTACAACTATAAAGAGCGGGGCATGCATGTGGCACTGTTTACCGCCGCATTAGACAACAGGTTTGGCACTGGCATTGTAGCCTCCCGTATCGGCCTCAAATCAGAAGCTCACCTTTACGGCCAGGACAGCCATTTGCTGGAGCAAATCAACAAGCTCAACCGCCAGCAAAAACTGGATTGTATCTTTATTGATGAAGCGCAGTTCCTGACTAAAGAGCAGGTAAAACAGCTGACCTTTGTGGTCGACGAGTTAAGAATTCCGGTACTGGCCTATGGCCTTCGCACTGACTTCGCGGGTGAAACCTTCGAAGGCAGTCACTATCTGTTGGCGTGGGCAGACAAGTTAGTGGAACTGAAAACCGTTTGTCATTGCGGTCGTAAGGCCAACTTTGTGGTACGCATGGATGAGAGTGGACAAGCTGTCCGCGAGGGAGCCCAAGTGGATGTTGGCGGCAACGATAAGTATGTGTCTATGTGCCGTCGTCACTTTACCAGTCTGGTTTGGCAATAGTGGACTACGCCGCCCTGTCACTGTTTATTTTGGTGGGCTGCATTACCCCCGGCCCCAACAACCTGATGATCCTGGCCAGCGGCGTCAATTATGGTATTCGCCCCAGCCTCCCCCATTTGTTTGGCATTAATCTGGGCTTTACCCTGATGGTAATGGGTGTGGGGTTGGGCATGGCAGGAGTATTCGCCCTATATCCTATGCTGCATGAAGTGTTGAAGGTTTTAGGCTCAGTCTATCTGCTGTGGTTGGCCTGGAAAATCGCCAGCGCACCGGTGCAGAGAATCGATATCAAAAAACGTAAACCTTTTAGCTTCTTGCAAGCTGCACTTTTCCAGTGGGTAAACCCTAAAGCCTGGATCCTCGCTACCGGCACGGTTGTCACCTTTAGCCTGGCACATCTGGAATACAGCAGGCAGGTAGTGGAAATTGCAATACTCTACCTGGTCCTTGGCATGCCTTGTACGGCTACCTGGCTTGGCTTTGGCACAGGTCTAAAACGTTTTTTAGCTTCCCCTCCCAGACTTAGGACATTTAATGTCAGTATGGGATTATTGCTGGCCCTGTCACTTTGGCCGGTCCTGGCAGAGCTTTGGCAATTATTTTACGCCTGATCACCAGTAAAAGCCTGCGATCGTCAGGGAATGACAAAACGCTGCTATTATCAATTTATTAGTCACACAAACTCAGACAACGTAAATGGAAAAGCAGCAGTACTTCGCATTTCTCGATTCTCTGCCCTTACCTGCGTTAATTGCCAAACAAATGCCTGAAGATGAACTGAATCAGTCCGTTGAATTTCTCAATCAGGCTTTTATTAATGAGCTTGGCTATACCACCAAAGATATTCCGGATAAAAATCGCTGGTGGGAAAAGGCCTACCCTGACCTTTCCTACCAAAAAGTGGTCGCCAACCAATGGGAATTGGAGCTAGAACTGGCAACAGAGCGTGGTAGTCAGGTGATCAGTATGGACGTATTTATCACCAACAAGAAAAATCAGGAAAAACGATACCGGGTAATCACCGCCCCTAGTCCTATTGGTGCTGATTTTGCGCAAGTCTATTTTATTTACTTGGAATAGTACTAAAGCTGCATTAAGCTAAATGTATACATTTTTTAAGGTGTATACATTTTGTCAAGGCCACTATTTCATGATTTAAGTCTGTCTGCTATCAGTGCCGGATTTATCGCCGTTCTGGTGGGTTTTGCCAGTTCAGTGGCGATTGTGTTTCAGGCGGCTCAGGCAGCAGGGGCCACCGAAGCGATGATGCAATCCTGGATCTTTGCGTTGGGCCTTGGTATGGGACTCACCTGCATTGGCTTTTCCTGGTATTACAAAGCCCCTGTCATCACTGCCTGGTCAACCCCGGGCGCTGCGTTGCTGGCCACCAGCTTACTCAATGTGCCCATAGCACAAGCCATTGGTGCCTTTATATTTGCGGCCTTGCTGACACTCTTGCTTGGACTATCAGGTGCATTCGATAGGCTTAGCAAGCGCATTCCCATGGCCATTGCCAGTGCCATGCTTGCGGGTATTTTGGTGCAGTTTGGCCTGGCCATTTTTACTTCAATGAAAGCCAGCCCGTTATTAGTCGGGATCATGTTAGCCACCTATTTGTTGACTAAAAAATTTGTTCCCCGATACGCCATTATTTTGGTTCTGCTGTCAGGCCTGATAGCAAGCGCTGTCGTTGGAAAGTCGTCATTGGATAGCCTGAGTTGGCAATTGGCGACACCCGTTTGGGTGTGGCCGGAACTATCTTGGTCGGTGCTTTTGGGAGTGGGCTTACCGCTTTTTATCGTGACCATGACCTCGCAGAATATCCCCGGTGTAGCAACATTACGCGCCAGTGGATACGAAAGTGTGCCAGTTTCACCTGTATTGACAGGCACCGGCCTGACTTCCTTGATACTGGCGCCTTTAGGTGGATTCGCCTTTAATCTGGCGGCTATTACCGCAGCCATCTGTACTGGCGCAGAATCCCATCCTGACAAAGACAAACGCTATGTCGCTGGTCTTTCAGCGGGTTTTTTCTATGTATTAGCAGGGCTATGTGGGGCGACGGTAGTAGCGTTGTTTGCCGCCTTGCCCACTGCCATGGTAGCGACACTGGCGGGGTTAGCGCTGCTAGGCACCATTGCCAACAGCCTGGCTCTGGCAACCCAGGAGGTTAAGGATCGGGAAGCGGCGATGGTCACCTTTCTTCTCACTGCATCGGGCGTCAGTTTCTTTGGGATTGGGGCCGCTTTTTGGGGCCTGGTCGGCGGCATGCTGACTTGGTTTTTTATGCGAGCAAAGCCTTGAGTCTCTATCATCGGTTAAAAGAAGATCTTCAGCAGGGGCAATTTATCCCCGGACAGGTGTTAACCCAGAAAATGCTGGCTGAGCGTTATGCTATCAGCCGGATTCCGGTGCGCGATGCAGTAAAAAGGCTGCAAAGTGAAGGGTGGCTGACCCTACATGGCAAGTGCGGGATCAAAGTTCCCGAATTTAACGCCAAGGAGGTGGAAGACATCTACCTGATGCGCATGCATCTGGAGCCGCTGTTGCTGGAATTCGCCCTCCCTTATCTTAATCGCCAGCGTTTAGGGGAAGCCAAAGATCTGCTGGAGGCACTGGATAGTGCAACGGATGCCGCGCAAATTGGCCAATTAAACCAGCAGTTCCACAGTTGCTTGTATCAAGCCGCCGGTCGTCCGGCATTGTTCTCCACCGTTGAAGCACTTAGCCGTCAAGCCCAGCGATATATAGGCTACCAATCACGCTACTTGCAGCATCAACGACAAAGTCAGCAGGAACACTATCAACTGCTGACTTATCTTGAGAACCAAGAAACCGAAAAGGCCCTGGCGTTGCTTAAAAGCCATATCGCCCAAGCAGGCCTCGCGTTGGTGGCCCACTTGCAGGAAAAGAGCTGAGGTTTGCATCTTAATGCAACACAAAGCTGGCGTAGCCCACCACGCGATCTTTGTCAGCGGACACATCACCAGAGCTGCATAGTTTCAATAACTGCGGTTGCCAGCCTTGGGACTGACAATAGGCCAAAGCACCATCTAAGGCATAGGCGCCACAGGCTTGTTGCGGCCGAATATGCTGATCACATTGCAAAATACGACTGACGGTCAACTCATCCAGCTGACGGGCTTCCTCATAGGAATGGAAGTGACTGAGGTCAGTACTGATCACCAATAGGCTGTTCTCAGATAGCGGTAATGATGACAGCACCTGTTTAACCATCTCAGGCGTGGCATGCCCCACCACCATCGGCAATATCTCAAAATCTTGCAAACAACATTGTAGAAAAGGTAACTGCACTTCCAGGCTATGCTCCTGGCGATGGGCATTGTCATCCACACTGACTTGCGGATGGTTAAGTGCCAACTGACGCCATCCCTGATGAATGGAAACCTCACCAAGGGGTGTACTGAAGGCTTCCTGACTTGGTAATGCCAATCCCTGCAATGGCTGGTAGTGACAGGGTCCCAGCAATACTATTTCGCGGAAACGCTCTTGAATCGGAGGAAGGCAAGCATAGGCTTCGGCTGCCACCGCACCGGAATACATATAGCCCGCGTGAGGCACTATCAGCGCCTTGGGCGGGCTTTTAGATATTGGAGGATGTGCTTCAGACAATCTGGCAACTACGGTCTGCTGCAGCTTACGACTGTCCATTGGATAAAACCGCCCGGCAACGGCAGGAGCGCGACAATGCATAAGATCAAAATTCCTGTGAGCAACTATGCTTTAAAACCAGTCTACTTAGTATAGATGTCAGGCAGGAGAGCACCGTGTTGCAAGAGCCACCAGAGCATTTTTCCACACAATACTGGACGGCACTCGAAGATGGACGAGTGCAATGCGATGCCTGCCCCCGACATTGCCAGTTACGTGAAGGCAAACGCGGTACCTGTTTTGTGCGTATGCACCATCAAGGGGAGATTACCCTGACCAGCTATGGTCGCTCCAGCGGCTACTGCATCGACCCGATTGAAAAGAAGCCCCTAAACCACTTTTATCCCGGGTCCCGGGTACTGTCTTTTGGCACTGCCGGGTGCAATCTAACCTGCCAGTTTTGCCAGAATTGGGATATCAGCAAATCCCGAAAAGTGGATACTCTGGCCGACAGCGCTATGCCCGAAGAGATTGCCAAGGCCGCCCAACGCTATGGCTGCGATAGCGTGGCCTACACCTATAACGATCCGGTGATCTTTATGGAGTACGCTATGGATACCGCACAAGCCTGCCATGAACTGGGGATTAAAAGCGTGGCCGTGTCAGCAGGCTATATGTGTGAGAAACCCAGGGAAGACTTTTATCGGCATATGGATGCGGTCAATATTGACCTGAAGGCATTTAGTGAAGACTTTTACCACAAGATTTGCCATGGGCAGTTACAACCAGTGTTGGACACCTTGCTCTACTTAAAGAAAGAAACTGATGTATGGGTCGAAATCACCACCTTGCTTATCCCCGGTGAAAACGACTCCGATCAAGAATTGCACGCCTTAAGCGCCTGGTTTGCAGAACACTTGGGGCCTGATGTGCCCTTACATTTCAGCGCGTTTCATCCCGATTTTAAAATGATGGACAAACCCCGAACGCCCCTAGCAACCCTGCGTAGAGCCAGAAAAATAGCCCTCAGCCATGGTCTGCATTATGTCTATTGCGGCAATGTGCACGACGCAGCCAGTGACAGCACTTACTGCCCCAACTGCCAAAAAGAGGTGATTGAACGGGATTGGTACGAATTAGGCGCCATCCACCTGGATAATCAAGGCCATTGCAACCACTGCGGTACAATTATTGCCGGCCACTTCACCGCTCCCATCCAGGGCTTTGGGCGACGGCGTATACCGGTCAAGCTCAATCAAAGTCCGAATGATTCGGCATTCTAGCTAAAATCTTGCTTATCCTGGGTAAACAAGGATTCAAGCTGTTCGCGTCCACGTTTGCTGCGTTCAATCAGACCAGGCATATCATCCGATTCATCCAATGAACTTTGTAACATGGCCTCATCATGGTGACGGAACACATCCACCATATACTCGGCTTTAGACGAGGAATAACCTTGTGCACGAAGCAGCAGATTGGCCGCCTCCAAACTGCCGCCAAACATCTCTCGCACGATATCCCGGACTCCCAGCTTATGCAGGCTACGCACGGTAATCCGATTTCGGGCGCGGGCAATGATACGGATATGCGGAAACTCCTCGCGCACCAGTTGCGCTATTTTCAGCACCTCATCTTCCCCATCTACAGCAATCAGTAATATTTTGGCGTGCTCTATACCCGCTGCCTTGAGAAGGTCCAGGCGACAGGCATCGCCAAAAAACACCTTATTGCCGAATTGCTCGACGAAGGCTATCTGTTTGGCGTCTTTATCCAAGGCGGTAA
The DNA here is from genome assembly GCF_029223185.1 of Aliiglaciecola sp. CAU 1673. GTDB lineage: Bacteria > Pseudomonadota > Gammaproteobacteria > Enterobacterales > Alteromonadaceae > Bowmanella. The sequence goes on from NZ_JARHUG010000007.1 coordinate 205,985, forward strand.
AGGAAATATGGTTAGCAGTCAGGATCCTGGCGCTGATCTGGCCAAAGCGACCGAATCCCGCAATCAGCACTTGTGGCTCGTCATCACTGCCCGCCGTGTCGTAAACCGGCGGACATTGTCGACTGTTTACCAACAAGCTGTACAAGATAACCACCGGTGACGTTAAGGCCATGGAAATCCCCACGATGAGACTGACTTTGTCTGCCAAGTCCGGGGCAATCAAGCCGTTTCCGGCAGCTTGGGTCATTACCACGAAAGCAAATTCGCCGCCCTGGGAGAGCATCAGCGCCACCCGCATAGCATCCCCTGACTTTTGCTTTGCGGCCATCAGTAAGCCGGTCATCAACAACGTTTTCAGTGCTATCAATCCGAGGGCCGCCGTTAGGATAAATAGCGGCTCAGATACCAGTAGTCCGAGATCCAGATTCATACCGATTGCGATAAAGAACAGTCCTAACAGCAGACCTTTGAAAGGCTCGATTTCGGTCTCAAGCTGATGCCGAAAACTGGAGTTTGCCAGCAGCATCCCAGCCAGAAAGGCACCCATCCCCATGGACAAGCCTGCCTGCTCCATGGCCAGGGCGGTGGCGATCACAATCAGCAGCGCCGCCGCCGTCATTACTTCTTCACTGCCATAACGAGCCAAGATACGCAGCAGCGGATTGAGCAGATAGCGCCCGGCCAACAGCACAAAGGCTATCGCTGAGAGACTTATATACCAGGCTGGTGCAGAGGCATCAGCACTGCCCGCCAGCCCTTCCACCAGCAATAAGATGGGAATTACCGCCAGATCCTGCATCAGTAAAATGGCGAAACCTTGCTGCCCTGGCGGCGTTTTAAGAATGCCCTGCTCTGCCATCAGTTGGATAGCAAAGGCCGTGGAGGAAAGCGCCAATGCCAAGCCAATCACCAGGGATTGCGGCCAGCCCAGAGCAAAAACAAACATCAGTATGGCAAAAAGCAACAAAGCAGAGAGCAATAGCTGCCCTCCACCTGTCAACATGACCGCCTGACGCATCTTCCACAGCTTTTGCGGCTCTAGCTCAAGGCCAATAATGAAGAGCAACAGGATGACCCCAAACTCTGCCACATGCAGAACTTGTTCGGCATCGGCCACCAGACCCAGTGCAGCAGGACCGATAATCACCCCTGCCACCAGATAGCCCAAGATCGCCCCCAATTTCAGGCGCTTAAAGAGCGGCACCGCTATGACCGTTGCAGTGAGATAGACCAATCCTGAAGACAGCAGGCTCATTATTCTTCCCAAATAAGCAAAATTAACCGCCAGCTTATCCCATCATAAAAATGTCCGTTGATCGATAACTACCGATTCACCGCTAAGTAATTGATGACCATAACCGCTTTTATGCTGGGGGGAACATGCCCTTTGAAACTAACTAATTTGCTGACATGCTCTATATTGAGCTCATTCGCATAATTCACCGGGTGCAGCATCGTTGACCAGCTTGTTAAAAAAATGCCCTCTTTGTTTGTACCTGCTTTTGGGCTGTTCAACACTACAAGCTGCAGAGTTGGTTTTCTCAGCACCGGATGAAGCAGCGGTTCAGGAGGTTTCTGAAAGGGTGCTGCGAGAAGCCTATCAAAACATTGGTTACCATATTCGCGTTGAACGCTTGCACAATCCACGGGCTCTGATGCTCTCAAACGCCGGCGAATTCGATGGTGAGCTTTCCAGAGTGAAGGGTATTAGTGCCGAGTTTAAGAACTTGCTACCCGTACCTGCCCCCGTAAATTTTAATGAGGGCTATGCCTTTACCAAGAATCCGGAAATTCAGATAGACGGTTGGGAAAGCCTGCGTCCTTATCGATTGATTTGTGTCATAGGAGTGCAGGTAATACGCCTTGCCATGAGCGAGAGAAATATTGTGTGTCAGTATGTGGCAACCCACGAACAAGCTCTGCAAATGCTGCATCTGAATCGGATAGATATTGCTGTGCTGCCCAAAATTAATGGCCTGCATGCCCTTAGAAAAGAGCAGCTACCCGACATCCGCCTGTCTGGAAATGGGCTCATCAAAGAGGACCTTTATCATTTTCTACACAACAAAAATGCCCATATCTTGCCTGCTATCAGTGACGAACTGGCTCGCATGGCAGCAGCAGGGCGCATCCAGCAAATAAGAGAAAACTACTTGGTAGAGAACAACTTTAACTAAGCAAGATCTCTCTTGTTCTCAAAGCAGATGCTCAAATGCAATTGTTTCAGAGGGGGAACAGGATAGGTTGCAACAGCCTACTGCCATCACGCCACTCAGTTTGAGTGCATAGACAAAAGCGCCAGTGCTGCTAATTCATGGTGACGAGGACAGAATAGTGCCTGTCAAACATAGCCAGGATATGGCCAAAGAACTGCAAAATACCGGTGGAACAGTGCGCTATGTGGAACTGCCAAAAGGCAATCACAGCCTGGAGCTGGAAGAAAACCGCCTACTCACCCTAAAAGAACTGGAAAGCTTCCTCTCGACACACCTTTAAGCTTGATTTGTGGGGCAGCTTTCCTGCCCCACACTTGACAAGCACTGCGCCAAACTGGCTAGCTAGCCCTGTTTTGATTTTGGAAAATATGGCATGCCTATAAATTTTCGTGACAAGCTGAGTCCACTTCGCCCCTATAACCGTAGCGCGCTGGATACCGATACATCACTGGATATCCGCCGTTTGGAAAGGGCGCTGGAAAGTGATCGCGGTCGCATAGTGCATTCGGCGGCCATACGTCGTCTGCAGCAAAAAACCCAGGTTTTTCCCCTTGAGCGCAATGCAGCGGTGCGCTCCCGCCTGACCCACAGTCTGGAGGTACAACAAACGGGGCGTTTCTTAGTGCGCACCTTGTATGACAAGCTGGGTGATGACGCGGCCAACTATGGCCTGGATGGTTTGGAGCGGGCCATCGAAAGTTTGGTAGAAATGGCCTGCCTGATGCACGATGTCGGCAATCCTCCCTTCGGTCACTTTGGTGAAGCGGCGATTTCCAGCTGGTTTCAACAAACCTTACCCAACTTAGAAATATTCAGGGCAGCAGCGGCTGACACCGTTCTTGCTAACGAGTTAGTCATGGATGCCGCCACCTTTGAGGGCAATGCTCAGGCCATTCGCCTGATCCATAGTTTGCTCGGCCTGAACCTGACTTATGCGCAAAGTGCCTGTGTACTGAAATACACCCGTGGCGCACATATGCCCAAGCCGGACAAATCATCGGCGCAAAGCTATCTGCAGAAGAAGCCCGGCTTTTATCTGTCAGAACAAGCCTTTGTTAAAGACATGCAAAACCAATTGGCGCTTGAGTCCGGCTGCCGTTACCCGCTGACTTACCTGATGGAAGCAGCCGATGATATCTCCTACTGCCTGGCCGATATCGAAGACGGTGTGGAAAAAGGCCTGCTTAGCATCGAACGCCTTGCCCAGCTTCTTATCGATGAATTTGATGACCAGCAGGGTCAAGCCGATACGCCATGGCTGACCGGCAAAGGTACTGATAAAAGAAGTTTCCGTCAGGTGATCAGCTCATTGCTGCAGCGGGCGCAACAGGAGCCTATCAACAAGGTGCACGAGTTTTTTGTCTGGCTGCGGGTAAACCTGATCCATCCGCTGGTGCAACATGCCGCACAAAGTTTTATCGATAATATTGAAGCCATCTATCATGGCACCTTAAATCGTGCCCTGCTGGAAGATGACTCGTTGCAACACCGCCTTATCGAGACCTTTAAACGGGTCGCCATCCGTAATATTTTCAGCGTTGCAGAAGTGCAAACCCTGGAACTGCAAGGCTATCGAATTATTACCGAGCTATTGAACCAATATCGGCCTTTGCTTGTATTAAGTGCTGATGATTTCCAGCAGGTCATTAGCGGCGGACATCGGGATCTCCTCATTGAGTCTCGCTTAGCCAAACGCCTGCCCAAAAAACATATCAGTGCTTATCAGTTAGCCGTAAAAGCACACCAACAGGAATCGGCATCGCGTCAAAGACTGTGGGAGGCTTATTATCGTTGCCGCTTGCTACAGGATATGGTCAGTGGCATGACCGATCAATTCGCCCTGGAAGAATATCGCGAATTACTGGCACTCAGCGCATAAGTGCTTAATCAAACACATAAATTTGAGATAACTGGTCTAGTATAGGGGCTTTGCTTATTTCACTCGCTTAGCTAAAACAATAAACAGGAGAAACAGATGAGAAAATTACGTTGGCTGGGACTTGGATTAGCCCTGACCCTGGGCAGTGCCAGTGCCTTGGCCATCAGCCTCGATGATGCTATCAAAGCAGACCATCGCAGTGACGAAAACAAAGCCCGTGACGTCTACCGTCATCCCAAAGAAACCCTGGAATTCTTTGGTATTCGCCCGGATATGACCGTGGTTGAAGTGTGGCCCGGCGCCGGTGGCTGGTATACCGAGATCCTGGCGCCCTATTTACGTGATAAGGGCACCTTTTACGCAGCTCAGTTTGATCCTAATTCCGGCGTGAGTTATTTCACCACTGCGCGAGAAGACTTTGAGAAAAAAATGGCCGCTTCTCCCGCCATTTATGACAAAGTAAAAATCTCTAGCTTTCAGCCCCCACAAATCACCGAGGTAGCCCCTGCGGGTACAGTGGATATGGTGTTAACCTTCCGCAACGTGCATAACTGGTATATGCGTGGCGGCGGCGAAGAGAAATTGCTGGCGGCATTTAAAGGCTTTCACACCGCACTCAAGCCTGGTGGCGTGTTAGGCGTTGTGGATCACAGATTACCTGCTGCGCGTTCTGCCAATGATCAGGAACAAAGCGGCTACATGTTGCAGGACTATGTGATTAAAATGGCTGAAAAAGCCGGATTTAAACTGGTTGATCAGTCAGAGATAAACGCCAATCCCAAAGACATCGCCAATCATCCGAAGGGCGTGTGGACTCTACCTCCACGTCTGGCATTGGGTGAACAAGACAAGGACAAGTATCTTGCTATTGGCGAAAGTGATCGTATGACATTGAAGTTTGTTAAAGAATAATCTTGTTTCGGTAGGCGCCTTTTAGGCGCCTCAGATTGATGATAAACCCCACCATTTTGGTGGGGTTTTGTTTTTTAGGGCCATCCAGTGAGTTTTCCGTGGCTCCTTACCTATTGATGGGATCGGCTGATTTTTTCTTAAGCGTGATTGAGG
>NZ_JARHUG010000008.1:0-194135 GCF_029223185.1 Aliiglaciecola sp. CAU 1673
GCCGAGAAACAGGATTTTGAACAGACGCACCGGGTCAACCGCCGGACGCCCGTTATCTTGGCAATACAAATGCGCTACCTTGTCGCGGATAAATTCAAAATCAATGGCTAGGTCAATCAGGCGTACCAAGTGGTCCTGCGGTACGAGCTGGTCAATGGCGACCATTTCTAGTTCATATTGTTGTGGGGTTTTGTCTCTAAGCATGGTGAATCCATGTTGTTCACTATGCTCATTAGATCAAAGGCCTGGATCTGCGTCCAGGCCTTTTTCAACAGTCTGAAGGGCGCTTAAGGCGCCCTTTTCATTATTACTGTGCGTTAAGGGACTCGATGCCCATGTTATACAAGCTAAAGGCATAGATATCGGCATACAGCTCGATAATCTTGTCCGTGGGCGTACCTGCACCATGACCGGCCTTGGTTTCGATACGGATCAGCGTCGGTCTGTCACCAGCTTGCTTGGCCTGTAACTCGGCAGCAAACTTAAAGGAGTGAGCAGGGACCACGCGATCATCATGGTCACCTGTGGTCACCAGCGTCGCCGGATAATCCGTCCCCGCTTCAACGTTATGTACCGGCGAATAACCCTTTAAGTATGCAAACATTTCAGGGCTGTCTTCGACGGTACCGTAGTCATAGGCCCAACCGGCACCGGCGGTAAAGGTGTGATAACGCAACATATCGAGCACGCCAACTTGCGGGATCGCAACCTGCATCAAGTCAGGACGTTGGGTCATCACCGCCCCCACCAGCAAGCCACCATTGGAGCCGCCACGGATCATCAAACGTTTATTGCTGGTATAACCCTTATCAATCAGATATTCGGCTGCAGCAATAAAGTCATCAAACACATTTTGCTTGTTCATCTGCGTGCCGGCTTTATGCCAGGCCTTACCGTATTCCCCGCCACCGCGCAGATTGACCATGGCCAGCACGCCGCCTAGTTCCATCCAACCCGCCAGAGCAGGTGAGAAGTTGGGGGTAATGCTGATATTAAAACCACCGTAACCATAAAGTTGCGTAGGATTACTGCCATCCAGCTTCAGACCTTTCTTGTAGGTCAGCATCATGGGTACGCGAGTACCATCTTTGGACTCAAAGAACACCTGTTCTGATGTATATCCCTCGGCATCAAAGGCCACTTGTGGTTTGGTATGCAAAGTGGACTCGCCGTTGTTGGGATTGAGTGCATAAATGGTGCTGGGCATCAGATAGTTACTGAAGCTGTAGTAGACCGTTTGGTCTTCTTTCTTAGCTTCGAAGCCACCGGCATTCCCCAGGTCAGGCAGCGTAATTTCGCGAACCAGTTTGCCCTGATAGTCATACTGGTAAACTTTAGATAAGGCATCCACCATATACTCGGCGAACAAATAGCCTGCACCAGTGCTGATACTCAGCACATTGTCAGTATGCGGGATCACATCCTGCCAATTATCCGGGCCAGGATTATTCAAAGTCATGCGCACGACTTTCTTGTTGGGTGCATTGAGGTTGGTTACCAGCAACAAAGCATCGCCAACCGAGTCCACCAGATTGGTATCGGAATTGGTGTTGTCCAGCACCGTGACCAAGGGGGCATCGGCCTTGCTCAGATCTTTGACAAAAAGCTTATTGCCGGAAGTGGATACCGCCGCCTCAATCACCAGATAGCGATCATCATCACTTACCTGACCAAAAACATAACGATGTTTTTGCTCTTCGCTGCCACCAAATACTAATACATCCTGGCTCTGCGGCTGGCCTAGCTGGTGATAGTAAAGTTTATGTTGGTCGGTTTTGGCGGACAGCTCACTGCCCTCTGGCTTATCATAACTGGAGTAATAGAACCCTTGATTGCCGAGCCATTCGATACCACTGAATTTAATGTCGACCAAGGCAGGTTCCAACTCCTGCTTGGTTTCCACATCAATAACAATGACTTTACGCCAGTCGCTGCCACCTTCAGAGATAGCATAAGCCAGCATACTGCCATCCCGTGAGAAGCTGATGTCCGACAAGGAAGTGGTACCGTCTTCACTGAATTTATTCGGGTCCAAGAAAACCTGCTCATTACCCTCGGCATCAAGGCGATACAGCACGGACTGATTTTGCAAACCGTCGTTTTTAAAGAAATAGGTGTACTTTCCCTCTTTAAAGGGGGCGCTTACCCGCTCATAGTTCCACAGCTGGGTCAGACGTTCCTCAATTTGCTTGCGGTAGGGGATTTGCTCCAGATAACCGAAGGTCACTTCGTTCTGGGCTTTCACCCAAGCTGCGGTTTCCTCGCTTCTGTCATCTTCAAGCCAGCGGTAGGGATCCGGCACTTGCTGGTCAAAGTAGGTATCTACCACTTCGCCTCTGCGGGTTTCAACATATTCCAATTTGGCGGTTGGTAAGCTCATACTGGTTTTGTTCACACTGTTGTTATCGTCGGTTTGCTCTTGGGGAGCTTTGGAGCAACCAGCCACCACCAAGGTGGCCAGTATTGCCGTGGTTAACACTTTCATCTGATGTCCCTGTTATTATTTGTAATCTGGTCAAAAAACATCTTACATCGGCGCTTTTAAAAGAAAAGGCCGCATAAGCGGCCTTAACACATCATAAAGCGTCAGTATTGCCGCCCTATTATTTCTTCTTGGCTTTTGGGTTTGGCAGATCGGTAATGCTACCTTCGAAAATCTCAGAGGCCAGACCGATAGACTCATTCAAGGTCGGGTGCGCATGGATAGTCAATGCCACATCTTCAGCATCGGCGCCCATTTCGATGGCCAGACCAATTTCACCCAACATCTCACCGGCGTTAATACCCACGATGGCACCACCCACCACACGACCGCTGTCCTTTTCAAAGATCATCTTGGTCATACCTTCAGTGCGACCAGAAGCGATAGCACGACCAGAAGCGGCCCAGGGGAAGGTGGCAGTTTCAACGCTGATGCCCTTTTCTTTGGCTTCTTTCTCGGTCAGACCGACCCAGGCGATTTCCGGATCGGTGTAGGCCACGGAAGGAATGCAGCGCGGATCGAAGAAGTGCTTCTTACCGGCAATGACTTCGGCAGCCACATGACCTTCATGCACGGCTTTGTGGGCCAGCATAGGCTGACCAACCAGATCGCCGATGGCATAAATGTGGTTAACGTTGGTCTTCATCTGCTTATCAACGTTGATAAAACCGCGCTCATCGACCTTCACGCCAGCCTTATCGGCATCCAGCAGACCGCCATTAGGACGACGCCCTACCGCTACCAGAACTTTGTCGTAACGTACCGCCTCAGACGGGGCTTGCTTACCTTCGAAGCTCACATACAGGCCGTCTTCCTTGGCTTCTACGTTGGTGACTTTGGTTTCCAGCATCACGTTGAACTTGTCTTTCACGTACTTCTGGTAAACCTTGATGATGTCCTTGTCAGCGGCAGGCACCAGCTGATCAAGGAATTCCACCACATCGATTTCGCTGCCCAGAGCCTTGTATACCGTGCCCATTTCCAGGCCGATGATACCGCCACCCAGCACCAGCATCTTCTTGGGAATGTCTTTCATCTCCAAGGCACCGGTTGAATCGATCACACGGTCATCATTCTTCGGAATAAAGGGCAATGATACTGGCTCAGAACCCGCAGCGATGATGGCGTTGTCGAACTTGATGGTGGTCTTGCCATCTTTGCCATCAACTTCCAACGTGTTGCTGCCGGTAAATTTACCGTAGCCTTGCACGTGCTGGACTTTTCGCATCTTGGACATACCGGCCAGACCTTTGGTCAGTTGGCTGACCACGCTGTCTTTCCAAGAACGCACCTTATCCAGATCGATCTGAGGCTCACCGAAGCTCACACCGTGATGGGCCATTTCACGAGCGTCATCAATCACCTTGGCTACGTGCAACAGGGCCTTGGAAGGAATACATCCCACATTCAAGCATACGCCGCCCAGGGTGTCCCTGGCATCGACGATAACGGTTTCAATGCCCAGATCGGCAGCGCGAAAGGCTGCAGAGTAACCACCCGGACCGGCGCCCAGCACCACCAGTTGTGTTTTAATTTCGCTCATCAGTGACCTCAATCTCTTTGGGTAATCAGGTTTAAGTTGTTTTATTCAGACAGACCGCGGGGATTTTACCTAGCCAAACAATGATTAGCAAAGTAGTGCCCCTTAAATTCAATTTATTCACCACGGAGACACGGAGGGCACAGAGAGCATAATCTTTGTGATCTCTGTGTCTCTGTGGTTCACATTCCTACAGCAGCATCTGGCGGATATCGCCCAGTACGCTGCTTAAATGCACCGCAAAGCGTGCTGCTACCGCACCGTCGATCACCCGGTGATCGTAGGACAGCGACAAGGGCAACATCAGGCGCGGCTCAAACTCTTTGCCGTTCCACTTGGGTTTAATATCGCTGCGTGATACGCCAAGAATAGCCACATCGGGCGCATTGACGATAGGCGTAAAGGCCGTACCCCCGATGCCACCAAGGCTGGAAATAGTAAAGCAACTACCCTGCATATCGGCGGCTTTAAGCTTACCTTCACGCGCTTTCTTACTGATTTCAGCCAGTTCTTCAGAAAGCTCATAGATGCCTTTTTTGTCCACATCACGCACCACAGGCACCACCAGGCCTCCGGGGGTGTCTACGGCAATACCGATATGGTAATACTTCTTCTGGATCAGGCTTTCACCGGATTCAGACAAAGAAGAGTTGAATACCGGATGAGCCTTAAGGGCATCGGCAACCGCCTTCATGATAAACACCAGCGGGGTGATCTTAACGCCCAGCTTTTTCTTCTCGGCAATGGCGTTTTGTTCTTTGCGGAAGTTTTCCACCTCGGTGATATCGGCTTCTTCAAACTGCGTCACATGGGGGATAGTAACCCAGTTGCGGTGAAGGTTGGGGCCGGAAATCTTCTGAATACGGGTCAGCGGCACTTCTTCCACTTCACCGAACTTGGCAAAGTCCACCTTCGGTGGTGCTAATACCTGTAAGCCGCCGGAGCCCGAGGCGACCGAACTTCCAGCGGTCATCTTGGGTCGTGACAGTTCGTACTTCACATAAGACTGCACATCTTCTTTAAGCACCCGATTCTTTGGACCACTGCCTTTCACCTGGGCCAGATCCACACCAAATTCGCGAGCCAAACGACGCACAGATGGCGACGCATGGATCTTACCAGTACGGGGCAGCTCCCCCGCCGAAGGATGATGCGGAACGGGTGGCGCCTTGGGCGCGCTGGCCGTTGCTGCGTTGGCCTGGGGAGCTTCTGTCTTTTCTTCATGTGCTTCTTTGGCTGGTGTGGCCTCAGCCTGTGTGCCACCTTCTGCACCTAAAGTCTCAATCAAGGCAATCAAGCTACCCTGGCTGACTTTATCGCCAGTTTTTACCTTCAGTTCTTTGACCACACCGGCAAAAGGTGCGGGCACATCCATAGTGGCCTTGTCAGTTTCCAGAGTGATCAGACCGGTCTCGGCCTCCACCTTGTCGCCCACCTTAACCAACACCTCAATCACATCCACATCGGCAGCGTCGCCGATATCGGGGACCTGTACTTCCTGTACCTTGCCGACTTCCGCGGCTTTCGTCTCAGTCTTGGATGTCTCTTCTTTTGCCGGTTTTTCTTCCTTGGGCGCTGGCTTCTCGGCCTTTTCCTCTGACTTAGAGACCTTGTCTTCTGATTTAGCGTCTTCCTCAGCAACCTCAGCAGATTCCAGCTTCATGATCAGCTTGTCCTGACCAATCTTATCACCGACCTGCACCAGAATTTCTTTGACCACACCAGCAAAGGGTGCAGGTATATCCATGCTTGCCTTGTCGCTTTCGACGGTGATCAGCGACTCCTCGGCTTCCACCTTGTCGCCCACGGCCACACAGATCTCAATAATTTCGACTTCTTCGCCGCCGACATCAGGTACCAGTACATCTTTTAGTTGTGACATGCCGATAATCTCCTTAGGCGTACAGCGGGTTGATCTTGTCTGGGTCAATGCCCAGCTTCTTCATGGCATCGACTACGACTTTCTTATCGATAGCACCGCTCTTAGCCAACTCTGACAATGAAGCCAGCACGATATAAGCGGCATCTACCTCGAAGTGGCGACGCAGGTTGGCGCGACTGTCTGAACGACCGAAACCGTCAGTACCCAGCACCTTGTATTGACCCGGCACAAACGCACGGATCTGGTCGGCATAGGCCTTCACATAATCGGTCGCGGCAATAGTGGGACCGTCTACGCCACCAGAGAGAACCTTGGTCACATAGGGTATCTTCTCATTGGCGGTGGGATGCAGCATGTTGTAGCGGTCGCAATCCAAACCATCCCGACCCAGTTCGTTAAAGGAGGTCACACTGTACACCTCAGAGCCGATACCGAACTGGTCACGCAAAATTTCTGCCGCTTCGCGCACCTGCAACAATATGGTACCGCTGCCCAAGAGCTTAACGCTGTGCTTGGCTTTACCGGCCTTGTGCGTATCCAGCTTATAGATCCCTTTGATAATGCCCTCTTCCACATCTTTGGGCATTTCCGGCTGAACATAGTTTTCGTTCATCACGGTCAGGTAATAGAAGACGTTTTCCTGTTCTTCGTACATGCGGCGCAGACCGTCTTGCACGATGACCGCCACTTCGTAACCGTAGGTTGGATCGTAAGTCACACAGTTGGGGATAAGACCCGCCTGAATATGGCTGTGACCATCCTGATGCTGCAAACCTTCACCGTTTAGCGTGGTACGTCCTGCCGTACCACCGACCAGGAAACCTCGGCACTGGCTGTCACCGGCAGCCCAGGCCAAATCACCGACACGCTGGAAGCCGAACATGGAGTAGTAGATATACACCGGGATCATCGGCAGGTCGTTGGTGGAATAGGAGGTACCGGCCGCCAGCCATGAAGCCATGGCGCCGAGTTCATTAATGCCTTCCTGCAGTACCTGGCCCTTCTTATCTTCACGATAATAAGCCACCTGATCGGCATCCTGCGGCTCGTACTTCTGTCCCTGGCTGGAGTAAATACCGACCTGACGGAACAAACCTTCCATACCAAATGTGCGGGCTTCATCGGGGATAATCGGCACAACGCGCGCACCAATATCCTTGTCCTTAAGCATGGCGGTCAGCACCCGCACAAAGGCCATGGTAGTGGAGATTTCGCGCTCACCTGAACCTTTGGTGATGGCATCGAAGGCCTTCAGTGAGGGCGCCTGCAGGCTCTCGGTGCTCTTAGGCAAGCGCTTGGGCATAAAGCCCTTAAGGGCTTCACGACGCTCGCGCAGATATTTCATCTCGGCGCTGTCATCGGGGAACCGGAAATAAGGTAAGTCGTTCAGCTTGTCGTCGCTGATCGGCATATTGAAGCGATCACGGAAGTGCTTGATCGCATCCATGTCCATCTTCTTCACCTGGTGAGCAATGTTTTTACCTTCACCGGCAGCGCCCATGCCATAGCCTTTTACGGTCTTGGCCAGGATCACCTGTGGGCGGCCTTTGGTGTCGGTGGCACGTTTATAAGCCGCGTACACCTTAACTGGATCGTGACCACCACGGTTCAGACGCCAGATATCGTCATCGGACATATTGGCGACCATGGCTTTGAGCTCTGGGTATTTGCCAAAGAACTTCTCGCGGGTAAAAGCGCCGCCTTTAGCCTTATAGTTCTGATACTCACCGTCAACGGTTTCATTCATCAGATCGATCAGCTTTCCGCTGGTGTCGCGGGCCAATAGCGGATCCCAGTAGCGGCCCCAGATAACCTTAATCACTTCCCAACCGGCACCACGGAAGGTGCCTTCCAGTTCCTGAATAATCTTGCCGTTACCGCGAACAGGACCATCCAGACGCTGTAAGTTACAGTTGATCACAAAGGTCAGGTTATCCAGGCCTTCGCGCGCGGCAAGGCCAATGGCGCCCAAGCTTTCCGGTTCATCACATTCACCGTCACCGAGGAAACACCATACGCGCTGCTCAGAGCAATCCTTGATGCCACGATCGGTCAGATATTTAAGGAAGCGAGCCAGATAAATGGCCTGAATCGGTCCCAGGCCCATGGATACGGTGGGGAACTGCCAGAAGTCGGGCATCAACTTGGGATGCGGATAAGAAGACAGTCCGCTGCCGTCCACTTCCTGACGGAACATATCCAACTGTTCTTCGCTTAAGCGACCTTCGATATAGGCACGGGAATAAATGCCGGGGGCTACGTGGCCCTGAACGAAAAGGTAATCGCCACCGTCCTGATCATTCGGAGCACGGAAGAAGTGGTTAAAGCCCACATCATAAAGCATGGCCGAAGAGGCAAAGCTGGAGATGTGACCGCCGAGTTCCAAATCTTTCTTGGAAGCACGTACGACCATCATCATCGCGTTCCAGCGAATAGCGCTGCGAATACGGGCTTCCATACTTTGATCGCCAGGCAGAGGTGGCTCCTGACCGGCGGGAATAGTATTGACGTAAGCAGTAGTCGCCGTATAAGGAAGGTAAGCGCCGCTACGGCGGGCTTTTTCAATCAAGGACTCCAGCAGGAAATGGGCGCGCTCCGCCCCTTCATTTTCCAGCACTGCCTCCAGTGCATCGAGCCATTCCAGTGTTTCCTGTGGATCCACGTCAGGCCTGTTCAAATCTGCCATAGCGCTTTCCTTTAGTCTGTGTTGTTCAATCTTCGATAACGGATAAAGATAGTGCAAAATGACTGCTATCCGTCGGTTTTTTCTACAATTTTGCTTAGTCAGGCATCTCGATACGACGCAACGAACGCTGGGTACGCGAGTCTTGCCTGTTGATATTGAGCAGCGTCTCTTCGATAAAGGCCAGATGCTCATTGCTGGCCCGCCTGGCCTGCTCAGGATCGCCTGCGACGATGGCATCCAAGATCCGCAACCGTTGGCGATTAATTTGTTCGCTCAACTGCGGCTGACTGGACAGCACTTCGAGGTTACGCCTGATATTGTCCTGCAATAAAGGCTGCAATCCGCGAAAGATATGCAGCAATACCATGTTCTGAGAAGCCTGGATCATCTCCAGATAAAAGCCCGCAAGCGCCTTTGCCTCTGCCGCAATATCCTGTTGTTGCTGTACGGCTTTCACTTCCACAAATGCCGCCTGGATGGCCTCGACCTGCTGTGGCGTTCCGCGCAAGGCCGCGTAATATGCCGCCATCCCCTCCAGGGCATGACGAAATTCCAGCAGATCAAACTGCGACTCAGGCTTTGCGGCAATCAACTCCAGCAATGGTGCATTTTCTACCAATGCCAAACGCGTCTGTACGAAGGTACCACCGCCTTGCTTACGATTAACCAAACCCTTGGCTTCAAGCTTTTGAATAGCCTCACGTAAGGAAGGGCGAGACACATCAAACTGCTCCGCCAAGTCCCGCTCTGCGGGCAGCCGTTGGCCAGCAATCAGCTTGCCATCGAGGATCATGGACTCTATTTGCTCCACAATCACATCCGACAGTTTTTTAGCCTGGATCCTTTGCATATAAAAATGGTCTTACCAATTTACCTATAAGCATAGAACAAAAATTACTTTGGGTAAATCATCACAACTGATGACTATTTAAGCAAACAAGAGGGGAAGATATGGCGATAGCGGCTTGGAGAAGCCAAAAGGGAACTGGTATGACCAATTTAACAGTTTGCTAAGGAACCGGCGCCAGGCGTCGCCGGTGACTATGAATGAATTAGCCTACCCAACCAGACAAAGTGAAAACCGCAATTGCAGCTAACAACAGCATCATATTACGCTTGGCCATTATCACCATGGTGCAGGCCTCTTCTGTGCACACCGGCGTGTCGGCTTCAACATGTTCCGCTGATTTGGCGACTTGGGTAATAAGCTGACGGGCGGAGACGTCACCGTCTGCGGAAAGTGACATCCAGACTGGCAAGGCTCTCGAGAAATGCCCCACCAACAGCAGACCAAGAGCAGTGATGCGGGCCGGCAACCAATCAAGGATTTCCACGAGTTTATACCAATCACCTGCCTGGTCAGACTGTGATTCCTTGAGACGCTGCAACAATCCCACAGAAAGTTGGTAGAACACCGCACCGGCACCGCCCAATACCAAGAACCACAACATTAACGCACCATAGTGACGATAATTAACCCAAACCAGAAAGCGCCCAAAACTGCCGTCACTCTCCGGGTCATAACCCAACTGCTGGGCATAGAGAAACGCGGCTTCCTCATCACCGCGACTGGAGGCTTCCAGATAACCTTTATATTTGCTTCTTACATCGGCACAACCGACACAGACCATCAAAATCGCGGTGTTGATAATCAGTTCAAGAAAAGGCGCATCCATCTGCCATAGCAGTAGATACAGTAAAGCGGCGGGCGCCAGCACCAAGCCCAGCATATTCACAACGGCGGTATCTGCAGCTAATAATCTGCGTTCCTTTAGAAAACCAAAATACTGGTTTTGATAAGTGTCCTTCTGCCACCAGCGGGTTTTATTTACCACTCTTTCCAGCGCCAGTACCAGTAACAAGCTGATCAATGTCATTGCAGATCCTTTTAGGTTTGTGTTGGCAGTGGCTGGCACTGCAATGCCTGCCCTCGTAGTTGCCCTCTGTACCAACCCCAGTCGAAGGCAACGCCGGGATCAGTTTTACGGCATGGAGCGATATCACAATGCCCCACTATCCGGGAAAGGGTGATCTTAGGGTAAGTGTGCATGATAGCCTGGGTTATTGTCAGCAGGCTGCGGTACTGGTCTGCGCTGTAGGGAAGCTCATCCGTGCCCTCCAGTTCGATACCAATGGAGTAATTATTACAATCCCCTCTGCCCTGAAAGGTAGATTGCCCCGCATGCCAGGCCCTTTTGCTAACAGGCACGTATTGGACAATTTCCCCGTTTCGGTAAATTACAAAATGACTTGAGACCCGAAGACCGTCAAGTTCCCGGTAAAAAGGGTGACGGGTGCAATCCAACGATCCCATAAATAGCGCATCTATATCGGCACCACCGAACTGACCGGGGGGGAGAGAAATATTGTGTACTACCAGTAAACTCGGAGATTCGTCCACAGGTCTGTCATTAAAATGGGGAGAAGGCCGTTGCCTGGCTGCGGTATAGATCCCTTGGGCATCAAACATGGTTTATTTTCTCAATTGCATTCTGAGGCTATTATGGTTGGCCAGTTTTGGCGGAGCAAGTCGCGCTGATACCAAGTTTATAAGGAAAAAGTTTGTCTACAGACACCAGTAAAATGGGTAAATGGATGATGGTGCTAGCCTGGGTGGCTGCCCTTGGCTTATTAACCCTTTGGTTCGATGACGAGTTGAACAAGCAGTTCAACCCCAATGCCGAGCCGCTGTCCTATCGCCAGGATACGGCGACGGAAGTCAAACTCAAACGTAACCGCCAGGGACACTATGTCAGCGGCGGTTTTATCAATGGTGTGCCGGTGACCTTTTTGCTGGATACCGGCGCCACACAAGTCTCCATCCCGGCCCACTTAGGCCATAAGCTGGGGCTCAGTGCAGGCCATTCTCAACGGGTATTAACCGCCAATGGTACAGTGAATGTGAGCAGTACCACCGTCGGCGAGCTTCAGTTGGGTGATATTCTGCTAAACAATATCAGCGCCAACCTCAACCCAGGTATGGGTGGCGATGAAATTCTGTTGGGCATGAGTGCCCTCAAACAATTAGAATTCACTCAACGAGGGGACTGGCTAACCTTGCGTTACCACCTCGGTTCTTCAGACAGCTTTTAGGAACACCATGTTACAGCTACAGCAGGAAATTCAGCGCAATGTTGCCGCCGCGCTGGATGAAGATCTTGGTTATCATAGTGGCGATATTACCGCCGCCCTTATCCCAGCAACACAACAAGCCCAAGCCAGAGTAATTTGCCGCGAAGATTGCGTGGTCGCGGGCGCGGCGTGGGTTGATGAGGTGTTCAGACAACTGGGTAATCGTGTCCAAGTGACTTGGCAGGTGAAGGACGGTGAAGCGGTCAAGGCCGATAGTACCCTGTTTGAATTGCAAGGTCCGGCCAGGGACATTCTCACCGGCGAGCGTGCCGCCCTTAATTTTTTACAAAGCTTAAGTGGTACGGCAACGGTCACCGCCACCTATGTTATGGCCCTAAAGGGTACAAAAACTCGCATTCTGGATACCCGTAAAACCCTGCCGGGCCTTCGCGCAGCGCAAAAATATGCGGTCACCTGTGGCGGCGGTAAAAACCATCGCGTGGGATTGTTTGATGCCTTCCTTATCAAAGAGAACCATATTCTGGCCTGCGGCAGCATTGCCAATGCGGTGGCTGCTGCGCGTCAGCAGCACCCCGGCAAACCTGTGGAAGTGGAAGTAGAAAGCCTGGATGAACTCAACCAGGCGCTTACCGCCGGCAGCGATATCATTATGCTGGATAACTTTGGATTAGAAGATATACGTAATGCGGTTTCCATCAATCAGGGACGCTGTAAACTGGAAGTCTCAGGCAATGTCACTGTAGAAGCGCTACCTGCGCTTGCCGCGACCGACGTGGATTACATCTCCAGTGGTGCGCTGACTAAGCATGTGCGCGCAGTGGATCTTTCCATGCGTATCATCAAGACTTGGTAAGTATCTGAAGCTGGGTAGATTACAATTAAAATGGCAAAAGGCATTGGACTGACACTCATGTATGGAAACAGATACTTGTTCAAAGCGCGCAGGGATCTATACTGAACTCGGATTGAGCAAACAGCCAACCGCAGTCAACTGCCAAGGTCTGCTTCTCTTGCCAGTAACCTTAAACGCATTCAAAGAATGCAGTGGAGATGAAACCATGAAGACACAGATGACCAACAACAAGGGTTTTACCCTGATTGAATTGATGATTGTGGTGGCCATTATCGGTATCCTAGCCGCGATTGCGCTGCCTGCTTATCAGACCTATACCGCTAAATCCGCATACAGCGAAGTAGTATCTGCAGCCACTCCAGCCAAGACGGCAATTGAAGTGTGTGCTCAGACTGGCGTTCCTGCCGACTGTTCTACTATTCCTGTACAAGCTGGTTGGACAGCTGGTCCTTTGGTAGGCACAGTTGCCCTGGGTGGCGCAGCGGGTGGTCCCTACACTATCACTGTAACCCCAACTGCTGGTGTTAAAGCTGGTGTAACTGCAGCCGAAACCTATGTACTGACAGGTACTGTTGCCAATGGCGCTGTAACTTGGGCAGTATCAGGTGGTTGCCAAGCCGCTTCCCTGTGCTAATTAGCTAAATGTCTGAAAAAGCCCAGTCTTCACTGGGCTTTTTTGTCTGAATCGCCCGCAATTAACCTCTTGGTGGTGTGAAATGGCTAAACCAAAATCAATGGATACCTTTACCTGGCAGGGTAAGAATAAAAAAGGTGATGCAATTAAAGGCCAAATCACCGCGGCCTCCATCAGCGAAGCCCGCAATATGTTGCGTCGCCAGGGAGTCTCTGCCACCAAAGTTAAAAAGTTCAGTAAGCCGTTATTTGGTAAGGGCGCCGAAAAAATCAATGCGGCCGATATTTGTGTATTGTCTCGCCAAATCGCTACCATGCTAGCCGCTGGCGTTACCCTGATCCAGACCATTGATATGATTGCCCAGGGCCACTCCAAAGCCAGCATGCGCAAGCTGTTGACTGATGTGGGCAATGAAGTGAAAGCCGGTAATCCACTGTCTACTGCCCTGAGAAAACATCCTGACCATTTCGAAGATCTTTACTGTGATTTGGTGGAAACCGGGGAACAGTCAGGTGCCTTGGAAACCATTTACGACCGTATTGCCACCTACAAAGAAAAAGCCGAAGCCCTTAAGTCAAAAATTAAGAAGGCCATGTTCTACCCAGTGGCGGTAATTGTGGTGGCCTTTGTTGTCACCACAATCTTATTGGTATTTGTGGTCCCACAATTTGAAGAAATTTTTTCCAGTTTTGGTGCAGAACTTCCCGCCTTCACCCAATTTGTGCTGGCCATATCGAAATTTGTGCAAGATTTCGGACTCTATATTCTGGCGGCCATGTTTGTGGGCGCCACCTTGTTTATGAAAACCTATAAGAAATCACCGCAACTGCGGGATAATTTGGATAAAAAAATTCTAAAGATCCCGGTGATTGGGGAAATTTTGAAAAAAGCGTCTATTGCCCGCTTTACCCGCACCCTGTCCACCACCTTTGCCGCCGGTGTGCCGTTGATTGGTGCCTTGGAATCTGCCGCCGGCGCA
This sequence comes from Aliiglaciecola sp. CAU 1673, assembly GCF_029223185.1. Classification (GTDB taxonomy): domain Bacteria; phylum Pseudomonadota; class Gammaproteobacteria; order Enterobacterales; family Alteromonadaceae; genus Bowmanella. Next base: position 14,150 of record NZ_JARHUG010000008.1, read on the forward strand.
GCCGGTAATGCACTGTTTCGTGATGCTATCTTGTACATTCGAAAAGAAGTGGCAGGCGGCATTCAAATGCATAGCGCTATGCGCGCCACTGCGGTATTTCCCGACATGGTCACGCAAATGATTGCTATCGGTGAAGAATCCGGTTCGGTAGATGAAATGCTTGGCAAAATTGCCACCATCTATGAGCGTGAAGTGGATGATATGGTGGATGGCCTGACCAGCCTGTTGGAACCCATGATCATGGCGGTATTAGGGGTCGTAATTGGCGGTCTGATTGTGGCTATGTACTTACCCATATTCCAGATGGGTATGGTAGTTGGCTAGGTGACTTCAACGGCCGATCGCGTAACATAAGCCATAGTTAAAAATAAAAACTCTCTAACATGCCTGAAATCTTTATCTTATTGGAAAGCTCCCCGCTGGCGTGGAGCTTTACCGCCTTGTTGCTGGGGCTGATTATCGGCAGCTTTTTAAATGTGGTGATACACCGTCTGCCCATTATGATGGAAACCAGTTGGAAGCAGGAATATCAAAACTACTTCCACCCTGAGCAAACCCAGCCAGATACGCCCACCTACAATTTGGTTACCCCCAACTCCAGCTGTCCTAAATGTGGTCATCAAATCAGGGCCTGGGAAAATATTCCGCTAATCAGTTGGCTGGCTCTGAAAGGTAAATGTAGCCAATGCGCCACTCGGATCCCTGTTCGCTATCCACTGGTAGAGCTGTTTACCGGCTTGGTCAGTGGTTTCGTAGCCTGGCACTATGGTTTTACCCCCATGGCCCTGGCGGTATTGATATTAAGCTGGATGCTGGTGGCAATGATTTTTATCGATCTGGATCGCATGTTATTGCCGGACCAGCTTACCTTACCTTTGCTATGGCTAGGCCTTTTGGCCAGCCTTGGCGTCACCCATGTCAGCCCCACCGATGCCATTATTGGTGCTGCTGCCGGTTATTTAAGCCTGTGGTCCGTGTATTGGGCATTTAAGCTGTTAACCGGTAAGGAAGGCATGGGCTATGGAGATTTTAAGCTATTGGCCGCTCTTGGCGCTTGGGTCGGTTGGCAGTATTTACCGATGATTATCCTGCTGTCTTCCTGCGTAGGTGCCGTGTTTGGAATTAGCATGATGCTGCTGCGCAAAAAACAAAGCAGCGATTCCCAGAGTATGGCCATTCCCTTTGGTCCCTATCTGGCAGTGGCTGGCTGGCTAACTCTTCTGTACGGCCATGAGATTGCTGATCTGTACTGGAGCCTGATCCTCGGATGAGCCAATTAGTGATCGGTCTGACCGGCGGTATTGGCAGCGGTAAAAGCACGGTATCCGCACTTTTTGAAAAGCATGGCATTGAGGTGATCGATGCCGATATCATTGCCCGCGAAGTGGTGGCTCCCGGCACCCCTGCCCTACAGCAAATCAGCGAAAAATTTGGCACTGGTATCTTGGATAACAAGGGTGCGCTTAATCGCCAGGCGCTAAGAGAACAAGTGTTTAATCACCCTGAGGATAAAGCCTGGCTGAACAGCCTGCTGCATCCTGTGATTCGGCAAACGCTGTTGGAAAGAGCCAAAAAAGCGACTTCACCTTATTGCATCCTGGCCATTCCCTTACTGGTAGAGAACGGCCTGACTACACTGGTAGACAGGGTATTAGTGGTGGATTTGGACGAAGATGAACAGCTTCTACGCGCCAGTATGCGTGATGGCAGTAACGAGCAGCTAATTCGTAATATTATGGCCAGCCAGGCCAGTCGGCGTCAGCGTTTGGCGGTAGCCGATGAGATTATCGACAATAGCGCGGGTCCAGAAGCGTTGCCTGCACAAGTAGCGCAGTTACATCAGGCTTATTTGCAGTTGGCAGCGACCAGGTAGCCCAACTGAAGACATCAATATGGCCTGCACCTCATAACCTCCTCACTCGAAAGATTAAATTCTTGTTATAAAAGGTTGAAATAAACCTATTTTTACGTTGTAGTTCGAGTAATTTGCTTATCGCCAATCGGGCGCCTATTTTGGCCAAGGTTGCAGGAGTAAGGGCAAGCACAAAATAGAAGTTAACGGGGTATGAAGATGAGTCAGGCTGTCTATGAATTTCCGCTCAATGAGAAGGTAAGAACCTACCTTCGCCTTGAGCAATTATTCAAACAGCTGCATGAAGTCTCCAACGCCGACCAGGATTGGCAGTATGTGCGCTTTATCGAGTCCTTGTTTACCTTGCTGGATTTAGCAGAACGCGTAGATGTCCGTAATGATCTGGTTAAGGACATCGAACTTCACGAACGCCATCTGGCGCTTTGGTCCCAGCACCCCAATATCGATTTGGAAGCCTTACAGGTAGCCCAGTCCAAGCTGCAAAATCTCAAAGACGAACTGAAAAATGCCAAGAAATTCGGCCTGGCCCTTAAAGAAGACAAATTTTTGATGTCTATCCGCCAGCGCTTTTTTATTCCCGGCGGCACTTGCAGCTTCGATCTACCTAATCTGCATTATTGGCTGCGTCAGGAGCACTCCTTTAAGCATCAAGCATTATCGCGCTGGTTAGGTGAATTTGCACTGATGCGTAACGCCATTGAGGTGACTCTGGCGTATTTACGTGAACGCGGGCGCTTCGAAGAAATTAACGCCGAAAAGGGCTTTTTCCAGGGCGTGGCCGATGATAAAAATGAACTTATCCGCATTTATTGCGCCACCGACAAAGGCTACTACCCCACCCTAAGCGGCAACAAATACCGCTATGCCATCCGCTTTATGCTGTTTAATCCCGAAGAAGCAGGACAAGTGGCAATGGAGTCATTAGTGAGTTTTAAGCTGGCCTGCTGCTGATATGAAAGTCAAATGTCCCACCTGCCAAAAAGACGTGGAATGGGGTGAAAAAAGCCCTTACCGCCCCTTCTGCAGCAAGCGCTGCCAACTTATCGACCTGGGCGAATGGGCCGCCGAAGAGCATAAGGTGCCCGGCGCACCAGCCCCGGAACTGAGTATGGACATTGAAGATATCGAAGCCCTGCTTAGTAAACAGTCTCAGGATTTTTTTAAGTAGTAAAATCTGATTAAACCACAGAGACACGGAGAGCACAGAGGTTTTTGGGTTATTTGGAGCATCGACATGGATGCCTCTGCTTATGCTTTATTCCCTCTCCGTGCTCTCTGTGTCTCTGTGGTGAAAAAAAAGAGTCCCCAATCACCCCAGCAACTGTGCCACAATGGCTTTATTGGCTTCGGGGAACTCATACCCGGATAAATCCTCAATCGCCACCCAGCGGCTTTCCTGTCCTTCTTTGCCATGGGGTTCGCCGGTGAAGGACATCACCAGATGGATATCCAATTTTACCTTTTTATCGCCATAGTCATGCTCAATCAGCATAAAGGGACGGCTGTTGGTAACATCGATAGCTACTTCTTCATGCAGTTCGCGTGTCAGCGCTTCCTGCACCGTTTCGCCAGCTTCCACCTTGCCGCCGGGAAACTCCCATTTACCACCCTGGTGGAGATTGTCCGGCCTGCGGGTAATAAAAATCTGATCGGCGCGCTGGATAATCCCTACTGCCACATGTACCACTTTCATTTTTCTCTCCTAAAAACAAAACCGGGTAAGCTTTTGGCCACACCCGGTTTTATCAATGCGTCGGTTAACCTTTCAGACTCGCTATCAGGTTAGTTTACCGTGGCACTGTTTGTATTTCTTGCCAGAGCCACAAGGACAAGGATCGTTGCGACCAATCTTAGGCTGATGCTCACCCGGAGCAGGCTCATTCATCGATTGGTGCTGCTCCACCATACGGGTCCTGGCTTCTTCCTGACGGCGCTGCTCTTCTACCGCTTCAACGTCGGATTCGGCACGTACCTGTACTTTGCTGAGCACACTGACCACTTCGGTTTTCAGCTGCTCCAGCATCTGACCAAACAGCTCGAAAGATTCGCGCTTATATTCCTGCTTGGGGTTTTTCTGCGCATAACCACGCAAGTGAATGCCCTGACGCAGATGATCCATAGCCGCCAAATGCTCTTTCCAGTGGCTGTCCAGGCTTTGCAGCATAATGGCTTTCTCGAACTGGCGCAGCACCGGCTCACCCACCATCTGCTCCTTGGCTTTGTAGGCCTCTTCAATTTGATTGAGGATCCTCTCGCGCAGCTTCTCTTCGAACAGCTTGTCGTCTTCATCCAGCCACTTTTGAATCGGCATATCGATCAGGAAGTCAGCTTTGATTCGCTCTTCAAGGCCAGGTACATCCCACTGCTCTTCTACCGACTGCGGCGGAATATATTGGCTGATAGTAGACTCCACCACATCCTCGCGAATGGCCTTGATGGTTTCGCTGATATCGCCCTCGTCCAGTAGCGTATTACGCTGCTCGTATATCACCTTACGCTGGTCGTTGGCCACATCATCAAATTCCAGCAATTGCTTACGTATATCGAAGTTGCGCGCTTCCACCTTACGCTGGGCATTTTCGATGGCTTTGGTTACCCAAGGGTGCTCGATGGCTTCACCGCGCTCCATACCCAGGCGCTTCATCATGTTGGCCATGCGCTCTGAGGCGAAGATACGCATCAGACTGTCTTCCAAGGACAGGTAGAAGCGGGAAGAGCCAGGATCACCCTGACGGCCCGCACGACCACGTAACTGGTTGTCGATACGGCGGGATTCGTGACGCTCGGTACCAATGATATGCAGACCACCGGAATTGATTACCGCATCATGACGCTCCTGCCACTCGCTCTTAATGCGCTCCACTGTCCCCGGCTTAGGATCGTTAATGGCGGCCAGCTCTGCCTGCCAGTTACCCCCCAACACGATATCGGTACCACGACCGGCCATGTTGGTGGCAATAGTCACCGCACCGGGACGACCTGCCTGGGCAATAATATCCGCTTCCTGGGCGTGGAATTTAGCGTTTAAGACTTTATGTTGGATCTTCTCTTTCTTCAGTACTCTGGACAGCAGTTCAGAGTTTTCGATAGAGATGGTACCGACCAGCACTGGACGGCCCTTGGCCACATTTTCCTTGATATCGGCCACGATGGCTTCGTATTTTTCTTCGGCGGTGAGGTAAATCAGATCCGCTCTGTCATCGCGGATCATCGGCCTGTTGGTCGGGATAACCACCGTGGTTAAGCCGTAAATATGCTGGAATTCGAAGGCTTCTGTATCGGCGGTACCGGTCATACCGGCCAGCTTCTCATACAAACGGAAGTAGTTCTGGAAGGTGATGGATGCCAATGTCTGGTTTTCGTGCTGGATCTTCACCCCTTCTTTGGCTTCTACCGCCTGGTGCAGACCTTCTGACCAGCGACGGCCTTCCATGGTACGGCCGGTATGCTCGTCAACAATGACAATTTCACCGTCTTTAACAATGTAATCCACATCACGGGCAAACAACTTATGGGCTCGCAGGGCGGCATTGATATGGTGCATCAGGGAGATATTACCGGCAGCATACAAAGAGTCGCCCTCAGGCAGCAGGCCTTTTTCCTGCATGATCTCTTCAATGCGTACAAGACCGCGCTCAGTCAGGTGAATCTGCTTGCCCTTGAGGTCAATAGTAAAGTCACCGTCACCTTCCTGACCTTCTTCGTCTTCCTTTTCCTGCTCGACTAACTGAGGGATGATCTCGTTAATACGACGATACATTTCTGAACTGTCTTCGGCCTGTCCGGAGATAATCAGCGGAGTACGAGCCTCATCGATGAGGATCGAGTCCACTTCATCCACTACCGCATAGTGCAGTGGACGCTGCACGCGATCGGTGGGCCTGAAGGCCATGTTGTCACGCAGGTAGTCAAAGCCAAATTCGTTGTTGGTACCGTAGGTAATATCGGCGCTGTAGGCGGCCTGCTTTTGCTCATGGCTCATACCGGGCACGTTGCAACCTACGGTCAGACCCAGGAATTCAAACAGAGGGCGGTTCCAATCGGCGTCTCGGCGGGCCAGGTAATCGTTGACCGTGACCACATGCACGCCTTTACCGCTGATAGCATTGAGATAGGCAGGCAAGGTTGCGGTCAGGGTTTTACCTTCACCAGTACGCATCTCGGCGATTTGGCCGCTGTTTAGGACCATACCACCAATCAACTGCACATCGAAATGGCGCATCTTGAAGACTCGCTTACTGGCCTCTCTTACCGTGGCAAAGGCTTCGGGGAGAATGTCGTCAGTGCTTTGACCATCGGCCAAGCGCTGTTTAAATTCAGCGGTCTTTTGCTTGAGCTGTTCGTCGCTTAACTTTTCGTATTCAGCTTCAAGGGCATTAATCTGCTCGACAATCTTGCCCAATTTTTTCAAGGTGCGTTCGTTGCTGCTGCCGAACAGCTTTGTCAATATGCTTGCAAACATGGATATACGACTTCCAAATCTCAGTATCAGGTTCTAATTTTTATGCCCGCCTATGGCGACTGGGCACGGCTATGGTCCGGCTCGGCCTGTGCCGGATAAACAAAAAAACAATCGGCTAAACGCCGATTGCCCAAAATGCCGATAAGTCCGAATGCGCTAAATGTCAGCCCGTTGACTTGCGATAAACGAAAGGCAGGGGGTCAATCTGTCGGCCATTCTTCAATACTTCATAATGGACATGGGCACCGGTGGCGCGACCGGTCTGGCCCATTACGGCAATCACTTGCCCCTTGGTAACCACGTCGCCGACTTTCACTTCAATGTCTTTGTTGTGACCATAGCGGGTCACTAAACCATTGCCGTGTTCAATTTCTATCAGGTTACCGTACCCGTAGCGCTCGCCAGCCCAAGTCACCAGCCCGGCGCCAGTGGCGACCACATCATCCCCTTCCTTGCCGGCAAAATCCAGGCCCTTGTGCATGGCGGGCATACCGGAAAACGGATCTTTACGCACACCATAATAAGAGGATAACCAGCCTCCATCGACAGGACGCCCTGCCAGGTAACTTTCAGACTCTATATGGTTACTCATGAGGATACTTTCAAGGGCCTGAAGCTGTTTAGATTTACTGTCTAGCTCTGACAGCATCAGATCCATACTGGCCAGCACATCCAAACTGCTATCCAGCTCAAAATCGACCAATTCCTGGGCAGGTCCGCCCACCGCCGGCAATTCGTTGAAATTAAATTCGTCGCTGCTGAGGTTAGCTTCCTGGGCTAACTGTTCACCCAAGGCATTTAGCCGATGAAGTTGGCCCTGCATTTCTCCTAACTTGAGCATCATACCGGTCAACTGTTGTTGGGTAGTTTGCTTTAGTTGCTCCACCGCTTCGCGCTGCTTAATTAAGCCGGTTTGGGTGTAAGCAACACGGTTCTGTGCATCTTCAATACTGGGCGTGACGCGCCAACCCACAGCACAAGCCGCCATCGCCAAGACACTGGCAATAACTAACTGACGCCTGCCCATTGGGAGACGCACTTCTTTTTTCGTTGTTTTCAGGATCAGCTCGAAACTCATCTGTCCTCTTACACCGGTTGAAAAGCTGCCCGATTCTAAACCGAACAGTTGTTAAAAAAAAGTCACAATTACATATGACAAGGCATAATACGTGCCAAGGAGAATACGTCAAAAAAATGAACTAGCAGACAAAAAAAATGCCGCGTAAAGCGGCATTTTCGTGAAGTATGGCTTATCCGGCCAGAATTGGCGAACCCAGGCTAACCGGCATTTTGTCGGCCGATTCATAGGAAACAAATTCCCAGCATGAGGTTTGCTCAAGCAGCGCCCGCAACAACTTGTTGTTCAGGCCATGACCTGTTTTATAAGCGCAAAGCTCACCGATGATGCTGAAACCACCCAGATACAAGTCACCTATGGCATCCAGGATCTTATGCTTGAGGAATTCGTCTTCATAGCGCAGGCCTTCGTGGTTGAGTACCCGGTACTCATCCAGGGCCACGGCGTTTTCCATGCTACCACCCAGCGCCAGATTGTGGGCGTGCATGTATTCTAAATCGCGCATGAATCCGAAGGTTCTGGCTCGGCTGACTTCGTCAATATAAGAGCTGGTATCAAAGTCCATCACCAGGTGCTGCCGGGTTTGGCTGATTACCGGGTGATTGAAATCGATGCGAAAGTCGACCCTGAAACCGTCGTAAGGACGCAGTTCTGCCCACTTGTCACCTTCTTCCACGCGCACCGGTTTGGTCACACGGATAAACTTCTTGGCAGCACGCTGCTCTTCGATACCAGCAGACTGCAACAAGAAGATAAAGGGACTGGCACTGCCGTCCATAATGGGCAACTCATTGGAATCGACTTCCACAATGATGTTGTCAATACCCATGCCCGCAAGGGCCGACGCCAGGTGTTCGACAGTAGAAATGCTCACCCCGTCCTCATTGGACAGGCAGGTGCACAGCATGGTGTCCCCCACGGCATTGGCACGGGAAGGGATGTCCACATGGGGTACAAGGTCAATGCGGCGAAACACAATACCTGTGTTTACGGGCGCCGGCCGGAGAGTCATATTGACCTTATCTCCCTTGTGCAGACCTATTCCTGTTACCTGCACCATCTGTTTAAGGGTACGCTGCTTGATCATTTCGCCTTAGCTCAATTTTCGAACAATACACAAAAGGGCTCGCATTGTAGTGGCAACCTTTGACTTTGTCAAAAAGTCCTTCAAGCACCTGATCCAGTTAGGATTTATGCCTGACCTCTACTTCATTAAGCCCGACTATTAGTCAGCCTGCTTACGCAAAAACGCCGGAATATCCAAATATTCCAGATCATTGCTGTCCGACTTGTCATCCATAGCCGCTTGACGGCTATCAGCCTGACGCGACTCGGTACGGCTGTCGCTCAGGTTGGAGACGCGCTCATTGCTGGTCTGTCTCAGGGAAAAGTCGCTGCTATCCATGGATGCACGGCTGCTGACGCGGCTGTTGCTGACCACAGAAATTTGCGGCTTACGCTCGGCGCCGATACCAGTGGCCACTACGGTTACACGCAATTCATCTTGCATATCCATATCGATAACGGTACCCACCACCACGGTAGCGTTTTCGGATGCGAAGGCTTTAACCGCATTACCCACTGTCTCAAACTCATCGATAGCAAAGTCAGGACCAGCAGTGATATTCACCAGAATACCGCGGGCACCGGACAGGTCGATGTCTTCCAGAAGCGGACAGGCAATGGCAGCTTCGGCGGCTTCTTCGGCACGGTCTTCACCACTGGCTGAACCGCTACCCATCATCGCCATACCCATTTCAGACATCACCGTACGCACGTCGGCAAAGTCAACGTTGATAAGGCCCGGACGGGTAATCAACTCAGCAATACCCTGCACCGCACCACGCAAAACGTCGTTTGCTGCACTGAAGGCCTTCAGCAATGGCGTACCACGGCCCATGACCTTCAGCAGTTTTTCGTTAGGGATGGTGATCAGCGAGTCCACATAACGAGACAACTCGTCAATGCCCTGCTCTGCGTATTCGATACGCTTGCGTCCTTCGAAGGGGAAGGGTTTGGTGACCACGGCTACGGTCAGAATACCCATTTCTTTGGCTACGCGAGCCACTTCAGGCGCAGCACCAGTACCGGTACCACCGCCCATACCGGCCGTGATAAAGACCATATCAGCACCTTCAAGGGCCTGGCGGATGGTCTCAGCGTCTTCCTCAGCCGCCTGACGACCGACCATAGGATTGGCACCTGCGCCCAGTCCCTTGGTCACACCCGAACCAATCTGCAAGGTAATATTGGCTTTGGAATTACGCAGCACCTGAGCGTCGGTGTTGACCGCAATAAACTCCACACCCTCAATATTATGAGACACCATGTGGTCGACAGCATTACCGCCGCCACCGCCCACACCGATAACTTTAATAACAGCTTCTTCGCTGTGACTATCCATTAATTCAAACATACTCTCTCTCCGGTTATTTACTGATCCGGCCCTGGCGCAGGCTGGATCCGCATTTCCTTAAAAACGATTTAAAACTCACCCTTAAACCAACTCTGGATCCTGTGCCAAAGCCCTTCACTGGCCTTAGCTTTGGCCAGTTGCCTGGCACGGTAATGATCCTTTCCATACTGCAGCAGCCCCACTACCGTTGCGAAGGTGGCGTCTTCCACATATTCAGACAGCCCTTTTACATTTAAAGGCTGGCCAATGCGCACCGGCATCTGGAACAATTCTTCGGCAAATTCGACCGCCCCTTCCATCTTGGCGGTACCGCCGGTCAATACGATGCCTGCTGCAATTTGCTCTTCTAATCCGCTGGCCCGAATTTGGTCATGCACCAATTCGAACAGCTCCTGATAACGGGGCTCTACCACCTCAGCCAGGGTGTGGCGAGACATGGCGCGGGAAGGACGGCCGCCGACACTGGGCACCTCGATATTCTCTTCCATACTGACCATGTCTTTAAGAGCACAGGCATAATTGATTTTGATTTCTTCGGCATGGCTGATAGGTGTGCGGAAAATCTTGGCGATATCACTGGTGATCTGATTGCCTGCCACCGGGATCACCGCAGTGTGGCGAATGGCACCGTCGGTGTAGATGACGATATCGATAGTCCCGCCGCCGATATCCACCACACACACACCCAGTTCTTTTTCATCTTCGGTCAGCACCGCATAGCTGGAGGCCAGGGCCGAGAAGATCAGCTGGTCGGCGTGTAAACCGCAGCGCTCAATACATTTGACCAGGTTTTTGGCCATATCATCGGCACAGGTGATGATGTGGGCTTCAGCCTCCATGCGCACCCCGGACATACCTACCGGGTTTTTGATGCCTTCCTGCACATCGATAGTAAATTCCTGTGGCATAACATGCAGCAGACGACGTTCGGCAGCAATTGGCACCGAGCGGGCTGCATGGATCACGTTGTCCACGTCTTCCTGTGTCACTTCTTTGTTATTGATAGGTACCATGCCGCTTTCGTTCTGGCACTGCACATGACGCCCGGAAATGGACATAAAGACCGAAGACACCCGGCAGTCTGCCATCAGCTCCATCTCATTGATGGCTGATTGCACCGACTGCACTACCAGATTCAGGTCGTTAACCCCCCCCTTGTCCATGCCACGGGAAACATGGGTACCGACACCGACAATACTGATGCCACCGTTATCCAGAATTTCGCCGACCACGGCTTTCACCAAACTGGTGCCGATGTCCAACCCGACGATAAGATTACGATCGGTCATTTTAGGCGCGGCCATGTATTGTTCTCACTACCATGATTGATACTTCTAACTCTTTCTTTCTTGTTGTTCTTCTTGCCAGCCCACTGCCAAGCCAGTGTCATAACGCAAGTCCACATAAGCAGGCTGACGTTCACTGGATTGCAACAGCGGATACATATCCACAAAACGCTGCAGACGGTCGATAAATTCACTTCGTCCCAGCTTCAGCTGCAGACCATTGTCCAGGCGCAGATGCCATGCAAAGCGCTCACTGAGCACCAATTCGGCAATTCTCACCTGACGTTGCTGCAACAAGGCCTGCATCGCCTTATATCCCTGTAGGGCTGCACTCTCACTGCCTTGGGGCCCGAATAAATGCGGCACATCATTCAGTCCCAGCGGCAAGTCGGCGGTGAATGCCCCACCTTGCGCATTCAGCAGCATTTCATCGTTCCAGCGGGCTACCACCGACTGCTCAACCACATACACATGCAGACCATTTGGCCATTCCTTGCGTATGGAAGCGCGATATACCCAAGGCAATGCCTCGATATCTGCCAGCGCTTTTTGCACATCCAGTTCAAAAAAGCTGCCGGGCTGGTTTGCACGCACTGCGTTTTCCACATCGACCGGATCCAAATAGTGGAAGTCCCCTGCCACGGTGATCTGTCTTACCGGCAAACTTTGTTCATCTGTCAGCCAGGCGTTGATACTGGACAGCCCCATCCCCAGCAGCACCAGCACCAGCACGAAAAAGCCAAACCCGGCCCACAATTGTGGCCGCTTGGCGGGTGCTGGAAGACTGGCTTGCATCATCTTGTTCAGACTCCCCGGCCTTGGCTATCTGATGCCAAAGAAGTCGCCAATATTTCCAGTGCCAATTCGCTAAAACTCAGCCCTGCCTGTCTGGCTGCCATGGGCACCAGACTTTTCTCAGTCATGCCTGGCACCGTGTTGGCTTCCAGCAAATAAAAGCGTCCGGCATTGTCCCGCATAAAGTCCACACGGCCCCAACCGCTGCCATCGACTGCTGAAAAAGCCCTGGCAGCCAGTTCGCCCAACGCTCTTTCCTGTTCAGCATCCAGGCCACTGGGACAATGATATTCAGTGGTAGAGGACTGATACTTGGCCTCGTAGTCATAGAAGGTACGGGGGGTGCGCATGCGGATGGAGGGTAAGACCCGGCCGCGCAGCAAGCTGACAGTAAATTCCTGACCGGTGATAAAGCGCTCCAGCAGGACTTCATTGTCATATTGAAACGCCTGCTCGATGGCGGCCGACAGCTCCTGCGCTGTAGTGACTTTGGCCATGCCGATACTGGACCCTTCTCGGGCCGGCTTGACCATAACTGCCTCTCCCAGAGCGGCCATTATAGCGGTGCAAGATCCTGCATTAAAGTGCTGTTTATCAACTACTTGATACTCTGCAGTGGGCAGCCCTAGGGCTTGCCAAATACGCTTGGAGCGAACCTTGTCCATGGCCAGGGCCGAGCCCAATACCCCACTGCCCGTATAGGGCAACCCCAATTGCTGCAAAGCACCCTGCATACTGCCATCTTCGCCACCACGGCCATGCAACATGATCAGGACCCGATCAAAGCTTTCCTTGATGAGGTCTGTCAAAGGCTGTTTGGCAGGATCGAAGGCCAGGGCTTGCACACCGCTTTGCAATAAAGCATTGAGCACCGCATTGCCGGACTTTAAAGACACCTCACGCTCTGCTGAGTGACCGCCAAACATGACAGCCACTTTGCCAAAATCTGTTAAAGCCTGACTATTCGACATCAGCTTTGTTCTCCGCTGCGCATCTTCTCGCAATTTAACTGTATCTTTTGTAGATCCCTGGCTAGCTTACCGATATTACCTGCGCCTTGGGTCAACAGCAGATCGCCATCGGCCAACTGCTCCGCCAGCACTTGCGGCAATTCGGCGGGACTGGCCACGTACACAGGTTCAATCTGCCCGCGCTGACGGATAGAGCGGCACAACGCCTTACTATCCACCCCTTCGATGGAGGGCTCACCGGCGGAATAGACTTCCAGTAGTAACAACACATCTACCTGTGACAGCACGCGTACGAAATCTTCATACAAATCACGGGTACGGGAATAGCGGTGTGGCTGATAAGCCATGACCAAACGCTTATCCGGCCAGTTGCTTCTGGCGGTGGCGATGGTAGCTTCCACTTCGGTGGGATGATGACCATAGTCATCCACCAAAATGACCTGACCCTGGCCGGTTTCAAACTGCCCCAAAAATTCAAAGCGACGACCAATACCGGCAAAGGAATCCAAGGCCTCAACGATAGCCTTATCACCAATGCCTTCTTCGGTGGCTACCGCAATGGCTGCCAAGGCATTAAGAATGTTGTGACGACCTGGCATGCCGAGCTTTACCTTGAGGGGCGCGTGGTCTTTGCGATGCACCACGAAGCTACTGTGGTTAAAGCCATGGACCAGGTCGGTAGCGCGCACGTCCATTTCTTCACTAAAGCCGTAGGTCAGATACTGGCGGCCAATACGTGGCAGCAGTTCACGTAGCACCGGATCATCACCACAAACCACCGCCAAACCATAGAAAGGCAGATTGTGCAAAAACTCCAAATAGGTTTCTTCCATCTTCTGGAAGTCACCGCCGTAGGTATCCATATGATCTGCTTCGATATTAGTGACCACCGATACCATGGGCTGTAAATGCAGGAAGGAGGCGTCACTTTCATCGGCTTCGGCAATCAGATAACGGCTGCTACCCAAGCGGGCATTGGTACCGGCGCTATTCAGCAGGCCGCCAATCACAAAAGTGGGGTCCTTGTCGCCATGGGCAAACAGGGTAGCCAGCAAGCTGGTGGTGGTGGTTTTACCATGGGTACCGGCCACCGCAATACCATGACGAAAACGCATCAGCTCGGCCAGCATCTCGGCACGGCGGATCACAGGGATACGCTGTTCACGGGCCGCTTTAACCTCAGGGTTTCTGGGGTCGATGGCGCTGGACACCACAACCACATTGGCTGAAGCAATATTTTCTTCTTTATGCTCGAAGAAGATCTGTGCGCCGAGGCCTTTTAATCTTTCGGTCATGGCGCTGGCTTGCATATCCGAACCAGAGATTAGATATCCCTCATTCAGCAATACTTCTGCGATACCGCCCATACCGGCACCGCCAATGCCGATAAAGTGGATGCGCTTGATACGGCGCATTTCCGGTACCGAATATAATGTGGGCTTACTCATTGTCTTGTCTCCGCCAGTTGCCGGCAACATTCCGCCACGTCTGCTGTCGCCTCGGGCTTGGCGGCGCCCTTTGCCGCCTCGCCCATCTGCTTCAGCTTTGTAGGGGAATCAAGCAACTGCTTAATAGCCTTTGTAAAAGTGTCGCTGCTCAGGCTCGCCTGTGGCGCCAGCAACGCGGCGCCAGCATTTACCAGGACCAGCGCATTTTTGGTTTGATGATCGTCTACTGCCTGAGGAAGGGGCACAAATACCGCGGCAGTGCCTGAGGCGGCCACTTCGGCCACAGTAAGGGCGCCTGCACGGCAAATCACCAGGTCTGCCCAGGCATAGGCCTGCCCCATATCCTCAATAAATTCCTGTACCTGCCATTGATGCTTGGCGCCCACTTCTTGCTGATAAGCGGTTTGCACAGCGGCGGCTTTACCGGCACCGGCCTGATGACGAATTTCCAATCCACTGAATTGTGCAAACAGCTTGGGTAAATGGTCATTGAGGGCCTTGGCGCCAAGGCTTCCGCCCACCACTAACACACGAATAGCCTGATGGGACGTTTTCTCTACCTGCTTAAACTGGTTACGCAAGGGATTTCCGACAACGCGATATTTATCATTTTCTATGGCAAAAGCACCGGGGAAACCGCTTAAGACATGCTTGGCCAATGGACTCAGCATTTTGTTAGTCATACCGGGTACGGCATTTTGCTCATGCACTACCAACGGAATGCCGCTAAGCCAGGCAGCCAGGCCACCGGGCCCCGAGGCAAAACCGCCCATGCCCAGCACCACATCCGGTTTGAAACGCTTGAGTACCCTTCTGGCTTGCCAGATTGCCATGATGATCATCAAAGGCGCCTTCAGCAAACGCATCAAGCCATTGCCACGCACCCCGCTAACACTCAGAAAATCAATGGTATAGCCAGCGTTGGGAACCACTTTGGCTTCCATCTTCTCGGCGGTTCCCAGCCAATGGATTTGCCAGCCTTGCTCGTGCAAATAGTCGGCTACGGCCAACCCCGGGAATACATGACCGCCGGTGCCGCCGGCCATGACCAAAAGGCGCTTACTCATGGCGCGCCTCCTTTGACCTGTCGCTGATGGCCTGCACGCCGTCCATGCGCAGTTCAAAGTCGGTACGAATCAATAAGGCCACCGCGATGGCCATCAAAATCAGGCTGGAACCACCATAGCTGACCAACGGCAATGTCAATCCCTTAGTTGGCAGAATACCCGCACTGGCGCCTACGTTTACCGCGGTCTGAAAACTGAACCAGATACCGATGGCGTAGGCCAGATAGCCTTCGAAAGGTCGGCCCTGACGAAGCGCCAGATTACCCAGGCGCAGCGCCTTTAATACCATCATCAACAACAAGCTAAGCAAGGCGCAGACGCCGGCAAAGCCCAGCTCTTCGGCCAGGATCGCCATGATAAAATCGGTATGGGCTTCGGGCAGGTATTCCAACTTCTGCAAGCTGTTGCCCAGGCCCTGACCGAGAATATCGCCACGGCCGTAGGCCATCAGCGATTGGGTCAACTGGTAGCCACTACCGAAGGGATCGGCCCAGGGGTCGAGGAACGCAGTGATACGTTTAATGCGGTATTCCTCAAACATGATCAAGGCCACTACCGCCGATAAACCGCTGATCAGTAACCCAAAGAACTGCCACAACTTGGCACCGGCTAAGAACAGCAAGCCGATGGTGGTGGCAAACATTACCACCACAGTGCCAAGGTCGGGCTGCATCAACAACAAGAAAGCCAGCACGAAAAGCACCGCCAGCGGTTTAATAAAGCCTTTTAGGTTTTCCGTGACTTCTTCATAGCGACGTACCAGATAACCGGCCAGGTAGACAAAGAAAAACAGCTTGGCCGGCTCTGCGGCCTGAATAGTGATTGGGCCCAGGGCCAACCAGCGGGTACTGCCATTTACATTTCTGCCCACCAGCAGTACCGCTACCAACAGTACCAGCGCCAGTAGCAATAGATAGGCATTGGTCATGCGCCACCAACGCATGGGCACTTGCAAAGTGATAAGCGCAGCGGTCAGGGCCAGGACAATGTAAATCACATGGCGGATGGCAAAGTGGAATGGATTGTCGAACAACCTGGCGGCCACCGGCATGGACGCTGAGGTCACCACCACCAGCCCCATGGACAAAAGGCTAAGGGCAATCATAATCAGCCCCAGATCATAGGGGCGCATACCGCGCACATCATGACGCAACTGGAAAAGGCGCTGCAAGCTGTTACCGAACAGGGTCTGGTTCATAACAACCCCTCCACGGCAGCGGCAAACACCTGACCACGGTGCTGGTAGTTGTCGAACATATCCAAACTGGCACAGGCTGGTGAAAGCAAAACCAGATCACCTGGCTTGGCCAGGGCCGCACACTTGTCGACTGCAGCCTGCATGTTATCCACCATATGGCTAGCGGATTTAAGCGCGGCAATTTTGCTGCCGTCACGGCCCAGACAGACCAGTTCATCCACTTGGACAAGCCCAGGTAACAACTGGTCAAAGTCAGCACCCTTACCATCACCACCTGCAATCAGGATAAGCTTACCTTTGACCTGCGCACGCAGACCTTCTATGGCGGCCAGGGTAGCGCCAATGTTGGTGCCTTTGGAGTCGTTGATCCAGCGTACGCCCTTGTGTTCGCGCACCAGCTCGCAGCGGTGGGCTAGGCCGGTAAAGTGGTAGGCAGTTTCCACCAGCGCCGACAGATTGTCGGTCACGCACATGGCCAACGCCAAGGATGCCTGAATATTCAACAGGTTATGACGCCCCATTAACTTACATTGGGCAAAGTCCAGTAGCGGTTTGCCATCCAGAGTCAACCGACCGCTTGGAGCATCAAAACCGAATCCCTTTTCACAAGCAGACAAGCCGAAGGTCTGCGTTTCGCTGCCATCCTGGGTCAGCTCATCATCACGATTAGCGATGCGCGTCTTGGCATGCTGATAAATACGCAATTTAGCCTGACGGTAGGCTTCCAGGCTGTCGTATCTGTCCATATGGTCGGCGCTTAAATTCAACACTGTGGCGCCTTCCAGTGGCAAATTATGCGTGGTTTCCAGTTGAAAGCTGGAGAGTTCCAGCACCGCCACATCATAGTCCGATTCAAGCAAATCCAGTGCAGGGGTACCGATATTGCCGCCCATCACCGCCTTCAGACCCGCAGACTGCAACATAGCAGTGGTTAAGGTAGTGACGGTGCTCTTGCCGTTTGAGCCGGTAATACCCAGCAGCGGCTTTTGGTTGAAGCGGGCGAAAAGCTCGATATCGCCAATCACCTCAACGCCGGCCGCCTGCGCTTCACCAATGGCAGGGTGGGACAATGGTAGACCGGGACTTAACAGGATCAGATCCACCGACTTCAACACATTAGCATCGAAGTCTCCCAGCATCACGCTCACGCCCTCGGGTACTTGAGCACTGAGTTGCGTACGGCTGTCCATGGCAATCACCTTAGCGCCTCTGGCCAACAGGAAACGCAGGCAGGACTGGCCGGAAAGACCGAGTCCCATTACTGCTACCTGTTTATTTTGAAGCGCCTGGTTTTGCATATTAACGGATCTTCAAGGTGGCTAAGCCAACCAGCACCAAAATCAAGGAGATGATCCAGAAACGGACAATCACCCTTGGCTCGGGCCAACCGGACAATTCATAGTGATGGTGTATTGGTGCCATGCGGAAAATACGTTGTCCGCGCAGTTTGTAAGAGCCCACCTGCAAAATCACCGACAAGGCTTCCATCACAAACACACCGCCCATGATCAACAGCACCAACTCCTGGCGCACCAACACGGCCAAAATGCCCAAAGCGCCACCGAGTGCCAACGAACCCACATCGCCCATAAAGACCATGGCCGGATAGGTGTTAAACCAGAGGAAACCTAACCCGGCACCGACAATGGCGGCACACACAATCACCAATTCACTGGTTAAAGGGATATAGGGAATATTTAAGTAGGCAGAAAAATTCACGTTGCCGGTGACATAAGCAAAAATCGCAAAAGCGCCCGCCACCAGGATGGTGGGCACAATAGCCAGCCCGTCCAAACCATCAGTCAGGTTCACCGCATTGCTGGTACCCACTAACACGAAATAGGTCAGCACAAGGTACATCAAGCCAAGCTGTGGCATCACTTCTTTGAAGAAGGGTACGATAAGGGCCGTTTCCGCAGCTTGCTGACTGCTGCTGTAAAGGTAAAACGCCACCACAATGGCTACTACTGATAACCAAAAATACTTCCAGCGCGCAATCAGGCCCTTTGAATCCTTACGGATGACTTTGCGATAGTCATCCACAAAGCCGATGATGCCGTAGGTGATAATCACAAACAGAGTGACCAGCACATACCTGTTGGTTAAGTCAGCCCACAGCAGGGTGCTACTGATAATGGCAGTCAGGATCAGGACTCCACCCATAGTCGGGGTTCCAGACTTGGACAGATGCGACTGCGGACCGTCGGACCGCACCGTCTGTCCGATCTGCATTTCCTTAAGCCAGCGGATCATCTTGGGTCCCAGCAATACCGAAATCAGCAACGCGGTAAGGATGCTGAGAATTGCTCTCATGGTCAGGTAGGAGAACAGGTTGAAACCGGGTTCAAACTGTCTCAGCCAATCGGCTAGCCAAATTAACATGCAATACGCTCCCGGTAGCGTTCAAGCTTTCCCAACGGCGATGCCTCAATGGCGCTCACCACCCGTTCCATTCTGGCGCTGCGTGAGCCCTTCACCAAAATGGTGATATCCCTTTGCTCCTGCAGCAGAAGGCTCTCGAGATGGGCGATGACACTCTGCACATCGCCAAAATGCCTTCCGGCCTCTTCAAATTGGTCGCTGGCCTGTTGACTGAGGACACCGAGGCTGACCAAATTGTCTATCCCGCGAGTCTTGGCGTACTGGCCGATCTCCTCATGGTAGAAGCGGGCCTTTTCCCCCAACTCCGCCATGTCGCCCAGCACCAATACTCTTCTGCCACTAAAACTGGCCAGTAGATCGATAGCGGCCTGCGTAGATGCCACGTTGGCGTTGTAACTATCATCAATGACTTTGATTTGATTGGTCAGTTGCTTGATATTCAAACGCCCTTTTACCTGGGCCATCTGCTGTAAGCCCATTTTGACGTCCTCAAGGCTTGCCCCGACTTCCATGGCTAGCGCTGCGGCGCACAAGGCATTGGCCACGTTGTGCATGCCGGGTACCGCCAAAGACAGATGGATGCTGCCTAGGGGCGTATGCATCTCGAATTCGGCGCAGCCATCCAAACCCAGGATCACATCTGAGGCACGAAAATCCCCTTGCTTTTCAGAGAAGGTTTGAATGCGCAGATCGTGCAGTTTTCCCTGCCAGAACTGCAGAAACTGACTATCACCATTTAGCACTGCCAAGCCACCGGCGGGCAGGCCCTTAAAGATCTCACTTTTGGCCCTGGCTACCCCAAACAGGCTGCCGAATCCTTCCAAATGGGCGGCGGCGGCGTTCACGATGGTGGCGGCATCGGGTTTAGTCAGACTGGTGGTATAGGCAATTTCGCCTAAATGGTTAGCGCCAAGTTCGATCACGGCGTAGTCGTGATCTGCTTCAAGGCGCAGCAGCGTTAGCGGCACGCCGATGTCATTGTTAAAGTTGCCCTGGGTTGCCAGGACCTTACCTTTGCGTGAGAGGATGGAGGCGACCATCTCTTTGACCGTGGTCTTACCGCTGCTACCGGTAATGGCGACGGTTTTGACCGGTACTTCATCGCGCACGGCTGCGGCCAGTTGCCCCAAAGCCAACTTGGTATCGTCCACTAAAATGGTCGGCAAGCCAATTTCCACCGGCTGAGATACCAACATGGCGCAAGCGCCCTTCTCTTTGGCAACCTGTGCAAAGGCGTGGCCATCAAAATTGGGCCCGCTTAGTGCAACGAACAGATCGCCGGGCTTGATGGTACGGGTGTCGGTGCTCACGCCACCAACAGGCCGGTTCTCACCTTGCAAACTGGCCTTCAGCTTTGTGGCTATCCAATTAAGATCTACCGAAATCACGCTCATATCCTCTCAATGTGCGGTTTGCTTAAATTGCGCCACCAGCGACGCGGCAAACTCTCGTTCGTCATAGTCCAGCTTCTGATCACCAATAAGCTGGTAAGTTTCATGGCCTTTTCCCGCCAGCAAAATCAGGTCCCCTGGCAGGGCCTGTTCGACGGCAAGCTTGATGGCCTTTTTCCTGTCTAGTTCCACTTGCACGCTTTGGGGCTCACTGCACCCCTCAAGAATGTCCCTGGCAATGGCCGCAGGGTCTTCAGAGCGGCTGTTGTCATTGGTCAAAATAACTCTGTCGGCAAAGGCCTGGGCTACCTGCCCCATCAATGGCCGCTTGCCTTTATCGCGGTCACCACCGCAACCAAATACACACCAGACCTGCCCTCGGGCATGGGCCTTAATCGCCTTTAGCGCCTGCTCCAGGGCATCCGGGGTATGGGCATAATCCACCACCAGAGCGGCCATGCCTTCTGTCTTAAACACATCCAGGCGACCGGGTACCGGATTAAGCTTTGCAACTTGTTCGGCCAGGATGGAAAGTGGTCGCCCTAAACTCAAATGCGCTGCCAGGGCGCCCAGTAGATTGAGCACATTAAATGGCCCTAACAAACGGGTTTGAATGGTGGCCTGTCCCCAACTGCTGTCCAACCGGAAGCGGGTGCCTTGAGGCAAGTACTCCACGTCCTTGGCAATCACAAAGCGATGCTGTGCATATTTAGGCTGCTCTAAGCCGAAAAACACCGGGGTTTGCGCACTGCCGCACAGACTCAGCCAATTGCGGCTTTCACTGTCTTCCTGATTGAGCACCACGTGTTTCAGCCCGGGCTGCTTGAGCAGCAAGCGTTTAGCTGCCGCATAACGATTCATATCGCCGTGGTAATCAAGGTGGTCTCGGGTCAGATTGGTGAAGATGGCCGCATCCATTTTCAGTGCTTTGATACGATGCTGCACCAAGGCATGGGAGGATGCTTCAAGGGCCACTACCCCCGCCCCCTGGCTGTGCATTTGATTAAGCAAACGGTGCATGCTGATGGCGTCAGGCGTGGTATTGCCCACGTCTTGCAGCGCATCCAGCATACCAGCCCCTAAAGTGCCGATAGTGCCAGCCGGGGTACCGCTTAGCGTCGCCAGTTGCGCACAGAGCTGCACCGTGGAGGTTTTACCGTTGGTACCGGTCACACCAATCACCTGCATGGCATCGGCGGGATGGCCATAAAACTCGGCCGCCAGCGCAGACAGCTGCTCCTGCAGACGATAAAACTGGATGATCATGGACTGCTCACGCATTTCCATCTGACCATGCTGCTTTTCATCTTCTGTTTCTGCCAGGATGGCTTTAGCGCCAAGGCTTATGGCTTGAGGAATGAAATCACGGCCATCCAGTCGATGTCCGGTTACGGCCACAAAGAGTTTGTGAATGGCCACTTCGCGGCTATCCAACACCATATCTTCCATCTCGATGGCGGGCGCTTCGATACCAAAGGGCATCAGCAGGCGGCGCAGGTTAGGCAAAGCGGGTTTAGCTTTCATTGCCTTTCCCTCCCTGAACCGCGGCCAAAGAAGATACGGTCTTGGCATCCGGTGGTATGTTCATCATTTGCAGTGCACCGGCCATGACTTTCGAAAATACCGGCGCCGCCGTATCACCGGCATAATAAAGATCGCCGCCGGGCTCATTGATCAGGATGACCACTACCAGGCGCGGGTCGGATACCGGTGCCAGACCGGCAAAAATATTCACGTATTCTTCGCCGTAGCCACCGGCTACCGCCTTGCGGCTGGTACCGGTTTTACCGGCCACGCGGTAGCCGGGAACCCTGGCTTTGGTGGCGGTGCCGCCTTCCAGCGTCACATGCTCAAGCATCTCCACAACAGCCTTGGCATTACTTTCACTCAACACCCGCTCTGCCGGAAGCGGATTTTCCTGGTGGACGATGGTTAATGGGCGTTTTAAACCGTAGGTGCCAAGGATGCTGTACATCCTGGCCAACTGAATTGTGGTCACCGACAAACCATAACCAAAGGACAGGGTAGCCATCTCGAAATCAGACCAACGGCGTCTTTCATGAAAGATACCGCCACTCTCACCGACCAAATTGGTGCCGGTATCGCCGACCAGCCCCATTTGGTAGTAAAGGTCGATAAAATGCTCTTTGGGTACCGACAAGGCCAGCTTAGAAGTCCCCATATTGCTGGACTTGCGAATAATACCGGTTAGATCCAAGGGACCGTAGTTTTTGGAATCTTGGACCATACTGCCCCCCACTCGCATCCAGCCAGGAGAAGTGTCAATCACATCACCGAGCTTGGCTGAGCCAAATTCCAAGGCAGAAACCACTGCCAGCGGTTTGGCCGTGGAGCCAGGCTCAAAGGTATCGGTGATGGCCCGATTGCGCATTTTGTGCGGCGCGGCATCGGCGCGGTTATTGGGGTTGTAAGAAGGGCTATTGACCATGGCCAAGATCTCACCGCTGTGAATATCCACCACCACAGCCGAGCCTGAGGCCGCCTTATACACACCGACCGCTTGTTTCAATTCGCGGTAGGCCAGCGCCTGGATCCGTTGGTCGATGGTTAACTGCAGGTTTTTGCCCGATTCACCTTGTGTCTCATCGAGGATCTCTACCTGACGTCCCTTGGCATCACTGCGAATCTTGCGTGAGCCGGGCGTACCGGTCAGCCAATCGTTGTAAAGCCGTTCTATGCCTTCGATGCCCTTATCATCCACATCAGTAAAGCCGATAAGCTGTGCGGAGACTTCACCGGCAGGATAATAGCGGCGTGATTCATTGCGCAGGTAGATACCCGGTAAATCCAGCTGGTCAACATAGCTGGCCATGGCCGGTGAAACCTGACGCTGGATGTAAACAAAGCGGCGGGCAGGATTGGACAAGCGCTCACGCAGGGTATTCAAATCTTGTCCCAGCACATCGGCAAGCGCTTTCCAGCGCCGCATATCATCA
This sequence comes from Aliiglaciecola sp. CAU 1673, assembly GCF_029223185.1. Lineage (GTDB taxonomy): Bacteria > Pseudomonadota > Gammaproteobacteria > Enterobacterales > Alteromonadaceae > Bowmanella. The sequence continues at coordinate 37,474 of NZ_JARHUG010000008.1, forward strand.
AAACCACCATTCTCATGCACAATCTTAGGGTCGGCATAGATGGCGCGAACCGGCACACTTACCGCTAACTCCTCACCATTGCGGTCAGTGATAATGCCGCGGCTCACCTGGGTATAGCGGGTACGCTTGGTACGATTATCACCTTGCTGAATCAGGGAGTCGGGCTCGATCACCTGAATAAAAGCTGCACGCATTACCAATACCGCAAAGACGGATACCACCACTGTGGCAACTAATACAAAACGCCACTCTACCAGTCTTGGCTTGGCATTTTTTTTGGCGTGATGTGCGGTACGATAAGTGCTGTGGTTCATTTTATCTGTACCACCACTTCATCCTGAGGCAAGGGACGGCGCATGCTGAGCTGCTTTTGCACCATGCTTTCCAGACGGTTATGTTCGGTCAGGGCACTTTGTTCAAGCACCAGGTGACGCCATTCCACATCCAACTGATCACGTTCCTGCATCAGTTGTTCATGCACTATGGTCAGCTGACGATTATGGTGAGCACTTAAGATCACGGCGCCCGCGCTGGTCAGCACCATTAAATACAACAAAACCCGCCCAAGGTGGCGAGTCAGGTCTGTCCACAGCAGGACAACGAGATTGAATTGGGTCTGGCCGTCTTTCATAGCTTTTCGGCCACCCTTAATACTGAGCTTCGGGCCCGGTTATTAACCGAAAGCTCCGCCTCTGAGGGCATAATGGCTTTACCGATCAGGCGCATCGCCTTACTGGCTTGCAGCTCTTCTTCTCGTACTGGCAAACCAGCCGGCACTTGTTTGCCTTTGCTCTGCTCACGCATAAAGCGTTTTACCAGACGATCCTCCAAAGAATGGAAACTGATAATGGCAAGGCGTCCGCCCGGCTTTAGCAAGGTAAGCGCCTGCTGCATGGCCGAGGTGATTTCATCCAGTTCACCATTGATATGAATACGAATGGCTTGGAAACTGCGGGTGGCCGGATGCTTGTGCTTATCTTTAAAAGGCACGGCAGCATCAATGAGTTTTGCCAGTTGCAGAGTGCGGGTCAACGGCTGCTCGTCACGGCTGTTGACGATGGCTTGCGCAATACGCCAGGCAAAGCGCTCTTCACCGTATTCACGCAGTACCCTTGCAATCACTTCAGCGTCGGCTTGTGCCAGCCACTGCGCAGCACTGATACCGCTGCTGGTGTCCATGCGCATATCCAGCGGGCCGTCCCGCATAAAGCTAAAGCCACGCTCGGCATCATCCAGTTGCGGGGAGGATACACCGAGATCCATCAATACGCCGTCGATGCAACCTACCAGACCAAGTCGTTCGGCCTGATGCTGCATTTCAGAAAAAGGACAATGGAAAATCTGGAAGCGGGGATCGCCGGCTAAGGCCGACGCGGCTTCGATGGCGACAGGATCACGGTCAAAGGCAATCAGACGACCGGCGGATGAAAGCTTGGCTAAAACGGCACGCGAATGCCCGCCACGACCGAAAGTCGCGTCGAGATAGATGCCGTCGGGTTGGATTGCCAGGGCCTCAATCGACTCTTGCAACAACACCGACTGATGAACAAAGTCGGTGGACATTATAGTGAAAAGTCCTGCAATCTCTCGGTTAGTTCGAAGCCACCCTGCTGCTCCGTATCGATATCCTGATGAATCTGCTGCTGCCAAATATCAGCATCCCAGAGTTCAAACTTGTTCAACTGCCCCACTAACATGATCTGTTTATCGAGCTTGGCGTGCTGGCGCAGTGGGCCACTCAACAGGAACCGGCCGTTATTGTCCATCGCCCCTTCCAATGCATAACCCAACAACAGCCGCTGTAAGCGACGCTCATGAGGGTTCATGCTGGAGAGACGACTGAGTTTAAGTTCGATTTCTTCCCATTCGGAAAGTGGGTAAAGCAGCAAACAAGGTTGCTGGATATCAATGGTACACACCAGCTGTCCCTGACAATCATCCAGCAAAGCTTGGCGGTAACGGGTTGGAATCGTTACTCGTCCTTTGTTGTCCAGATTGATTGCATTAGCGCCGCGGAACATTCCCCTACCTTTTTGCTCTTATTTTTCCACTTTTTGCCACTTTTACCCACAATCGTCAGTTTAGGTACCACCCACATGCAGTGTCAAGCACTATCAAGACGAAACACTGGGCGTGAACACCAGAAAAATTAAGGCTTTGACCGAAGTTATTGATAAGGTGGGAGAAAGTGGAAAAACCGCTTTTAAGAATAAATATTGGCAGGGAAAGGTGAGGAAATGGAGAGAGCGAACCCGGAGAATCCGGGTCCGCAACATTGCTTAAGCGTTTGCCGCTTCTGGCTGAGGAGCAGACTGTCTTGGCAGGATCTGAATGGCTTCAACCGGCTTGTCAGTGTCTTGTGACATTTGTACCAAACGGTTGAGCTGCCCCATGGAACCGAGCATGGCATAGATGGCACCCAAGAAACCGCTACGGTGCAGCTTAACGACTTCTTCGTCGCTTAGCTTCAGTAGCTTCTCTTCGTTGATGCTGTGCAGACCAGTCAGGCTGCGCTGCTCACCATCGGCGAAACGGATACCCAGGCGAATTTCTTCGATCAGGCCCAAATCGATGATCTGTTTGATGAACTCACGGGTCATATTCTCGCTGTTAACCAGATCGCCCAACATTTTCTGCAGGTTTTCTAGACCTTGAGAAGGGGTACCGTCTTCGTTGAACAGGGCCACCCCTTCTTCCTTATTAACCAGTTCACTGTTCTCATCAATAAAGATAGAAAGCTGATTACCATTGGGGCGGATGTCGAAGGGATAGCGCTGCAGATTCATAGGTGCGAAGTGGCTTTTCCAGCCATCCTCTTTTACAAAGTAGTTGCTGCCTTCAACCAGGCCATACAGACCGGTTATGTAAAAGCGGTCAGAACCTTGGTCCTTGATCAGGACCAGTGGAATAGCGCTTGAGGCCCGCGCGAATTCGCGCACAGACACCCCGATCAAATGGGATTGCTTGGCATGGGCCAGTTTGGCATCTTGTTTAATCTTGATATCTTTGTGGACTTCTTTGTCCAACAACACGTAGTTTTTCGCCATTGTCTACTTCTCTTTATTCTAAAATATTGGGCGGGGACGATTTCCCTGCCGACATGGTTGAACAGGCTTTTTTGCACAATGCACCGCTGCCCACCTGTTGCCTATTGCTTAGGTGGGGGCCAGTTTCCACGATTTCAATCTAAATGTCACCCGCGGACCAAAATTCCTGCTGCCGATTCAAAGTAAGCGCCTGATTTGCGGCTTGATTTGCTTTGTTAAAAAAAGTGATTGTGGTGACAACCCAGGCCAGACTTGCTTTTCTCGGCTGCTCTCGTTAGTTTCATGGCAACGTAAATACAGGGAACTTTAATCATGGGCAGACAATGGGTACATCAAGCCATAGAGAGTATTCAGGCAGATTTTCAGCGCTCTTCTGATACCCACCTGATTAAGCTCAATTTCGCTGGATTTGATGATATTGATTTTTATCTTAAAGATGAGAGCACTCACCCCACAGGTAGCCTGAAGCACCGCTTGGCCCGTTCATTGTACTTATATGGCCTTACTAACGGTTGGATCCAGCAAGGAACCAGCATTATTGAGTCCTCTTCCGGCAGCACGGCCGTATCCGAAGCCTATTTTGCCCGCTTATTAGGCTTACCTTTTATTGCGGTGATGCCTAAACGCACGGCGGCCCGCAAGATCCAGCAAATCACCTTCTATGGTGGCCGCTGTCATTTTGTTGAGCAGAGCGATCAGATCTATGCCGAATCAGAACGACTGGCCAGAGAATTGAATGGCCATTATATGGATCAGTTTACCTATGCCGAGCGGGCAACCGATTGGCGTGGTAACAACAATATCGCCTGCAGTATATTCGAGCAAATGCAGTTTGAACGCTACCCGATCCCCGCCTGGATTATTATGAGCGCTGGTACTGGTGGCACAAGCGCCACCATTGGCCGCTACATTCGTTACCGCTGTTTTGATACTAAACTGCTGGTCGTCGACCCAGATAACTCGGTGTTTTATCCCTTTTACCAAAGCGGCAATGCCGCTCTTACCTCCTGTGGCAGCCGTATCGAAGGGATTGGCCGGCCAAGAGTGGAGCCTTCCTTTGTTCCTTCCGTCGTAGATGAAATGCTGCAAGTGCCAGATGGTGCCAGTATCGCCACCATGCTGTGGCTGGAAGCGCAATTAGGCCGCAAAGTGGGTCCCTCCACCGGTACTAATATGTGGGGGGCGTTGCAAAAAGCCGCGCAGATGCGCGAGAAAGGGGAAAAGGGCTCGATTGTGACCTTGCTGTGTGACAGCGGCGAGCGTTACCTCGATACCTATTACAACGACACCTGGGTCATGGATAATATCGGTGACGTCGCACCGCATCAGCAGAGCCTCATTCAATTACTGACATAAAGACTGTAACCAAATGAGCCTTTTCCCTGTCTTAGCTCTATACAAAAGAAAAGACAGGAGAAGGCATTTTGTTGATTAAAAAATCTGGCCGCCATGACTACAAAGAGTCGCAGGTTACCGATGAGGCTATTTATCGCGACAGGCGCCGGCTGTTAAAACAAATGGGCTTTATCGGTGCCGGTGCGCTGTTGATGCAGAGCAAGGCGTCAGCCATTAACCTCTTTGCTGAAGACGACACCCAAGCTTTTGAGACCAGGCCCCTGAACTACCAAAACGCAGTCCCGGATAAGCAAATTCTGACCCCGGAAAACAAAGTCACCAGCCATAACAACTTTTATGAATTTGGCACCGATAAAAGCGATCCCAAAGACAATGCACAGGCTTTTAAAGTAGATCCCTGGACATTGCGCATTGAAGGCGAAGTAGAAGCCCCTTTGACCTTAAGTTTTGAAGATCTATTCAAACTTTTCCCGCTGGAAGAGCGCATCTATCGCTTACGCTGTGTAGAGGCCTGGTCTATGGTTATTCCTTGGATTGGCTTCCCGTTATCCGCTTTGTTGGAACAGGCGAAGCCACTTTCTAATGCCAAATACGTTGCTTTTGAAACCCTTTATGACCCACAGCAAATGCCCGGACAGCGTAATCGTTTTATTGGTGGCGGCATTGATTACCCTTACGAGGAAGGGCTCCGAATCGATGAAGCTGCCCATTCGCTGACCCTGCTGAGCGTAGGTCTATACGGAAAAACACTTCCGCCGCAAAATGGCGCACCCATTCGCCTGGTAGTGCCCTGGAAATATGGCTTTAAGAGCATCAAGTCTATTGTCCGTATCCGCCTGCAGGAAAAGCAACCGCGCACCACCTGGAACCGTTTGGCGCCTCAGGAATACGGTTTTTACGCCAACGTTAATCCCATGGTGGATCACCCAAGGTGGAGTCAGGCCAGAGAGCGGCGTATCGATAAGGGTGGATTGTTCGCATCAAACCGTATTGATACACAACTTTTTAACGGCTATGAGGAAGTCGCCCCACTATATAAAGGCATGAATTTAAGGCACCATTACTGATGCGACGGGTGAGTTTTAGTTCCTTACAAATCACCCTCCTTAAGGCGCTTATTCATATTTCCTGTCTGGGTACGGCACTTTGGTTTTATTACCAGGCTACGCTGGATAACCTTGGTGGCGATCCGGTAGAGGAGATACTGCATTTTACCGGCATCAGCACACTGAATATGTTGCTGCTGTCACTGGCCATGAGTCCTCTGGCTAAAGCTCTACGACAAGCGCAGTTTATCCGCTTCAGGCGCTTGCTCGGACTCTATGCCTTCTTCTTCGCCGTTTTGCATCTTGGCAGTTATATCTTGTTTGAGCTGCAACTAGAGTGGAGCATGCTGCTATCGGAAATTATCGAAAGACCCTATATCACTGTGGGCTTTGCCGCCTGGTTGATTTTGCTGACCATGACATTAACATCCACTCAGACCATACAGCGGAAAATGGGTAAAGCCTGGCAGAAGGTACATAATGGCGTATATCTGACCGCCGCCCTGATTGGCCTGCACTATATGTGGTCTGTAAAAACCTTGACCGCTAAACCGATGCTCTATCTGGGTTTATTGATGCTGGCGCTATGGCTGAGAAGGGATAAGATTCGTCGCTGGTTATTTTAATTAGGCTAAAAAGAAAAAGCCCCGCTGCTGCGGGGCTTTCACGTAATTTGGGCAAAAACATTCGTCCGAATTAAGAGGCGTCAAGACCTTCGGACAAATGTCGCCCAAACAGGGGGGCAGATCTGTATGGTCAGGCCTGCACTTAAATTCTTTGACGCCTGAAGATCAGTTGATACGAGCTAGCAATTCCTGGCCAATAGGACCATCCATATAACCTTTGCTTTGAGCCCATTCTTGCAATACCTGACCATCTTGCTCGGCTGTGGTCAGTTCTGACTTGCTCATCTTTTTGATCATAAAGGTACCGGCTTCGACCGCACCATTTTCCATGGCATAACGAATCAAACTACTGCCACCGCAGCTGATACCACTGTAGATATCTCCAAGACGCATATTGTAATCGTCTTGTACCTTCTTCAGCTTTTTGCGCAATTCACTCTTGTCGTCGTTTTTGACGATGGTGCAGATATTCTGCAGATCTTCATTAATGTCCGCTTGCACCATAGGGCTCACAGACACACCAAATAAGGCTACAGACAAACAAGCAAACTTTTTCATGGCACTCGCCTCTCTATCGATGGGTTTAGCAACGGGTCTTGACGAGATAAAGATAGCCCAGGACGAGAGTGGCAAACAGTGCGCCTTGCGTACCTATGTATAGAGCTACATACCTAAAGACAAGAAAGACGTAAAGCGTCTATTTTTCAAAGAGATGAGTGGAGTTGGCCGATAAGCCGGGTTCTGTCGAGGGCAATCATTCATCTAGGCCTGTAATCACTCACAGGCTCAAGCAACCTACCCGGTTCCGACGCGGGCCACGCCAAGGAACCCTATTTGGTCTTGCTCCGGGTGGAGTTTACCTTGCCACAATCTGTTACCAGTTGCGCGGTGCGCTCTTACCGCACCCTTTCACCCTTACCGCCCGGCAAGCCGGGGTTGGCGGTCTACTCTCTGCTGCACTTGTCGTCGGCTTGCGCCGCCCAGGCGTTACCTGGCACCCTGCCCTATGGAGCCCGGACTTTCCTCCCCCCGCTAAAAGCGGGCGGCGATTGCCTGGCCAACTCCGGCGCGGATTCTACTCTTTTGCCCGGTTAAAGACCAGTACGCTGAATATTAACCATCTGCGTTGCTTACCGGCAGGAAGATTTAACTTCCTGCCGATAACGCCTAATATTGGCAGGGCATATGTTTGAATACCTAAGGTACGGGGAGCAGCAAGAGTATGAATAAAGCCACGGTCGGGGAAAGTAATTATGTGAAGAACCTGCGCGTTCTGATCAAGAAAATCCACGACGTTTCCCCTATAAAGGACTCTGCCTATGAGCAGGCCATGCTGTATTTCCAGCAGCAACCTGCGTTTAAGGACAAATCAGACAAGCTCAGTAACCAGATTGCCGAACTGGAGGCCAACGCCTCTAAGCCTCGCGTCGAGGAAAAGCTCAAAGAAGCCAAAGATCAGTTAAAGGCATTGAATAAAGAATGGGATGAGCAACGTATTCAGCGACATCATAAATTATTGGAAATCTGCGATGAAATTTTAAGTTTGGTCGAAGGTAGTAATCAGGAAGAGGCAAGGCGAAACTTTTCCAGAGTACTGGGTAGTATCTTGCTGATCACCCCCACCGATAATCCCAAAGTGGCCTTCCTCAATCAGAAAAGCAAACATCTCTATAAGGCGGTGCTATGCCTGTTGTTGCTTGAGCAAATGCTGCAAGGCAATGAGATAGCCAATCCCTTTGTGCAGAAATTAGCGGAAGAGCGTGTTGCCTATCCGCAGAATGCGGATGATGCGGCTCGTTGCGAGTTTCGTCGCTACGTAAAAATTCCCTTGCTGATGACCTCCTTAATGCAAGACATTGGTCAGTATCATCAAGATGCGCAGCTGATTCTTAAGGGCAAGGAAGGCAACCTTAACGAATTCAGAACTCTGGAAAAGGATGACAGGATCAACCTCTTAAAAATCAGCTACGAACAAACGGTGGATTATCTGCGTGACGGTATTGGCTGTGATGCCTATGTAGGGAACTCAAAAGAAGAGCGCGCCGCCTTTAATTTAAAAGAAAAGGAGAAGTTAAAATTTATTCTGACCCTGATTAAGTCCTCTTTCGATCCTCAGCAATCTATCGGCAACCTGCTAAAGATCCCGCAGATTTATGCCTCTGTGGTGTTATCGACCAAATCGGGTCCTTACTATGACACCTTGCCAAAAGCCACCATGGTCTTAGAAAAAGGCGCTGAAAAAGGGGCATTGAACGGTACGGCCGTCACCAGTTTTATTAAGATTGTCGGGCATTTTCCCCAGGGCTTTGGTGTCACCTTTATTCCCAAAGATTCTGATAAACGGGATTTGGACAGATACGAGTATGCCATCGTCAATGGCCTGTATCCGGAGAATCCGCATCTTCCTTTATGCCGCAGCGCCACCAAGAATCTTACCTTTAGTGAGTTTGGCCAGGATCTGACCATCAGCATGGAAAACAACCTTTACTTCCCACAGGCCCGAGCAAAGTTGGAAAAAATGAGTAAAGAACGCCTGCTCGATATCCTGAGTAAATTGGTGTCTAATTTCGAAGAACGCAAGGAGCTGGACTTGATCCCCAAGTGTTGGCATCCCTACACCTTCTTCTCCTATGCCAAACACCAAAACCTGTGGAACAAAGCGGGCAGGACCTCCAACTAGGCGCTCAAGTCTCTGCGTTGAAGGTCAGTCCGATTTGGTAAAGAGCGTTCTTTTTCAGACCAAATTGCTCTGCGGTAATCGCTGCCGCCTTCTTCAATGGTAGTTCCTCAGCCAGACGCTTGAGCAATAACAAGGCCTCCTGTGGGATCTCAGTTGGTGTCACTGGCGCCGGTCCAACCATCAGCACAAACTCGCCTTTTTGGTGCACCTCATCGGCATCCAACCATGCAAGCACCTCTCGCGCACCGCCGGCAACAAAGGTTTCGAAGGTCTTGGTCAGCTCTTTAGCCAATACCACCGCCCGCGCCTCTCCCAACTCTTCGAGCAGCCAAGAGAGGGTTTCACGAATACGCCTGGGCGCTTCATAAAACACCACCGTAGCGGTTTCCCCCTGCAAACTTGCCAGGCTGGCACGTCTGGCCATCTCTTTCACCGGTAAAAAACCTTCAAAACGGAACCTATCGGTGGGCAATCCTGCCGCACACAAAGCCGCCACCGCTGCACAAGGTCCGGGAATAGGCACGACTTTGATGCCCGCTTCCCGGCAACGACTCACCAAGGTATAACCGGGATCGCTGATAAGAGGTGTGCCGGCATCGCTGATAAGGGCAATGGATTGGCCGTTTTGCAGCTTCTCCACCAAGCGTTCCGCTCGCTGTTTTTCATTGTGGTCATGCAAAGACAACAGTGGTGTATTAATTTGATAGTGCTGCAGCAGTCTTTGACTGTGGCGGGTATCTTCTGCGGCGATAATGGCTACCTCTTGCAGCACTTTTATCGCTCTGTGGGTCATATCGCCCAGGTTGCCGATGGGCGTTGCGACGATATAGAGGGTTGCTGAATCCACCACTTATCCATGCCTTTGATTGTGTTAGCTTGTCGGCCATTTTAAACTAATCACCTCATTTAAGGCTGGAAACTTTTAAGGCAGGCCATGCTGTTGAACAGAAAACGTCCCTTGCCGCTGCTGGTGCTGCTTTTGAGCGCTTGTACAAGCGCGCCTCCCGTGGTGCACACACCTCCCAGCAAGCCCGTGGTTACCGAGCCGCAGCCGGTAGTCAAGCAGGATTACAGTGCCCAACAGTGGCTGACCATGGCGAAGCAAGCCAATCCAGAGAAGCAACCTTCGTTGCTGCTTCGTGCAGCCGAAGCCTGGCAGGCCGAAAACCGCTGTGAAAACAGTCTGAAGGTGCTTTCGGTGCTATTGCCCTCCCTGACCGATGCTGATGCCAAAGATCGCGCTCACCTGCTTCAGGCTGAATGCCTGTTAATCTTGGAACAAGCCGAACTTGCCAGTGAAAGTCTGGCTAAGGTCAGATTAGGCGTGCAATATATGGCAAGACGCCTGGCTGTATCAGCGCAGCTGGCCGAATTTAGCTATCAACCTCTGGTTGCCGCAAGAGATTATGCAGAGCTGGCCAGCCTCAATCCGGCCAAAGAGGCTGAACTTTTTAGCAAGATATGGACACTGTTGCAGAAAGTTGATGATAGGGCTTTGTCTTTGCCAGCCAATGGTACTACCTATTTGAATCCTTGGTTACAGTTGGCTGCTATCAGCAGACAGTTGCAAGGACAGCGATTGCAAACTGCCTTAGACGACTGGAAGAAAAGGCACCCTCGACTGCCGTTGCCGCAGAGCGTCCAACAGTTGGCGTCCACCACCGTCACCATACCGCAAAGCATTGCCGTCATACTGCCTATGAGCGGGCGCCTTGCCAGTCAGGGGGAGGCTCTTCGCGAGGGTATTTTGGCCGCTTACTTCGATAACAACCAAGATGATATCCAGAAGAACGTCAAACTTAACTTTTTCGATTCTAATCAAATCACCGAAGAGGATAATCAACGTATTGCCAATGAATTTGACTTTGTGTTGGGCCCATTGCTCAAAGAAAACATAGAACCTCTTCTGGAAACGCTGCCGGCGGACAAACCCATGCTGGTGCTTAACCGACTGGATGAGCCCAAGGCATTGAATAACCGCTATTTCTACTCATTGGCACCAGAGGATGAAGCGGAACAGTTAGCTACTTTCCTGGCCCAAAAAGGTTATGTGCGCCCGGTGGTGGTCAGTTCAGACAGACAGCTCTTTCAGCGCATGGCGCAAAGCTTCAGTCAGCATTGGCGTGAGTTGGTGAAGCAAGAGCCAAAGTCAGTCAGCTTCAGTGACAACAAATCCATGCGAACCGCCATGGAAAACCTACTTGATGTACAACACAGCAAACAACGTATTGAACAAGTGGAGCGATTGGTTAAGGAAGAGGTACATAACTTTGCCCGTAATCGTCGGGATGTGGACGCAATTGTAATTTTTGCCACCCCAGGACAAACAGAACTGTTAAATCCAATCATCGAGTCCAGTATCAGCCCCTTTGCTTCGATGGTGCCGGTATTTGCCACGTCGCGTAGTTATAGCCAGGAGTTAGGTGCCAATAGCCTGCGCGATCTGCGCAATCTGACCTTTTTAGATATGCCCTGGATGCTGCCTGGCGACGACTCACCGTTGAAAGCGCAATCGCAGTCGCTGTGGCCAAACCGTAATGACGGTCAATCCCGGCTCTTTGCCATGGGCTATGACGCTTATGGCTTGATCCCCCTATTGCCAAGATTGGCTGCCATCGAAGGAATGCAAAAACAGGGTTTAACCGGACGCCTGAAGATGGACAGCTTTGGCCAGATCCATCGTGAATTGCCCATGGGTAAAGTAAGTCAGGAAAAGGTTATCCGGCTTGCAATGGATTAAGCAGAAACTGTCCTCTTGGATAGGCAAGGAAGCCGAAGATCAGGCGTGCCGATTTCTGCAACAAAAAGGGTTAACTTTGGTCACCCAAAACTACCGCTGTCGCACTGGTGAAATTGACCTGGTAATGCGCGATGGTGAAGAATGGGTGTTTATCGAGGTAAAATACCGTAAATCAAATAAGTATGGTCATGCCAGCGAGTTTCTTGACCGCCATAAACGCAGGAAACTGGAATCAGCAGTACTGCACTTCCTGCAACAACATGACCTCAATCCCGCCCATATCGCACACAGGATAGATCTAGTGGCAATACAGGGACAGGAAATCCAGTGGATTAGCCATATATGATAGAGAAAATAAGAGCCAATTTTACCGAAAGCATTCAAACCAAGATCGCTGCCATTGAGGTCCTGCCCGACGCTATTGAGCGAGCGACTTATATGATGGTGCAAACCCTAATCGCCGGGAATAAAATACTCTGCTGCGGTAACGGTGGCTCGGCCGGCGATGCCCAGCATTTTGCCTCACAATTGCTCAATCGCTACGATAGGGACAGGCCCAGCCTTCCCGCGCTGTCCCTTACCTGTGATAGTGCCACCATTACCTCTGTGGCGAATGATTTCAGCTATGAGGAAATATTTTCCAAGCAGGTTCGCGCATTGGGTCAAGCCGGAGATATCTTGCTAGCCATCTCCACCAGTGGCAATTCCCGCAATGTGATTCTGGCCATGGAAGCGGCCCTGAGTCGTGATATGACCATTATTGCCCTGACCGGCAAAGACGGCGGCGAAATGGCCGGACTACTAGGCCCGAATGATGTAGAAATAAGGGTGCCATCGAATAAAACACCACGAATTCAGGAAGTTCATCTACTCACCATCCACAGCTTGTGCGAAGGTATTGATGACTGCTTGTTTCCCGACCACTCAGGAGAATAATTAATGAAAAGGCTTCCGGCTAAACTGCTGTTGTCATCTTTGTTGGCGCTGTCTTTGTTGCAAGGTTGTGCCGTTGCTGTGGTAGGGGCTGGTGTGACTGCTGCCAGCGCCGCCCACGACAGACGTACTGTGGGGACACAATTGGACGATACCACACTGGAATCCAAGATTTCGGCAAAACTGGCTGAGCATGAGGGGATCAAGGAATTCGCACACATTAATGTGCATGTGTTTAATGGCGTCGCATTGTTGGTGGGACAAACTCCAAGTGAAAGCATGAAACGGGAAGCGCAACAAATTGCCGAAAGCATTCCCAATGTAAATAAACTGCACAATCAAATTCGTATCGGCGAACCCACCAAGACCTCCACACGCACCCATGATGTGTGGTTGGCAACCAAGGTAAAAACGAATTTATTGACCAACAAGAGAGTTGATGGCCTGCATATCGAGGTTATTGTGGAGGATGCAGAGGTATTCTTGATGGGGTTAGTTACCGAACAAGAGTCAGATATTGCCGTGGATATCGTGCGTAATGTCGGTGGTGTAGCCAGGGTCGTGAAAGCTTTTGAAATACTCTGAGCATCTCACTGAGCACAAGAAAAAGGCGCGTTGAGCGCCTTTTTTATTTGACTACCTTGAGGCTAGGTTTGCCTTTAGGGGGCCGGGGCTCCGCTGGCCGGGTTCCCGGTGATGGTGTTTCTGGTGGAGTATCTTCAGGCTCGTCTTCAGGCGTAAAGATAGTGCCGGCACCATTTTCCCGGGCATAGATGGCCATAACGGCCTGCATCGGGATCTCTAAGTGCTTGGGTGTACCGCCAAAACGGGCATCCAAGGTCAAATCCAGATTTCCCAATTGCAGTTTGCCGCAAGCATGAGGAGCAATATTCAGCACAATCTGACCATCACGAACATGTTCCTGGGGTACCAGCGTCCCCTCAACGGTGGCATCCACCACAATATGAGGGGTCAATTGGTTGTCCAGGAGCCACTCATAGAAGGCTCTGAGCAGATAGGGCTTGTTAGAGGTCATCTTCACAGCGGGTTATGAATTTCCCGTTCTTGATCGGTCAGGGAGGCCTTGAATGAACTGCGATCGAAAATACGGTTCATGTAGGCTTTCACATCTTTGCTGCCAGCACCGGACAACTCAATGCCAAAAGCGGGCAAACGCCACAACAATGGGGCCAGGTAGCAATCAATCAGGCTGAACTCTTCGCTCATAAAGAAAGGATTGTCAGCGAACAGCGGCGCCAGCGACAGAATGGCTTCGCGCAAGTCACGACGGGCCTGCTCAACATCGCCTTCACCACGCAGAATCTGCTCTGCCAAGCTATACCAGTCATTTTCGATACGGTGCATCATCAGACGGCTCTGGCCACGTGATACAGGGTATACCGGCATTAATGGTGGATGTGGGAAACGCTCATCCAGATATTCCATGATGATTTGCGAACGGTACAGTACCAGTTCGCGATCCACCAAGGTGGGCAAGGTGCCGTAGGGGTTGAGGTCAATCAGATCTTCGGGCAGGTTGCCTTGATCCACAAAGCAAATTTCTACACCCACGCCTTTTTCGGCCAGGACAATACGTACCTGGTGGCTATACATATCCAAGGTATCTGAGAACAACGTCATAATTGAACGTTTATTCGCGGCTAAGACCATTAACACTCCTCCAAAACCCTTAAAACGGAAAAAAAGGGCAGTGTTTAAACTGCCCTTCTGGGACCCATCAGGGAAAACCCTTGGTGGGGATTATACCTGATTCTGTGCTTAATTAGTGCACATCTCGCCAATATTCTTTCTTCAACAGATAGACGAAGACGAAAAGCACCAGTACGAATATGATAGCCCAACGGCCAATGCTTTCAGCTTCCAATCTGGACGGCTCACCCAGGTACACCAGATAGTTGACCAAATCCAGTACCGCCTGGTCGTATTCCTCAGGGCTTAGCATACCGCTGCCATCGGATTGGATACCGGCATACACCTGCTGCATTTCGCCATCAATCATGCGCTCTTCATGGGTTTCACGAGGCACACCTTGCAGTTCCTGCAGTACGTGAGGCATACCTACTTCAGGGAATACCTTGTTGTTTACGCCAAAAGGACGACTGTCATCAACGTAGAAAGAGCGCAAGTAGGTATAGATCCAGTCAGCACCACGTACACGGGCTACCAAGGTCAAATCTGGTGGTGCAGCGCCAAACCACTTAGCTGCCGAAGCAGTTGGCATGGCATTACGCATATATTCGCCGACTTTCTCACCAGAAAACTGCAGATTTTCCTGCCCCAGTTCCAGTGGAATACCCAGATCTTCGAAAGTACGTTGATAACGTTGATACTGAGTCTGGTGACAACCCATGCAATAGTTCATATACAGCGCCGCACCACGCTGCAAGGAAGCCTTATCTGTACGGTCGATAGCAGCATGATCCAAATGAACGTTAGAGCCACCGGCTGCCATTGCCAGCGAGGGAAGTAACAGCCCAAGCAGTACGACTAGTCTCTTCATTTCGTGATCCTCTCTGGCAGGGGCTTGGTGTTCTCGTTTTTGCTATACATCCAAAGCAGTACAAAGAAGGCAAAATACATGATGGTAGCGATCTGTGAGGCCAGCACTTTCCAACCAGCTTGCGGAGTCCCACCCAGATAACCCAGGAATACAAACACCGCAGCAAACACCAGCAGATTAACCTTGTGCAGGCCGCAACGATAGCGCCAGGAACGCACCTTACCACGGTCTACCCAAGGCAGCAGCGCCAGCATGATAATCGCCAGGAACATAGCGATAACACCGAATAGCTTGTCAGGTATAGCCTTCAGGATGGCGTAGAAAGGCGTGAAGTACCACACGGGGAAAATATGCTCAGGGGTTTTCAGTGGGTTGGCAATCTCGAAATTAGGAGCTTCTAAGAAGTAGCCACCCATCTCAGGTTTAAAGAACAGTATGTAGCAGAAGCCCAGCAAGAATACTGCAAAAGCCACCAGATCTTTTAATACGATATGCGGGAAGAAAGGCACTACATCGTCAACAATATCGTACTTGTTGGTGTAGTACTCATGCATCTTGAACTTGGTCTTTTCTTCTTCTTTCAAAGAGCCTTTCTTGCGTTTTACTTCCACACCGTCAGGGTTGTTGGAACCCACTTCGTGCAGGGCCACAATATGCAGGAATACCAAGATGACCAGCACCAAAGGCAGAGCAATAACGTGCAAGGCAAAGAAGCGGTTCAGTGTAGCGCCAGAGATGACATAGTCGCCCTGGATCCAAATCACCAAATCTTCACCGATGACCGGAATCGCACCAAACAGTGACACGATAACCTGTGCCCCCCAATAAGACATCTGTCCCCAAGGCAGTACGTAGCCCATAAAGGCTTCGGCCATTAGTGCCAGGTAGATAAACATACCGAACAGCCAAATAAGCTCTCGGGGTTTCTGGTATGAACCGTAAATCATGCCACGGAACATATGCAGATAAACCACGATAAAGAAGGCTGAGGCACCGGTGGAATGCATATATCGCAGAATATAGCCGTATTCCACTTCACGCATAATGTACTCAACGGAAGCGAAAGCACGCTCAGCAGAAGGCTCGAAACTCATGGTCAGCCAAATGCCGGTAACGATTTGGTTTACCAGTACGATAGTGGCTAAAAAGCCAAACACGTACCAGAAGTTCATATTTTTAGGTGCGGGGTATTCGATGGCGTGCATTTTCGCCACCCGCATCATCGGGATTCGATATTCAATCCAGTCGAGAAGGTTCTGCCACATGTTATGCCGCCCCCGCTTCTGAGCCAATCAAGATTAAGTTGTCATCAAGGTATTGATAAGGCGGGATCACCAGGTTCAACGGCGCTGGAACGCCCTGGAAGACCCGGCCGGCCATATCAAACTTTGAGCCATGACAAGGACAATAGAAGCCGTCGCGTACACCTTCCACCTGTTCTTCAAAAGCACCGTCTTTGATGTGCTGTGGCGAACAGCCCAGATGAGTACAGATGCCCACGGCCACCAAATATTCTTCCTTCATGGAACGGTAGCGATTCTTGGCAAACTCTGGTTGCTGTGGCTCTTCTGAGCCAGGGTCACGCAGTTGATCCTCGTGTTTACCCAACGCCTCAAGGATCTCAGGCGTGCGGCGCACGATCCATACCGGCTTACTGCGCCACTCGACGCGTAAAAGCTGACCTGGCTCTACCTTGCTGATATCCACTTCCACGTCAGCACCTGCGGCTTTAGCCCGGGCACTGGGATTCCAGGAAGCGATAAATGGCACAGCGGCACCTGCCACCCCGACGGCGCCCACCACTGAGGTGGCAATCGTCAGGAAACGGCGCCGATTGTTGTCTACTGGCGCATTGCTCATCCACGTCTCTCCAAAAAAGGTTGGAACCAGGACGCTTCCACTAGGAACTCTTTATCAGGAGCGATGTTTGGCACAACTTGCTTAATGCAAGTTTGCCGAACGCAACACCTTAAAACACCTAGTGGAAGCGCCCTGTACATTTCCCGGCCATTCATCTTGTGCGTTCATGTGAATTTAACGGGAAACGCGGGGGTTTGGTTTTAATCGAAAATGATAAAAGAAAACCCCTTCAAAACACAAGGAAATGATGGTTAAAACTAGGTTAAAACAAGGGATTAGTTGATCGGGATGCTAAAAAAACAAAACCCGGCAGAAGCCGGGTTTTGGAAACACGTTGCGTAAAAATTAACGCTTGGAGAACTGAGGACGTCTGCGCGCTTTGTGCAAACCGACCTTTTTACGTTCAACTTCACGGGCGTCACGAGTCACGAAGCCGGCCTTACGCAGGGCAGGACGCAGCGCTTCGTCGTACTCCATCAGCGCACGGGTAATACCGTGACGGATGGCGCCAGCCTGACCGCTGATACCACCACCGGTAACGGTGATGTACAGGTCAAACTTTTCAGTCATTTCCAACAATTCCAGAGGCTGACGAACCACCATGCGAGCGGTTTCACGACCAAAGAATTGCTCCAGAGTACGCTGGTTTACAGTGATGTTACCTGTGCCTGGACGCAGGAATACACGAGCGGTAGAGCTCTTGCGACGGCCAGTACCGTAGTATTGATTATCTGCCATGTCTCATGCTCCCCTTAAATATCCAGAACCTGTGGCTGCTGAGCAGCATGCTTGTGCTCAGAACCGGCATAGACTTTCATCTTGCGGAACATCTCACGGCCCAGAGGACCTTTAGGCAGCATACCCTTGACCGCACGTTCGATGATGTCTTCAGGCTTGTGCGCTTGCAGTTTGTCGAAGGTAGTTTCCTTCAAACCGCCAACATAACCTGAGTAGTCGTAGTATTTCTTATCCTGACGCTTATTGCCGGTCACTACTACTTTTTCAGCGTTGATAACAACGATGTAGTCACCGGTATCAACGTGAGGTGTGTACTCAGGCTTATGCTTACCGCGCAGGCGGCGAGCAATTTCAGTCGCCAGGCGACCCAAAGTCTTGTCTGTGGCGTCAACCACGAACCAGTCGCGTTTTACCGTCTCTGGCTTTGCAACAAAAGTTTTCATTCTCGATTACCCAAAAAATCTGTTAGTTACTAATAATGCCGGAATCGAAGCCAATCTGACCCGAACGACATCAGTAAACCAAGTTATCGGCCCCTTCGAGCCCCCTGGTTGTTCCGTTTTCCCAAAACGGCTGTGTAACTGGGCAGGGCGCGCATTATACAGGACTGTCCATAAAAGGCGAGGGTAATTTTTACGCAAATGCGGAGTGATTGATGATTGTCTTCGCGCCCGACATCTCACTTGTCACTTCACTACGGCAAATGCTCCGTAGCCAGATAATCGTGGGATTGCATTTCCTTCAGGCGACTCAGGCAGCGTTTAAACTCAAAGCTCAATCGTCCTTCAGTATACAGCGCCTCCAATGGTACTTCGGCGGCAATAATCAATTTCACATTGCGCTCGTAAAACTCATCCACCATGGCGATAAATCGCCGGGCAATATCATCGGTTTGCTGTCCCATTTGCTGAACATTTGCCAGCAATACTGAATGGTAGCAGCGGCTGATCTCCATATAGTCTGTTTGGCTTCTGGGGCCATCACAAAGGGCTTTAAAATCGAACATGACCACGCCATCGGCATCGCGAAGGGTCTTAATCATGCGCCCTTCCACTTCGATGGCTTGGTTGCATGTCCCTTCTTCCGGCGCCAGTTGTGAGAAATAAGTATGTAAGTTGGTCAGCGCCTGCTCATCTAGGGGATAATGGTAGATTTCTGCCTGTTCCAGGGTTCGCAGCCGATAATCCACACCACTGTCCACGTTGACAATTTCGGTATTGCGCTTAATCAGGTCAATCGCCGGCAGAAATCTGGCGCGCTGTAATCCATTCCGATAAAGCTCATCAGGGATGATATTGGAGGTGGCCACCAGCACAATGCCCAGGCCAAAGAGCTCTTGCATCAGGGTGCCGAGGATCATGGCATCGGTAATGTCAGAAACAAAAAACTCATCGAAACAGATAACTTTGGCTTCTTTGCTAAAACGCTTGGCGACAATTTTCAGGGGATCAGATTGGCCGGCAAGGGTTTTTAGCTCCTCATGCACGCGATGCATAAAGCGGTGGAAGTGGATGCGCATTTTGTGTTCAAAGGGCAGGCAGTCAAAAAACGTATCCACCAGGTAGGTCTTCCCTCGCCCTACACCGCCCCAAAAGTACAAGCCTTTGACCGGATCCGGTTTACTCGCGCCAAATAGCTTTTTCAGACGGCCCTTGACGCCCTTTACCTCGGTAACTACCAATAAGTCCTCGTATAAGCGCTGTAAATGCTTCACCGCATTTTCTTGTGCTTTGTCGTGCACAAAGTCGTCCCTTAGCAAGTCCTGCTGGTACTTTTGCCATGGCGTGAGGGGTTGCGAGACTGTCACTTTGGGTCCTTGCGCTATTGAATCAAAATTTATTGGCCGCATAGTTTGCGTAGCGGGTATTATTAAGTAAAGACCCGAATGTTCAAGTCGGGCTATCTCTCATTTAGCAGGCGCATGTGCCAGGCACAGCCAAACAGGAGTCGTTATGGATTGGATAGTAGGTTTTTTGTTGTTGGTTAGCGGTGCATTACTCGGCTATTTCTTTGCCAGGCATCAATTCAGCACTCAACTTCAGGCAGAGTCCAGCAAACAAGAGCAAAACAGCCTTAAGCAATTTTTGTTTGAGCGCGCCAATATGCATGTTCAGGAATGCCGTCAAACCTTGAGCAGCATGGAAGAAATGTGTGAAACCTTAAAGACTCAACTCGATCATTATGAACATATGATGGAGCCTCAGGATAGCGATACTGACAAGCCGAAGTTGAATTTCTTCGGTGACCAAACCACCGCCTATCTGCGCAGTCAGGCTCCTAAGCCGCAACGGGAAGCTGCCAGCACAGAATATCAGCCCAGAGATTATGCCAATAGTGGCACCGGACTGTTCACCGGCTCAAAAAAGCGGCAATCGAATCAAAGCAAATAAAGAAGGGTGAACTTTGCCCTTTTTGCCAGGTCTTCTGATTACTTTGAATGGAAGTGCGGCGTGAGCCGTACCTCCTGATGCCATACCGGCCAACGGCCAAGATGCTTCAATATTAAACAGGAGAAAATGTTGCAATGAACAGAATGTTGGGAAAAGTTCTCACCATTGTGGCGCTCGTTGGTGCACTGAGTAGTGCCCATGCAGCCCTTCCCTTCTTCAATGACGATAAAGAAGTGCCTTCTTTGGCTCCCATGCTCGAAGAAGTCACGCCTGCGGTCGTTAGCATTTCCGTTGCCGGTACGCAGGTATCCAGGCAGCGCGTACCTGAAATGTTCCGCTTTTTCTTCGGGCCCAATGCGCCGCAGGAACAATTGCAGGAAAGACCCTTCAGAGGATTGGGCTCGGGCGTCATTATCGATGCCAAGCAAGGCTATGTGGTCACCAATAACCACGTTGTCGACCAGGCTGATGAAATCACTGTAAAGCTGACTGATGGGCGCGAATTAGAAGCCAAGAAAATCGGCTCTGATGAGCAGAGCGATATCGCCCTGCTGCAAATCAAAGCCGAGAACCTGAGCGCCGTTAAACTGGCCGACTCAGACAAGTTGCGGGTTGGCGATTTTGTCGTTGCCATTGGTAATCCCTTCGGTCTCACCCAAACCGTTACTTCCGGTATCGTCAGTGCCTTAGGCCGTAGCGACCTGAATATTGTCGGTAATGGTGGCTATGAAGACTTTATCCAAACCGATGCCGCTATCAACCGCGGTAACTCCGGCGGCGCCCTGGTTAACCTGAGAGGTGAACTGGTGGGGATCAATACGGCCATCTACGGTCCCAATGGCGGCAATGTGGGCATTGGTTTTGCAATCCCAGTAAACATGATGAAGCACCTTACAGACCAACTCATTGAGTTTGGTGAAATCCGCCGCGGTCTGCTGGGTATTCTCGGTGGCGACCTGGATGCTGAGCTTGCCAAAGCCATGGAATTGGATATCAGTCAGGGCGCCTTCGTGCGCGAAGTCAATGCAGGTTCCGCCGCCGAAAAAGGTGGGATCCTACCTGGTGATATTATTGTGTCCATCGATGGCAAGGAAATCCGCAGTTTTACAGAGCTTCGGGCTAAGATTGGCACCATGGGCGCTGGTACTAAGGTGAAACTGGACATCATTCGCGATGGCAAGCGCCAGAAGATTGATGTGGTGCTGGATGACTACCGCTCTGAAAACCTGACTGCACAGCAAATCCATCCTTTCCTAGAAGGAGCCACGTTGTCCGATGGACCTAACCAGCAAGGCACACAGGGCGTTGTGGTCAGCGAGGTCATCCCGCGCTCTCCAGCGGCCCGGCTGGGGTTGCAAGACGGCGATGTGATTGTTGGCGTTAACCGTCAGCCGATCAAAAATGTTGGTGAGCTCAGCGACATTCTGCGTGATAACCAGGGCGTTATTGCCTTGAATATCAAGCGTGGCAATACCAGCTTGTATCTGGTGATTCGCTAACTATCTGCGACAGCGGACCGGCCGGTCCGCTGTCATTAATAGCCTATCGATGTTATTCTCTTTTTAATCTTAAGAGACTGATTTTCAATGTGAACCACAGCAGCTGGACAGCCTTTTTTATCAAATCCGTACTTCTTGGCATTATCATCGCTGCAATTATGTTGGTGTTGGTTCCAGATTTACGTCGTAACGCCGGTTTTTCTCTCACCATGTTTAGCGAAAATAGCCTTCGGCCTGCACCGATGAGTTTCAGCGATGCTATCAAGATTGCCGGACCGGCCGTGGTGAACATATACAGCACCAGTTACGATACCCGCCCACTACTTTACCGTCGCCAACCCGTTGAACGCACCAGCCTTGGCTCTGGTGTGATCATGACCAACTCGGGCCATATTCTGACTTGTTATCATGTGATCCAGAATGCCGAGCGCATCAATGTCATTCTGCAGGATGGACGGGTATTGGAGGCACAATTAGTCGGCCAGGATCTGTATACGGATTTAGCAGTGCTGAAGGTTAATGCGCCCAATCTTCCGGTTATCCCTCAGCAACAAGATATGCTGACCCAAGTGGGTGATTTGGTATTGGCTATTGGCAACCCTTATAACCTTGGACAAACCATAACTCAGGGTATTGTCAGTGCCACTGGACGTTCCGGCCTGAGCAATTATATGAGCCAGGCCAGTTATGCCGACTTTATTCAAATGGATGCAGTGCTGAATGAGGGCAACTCCGGGGGCGCCTTGGTGGATAGCAATGGCACCTTGATTGGTATCAATAATGCCAATTTCAAAACATTGGACAGCCAGCGCCGCTTAAAGGATGTGGCCGGGATCTTTTTCGCCGTACCCTACACCCTGGCCAAAAGGGTAATGGATGACATTATCGCCCATGGACGCGTAATTCGGGGCTACCTGGGGATCAGTGGAAATGAATATGTGGACAGACCCGGGATTCGGGTGACCGCGGTGGATCCTTTAGGCCCAGCTGCTAAAGCGGGCATCATGGTCAATGACGTACTTTTGAAAATTGATGGGCAAACCATCGAAAGTGCCTATAAAACGCTGGATTTGGTGGCGGAATCCCGTCCTGGCTCTACCTTGCACTTTGAGTTGCTGCGGGAAGAGCAGGTCATTGAAGTCGCGGTGACTATTACTGAATTAGCTAATGGTTGAGGCGTGAGGCGTGAGGCGTGAGGCGTGAGGAAAATTATGCTCCCCACGCCGCAGAAGAAAAACTAGTCGACACGTTTAATATCTGCGCCAAGGGCGCCGAGTTTGACCTCTATTTGCTCATAGCCACGATCCAGATGGTAAATTCTGTCCACCAGGGTTTCACCTTTGGCAACCAGTCCGGCAATCACCAAGCTAGCCGAAGCGCGTAGATCAGTCGCCATCACCTGCGCCCCCTTCAGGGCTGAATTTCCGAGGCATACCGCACTGTTGGCTTCCAATTCAATTTTGGCGCCCATACGCTGTAACTCTGGTACGTGCATAAAGCGGTTCTCGAAAATAGTTTCGGTAACCACACCAGTGCCTTCCGCCACACAGTTCAGTGCTACAAATTGCGCCTGCATATCCGTAGGGAAACCTGGGTGAGGAGCAGTACGGATGTTCACGCTTTTTAAGCTGGTACTGGTCATATCCAGTTCAATCCAGTCATCGCCATGACTGATCATGGCTCCGGCTTCTTTTAGTTTACTAAGAACGGCATCCAGGGTTTCTGGAGCGGCATTTTCACAGCGGATTTTTCCACGCGTCATAGCCGCCGCCACCAGGAAAGTCCCTGTTTCAATGCGGTCGGGCAGCACCCGGTGATCACAACCACTTAGCCTTTCTACCCCCTGGATTACGATTTTATCGGTACCAGCTCCTGAAACCTTGGCCCCCATGCCGTTAAGGCAATTGGCCAAATCGACAATTTCCGGCTCACGAGCGGCGTTTTCCAAGGTAGTTTGTCCGTCGGCCAGCACAGCTGCCATCATCAGGTTTTCGGTGGCACCGACACTGACGATATCCATAAAGATATTGGCGCCTTTTAGGCGTCCATCAACCTTGGCGGTGATATAGCCGGCATCTACCTCAATTTGAGCACCCATCTGTTCAAGGCCGGTAAGATGCAAGTTAACAGGGCGAGCACCGATGGCACAGCCTCCCGGCAACGACACTTGTGCTTCGCCAAATTTCGCCAGCAAAGGTCCTAACACCAGAATAGAGGCGCGCATGGTTTTAACTAACTCATAGGGCGCGACCAAATTGGTGATACTACTTGCATCAATGCGCACGCGATCTTCTTCAAACTCGACTTTGGCACCCAATTGCTCCAACAGTGCCAATGTGGTCTTGACGTCACGCAGCGCCGGTACGTTATGGAACTTGCTGACATCTTCCGTCAGCAAGCTAGCCATCAGCAGAGGCAGAGCAGCGTTTTTTGCGCCAGAAATATTAACAGTACCTTTAAGGGGACCATTGCCCCGAATTAATAACTTGCCCATAAATTACTCCGGCATGATCAATTTGCGTTCGCGCTGCCACTGCTGTGGTGTAAAAGCTTTTATCGTCAGCGCATGGATACTGCCGTCGGCAATTTTCTCTGACAATGGAGCATAGATAAGCTGTTGTTTCTTCACGCGGGAAGCCCCTTCAAACAGGTCGCCTACCGCGATCACTTGAAAATGGGAACCTTCGCCTTTCACATAAAGCTCGGTAAGTTCCAAAGACTGACGCAGGAGAGTTTCGATTTCGCTGGTTTGCATAGACTTAATAAGTGGCTCTGGCAAGAACCGGTTATTGTAGAGGCAAAAGGCTCTCTACGTCGCTAATTTTTGCCAGTTTTAACAGAGATTGCGGAGGGTTTTCCAATTTCAGCTCAACCTGGCGTTGCTTTGCATCTGCAACCACCGAGACCAACCATGCCAGTCCGGCCGTATCGGTGGCGGTCAGCTCCGCCAGATCAAGGCAAGGAGCTTTATGCTGCCACAGGCCAGCAAGCTCTCCCACCAAGCTCATCACAGTGTTGCGAGTCAGTTTACCAGAGAGGATAAACTGACCGGCATCACCCTGTTCACGCAAGCTTAATTCACCCACGCGCTTTCCTCTGCTTGACCATTTTTCTTCAATACGATGGGCTTGTCATTTTTCTCTTTGAGCAGTGCAATCACCGCATCGATTCCATCCTGGCGGATAATGGCTTCCAACTCACTTTGTTTACTGGACAACAGGCTGATGCCCTCTGCCACCATGTCGTAGGCTTTCCATTCGTCGGTATTGCTACTTTTACGTACTTTGAATGCAATTTTGATATCGGGGCGCCCTTCTTCCTTGACCAAGGCCCTGACCGTCACCACCTTATCCTCATCCACATCGCGGGCAGGCTCAAATACCACTGTCTGATTATCATATTGGCCCATGGCCACTGCATAAGTTGTAATCAAATAGCCACGAAAAACCTGAATAAATTCAGGGATTTTATCTCGTGGCACAGATTTGAAATGCTTGCCCAGCACTTTCAGTGCCGCAAATTTGTAATCCACATAGGGTAACAGCTCCTGCTCTACAATCTGACGCAGAATCTCCGGATTGGCCTCTATATCTGACTTGCTGGTCTTAATGCGATCAAAAGTTTTTGTCGCCACATCAGAAAGCAGCACATAAGGATCCACTTCTTCGGCTTTAAGCCCTGTGGCCGAAAACATCAAACCAAGCGCCGCTACCCACCCTAATAACTTAGCCTTGTTCATATAACCTCACTTAAAAATCTTACCTTTTCGCTTAATCGTTGTTCCGGCTAAACAGGAACTGGCCGATTAGGTCCTCTAGCACCAATGCTGACTTGGTGTCTTCAATAAAATCACCGGCTTTAAGCGTATCTATACCCTCAAAGGAAAAGCCTGGTTGCAAACCTAAGTACTGCTCTCCCAATAAACCTGAAGTCAAAATAGATACCGAACTGGTCTCTGGGAATCCTTTGTAATTTTCAGAAATCACCAGTGTCACTACCGGGGTGAAGTCTTTTGCGTCCAAATCGATGGCGCCCACCCGACCTACCACCACACCGCCAACTTTGACTGGGGAGCGGACTTTGAGGCCACCGATATTGTCGAATTTGGCCTTCAGCTCATAGGTCTCTCCATTACCGGAGATCCCCTGGTTAGCTACTTTCATGGCCAGCATGGCTAACGACGCTAACGCCAGGACCACAAATAAGCCCACCAGAATCTCCACCTTCCTCGAATTCATCATCCAACCCCTATCAGTGCGTACCAAACATCAACGCAGTTAATATGAAATCTAGTCCCAAAACGGCTAAAGAGGCATATACCACTGTCTGCGTGGTGGCCTGGCTAATCCCCTCAGACGTTGGTATTGAGTCATAACCTTTGAAAACGGCTATCCAGGTCACCACAAAAGCGAAGACCACACTTTTGATAACGCCGTTCATTACATCATCATCAAAATCCACTGCCGCCTGCATTACAGACCAGTAGCTGCCGGCATCCACACCTAGCCAGTCCACACCAACGGCTTGGCCGCCAAGGATTCCTATGGCACTGAAAATCAGAGCCAATAAGGGCATGGAGATGATCCCGGCCCATAACCTCGGGGCGATAATGCGCCGCAATGGGTCAACCGCCATCATTTCCAGGCTGGTCAACTGTTCTGTGGCCTTCATTAATCCGATTTCTGCCGTTAATGCAGAACCAGCCCGGCCGGCAAACAGCAATGCTGTCACCACAGGCCCCAATTCCCGCAACAGGGACAAGGCCACCATCGGCCCTAAACTTTCTTCCGCCCCGTAGTCCACTAATACCGTATAAGCCTGCAGGGCCAACACCATGCCAATAAACGCGCCGGAAACAATGATGATGGCGAGCGACTGCACGCCAACTACATAGATTTGCTTAATTGTCAGCGGCACATGCTTGAGTGAAGGCTTTGCCACTAACGCTCCAGTCAAGACAAACAAGGCGCGGCCAATAGCTGCCAATTTGCCCAGGCTGTGCCGGCCGATACCTGCAAACCACTCCATTAACGGCTCCCCAGAAAATCTTGTTCCAGACTCTTGGCTGGATAATGAAAGGGCACCGGTCCGTCAGCCTGACCACATAAAAACTGCTGCACCAATTCAGAATCATGGTCTCGGATCTGTTCGGGTGTTCCTTCTCCAATCACTCTTTTATCTGCCAGGATATAAACGTAGTCGGCAATACTCATCACCTCAGCGACATCATGGGTCACAACTACGCTGGTGAGGTTCATCGCGTCATTTAGCTCTTTGATAAGCTTTACGATCACGCCCATGGAGATGGGGTCCTGACCGGCAAATGGCTCATCATACATAATCAATTCGGGATCCAGCGCAATAGCCCTGGCCAGCGCTGCCCGTCTGGCCATGCCCCCTGACAACTCACTGGGCATCATTTGTGCCGCACCGCGTAATCCCACGGATTGCAATTTCATCAACACCACAGCCCGGATTAGGGATTCAGATAATTTGGTATGCTCTCGAAGTGGAAAAGCCACATTTTCAAAGACGGTCATATCGGTGAACAGGGCGCCACTTTGAAATAGCATACTCATCTGCTGGCGTACTTCGAATAAGCGCCCGCGCTTCATTTTGGGAATTGACTCATTTTTATAAAGTATGTCGCCTTCCTGCGGGCGCAGTTGCCCGCCAATCAGCTTAAGTAACGTCGTCTTCCCAATACCACTGGGTCCCATAATGGCTGTAGTCTTGCCCTGAGGAATACTTAAGGAGATGTTGTGATAAATCGGCCGCTCTCCTCTTGAGAACGACATATTTTCAATCCTGACCAAGTCTTGCATCACCAGTTCCTGTTTCCGAGCGTCGACTGCACAATGTGGGCTCCCGAGATTTGGGCTATTTTACGGGTTTTCAAGGTGAAGGGACAAAGCCAAAAAGTAATAAGTTGTGTTCAATAAACTCGAACTAATTGACACCTTCTGTGCCAATACGAAATATCTTCGGAACTGGCAGTCAATTTTAGCGCTTTTATCCCCGTTAGAATACGGGCACATGGTAAACGGAGCTGTTTACTTTTTCAAGCCAAGTCCGCGCTGACATGGGCATCAGCCTAACTTTCTGCGACAATCAACAGCAAAAATATAATTCATCACTATCAATGCTCACCCAAGCCTTCATTTTTTTCAGCGGATTAGTGGTGCTGAGTTGGAGTGCCAACCGATTTATCCTCGGCGCCTCCGCTCTCGCCCGTATTGTTGGCGTGTCCCCAATGATAATAGGGCTGACCATCGTGGCGATGGGCTCCTCAGCACCTGAAATCATGGTCGCCGCTTCGGCCGCCATGTCTGGCAGACCAGACACTGCGGTGGGCAATGCCATCGGCTCTAACATTGCCAATATTGCCTTAGTGCTGGGAATTACTACTTTACTCAAGCCCCTGAAGGTGTCTTCTTCGACCCTGCGCCGGGAAATGCCATTGGTGCTGATGGTTTCGGTGTTGGCAACCTGGCTACTGTGGGATCTGCAGCTCACTCGCAGCGAGGGCGTGGTTCTACTGGTACTGTTTTTTATCACCATCGGCCTGTTGATTCGCCTATCCCTGCGAACAAGCGGTAAAGACCCTCTTTCACGCGAACTCCAAGAGGAAGTGCCCGAGAGGTTGAAGCCTCTTCATGCCATATTTTGGTTGCTACTTGGTCTTTTCCTTTTACCCTTGAGCGCCCACTATATGGTTGCCTCCGCCGTTTTTATCGCCGCTTATTTCGGTGTCAGTGATTTGGTCATTGGCCTGACCATTATTGCCATTGGTACCAGCCTGCCAGAATTAGCCGCCTGTGTGGCAGGGGTGATTAGAAAGGAACAAGACCTGGCGCTGGGCAATATTCTTGGCTCAAATATCTTTAATATACTGGCGGTTCTGGCTATGCCTGGCATAATCGCGCCAGATAGTATTGATGCGGGTGTCAGACGTGACTTGCTGATTATGCTGGCGCTGACTTCGTTACTACTGTTTTTTGGTAGTGCGATTCGCGGGCGACGACGTATAGAGCGCTGGCATGGTGGTATCTTACTGATGAGTTTCGCCGCTTATCAGATAAGCTTGTTCCCCTGAGAATAATGAGAAGATGATGAATTCAATTCAGACCATGTATGGTCCGGTTCCACAGTCTGTATTCGAGAAGCTAGCCACTGCCAAGCTGCTGGTGTGCGATGTGGATGGCATTTTCTCTGACGGCAGAATTTATTTGGGTAATGACGGCGAAGAATATAAGGCGTTTCACACCCGTGATGGCTACGGCGTTAAAGCGCTGCTGAAAAATGGTATCCAGGTGGCCGTGATCACTGGTCGCCAGTCTAACATCGTCCAACAGCGTATGAGCGCGCTGGGTATAGCCCATATAATCCAGGGCACCGAGCATAAAAAAGAAGCCATGCATCGATTATTGCAAGAGCTTAGCATCACCAGTGAAGAAGCTGTTGCCATGGGCGATGATATGCCCGATCTTGGCCTTTACGAATTGGCCGGTGTTAAGGTCTGCATTCCCGACGGACATCCTTTTATGCAAGAGAAAGCAGACTATGTCACCCGCTGCCAAGGCGGTTTTGGGGCGGTGCGTGAAATTTGCGATCTGATTTTGCAGGCCAACGGCCTGTTAAGTGGCATCCAGAGCAGCAGCGTATGATCAATCGCCTAACGCTCAGCATCGCGCTACTTTTCGTGCTGATTTTGGCGCTTAACAGCCATTGGTGGCTGCCATCTGAACAAACACCAACCACCAAGCAGGGCGAAGAAGCCTGGCAACCAAACTACCAGGCCACCAATATGCAAACCAGCCTGTACAATGAACAAGGTGCTCTGGCCCACAGTATCCAAGCCAAAAGGATGGAACACTACGACTTACTTGGCTTTACCTTGTTTGAGCAGCCCCAGTACCGTATCTTCGTAGATCCTGATGAACCACCTTGGGAAGTGATGGCCGACGAGGCCACCCTTTACGAAGATAATCGCATTCAGTTGGAAACCAATGTGAAAATCCGCAGCCTTAATCCAGAAGGCTTTATCCAGACCATTGTGACCGACTTTATTGAAATTGATTTAAATACCAAGATCATGACGTCTGACGAACCAGTGGTGATCAGCGGTCAGGAATACAAGATTAACAGCAACGGCTTTTGGGCCGATCTCAATACAAAGCAATTCGAATTACGTGATCATGTACAGACGATTTATGGCAAAAACATTTTCTAGCGCCCTGGTTTTGGCAACAGTCATCACCTCAAGTCAGGTCGTCGCGGTAACGCAGGACTTCAAGCAACCTATTAAGGTGGACGCGAAGTATCAATTCGTGGACGGTAAAAATAAGACCTCTGTCTTCAAAGAAGATGTGCACATCAGCCAGGGCAGCCTTTATATTCAGGCAGACGAAGTGGAGTTGCGGGCCGATCAGGGAGAGGGCCGGGAAGTGTTTATTGCCAGGGGAAAACCTGCTACCTATGAACAAACCCTGGAAGATGGCAGCCGTATTAAGGCGGTGGCCGACAGCATCGAATACCAGGTTAACAGTCGCACCCTGGCCTTGGCAGGACATGCAGAGTTGCACCAAAACAGCAGTTCGGTAAGCGGAGAGTCCATTGTCTTCAACATGGAAAAAGAACAGCTGATTGCCCAAGGTAGCGATGATAATACAGGCCGGGTAACTACCATTTTCCAACCAGATACCAGTAAGGGTGCTCAACAAGAGCCTGCGCCCGAAAAAGATCAGCCGAAGGAACCCTAAGCCCTATGCCGACCTTGAAAGCCAGCCATTTGGCCAAGTCATATAAGGCCCGTCAGGTGGTGACTGATGTCAGCCTTGAAGTTTCCACTGGGCAAATTGTTGGCTTGCTGGGCCCCAATGGGGCAGGCAAAACCACCAGTTTTTATATGATTGTCGGTCTAGTGCCACTGGATAAAGGCCAGATCTTTATCGACGATGAAGAGTTAACTTTGGCCCCCATGCATGTGCGTGCTCGACGCGGAATCGGCTATCTGCCACAAGAATCGTCCATCTTTCGCAAGCTAACGGTCTATCAAAACCTGATGGCCATTCTGGAAACACGAAAAGAACTCAACGCCACGCAGCGAGAAGAAGAAGCAGATGCGTTGTTGGACGAATTTAATATCAACCATATTCGCACCAGTTTGGGTATGAGCTTGTCTGGCGGTGAGCGTCGTCGGGTGGAAATCGCCAGGGCCTTGGCAGCCAATCCGAGATTTATCCTGCTGGATGAGCCTTTTGCAGGGGTAGATCCCATTTCCGTGAGCGATATCAAAAAAATCATTCACCATTTGCGCGATCGTGGTATTGGCGTCCTGATTACCGATCATAATGTGCGGGAAACCTTAGACGTCTGTGAGAAAGCCTATATTGTCAGTCATGGCGAATTGATCGCTCAGGGCACAGCAGAACAGGTACTGGCAAACCGTCTCGTCAGAGATGTATACCTCGGAGAACAATTCAAGCTATAGTTAGAGCAACGATACTGACGCCAAGCGGGCCGCAAGCAAAGCGGCCATACAAGAGCAACAAGGTCATTGGAATCCATAAGAAGTAAATGAAGCCCGCGTTACAGTTAAAGTTCAGCCAACAGCTCACCATGACTCCGCAGTTGCAACAGGCGATTCGCCTGCTGCAATTGTCCACGCTCGACCTGCAACAGGAAATTCAGGAAGCCCTGGAATCGAATCCGCTGCTGGAGGCCGAAGACGGCACTGACTACGCCAGCAATGAGAATCAGGAAAGTAGCACAGACGGCAGTGATAATGATGGCGAGGAGTACTCTCAAAGCGATCGTATGGAATCAGGCGAAGCGATGGAAAAACGCGAACTCCCTGATGAGCTGCCGGTAGATACCACCTGGGATGAATACTACAGCGCCAGCCCTTCGATGGCCTCATCCGGCTCTGATGATGATATGGTCTATCAGGGAGAAACCAGTGACAGTATCCAGGATCATCTGCTGTGGCAGATGCGCCTGACCCCCTTCAGTGAAACCGATACCGCCATCGCAATTGCGATTATCGACAGCATCGATGAGGCAGGTTATCTCACGGTCAGTACCGAAGAAATCCTGCAGAGTCTGGATGATGAGAATGTTGAACTGGATGAAGTAGAGTGCGTACTTAAACGTATCCAGTTTTTCGACCCGGTCGGTGTGGGTTCACGCACTGTGCAGGAATGCTTATTGGTGCAGTTGCGTCAGTTTGATCCCAGTACCCCTTGGCTGGAAGAGGCAAAAGCCTTAATCATCGAACATAGCGACCTGCTCGGTAGCAAGGACTACCGTACCTTGATGCGCAAGGCTAAGCTCAAAGAAGAAGAGTTACGCGAGGCTCTGCGTCTTCTGCAGTCTCTTAATCCAAGGCCTGGTAGTGCCATTGCTACGACTGAGTCGGAATATGTTATCCCTGATGTCTCGGTAGCTAAGCGCAATGGCCGCTGGATGGTAGAGTTAAATCCAGACAGCTTGCCGAAGTTGAGCATCAATCAGCAATATGCCGCCATGAGCCGCAACGCACGTAATCAAAGCGACAGTCAATTTATTCGCTCGCACATGCAGGAAGCCAAGTGGTTTATCAAGAGCCTGGAAAGTCGCAATGAAACCTTGTTGAAAGTAGCCAACTGTATCGTGCAGCAGCAGCAAGGTTTTTTTGAATATGGTCCGGAAGCCATGAAACCAATGGTGCTAAACGATGTCGCAGAAATGGTGGATATGCATGAGTCGACGATCTCCAGAGTCACCACGCAAAAATATATGCATACCCCCAGAGGCATATACGAGCTAAAGTATTTCTTTTCCAGCCATGTGGCTACCGAGAGCGGCGGAGAGTGTTCCTCAACAGCCATCAGGGCGTTGATTAAGAAACTGGTAGCGGCAGAAAAGCCAGCCAAACCACTTAGCGATAGCAAGATTGCGCAGTTGTTGGCCGATCAGGGCATTATGGTTGCCAGGCGGACAATCGCAAAATACCGGGAATCACTGTCGATTCCCCCGTCAAACCAACGAAAGAGCCTGCTGTAAGGCTCGAAGACAAAAGGAAGAGGCAATATGCAAATCAACCTCACTGGTCATCACGTTGAAATCACCGATTCACTCAGAGACTATGTTGGCAGCAAATTTTCCAAGTTAGAACGCCACTTCGACCACATCAACAATGTGCATGTTATTCTCAACGTGGAGAAGCTAAACCAAAAAGCCGAAGCCACCATCCATCTTAACGGCACCGAGGTCTTTGCCACCTCTGAACATACCGATATGTACGCAGCAATTGACTCCCTTATCGATAAGCTTGACCGACAGGTACTCAAGCATAAGGAAAAACTCAAGCGTCACTAAGTGGACAATCCCATTCAATGGAAATCAAAGACATACTTATCCCTGGCTGCACGCTCTGTGCAGCCCAGGGCTCCAGCAAAAAGCGAATCCTAGAAACCATCAGCGAAATTGCCAGCCAACAGCATCCGGGGCTGGAGTTGGATGCTGTGCTTACCAGCCTGTTGTGCCGTGAAAAAATGGGTAGCACCGGTATCGGCAACGGTATCGCTATTCCACATGGGCGCCTGGCAGGACTGGATAAAGTCATCGCGGTTCTGATGACCAGTGATCAGCCGGTGGCCTATGACGCCATAGACAATCAACCGGTGGATATATTCTTCGCCATTTTGGTCCCGGAAGAACAAGCCCAAGGGCATCTGCAAACACTTGCCACCATTGCCAAGAAGCTCAGCGACAAGGATACTCTGAAGCGACTTCGGCATGCCCGGAGCAACCAGGAACTGTATGAGGCCATAGTGTGAAACTCATTATCATCAGCGGACGATCAGGTTCAGGTAAATCCATTGCCTTGCGGGCTTTGGAAGATTTAGGTTACTACTGCGTAGATAATATCCCAGTCAATCTGTTACCGACCCTGACCCATACGGTGGTGGATGAGTACGACCAGGTAGCGGTGAGCATCGATGTCCGCAATCTGCCCAAAGACCCAAATGAACTGGTGGAGATCCTGGACTATCTCCCCTCTAACTGGTCACTGACCATTTTATATTTGGACGCCAGTGACGATGTACTGATTAAGCGCTTTAGTGAGACTCGTCGCCTGCACCCATTGTCCAAGCACAGTAAATCGTTGTCGGACGCCATTCAGGCCGAGTCGGTTTTACTCGGTCCCATTGCCGAACGTTCTGACCTCTATCTGGATACCGGCGAACTGTCCGTTCACCAATTGGCAGAACTTATCCGCGAGCGGATTCTGGGTAAAAAGAGCTCCCGTTTGGTATTGGTATTTGAATCCTTCGGCTTTAAACACGGTATCCCAAAGGATGCCGATTATGTCTTTGATGCAAGGTTTTTACCCAACCCCCATTGGGAGCCGGATCTTAAACATCTGACCGGACTAGATGCACAGGTCGAGTCTTTCTTAGGCTCGCAAGCTATAGTCACCAAGTTTGTCTGGCAAATTCAAAACCTGATCTCTACCTGGCTGCCACATTTGGAACGCAATAACCGTAGTTACGTGACCGTGGCCATAGGTTGCACCGGCGGCCAGCACCGCTCGGTGTATGTGGCCGAAAACTTGGCCAAGACATTTAAGGCGGTGCACCCTGACGTGCAAATTCGTCACCGGGAGCTGTCCAGGTGATAAAGCTTGAGCGCACCATGCTGATCCAAAATAAACTGGGCTTGCATGCCAGGGCTGCCACACAGCTGGCTAAACTGGCCGTGCAATTTGATGCACAAGTGACGCTTATCCAAGGCGACAAAACCGCCTCTGCCACCAGCGTACTGGGCTTGATGATGCTGGAAAGCAGTATGGGCAAAGAAGTTAAAGTGGTCAGTGAAGGCGCCGATGCCGAAGCCGCGATGAATGCGGTTGAGCAGTTGATTCAGCAGAAATTTAATGAAGCGGAATGACGCCCCTGAATAGAGGCGTCTGAATAAATTAACGCAACTGGCGGCGACGGCTAGCAGCCAAACCCAGCATACCCAAAGCAAGGATCAGCAAACTACCCGGCTCTGATACAGAAGTAGCAGAAATTTCTCTTTGCAGCTTCTGCTGGATACCAGTATTGAAATCAGCGAAGGAATCAGCATGAATATGGAAAGCATTGCTGCCACCAATAACAGTTTGCTTATAGTAATCGCCTAGACCACCGGCAGTACCGATAGAAATACCGTTAATGGTGTTCACTCCAGCATTGAATGCTGCGGCTTTACCTAGTGCAACACTTATCCCGGCATTATTCTGACCATCACCTGACACATCTACCACTCGGCGGGTTCCCTTAAAGCCATTGTTTGCAAACAAGCCAGCACCAAATTCAAGCGCCGAACCAATAGCCGTGCTTCCCCCAAAGGCTCTGGTTAAACCTGCTAGTGAGTCAGCAAAAGCAAATGCACTGGCCTGATTGTTGATAAGCGTCCAGTCAACCTGGATTTGTTGTTGTGATGAACCAGACCATTCAACATACTGTACAGCGATGCTACCGATGGCGCCATTTAAGATGGCGTCGATGATAGTGTTAGAACGGAACGCGTTAACATAACCATTCAATTGCAACAGATATTCATCAGCATCAACACTGCCTGATACATCGGTCAATAACTGCAACTCTAAATCTACAGGTGTTTCAATAATGGCGGCGTTAGCGTTACTGAGCAAAGACAAACCCAGTACCATGCTGGCAACAAACTTCTTTAACATCTTAGTTTCCTTTTTATAACTTCTATTCCAAAGCCGACAAAAATCGGGCGTTCACGCAAAAGCAAAAACCAGGCCATGCCATATATTTCTTATTTTTCATAATGTTAAAGAAATCATTAATGAAAAAAATTGGCATGATTGTAAAATTTTTCAACACATTTATCGTCGACTTACATACACTTTAGCTGGTGAAAACAGCACTTTTTCACCTTCATTATCACAAGGTAAGCAAATCTCTTTAATTAATACCTTTCAACTACAACATAATCCACCTACACAATTGTTAGTTAAAGTTTTTTAACAAATGTGGAAGAAGGCAGAAAAACAGAAAGATTGATTATCTGCACAGAGATTGGGAACACGAATCAGCATTTTATTAACTATCTAATTGCAACTTGCAACGATTTTAATCTACAAAGTAAAACATATTGATCACCTCACAAATTTACTCTACATTGCAGTACATACTTTAAGGGGCAGTTTATGGACAAAGAAAAGTTCTTAGGGGAATTTGAGCAGATGTTGCTGTTGGCGATTTTGCGCCTTGGCGAAAATGCCTATGGCAGTACTGTTCGCCAGCTGCTGGCTGACAGTATCGAGCGGGATGTGAGTATTGGCGCTCTTTACACCACCCTCGATCGGTTGGAAGCAAAAGGCTTATTGCAAAGTCGCTTAGGCGAGGCCACCGCCGAGCGCGGTGGTCGCGCCAAAAAATACTTCAAGGTTACAGCTCAAGGCCAAGACGCCTTAAAACGCAGTAAGCAGGCACTGACTAACTTATGGCAGGGGCTCAGTATCCGGGAAAGTATCCATGGATAATCGTGCATGCCATCTGCCGCCAAAATGGGCAAGTAACCTGCTCTCCTGGGCTACACCGGCCACATTAAGAGAGCATTTATTGGGTGACCTGGATGAAGAGTTTCTGCAACGTTGTCTGCAAAGCCCTCATCAGGCACAAGCCTGGTATATCAGTCAGGCACTGCGTTCCACTCTCCAATTTATAAAGAAAACCAAAAGAGGATTAATCATGTTGTTACTCAGCGTATTGTTTTTTGTTGCGGTGTCCGTGATGGGCATGATGCTAGGCATTGAAGTGGCCGCCTATTTCGATGTCCCCTCCATCTTGTTAGTCGTGGCGCCGGCTGTGCTGTTTGCCATAGCGGCAACATCGTTTAACAGCTTTAAGCTAGGCTTTTCACTGCTGCTCAATGATGAAGCACAAGTTCCGGAAGCAGCACTTCGGGGGGCGCAACAAATGTTTACCGTGATGGGTAACAGTGCGTTACTGCTTGGTGGGTTTACCACCTTAATGGGCGCTATTGCCATTGGCAGCAATGTAGGAGCCGAAGAGTTTGCCAGCGTCTTTGGCCCTGCCGTGGCGGTTTGCCTGCTGACGCTCTATTACGGTTTTGCGATGAAGATCCTATGTTATGTGGCGCAGCAAAAACTGCAGTTTAAGCTCTCAGGTTTATCACCAAACACCTAACCACCAGGCCCACAAAGGCAAACTTAGAAAACTGAGGATTAAACCTACCCCGACTAAGGTAGACACCAGCCGAGGCGCCAGACCGGCGCCAATGGCCAGGGCACCGGCAGATACCATGGGCGGCATGGCCGCTTGTAACACTGCAACTTGCTGTATTCTGGATTCCGCTGCGATGAGCCACAGCAATACAAAAGCAATAGCGGGCAGTAGCATCAGTTTAACCACCAATGCAAAAGCCAAAGGCGCTTTTTCTTTGGCATCCAGTTGCAGGCGAAACTGGAACCCTACTGCAACCATCACCACAGGTACCAAGGTGACCGCCAGGCTATCCAAAAAGTTTTTCATTAATCCTGGGTATTCCCAGCCTTTTAATGCCAGCCCCACCAACATGGCCATAAACGCAGGAAAAAAGAAAATACGCTTGGCCATGCCCAGCACCGTGGGCTTTTCACTGGCATTGCCATACCAGGCTGCCAGCACGGCGGCATAACTCACCAGGGCCAAAAAGGATCCCGCCTGATCATAGATGATGGCGATGGGCAGAGCATCAGCACCCATCAGCGCCTCAATCATCGGGTAGCCTAAAAACGCTGTATTGCCCAGAGGCAATACCACCAGCAGGGCCCCTATGGTACTGCGTTCCCAGTGCCAAAGCTTCGCTGCTACTAATACCAACACGGCGGTAACCGCCAACAATATCCACGGCAGAATAGCAGCAACCAGCAACTGTGAAGAAAGCTGCAATAACGGCATTTTTTGCAGTACCAAGGCAGGTAGCGCCACCATCAGCACATACTGATTCAACACCATACCGGTGTTGGCGGGAAACTGAGGCAAACGCCGCAGTTGGGTGCCAATCAGGATATAAATCAGGACAAGAACAAAATTTTCCATACCAGGCAGGCACTTACCCTCAGCATTCAGATAGAGCTGACTTTAGCCTGTATTGGCGTTGGACTCCATACGACCTAAGGCGCAAAGCGGTGAACACACCTTTATGATTAGCGCGCGGATTTCGATTGGGTGAAAGCTGCCACTAACCATTTCACAACCGGATCCCGGCGATACTGACGCGGCCACAATAGGTCGGTGGCCGCCATTCGTTCGAATTTTCCCCGGGTGGCCTGTAAGTGCACGAGCTTACCCTCGGCAATGGCATTTCTGGCGGCGTACTGCGGCACGATGGTCCAGCCCACCCCGGTTTTACAAAGCTCTACCGCCCCCCAGATATTTTCCACAAACCAACATGAGGGGGCAGCTTGCCAGTCTGAGCCTTGCTGATTGCGGGCGCTGACCAGAATTTGCCGATGCCGTGACAACTGATCCACCGTTAACATCGCCTCCTGGGCCAGGGGATGACCAGCGGCAGCTACATAGATCAGGCGGGTTGGTTGATACTGCAACACCTCTAAATCGCCATATTGCCTGGGCATATGTAATGAGATGCCAAAATGAGCCTGCTCAGCTTGCAGGGTATGAGCAACATCCGCCAGCACCGGGTACCTTAATGTCACTTTGAGCTGTGGAAAAGCCCCGGCCAGACGGCAGAGGATGGGGTCAAAATCCGGTTGCAGAGCCATCTCATCGGCGGCAATCACCAATTCAGTCAGGCGATGACGTTGCAAGGAAGTAGCCAGATCGTTCATATGGCGGGCGCGGGCCAACATGTAACGCGCTTCTTCAAGCATTACTTCGCCCTCGGGCGTGAGTTTAGGGTAGCGTCCACTGCGATCGAAAAGCTGGATGTTTAAATCCAGTTCCAGATTTTGAATTTGCAGACTAACAGCCGATTGTGCTTTACCCAGTTTTCGTCCGGCCTGGGAAAAGGATCCAACCTCAGCTACCAGCACAAAGGTCTTGAGCTGCTCTAAAGAGAAACCTGATTGCACAAGCATTCCATATGCGAATTAGATAGATACTAACTTTATACCATAGATATATCAGATAACATTACTCACCTAAACATTCATGTAGTTGGACATTGTCTTATGAATTTCAGCAGTCGGCGGGTCTATCAGGTACTGGGCTATCAAGCCGGATCATTGTTGGTGATTGCCCCGATATTGAGCCTGGTCAGTGGCCATAACGTAATGCAATTAGGCACGATGACCTTAGTGATTGCGCTGATTTGTATGCTGTGGAGCTATCTGTTTAACAGCTGGTTTGACACATTGGTGCAGCGCCGGGGCAAAATCGACAGCTTACCGGGTCCCTACCGATTGCTACATGCGCTGGGCATCGAAATTGGGGTTATCTGGTTTACCACCCCGATTATTGCTTGGTGGTTAAGCCTGAGCCTTTGGCAGGCGTTGGTGATGGATATGGCTCTGGTTGCAGTCTACTTCATCTACACGCTGTTCTACTACTGGCTGTTTGACGCATTGAGTAAGCTTGGAAATAAAGACTTGGCCTACTAATCCATGCTACTGGCCGCACATCGGCATGCGGCCAGTTTGTTTTGAGGATAGGGCTAGAAGATATGACTGGAGATATGCCGGGAAATCTCGATAATCTCGGCACTACCGGAAAACTCGAAGCGAACCCGTCCTAAGGCAGAGAAATAGATTTCCAGCTCAGAATCGAGGTCAAAGGTACCGGCGGTTTCCACCGAATAAGCCACAATATTCTTGTAGGGCAACGAGGTAAAATCCTTCTTACTGCCAGTCAGTCCCTGCACATTCACGGCAATAATACGCTTACTGGTGAACACCACCCCATCGCGCATGGACTTAAAGGCGTCGACAATTTCCTCGCCTGGTATCAAAAGCTCGCTGACTTTCTCTGCATAGTCTTTGTCTTGCTTAAGTTTGAAGATTTGTTTGTTGTCAAAATCAATCATTGTGGCTTCCTGTTGATAGTGCTTGGCGCAAGGGAACGAGCTGCATTACAGCTGTTCTGCCTTCCTGGATTATTATTGCTACATCGGTATATGAAAAGACAAAAAGGCTACTGGCATGCTAACAAAATCCAATACTGGCTTGCTTATTGTTGATGTTCAAGGAAGTTTGGCACAGCGCGTTCATGAGCCAAATAGACTAAAAGCCAATTTGATAAAGTTGGTTAAGGGCGCCCAGGTACTGCAATTGCCCATACTATGGCTGGAGCAGAATCCGGACAAACTGGGCCAGACTATTAGTGAACTGAAAGAATGTCTGCTGAAGAGCACCTATCCCATCGCTAAAACCAGTTTCAACGGCTTTGGCTGTGCCGATTTTGCCAATGCCATTGAAAGTAGCCAACGCCGCCATTGGCTGGTGTGTGGTATTGAAGCCCATATTTGCGTTTACCAGACCACCATGGGTTTACTTGAACGCGGTTACCGGCCGGAA
The DNA here is from genome assembly GCF_029223185.1 of Aliiglaciecola sp. CAU 1673. Lineage (GTDB taxonomy): Bacteria > Pseudomonadota > Gammaproteobacteria > Enterobacterales > Alteromonadaceae > Bowmanella. The sequence goes on from NZ_JARHUG010000008.1 coordinate 77,451, forward strand.
TTGGTAATCGATGCTATCTCATCGCGCTCGTCGACAGACCAAGAAGTGGCCGTCAACAAGTTGGTCACCCAAGGCGTGCAGCTGACCAGTGTAGAAATGGCGCTGTACGAGATAATGGGCGATAGCGATGTAGCTGAATTTCGATCCATTCTGGCACTGATAAAATAGCCCCTTTATCAAATAGGACGTCGTAACGAATTGCCGCATCGCTTACAGGTTACAGACAACTATTGATGCGCTACCCTAGCGACCAAAAATCTGAAGGTACACCTTTTGGCATTTCTCAGCGCAGTCACCCTGTTATGGGCCTTTTCTTTTAGTCTGATCGGCGTTTATCTGGCCGGTCAGGTTGATCCCTGGTTCTCAGCGTTAAGCCGGATTGTGCTGGCCATGCTGGTGTTTATGCCGTTTCTGAAAGTACGGGCAGTGTCAGTGCAAACGGCAACAATGTTGATGCTGATCGGTGCGATTCAACTGGGCTTGATGTACGGTTTCTACTACCACAGCTTTCTTTACCTTAGTGTGCCCGAAGTGCTGCTGTTTACCGTGATGACCCCGCTTTATGTGACCTTGGTCAACGACCTACTGGATAAGCGCCTGCGCGGCCATTTTCTGCTAAGTGCCGCCGTGGCCACTTTGGGCGCCATCGCTATCCGCTATGACGGATTGAATAAAGACTTTGTCCTGGGCTTTTTCATCGTGCAAGGGGCCAACCTCTGCTTTGCAACGGGACAGGTTCTCTATAAACGCGTCGCCCCATCCCTTGCTTTTCCCCAACATCAAATCTTTGGTTGGTTTTTTATTGGCGCCTCATTGGTCTCCGGTTTGTCTTTTTTATTCTTTGGTAATATTCAAAGCTTACCTGCAACCGACCTGCAATGGGGCATTCTGCTTTATCTTGGGATTATCGCCTCAGGCCTGGGTTATTTTGGTTGGAATAAAGGGGCCACTCAGGTGGATGTGGGCAGTTTGGCGATTATGAATAATTTATTAATTCCCGCAGGCATCCTGGTTAACCTGCTAATCTGGAACCGCGATGCCGATTTGCTTCGCCTCACGGTTGGCGGCGGCATCATTCTGTTGGCGCTGCCACTTAATCAATGGTTGCTAAACAAACGTAAAATCGATGCAAACGCCGCGTGACAGGATCAGGTAGATACTGAGAAACTGCTCAGACCAAGATTCCTGCTGACCTTGGCCTTCGCTTCCTCTAAACTATTGGCAATAAATCAATAAGTTGCCGGGCTTTCTTAACCGTCAATTCATTGCATCAATGGCATTTGGGGACCATGGAAGAAGCATTCGAAACACAATCCTCACAACAACAGCTACAGGCCATCAATGATGCCCTGAGTAGCGGTATGTATGTGCATGTGCGCAAGATGCTGCACCATATGCCGGCGCCCGATGTGGCTTTCCTGCTCGAATCCACCCCGGCCAAGAGCCGTGCGGTACTGTGGCAACTTATTGACCCCGAATTCCACGGCGATGTACTCGAAGAGCTTTCTGAGGATGTGCGTAACGGCATTATCCGCCAGATGATGCCGGAAAAACTCGCCGATGCCCTCGAAGACATGGATACCGACGACTTGGCCGAGCTCTTGCGCGGCTTGCCGGATACCATCTTCCAGGAAGTGCTGCGCTCCATGGACGACCAGGATCGTCAGCGTGCCGAACGAGCCCTGTCCTTCGGCGAAGGCACCGCCGGTTTTATTATGAACACCGATACCATCACCCTGCGCCCCGAGGTGACGGTGGATGTGATCCTGCGTTATCTGCGCCTCAAAGGCGACGTGCCAGAGAGCACTGATGCTTTTTATGTGGTAAACCGCCACGACAAACTGATTGGCATAGTGCCGGTGACCCGTCTGCTGACCGCCACCCCCGACGTGACAGTGGAAGAGCTGATGGATGAAGACGCCGAGACCATCCCGGTGGATATGCCTGAAGGCGAACTGGCTAAGCTGTTTGAACGCTACAACTGGGTATCGGCGCCGGTGGTGGATGCCGATGACCGTTTGCTTGGCCGTATCACTATCGATGACGTGGTAGACATTATCCGCGAGGAAGCGGAACACAGCATGATGAGCATGGCAGGTTTGGATGATGAAGAGGATACCTTTGCCCCGGTGGTCAAAAGTACCCAACGCCGCTCTATCTGGCTGGGTGTTAACTTATTGACTGCGCTAATGGCAGCCGCCGTATCCGATATGTTTGAAGCCACCTTAAGTCAGTTAGCTGTGCTCGCCATCCTCAACACCATCGTACCCAGCATGGGCGGCGTAGCCGGTAATCAGACCCTGACCTTGGTCATTCGTGGTATGGCACTTGGCCATGTCAGTGCCAGCAACAGGCGATGGCTCATTAGCAAAGAGTTGGCTATCGGTGCCTTGAATGGCGTGATATGGGCAGTACTGATTGCCGGTGTTGTCGCTCTGTGGAAGCAAGACCTGTTACTTGGCGGTGTGATTGCTTTTGCCATGTTGGTCAATATGTTTGCTGCTGGCCTCTCTGGTGCGACGCTGCCGCTTATTATGAAGAAACTAAAGATTGACCCCGCTCTCGCCGGTAGTGTCATCCTCACTACCATCACCGATGTGGTTGGGATCTTTGCCTTCCTTGGCACTGCTACCCTGCTTTTAATGCCCTGACTCTTTACTTCTGACAGCGAACTCAAATCCTTGTTCTATAGTTAAATTTCGTTGTTATAGTGCCTGAGATTTGAGGTTATGAGTCAAACTGTTCTGATAAAAACCAAGGCCCAGTATTTAAGCGCGGCCATGTTGGTAGCGGCCTTTATTCTGATTTATATCGTGATGCAAACCCTGGCATTACCCATAATCAAGAAAGAGACTGAGGACAGGGCCTTGCTGCATGTGGGCAAGGGAGCCAAGGAGTTGGAAACACAACTTGCCGTGGGGGCGGTGTTAACCCAGAGTCTGGCCTCGCTTGCTGAAAACCTCCCGCTTGATAAGCAGGCCTTTGAGCAGGCACTGCCTCTCATTATCAACCACTTTGGCAACGAAGACGTTGTCGGCGGTGGTATCTGGCCAGAGCCCAATGCGCTTACGCCTGGGGCCGAGCGCAGTTCATTGTTCTGGGCCAGAGATAACTCAGGGCAATTGATCCAAGCCGACGACTATAACGATCCCAGCGGTAGCGGCTATCACAATGAAAGTTGGTACACCGTTGGCCGCAAACTCAAGGCCGGTCAATGCGGCTGGTCAGAAGCCTATGAAGATAGCTCATCGGGCACTGCTATTGCGATGGTAACCTGCACGGTACCTATCAATCGGGGCGGCCGTTTCTGGGGAGTGGCAACCATCGATCTTCGCCTGGCCGGCTTATCAGGCTTGTTGCAGGAGCAAAACCAGTCTTCGCAAGGTTACAGCTTTGTGCTGGGTCAGGGAGACCAGATTATCAGTTTCCCGGACATTCGCTCAGACTCGCTGGCCATGCAATCACTGGCCGACGTGGCCAGCAAGGATGACAGTATGCGTCCATTGCTGGAAGCCTTACGCAGCGGCAAATCTGTTGTATCTCTGCCAGAAGGCGTGGTTAAAGGCGAAGCGGCCATGCTTACCTTGCACACCATGTCAGAGCAAGGCATGAAAATGGGGATGCTGCTGCCTAATTCCGTGATTGAAGCCCCCTTGAATAAACTGAAATTCAGTCTGTACCTAACCTTGTTGCCTTTGTTGGCGTTGTTTGGCCTGGTCATGATTTTTTATTCCGGCAAGGTGATGGCCTGGGTCAATGAAACCACTGAGCAAATTCGCCGTTTGATTCAGGGCGGCACCTCAGCCACTTTGAAAATCGACAAAGAAGATGAGATCGGTTTGTTGAAAAAGGCCGTTAACCAATATGGGGAACACCTCAACAGCTTGCTAAGAGACATCGCTGTAGAAGCCAAAGAGGCTAAAAGTCGGGCGGCTGAACTGGATACCATGGCTACCTCCTTAAAACAGCGAGCCGAAACACAACTCAGCGAAAACAACCTGCTTGCTGCGGCCATCAATCAAATGGCTGGCAGCGCCACCGAAGTGGCCGGTAATACCAGCAATACCTCACAAACGGTGGAAGAATCCGAGCAGTTGGTACAACGAAGACTGAAAGACGTAGAGGCCAATAGCCAGGCCAATGAAGCCCTGGCCAAGGTACTCCAGCAAACAGCGGATATCATTAACCGTTTGTCCGACGACGCCCAGAAGATGGGCTCGGTGTTGGATGTGATCAAAGGCATATCCGAGCAAACCAATTTGCTGGCTTTAAATGCCGCCATTGAGGCAGCGCGGGCCGGCGAGCAGGGCCGCGGCTTCGCGGTAGTTGCTGATGAGGTAAGAACTTTAGCAGGACGCTCGCAGTCTTCAGCGGATGAAATCTCCGGCATGATAGGCCAGTTGCAGCAGTCGGCGAAACAGGGGGTGGAGATCATTATCAATTCCCAATCCCTGTCCGACCAATCGGTAGAGCGCTCCGCCAAGGTCATTGCCGGCTTTCAGGAGATCGTCAACGCCTTTGGAGGCATCAGTGACAGTACCTCGCAGATTGCGGTGGCGGCTCGCGAGCAAGCCAGCGTGGCCAATGAAATTCACCGCCTGGCCGAAGGCATTCGCGAAAGTAATGAGCTTAATTCCAGGGATGCCGCTGCGCTCAGTAAACTCAGCAAGTCTTCGTCCATGCTGTCACAACGTTTGTATGAGCTAAGTCACAACTAGCATGCGGATCAGGCCGAGGAGGCGGTCAGTGTGGCTCGTCGAAAGAAAAACAAGGTGACGCTTATAGCGGCAATAGGCACTAACGAGAAGTAGAAGGCTGTCTGGCCGTTAAAGCTGCCAAACACCAGACCGGTAATAATAGAGCCGGTGGTACCGCCCAAGGCCGAGAAAATCACTATCAGTCCGGTCATGGCAGAGTGCTGCACCTTGGGCAGGGATGACAACATAATGGAGTTGATGGCTGGGTAGATGGGTGCCATAAACAGGCCAATCAGCGGAAAAATAAAGGCTGCAAGCGGCGCACTGGACCAGCTCATCTGGGCATTTTCCTGCGCCAGGTTGGCCAAAGGCATAGACACCAATACCAGCGCCGCCATGCTCAGCAGGCAAATATTTAGCAGCAAATACCAGTTCAGCCGCTGCATCAGCACTCCGGCGCCGAGGCGGCCGATGGCCAGACAGGCAGCAAAGATACTGGTGGCCTGCACACTCATATCGGCAGGCAGGTGCAGCACTTCATTGTTAAAGGTCGGTAACCAGGTACCTATGCCCTGCTCTATCAAAACATACAAAAAGGCCGAGAGGATAAAGACTAATACTAACGGGCGAAACACCAGACGCAGCATATCCATAAAGGCCTGAATATTACCCTGCTCCTTCTCAGGCATCGGGTTTTTGAAGGGGGTTAGCAGTAGCAGTAAAAAGTTGGCCAGTCCCAGCAATGCCAACCACCAATAAACATTCAACCAGTCAGTGGAAGTGGGGTTATCACCGTCAATAAAAGCGCTAAACAGCCAATACCCGCTTAGCACCCCCACCATAAAAATCCCCTCAATGGTATTCATTACCGAGGCATGCTGCTGCTTATCATCGGTGATAAGGCCAACGGTGGAATACAGGGATACTTTGACCAATCCAAAAGCACTGCCCACCACCAGGAACAACATCTTGGTCATCAAAAAACCGGGAAACAATGGCATTAGCAGGCAGACAGCGCTGATCATCAAGCTACCGGTCATCATCGCCCGACGATATCCAAAGCGCGGTAAATAGGCGGCCAGGGCAAAAGAGACTATGGCGATAGGCAGGTCTTTAAAGCCTTCCAGCACGCTGGCCGCTTCCTTGCTGACGGCATAGCTGTTGATTACCTGCAGGATCACCGTTCCGACGCTGTTAAGCAGTATGGCAAACACAAAATAGGTCAGCATCAGTGACAGTTTTACTCTCAGCCTGTTGGTTATCATGCTTTCCTCTGCAAAAAGGCTTACGGCACAGCTTGAAATTTACCAGATATTAACATTATTGCAATCGATTGCAATAATTCTGCAAAGCCTCTAAGCTTAGGACCAGAATTGCCAATGGAGGCTTATTAGCTATGAAACACCCCTCCCCAAATCCAGCCTTTACTGTTGAGCCATGGGCCTTATCGACCGCCAGCGGCTACCAGGACCAATCCATGCTGGATGAAACCCTATTTGCCTTGGCTAACGGTTACCTCGGCACCAGAGGCACGGCTGAAGAAGGTGCCGAAGAGGGGCAATTCAGCTGTGAAGGCACCTATCTCAACGGCGTCTACCATAGCGAGGAGATCCAATACGGTGAAGTGGCCTATGGCTATGCCACCCATAACCAAAAAATGCAGCAAGTACCCAATGGCAAAGTGCTGCAGATTTTTGTGGATAATGAAAAAGTCAGCCAAGCGCAAAGTCTTGAGTGTCAACGCCGTCTGGATATGCAAAGCGCCAGCTATCAACGTGAATTGGTATGGCAGAGCAGTCAGGGCAAGCGCCTGCAAGTCAACTACCAACGTATGGCCTCCTTAAGCCACCCTAATCTGCTTTGCCTGCGACTGGAGATCACCGCTTTGAATTTCAGCGGTGAGATAAGCATCAAATCTATACTGGATGCCGGCTATCGCTTTGCTGCCAATAAAAGCGACCCCAGGGTGGGCCAACTCAGCATTGCCGATAGCTTGCAATTAACACGTAGCGAACTGGGTCATAGCGATGCCCGCATGCAACATCAGGTCAAGGACAGTCCATTTCTGCTGTGCTCTGGCTACGACCACCATTTTTCCGTACCACCGCTGCGCACCACCCAACTGGATCATGATTTACAGATTGGCCATCAGTTCGAGTTTGCCCTGAATCAGAACAAGCCATTGGTGGTGGAAAAATATGTGCTCTATAACCACAGCCGGACAATGGACGACACGACACTTAAGGCCAGCCACCAGAGCCTGATGGCCGAAGTCCGTGAGCTTGGTTGGGACAAACTCTTTGCTCAGCATACCGAGCAGGTAAAGGCCTATTGGCGTAACAGCGATGTGGTCATCGATGGCGATCCGGCCATGCAGCAGGGGATTCGCTTTAACCTGCTGCACCTTTTTATGTCGGTGGGTAAGGATGGCAAAAGCAATATCGGCGCTAAAGGCCTGACCGGCCACGGTTATGACGGCCATTATTTTTGGGATACCGAAATCTATATTCTCTCTTTCCTAAGCGCCACCAATCCGGCGCTGGCCCGCCATTGCCTGGAATATCGCTATCATACTCTGGACGGTGCGCGCAGGCGGGCAAGGGAAATGTCCCATCCCAGCGGTGCGCTTTATCCCTGGCGTACCATAGGCGGTGATGAATGTTCGGCCTTTTTCCCGGCCGGCACCGCCCAATACCATATCAACGCTGCCATCGCCCATGCCATTAAGAGCTACTACCTGGCGAGCGGCGACTGGCAGTTTATTCTTGAGATGGGCGCCGAAATGCTGTTTGAAACCGCCCGCCTGTGGCTGCATTTAGGCCATTTCAACCCCAGATGTGACGGGCGTTTTTGCATCGACGGGGTCACCGGGCCCGATGAGTATACCGCCATCGTCAATAACAACTTCTATACCAATGCCATGGCCAAGGCTCACCTGGACTTTGCCGTAGAAGTGGTCGATCGCTTTCAACGCGAAGACAGCGAACGTTGGAAATCAATTTGCCATCAGTTGACGCTAACCGAAGAAGAAGTCGCGCTATGGCAAAAAGCAGCCGACCTGATGTATCTGCCCTATGATGAAAAGCTGGGGATCAGCCCTCAGGATGACAGTTTCCTGGAGAAAAAGCCCTGGGACTTTGCCAATACCCCGGCCAATCAGTATCCCCTGCTGCTGCATTTCCATCCGCTGGTGATCTATCGTCATCAGGTATTGAAACAAGCCGATGTGGTGCTGGCCATGTTCCTGCTAGACGATGCCTTCCCGCAGGAACTAAAAGCCAGAAACCTGGCCTATTACGAGCCACTGACCACCCATGACTCGACCCTGTCCACCTGTATCCATGCCATCGAATTTGCCGAGACCGGGGACTATGAAAAGGCCTATGAGTTCTTTAAGGATTCGGTGCGTATGGATCTCGACAACCTGCACGGCAATACCGAATACGGCATCCACACCGCCTGCATGGCAGGCTCCTGGATGAGCATCGTAAATGGTTTTGCCGGTCTTAGGATCCGCGCCGATAAGCTGGTGTTTAACCCCAGTCTGCCGGCCCATTGGCGGGGCTTTGGCTTTAACCTCAATTGCCATGGCCGCCATCTGCATATACAGATCAGCGCCAGGGAGACCCGCTATCAGTTACTGAGGGGTGACAACCTGGAAATAGAGCACCAGGGCAAGAAAGTACTGCTGCAAAAAGACCAGCCCTTGTGCCTGGCCAATCAGGGAGATAAAGCATGATTATCAAGGCCATGATTTTCGATTTGGACGGCGTGCTCACCGATACCGCCGAATACCATTATCAGGCCTGGTCGGCCCTGGCCAGTGAGTTAGGCATCCCCTTTAGCCGCGAAGATAACGAGCAGTTAAAAGGCGTGGACCGTATGGGTTCACTGGACTTTATCCTGGCCAAGGGTGGACTCAGGCTGCCAGAAGCAGAGAGACAGCGCCTGGCCGACAACAAAAACCGCCACTACCAGCAACTGATTGAAACCATGACCCCCATGGATTTATTTGATGGGGTAACAGAGCTGTTTGCCACCCTGAAGGCCAGGCAGATTGCCATCGGTCTCGCCTCCTCCAGCAAAAACGCGCCCATGGTGATTGAGCGTCTGGGCATTGAAGATGCCTTCGACTATGTGGCCGATGCAGCCAAGATTGCCAAAGGCAAACCCCATCCCGAGATTTTCCTGACCGTGGCTAAAGCCCTGGGTGTCCACCCCCAAGAGGCAGTGGGCGTGGAAGATAGTTTGGCAGGACTACAAGGCATATTGGATGCCGGTATGCACAGCGTGGGTATCGGCGATGGACGCGTACTACAAGATGCTGAATGGGTGTATCCGCATATTAGCGCTATGGAATTGGATAAGGTGTTGTGGGTGAAGAACGGTGAGCGAAGCGAGCGAGGGGTGAATTGTTCGCCTCCTCCCTGAGGCTCACCTGCTTAGCAAGCCAACTAAAGCTGTTCCAATTCATTCCAGATGAATTGGTAACGTCACGCCGACAAATCCTTCAGGAAAGGATTTGAACTGACCTGACAGCCCGGCAGGGTGAGACTCATGGATGGGTCGAACAATGTGATGAACGACGCATCGTGGATGATGCGGCTGGAACCAAGCTACAGGACGTACTGCTAAAACGCTTTTTCTATAGTCCCCTATGACAATGGGCTAAGTGACAATGATTTCTTTGCGCATTCATAGACAGACCTCGTTAGAGCGCTGAAGCCTCAAGTGAAGCGCTAAATAAACTCCTGCACTCACAGCAAAGCATCAACCTAGCGAGCCTTTTTAGCCTTAGCCCGCTCAAACACCTGCTTTTCTGCCTCGCTTATTAGTTTGGCTAACTCCCCATTGGCAATACTTTGGGCAATCACCTTGTCGATGCGGGGCACCAGTGTTTTATGACGCTGATGGATATAGTGATACAAATCCTGTTTGTCTAATGGGGGCGTTGTCGCTATCAGGCGGTTTGAGTCCATCGCCGTCAGAGTCACCACCCCATTCAACTGACTGGTCAGGGCCACATCGATTAAGCCTTGCTCTACCAGGCGCATCATTTCCTCGGTAGTGTCGAAATCATGCACCCTGGGCATGCCCGCAGTCATATTATTGGTATGTTTAACTCCTCTCACCTTACCAATAATAAATTGCTGCAAATGTTCTTGGTCCTCGATGCGCAGATTTCTGCTGGCCGATACAAAAGGCATGGTTTCCAGGAAGTAATAGGCGGTAGGCACCCTGACCATATTGGGGTTTTCGTCGCCGTAGGAGTAGATGCGCATGATTTCGCCGTCCAACTGCCCGTTAACCACGTTGTGTTCGGCCCTTTTGCCGGGCAGGGGAGTAATAGTGATCTGGATATCAAGCTTTGCATAAAGCTGAGGCAGCACAATCCTGCCCACCTCTTGCTCGGCAAGCAGCTTAATTGAGGCAAAATGATAAGACTCGGCAGCCACTGCCGCAGTCACAAAGCTGAGTCCAGCTAACAACCACTTCATCATTAAGATCTTAGAAAGTGCGTGCCATTTTTTTGTTTGAATTTAGCAGCAAGTATAACGGATACGGCGTTGGCAGCATTATTAAATGCTCACTTAGCTTTGGTTAGCTAAAGACTGGAAATTGAAACCTTGGTCAGGACCGACTGATGCGCTCGGCTCTTGCTTGGCCAGAAATCTGGTCCGACGGAAATGCGCCAGCTCTTCACACCTAACGCATCACTCTCTTTTACTGCTCTCCCGCACTACCAACTGCACATCCAGCAATTGCGAGCGCACCGCTTTGCCGGCCAGCTTGTCCAATAATTTATTGACCAGCAGTCTTCCCCCTTCCAGGGTTTGCTGGCGGATGGTGGTCAACGACGGCTGATAGAACATGGACATGGCCACATCGTCAAAGCCGACTACGGCAACCTGCCCGGGAATGCCAATACCCGCTTCAGTCAGCTTTTTCATCGCCCCCAGGGCAATCACATCGCTGACCGCAAACAGGCCGTCGACCGTTAGAGATGATTGTGCCAGTAAACGGCAGGCACTTTGGTAACCCGCCTCGCTGGTAAAGTCTGTATCAAAGCGTAGGCTTTCATCCAGGGCAATCCTCGCCTGCTGCAAGGCCAGGCAATACCCCTGCCAGCGCTGCTCCATTTCGCTGTGGCTGATATCACCGAAAAAGGCGATCCGTTTACAGCCCTGGTTAATCAGGTGATTAACCGCCATAAAGGCGCCCATCTTATTGTCGCTGCCGACAGTGCAATAATCGCTGTCTGGCAGTGCCGCCCCCCAAACCACAAAGGGAAAGTCTTCCCTGGCCAGGTTATCGATACGTGCATCATGTTCCCCCTGGCCAATCACAATCAGGCCGTCTGCACGCTTGGAATCAAAATAGTAATTGCCCCAGTCATCAGAGGCAGTGCGGGTATTGGATAGCAACATATCGTAACCGTGCAGGGTCAGTTCATCGGCAATGGCACCGAGAATATCCAGCAGGAAAGGATCGGAAATACCGCGCTCGGTGCGTTCTTTAAACAGTACCACCACCGCTATTACCCGGGTTTTTTGGGTGCGTAGCGCCCTGGCCTTGGCGTTAATCTTAAAATTATGCTCTTTGGCCAGAGCCTGAATTTTCTCACGGGTCTTTTGATTAACCAGCGGATTGTCGTTTAGCGCCCTGGAAACCGTGGATTCGGATACCCCCAATAGTTCGGCGATATCGGCAATGCTTCTTACGCGCTTTTGATTCATCCTGGCAACCTGGTCTGACTAATGGCCCAAAACCACTAAGACTATCAAATGCTTGGCTTATGGCGAAGAGAAATGCTGTACCTGGACAGGTGGGCCTCACAAGCTGCGAGGCCCATTTGCCTTAGAAGGTATAGCCGACACTCAGTTTAACTGAGCGAGGCAGGATAAAGCGCCCGTTTGGCGCCAGGGGGTTACGGGGATCGCCCTCGGTCAGGCCGTCCTTATCGGTGAGGTTATCCACCGATACCCGCAAGTTGACGTTCTCGCTCACTTCCCAGTAGGCGCCAACATCTACCTTGGTATAGCCTTCCAACACCACGGCATTGCCATTATCGGACCAGCGATCATCCGCCGACGAGACCGTGCCATACAAGGTCAGGAAGTTGCCGCCGGCCAGTTCCACATCGTAGCTGGGCGTCACCCTGATTTGCCAGCCCGGCTGGCGCTGTACTTCGTTGCCCAGCCAATCGGGGTTATCACTCTTAGTGATCTCGGTATCCTGCAACGTGGCATTAAGGTTGATATTCAGACCCATATCAAAGGTATAGTTGGCATCAATCTCAACACCTTTGGTCTCGGTCACAAACAACACCGCAGGTGCGCCGGGTTGAGTCACGTTGGAACTTTCGCTCTCGTTGAAAAAGCCGGTGGCGTAGAGGCTGTAATTGTCCCCTGCCAGCTTATAACCCAATTCGTACTGGTCCACTTCGAAAATCAGGTCGCCACCGTTGCTGAAGTTACCGTAGTTATCACGGAAATCATCAAAATAGGGCATCTTGTTACCGTCATTAATACGGAAAAACACCCCGGAATTATCTGTCAGCATATAGTTGACACCCGCTGTCCAGGAGGTGGTATCTTCGTCGTAATCCACCGACTTGGTAACCACTCCGTCCAGACCTTCGTCCACCGTATATTCAATCTCATGGTTCTCCCGGCGCAAGCCCAAGTCCAGAGTCAGATTATCCATGGGCTTATATTCAAAGGCGGTATACAGCGCCTGGGTACGGCCATCGCCCGTACTGTTGATATCGTAGTTCCAACCGCAGCTGTCCAGGTTGTCATTGCAATCGATACCGGTCAGATTCTCGCCGCCGGGCGCCACCACATGGTAGGACTGATTGCCAAGGGACCACCAGTCGTTGGCGGAGAAGTGCGAGTTATACAGGCCAACCGTCAGCTTGAGCGCATCAAAACGCTTGCTGAAAGCCAGGTCATTGGTAAAAGACTCGATTTCCTTGAGCACCACCCAACGGCCAATTTGCTGTACCTGGGTGCTGCCGGAATATGCATTGCCCGATACCGCGCCTACTGCACTGCTGCCATTATCAGCCACCGTGGACAGGGCCACCGGCTCGCCATTGGGCACCAGGCCGAAGGTGTTGGCATCGCCCTTGGTATAGTTGAATCTGTCGACAAACTCCCAGTCATTGCCCAAATCCAGCTGAATTTTGCCACCGGATACTGAGCCGTCCCAGCCACGACCGTCACCAAAATCATAAGCTTGAGTGGTGCCATCGGGACCGTATTGGATGCTGGCCTGACGATTCATCGTGCCAATCTGGGTATAGCTGTTATCCACCCCGTCAATCAGCGGCGTAGGCAAATACCACACGCCGTGATCATCGGTGACCCTGGTGTAGAAATTCATCTTACCGTTATCCAGTTCCTTGGTGATATTTACGGTAAATTGATGGCCTTTTTCGGCATTAAAACCGGCGTCACGAATACCGGGGGAGCTGGAGACATAGCCGCCTACCATATAGTAGAGACCATCATCAATTTTGCCGCTGACCACAGCATCCACACGCTGCAGGTCATAATCCGAGGTGCTGTATTTAAACAGTCCTTCGGTAACCTCAGAGCCTTCCTTAAGCATAAAGTTGGTGGTCAGGCCTGGCTGACCGTTGGAGACCACAGGGTTGGTACCGCCACGCAGGGCTTCCATAAAGGCCACGGTTTCATCGATACGAAACAGGGTAGAGTTTTCCAGGAAGGATAAGGTCGGTGGCTGGAATAAGGGGGCACCTTCCATCTGCACGGTCAAAAAGGGCGCATCGCCAGTGCTGGGAAAGCCACGCACAAAGACGTTGGCGCCTGAGACACCACCTGAGCTTTCGGCCCAGACACCGGGCACTGCTTTGAACAAGTCGGCCGTACTTTTGGGCGCTAACTTGCGGATGGCATCGGCAGAGAGGTTAGTGATAGCAAAGCTGGCGTCTACTTTGCGCATGGCGGTACCCGATGGCGTTCCTGTTACCACTATCTGTTCATAATCTTTGGCGTCTTCGCTGCTGTTGCTTGTGGCTTCCTGGGCCTGGGCACTTCCCAAGGCGGAAGCGATGGCCAGTGCCAAGGCGCATTGTCTGGTATTCATGTTTCTCATCCCCAAAATTGAGTTAGCAGGCATCAAGGGCAACCCAGTTTTGACGATTGGATTTGGGTAGCCGGAAAGATGTTGGAGGTAAAAATAGATCGCATTGCAATCGATTGCAATAAAGATCGGAACTATTTGTGTGTTTTTTGTTAAAAACTTGATGTCTTGCCGTTCAGGAAATCAATTCCGCCACATAAAATTGACTTTTCAGGCATCACCGGGCATAAAAAAGCCTGTCTCTGGGGACAGGCTATTACTTTCAGCAAACACTTACTGATAACGATTGCATTCCCTGCCTGGCAAGCCTTTAATCATCAATACTCTGATCAGCCAACCAGTTATGCAGGGCTTGGGTATCCAGCTTCAGGGCTTCCTGTAACTCTTCCACCCAATCGTACACATTCTGCCACCAGGCCGGATGGTCACCTTGTTGTATTTGATTGGCAATCTTCTGTACTCGCGATAATCCTACCGAACCCGCGGCTCCTTTTATTTTGTGGGCCTGACTGCAGACTTCATCCTTGTCCTTGGCGCTTAAGTTGGTCAGCAGGATTTCCATATACTGCGGAATGCTTTGTTTAAATACATTAACGCTGGTGCTGAGCAACTCTGCCCCGATGGTGTCCACCAGCATCTGCAGCATATCCAGATCCAACACCGCTTCGTTGCCATTGCCATTGGCCAACGCTGGCGCATGAGGTTGATGCACACACTCGCTGAACAATTGGTTAAAGACCTCAATCACCCTGCTCTTTTTAATGGGTTTGGAAATTACATCGTCCATGCCCTGATCCAGGTATTCCTGTCGGGTTTTAATCACATTGGCGGTTAGCGCAACAATAGGCGTGCCAGCCACCAAGTCTTCTTCGTGCAATTGACTGGCCACTTCAAAGCCATTCATATCCGGCAATTGGATGTCCAGCAGCACCAGGTCGTAATGACGGCTTCTGGCTTTCTGCAGAGCTTCGTTGCCGGTCATGGCCACATCCACTTTCTGACCGAGCTTTTCCAGCAATGCCTTAGCGACCATTACGTTGAGCTCAATATCTTCCACCAGCAAAATATCCAGGCCTTTGACCTCAATATCTGCCAATTGTGCTGGACGTGTGCTGACCGCCAGCGGCAGCTCAACAGTAAAGCAGGTACCTTTGCCCACTTCGCTGCTGACATGGATTTTACCGCCCATCAGATCCACCATCTGTTTGCAGATGGCCAAGCCAATACCCGTGCCGGTGGCACTCTGATGATCGGGATGCTGCACCTGATAATACATGGCAAAAATCTTATCCAGCTCCTCTTCCGGAATGCCAATACCGGTATCGGCCACCTTAAAGATGACAGTGCACATGCCCTGCTTAGGTGCGCTGGCGGAAAGGGTAAAACTCACCGAACCCTGCTGGGTGAATTTCACCGCATTAAACAGTAGGTTCCACAAGACCTGGCGCAGGCGCGTTCCGTCCGCCTCCACAAATTCCGGCAGTGAACCGTCAATCTTGGTCTGAAAGGCCAGCCCTTTATCCGCTACCAGCAGCTTGATAATGCTCGACAACTCATCAAAGAAATCGCGCAGGCTGACCGTTTTCAGGGCCAGTTCCAATCGGTCGCGCCCCAATTTATCCAGGTCGATGATGTCATTGAAGATATTGCCCAAGGTGATGGCACTGGCGTAAATGGTACTGACCCAAGCGTATTGTTCTTTATTCAGCTCGGTATCCCTGAGCATACGGCTAAGTCCAACAATGCCGTTGAGCGGAGTTCTTAACTCATGACTGATGGTCGCAACAAAGGCCGTTTTATCACGTGCTGCTTTTTCCAATGCTACTTGTGACTGCTTGCGCTCAGTAATATCCCGGCCAAAAGCCAATAACCCAAGGCGTTGACCCTCCTGATCGAAAAAAGGCACTTTGCGCATTTCGAAGTAGCGCTTTCGACCATCGGCAAAACGCAGCCATAACTCTTCGGTGATACTAACGTTGTTTTCCAGGATCTCATGATCACTGGCCACCACCTGGTTAGCCAAGTCTTCTTCATATACCTCATGGGGGGTCAGGCCAATCAACTCGGCCTCAGTTTTGCCGGTCATCTCCTCAGCAACACGATTACATCCGGCGAACTGCCCCGCTTCATTGCGATAGTAAATCAGATCCGGACTGGCATCGATAATAGAACGCAGCAGTGTGGAAAGCCGCAGCGCCTGTTGCTCCTTTTCGGTTTTTTCCTTAATTTCCTGCTCCAGTTCGGTGAACACTTTTTCACGCTCTTCCTGGGCGGCGCGACGCTGTTCCATTTCGCTGTTCAGTTGGCGGATATTGCTTTGCAACTCCCGGTTTAGCAGCACATCTTCTTCACGTAGGCTTTCTAACTGATTCACTACCTCTTTTAGGCTGCGTCTGCTTTTTTCCAGCTGAGACACCAACTCACTAAAAAAGAAAAGCACCCAAGGTGCGCTTAGCATGGTCAGAATAATGGCCGTGATAAAGTCAGCCATTTGCACTTCACCGGTCAGCTGCAGTCGCACGAAATAAGAGCCTATCAGGGTGAAAGCCAAGGTCAGGAGGACGAAAAAGATACTGATTCTGATTGTGCCAAAGCGCCAAACATATTGGGCAAAACGAAACGCCCAGGAGTCGATATGGAAGTTATTAGACATGACCGCTATCTGCAAAAACGCTGTGGGCGAATGCTAACAACTGACACAATGAATTGGTATTGGCAGCGAAAGAATTTATCCAGCCCGCGAGCAATCTAACTTATGCCAAATGGATAGATAGTTATTCATTTATTAACAAATACAACCACATCCTTAGCTGTTCAGCTTCCTCCTCAAGGTTGATAAAAGGGAGCATCACCCTTAAACAAGCCAGGCGAAACATAGTCTCCACCTCCTAACAAGTGACCACATTCGCGCAATACAAGAAACAAACATCCCACCTGCACCAATTATTCACAATTTTTATCCCCAATATCAGCAAATCGGGCAATTGATTTCTTGCACCATAATGGGTATGTTCATTACCCCGCGAGGTAGTGCATAACGATTCAAATAAAGCCATATCTCCGATACAACCCGTTATGGGTCGTCCTATTTCAATAAAGGTGGATTTGGAATAGCGACGCTGGCACATGAGAACAATAATTTGACCACAGAAGTCAAACTCATGACGCCGCGAAAAGAACATCGCCCTGCCCGTTTGAACAGGTTGAAGGAGAACTAACAAGATGAGCTTGTATCACCCGAATGATTCCCGGGACAACTGTGGCTTTGGCCTGATCGCCCATACCAAAGGCGAAGCCAGCCATCAGCTGGTAAAAACCGCCATCCATGCCCTTGACCGTATGGAACATCGGGGCGGCATTGCCGCTGATGGAAAAACCGGCGATGGCTGTGGCCTGCTGATGCAAAAACCCGATGCATTCTTCCGTGCCATTGCTGAGGAAAACGGCTGGAAGCTGGGTAAGAAGTACGGCGTCGGCATGATTTTCTTAAGCCAGGACAGGGAACTGGCAGAAGCCGCTCGTCAAGTGGTCAATGAAGAGCTGCAAAGGGAAACCCTGGAACTGATAGGCTGGCGCGAGGTGCCGACCAATTCAGAGCTTCTGGGTGAGTTGGCCCGCAGTGGCCTGCCGCAAATCGAGCAGGTGTTTGTTAACGCCCCCCCCGGCTGGCGTAAAAAGGATTTGGAACGACGCCTGTTTATGGCCCGTCGCCGTGCAGAAAAGCGCTTGAGTCAGGATCCGGATTTCTATGTAGCTTGCTTATCCACCTTGGTTACTATCTACAAAGGGCTGGTGATGCCCAAAGATCTGCCCAATTTTTATCTGGATTTGGCAGACGAACGTATGCAGTCGGCTATCTGCGTTTTCCACCAGCGTTTCTCCACCAATACCTTGCCGCGTTGGCCACTGGCACAACCATTCCGCTTTTTGGCTCACAATGGCGAGATCAACACCATTCGCGGTAACCGCGAGTGGGCAGCAGCACGTACTTATAAATTCCGTACCCCCCTGCTACCGGATCTGCATGATGCCGCCCCTTTCGTTAACACCGACGGTTCAGATTCTTCCTCTTTGGATAATATGCTGGAACTGTTTCTGGCTGGCGGCATGGATCTCTTCCGCGCCATGCGTCTTCTGGTACCGCCCGCTTATCAGAATAACGAAACCATGGACGGTGAACTTAAGGCGTTTTACGAATTCAACTCCATGCATATGGAGCCTTGGGATGGCCCGGCTGGCATCGTCATGACCAATGGCCGCCATGTGGCCTGTAACCTGGACCGCAACGGCCTGCGCCCGGCCCGTTATGTGCTGACCAAAGATGGTCTGATTACCCTCGCCTCCGAAGTAGGGATTTGGGACTACCGGGAAGAGGATGTGCTGGAAAAAGGCCGTGTGGGCCCCGGCGAAATGCTGGCGGTGGATACCTATACCGGCAAAATCTGGCGTTCCACTGAAATCGATGACGATCTCAAAGGTCGCCATCCCTACAAGGAATGGTTGGATAAACATATCAAACGTCTGTTGCCCATTCAAAAATGCGATGCCAGCCTGATTGGTGTGCCGCTTTTTGATGACAATATGATGGCTACCTACCACAAGCAGTTTAATTACAGCTATGAGGAAATACAGCAGGTGCTGAAAGTGCTGGCCAAAGACGGCCAGGAAGCGGTGGGCTCAATGGGTGATGACACCCCGATGGCGGTGCTCTCCGGCAAGCATCGTACTTTGTATGATTATTTCCGCCAGCAGTTTGCCCAGGTTACCAACCCGCCTATCGATCCGTTGCGCGAAGCCCATGTGATGTCACTGGCCACCTGTATTGGCCGTGAGCAAAACGTGTTTTCGGAAACCTCTGGTTATGCCAACCGGGTATTATTCGAATCACCGGTGATGGTGTACACGGATCTCAAGCAGCTGCGTGAATACGATCCTGAACATTATTACTCCGAAGTGGTTGACCTCAATTATCGCCCCGATGAAGGGTTAAAGGCCGCTATCGAGCGTATCTGTAACGAAGCCGAATACCTGGTGAAGCAGAAAAAAGCCACCTTTATTATTCTCTCGGATCGCAAGATTAAAGCCGATCGTCTGCCCATTCCCGCGCCGATGGCGGTGGGAGCAGTACAACGTCGGTTGGTGGAAAAATCCCTGCGCTGTGACGCCAATATCGTGGTGGAAACTGCCTCAGCGCGCGATCCTCACCATTTCGCCGTATTGCTTGGCTTAGGTGCCACCGCGGTTTACCCCTTCCTGGCCTATGAAACCATCGAACAGTTGGTGCAAAAAGGTGAGCTCGATATCAGCCCCATGGAAGCGGTAATGAATTATCGCAAAGGCATTAACAAGGGTCTGCTCAAGATCATGTCCAAAATGGGCATCAGCACGGTGGCCAGTTACCGCTGCGCCAAGCTTTTTGAAGCAGTGGGCATTCACAAACAAGTGATGGAAATGTGTTTCCGTGGGGTGCCCAGCCGTATCCAGGGTGCTAATTTCGATGATTTCGAACAGGACCTGGTTAACCTTAACCGGGTGGCCTGGATTAAGCGTAAATCCATCAGCCACGGTGGCCTGCTCAAATATGTGCATGACGGTGAGTATCACGCCTACAACCCGGATGTAGTGCAAAGCCTGCAAAAGGCAGTGGTCAGTGGTAAATATGAGGACTACCAGGTCTTCTCAAACCTGGTCAACGACAGACCGGTGGCCCATCTGCGCGATTTGCTTAAGCTCAAACCCGATACAGAGGCCATCAGCATTGACGAGGTAGAGTCGGCCGAATCGCTATATCCGCGGTTTGATACCGCCGCCATGAGTATTGGCGCACTTAGCCCCGAAGCCCATGAAGCCTTGGCCATCGCCATGAACCGCTTAGGCGGACAGTCTAACTCCGGTGAAGGCGGTGAAGATCCCAAGCGTTTTGGCACCGAGAAAAACTCTAAGATCAAGCAGGTGGCCTCGGGACGTTTCGGAGTTACCCCTCACTATCTGATGAACGCCGAAGTGATCCAGATTAAGGTGGCCCAAGGCGCTAAGCCCGGCGAAGGCGGTCAGCTGCCCGGCGATAAGGTCAACCGCTATATCGCCGAGCTGCGCTATTCAGTGCCGGGCGTGACCCTGATTTCGCCGCCTCCTCATCATGATATTTATTCCATTGAGGATTTAGCCCAGTTGATTTTTGACCTTAAGCAGGTCAACCCCAAGGCGCTAATTTCGGTGAAACTGGTCTCTGAGCCCGGTGTAGGCACCATCGCCACCGGTGTGGCCAAAGCCTATGCAGATTTGATTACTATCTCCGGCTATGACGGCGGTACCGGCGCCAGCCCCCTTACCTCGGTGAAATACGCCGGTAGCCCCTGGGAGCTTGGTCTGGCTGAAACCCAGCAGGCTTTGGTGGAAAACGGTCTGCGTCACAAAGTGCGGGTACAAACAGACGGTGGACTGAAAACCGGCCTGGATGTAATTAAAGCGGCTATCCTCGGCGCCGAAAGCTTTGGTTTTGGCACCGGCCCCATGGTCGCATTGGGATGCAAATATCTGCGCATTTGCCATCTCAATAACTGCGCCACCGGCGTGGCTACCCAGGATAAAAATCTACGCGACAACTACTTTATTGGCTTGCCCGAGATGGTAATGAACTACTTCCGCTTTATTGCCCAGGAAGTGCGCGAAATCATGGCCAGCCTCGGCGTACGTAAGCTGGATGAGCTGATTGGCCGTACCGAGTTACTGGAAGTGATTGACGGCATTAACGCGCGGCAAAATCGCCTGGATTTGTCCCCCTTATTGGCAAAATCCGAGGCCGGTGCCCATACGCGCCTGTTCTGCTCTGAAGTGACCAACGCCCCCTTGGATAAGGGCCTGTTGAATCAACGACTGCTGGCCGATGCCGGTGGCGCAGCCGAAAAACGCCAGGGTGGTCATTTCCGCTATGCTATCCGCAATACCGACCGTTCAGTAGGCGCGCTCTTATCCGGCCATATTGCTACTTTGCACGGCAATCAGGGCATGATGGACCATCCAATTAAGATCCAATTTAAGGGCACTGCCGGCCAGAGCTTTGGGGTTTGGAATGCCGGCGGCCTGGAGATGCGTCTGGAAGGCGATGCCAACGACTATGTGGGCAAAGGGATGGCCGGCGGTAAACTGGTGATCTATCCGCCTGCCAATGTCTCTTATCTGAGCCATCAAAGCGCCATTATGGGCAATACCTGTTTGTACGGTGCCACCGGTGGCAAGTTATTTGCTGCAGGTCGTGCTGGTGAGCGCTTTGCCGTGCGTAACTCCGGGGCAATCGCCGTGGTGGAAGGCACTGGCGACAATGCATGCGAATACATGACCGGCGGAATTGTTGCCGTGCTTGGCAAGACCGGGGTTAACTTTGGCGCCGGTATGACCGGTGGCTTCGCTTACGTGCTTGACCAGTTGGATGACTTCCACCGCCGGGTCAACGGTGATCTGGTAGAAGTCATGGGCATCGAAGACAAGCCCATTCTGGCCGAACATTTGCGCGGCTTAATTGACCAGCACTATGAGGAAACCGGAAGCGAGCACTCACTTAAAATTCTGAATCGCTTCAACGATTATTTGCCTAAATTCCGCTTGGTAAAACCCAAGACCAGCGATGTGAAAAACTTGCTTGGTCATATCAGCCGCTCCAGCGACGAGCTGCGTGTACAGGCCCAATAGGAGTAGCAGTATGGCAAAGAATGTATACCAGTTTGTGGATGTAGAGCGTATCGACCCGCCAAAGAAACCGGCAATGTTACGTAAAAGCGAGTTTGCCGAAATCTATCATCCCATGAGTGACAGTCAGGCAGCCGGTCAGGCCGATCGTTGCCTGGACTGTGGTAACCCTTATTGCGAATGGAAATGCCCGGTTCATAACTACATCCCCCAATGGCTGAAACTGGCCAACGAAGGCAAGATTTTTGAAGCGGCAGAGCTGTCCCATAAAACCAACAGCCTGCCGGAGGTCTGCGGCCGGGTCTGTCCACAGGACAGACTCTGTGAGGGGGCTTGCACCCTTAATGATGACTTTGGGGCAGTGACCATCGGCAGTATCGAAAAATACATTACCGATACCGCCTTTAAGCTTGGCTGGCGTCCGGATATGTCCGGCGTAGTGCCCACCAACAAGCGCGTAGCCATTGTTGGCGCAGGACCAGCGGGCCTGGCCTGCGCCGATGTGTTGGTGCGCAATGGCGTGACCCCGGTGGTGTTTGACCGCTACCCGGAAATTGGCGGCTTGCTGACCTTTGGCATACCCGCCTTTAAGCTGGAAAAAGAGGTAGTCAAACTGCGCCGGGAAATTTTCACTGAAATGGGTGTGGAATTTGTACTCAACACTGACGTGGGCAAAGACATCAGCTTCGAGCAGTTACTTGCTGAGTACGATGCAGTTTTTCTTGGCATGGGTACCTATAAATCCATGCGCGGCGGCTTTGACAATGAAAGCGCCCCCGGCGTCTATGAAGCGCTGCCCTACCTGATTGCCAACACCAATCGACTGATGGGCCTGGAGCAGGAAAGCAGCGCCTATATCGATATGCAGGGCAAGCGCGTGGTAGTGCTAGGCGGTGGTGATACCGCTATGGACTGTGTACGCACTGCTACCCGCCAAGGCGCCACGTCGGTTATTTGCGCCTATCGTCGCGATGAAGAAAATATGCCCGGCTCTCGCCGTGAGGTGCAAAATGCCCGCGAAGAAGGTGTCGATTTCCAATTCAACCTGCAACCCCTGGATATCGCCCTGGATGAAGCCGGGCGCGCCTGTGGGGTCAAGTTGGTCAGAACCGAGTTGGGTGCGCCGGATAGCGCCGGTCGACGCAGCCCACAACCGGTCGAAGGCTCCGAGCATGTACTGGAAGCCGATGCCGTGATCATCGCCTTTGGTTTTGCCCCAAGCCCGGCTGCCTGGTTAGCGGAGCATGGGGTGATCCTGGATGAAAAAGGCCGGGTACGGGCGCCGCAAAACGGTAAATACGCCTTTCAGACCAGTAATCCCAAGATCTTCGCCGGTGGCGATATGGTGCGCGGTTCGGATTTAGTGGTCACCGCCATCTTTGAAGGCCGCAAAGCCGCCGAAGGCATATTGGATTATATGGGAGTTTGAGGCTTCTCTGAGCTTACTCTCTGTCCTGAATAAAACCGGCTTGTTTGCCGGTTTTTTCATCTTGGTCACAAAACTGTCATATTTTTGTGCCAAATTTCTTTGCCCCAAAATCACAGTGCCGTAAGGAAAACAGCTGATTTGTCGTGCTTGGGGTCAAGCCAACTACCTTGGGATAGGTAGGGCCGACCGATAACCATAAAAATAACGAGAAATCTGATGATAATAACAAAAAGACTCAGAGCTTTAATGCTGGCGCTCTGCCTGCCCGGCTCCCTTGCCATCGCCGCTGTTCCAGCCGGCTACTACGACAATATCAATACCGCCAACGGTCAGGTACTAAGAGACTCGCTGCATGAGATCATCGATGATCACCAGCGCTTCCCCTATACCTCAACGGCTACCGACACCTGGGACTTATTGGAACAAGCGGATCAGGATCCAGCTAACGCCGCCAATGTCATTGATATCTACAAAAACGCCAGTTATCCCAAAGCGGGCGGCGGAAATTCTTTTTATAATCGCGAACACAGCTGGCCTAAATCCTACGGTTTTCCCACCGACGGCAGCGACAATTACCCCTATACCGACGGTCACCATCTGTTTATCTCCGACAGTGGTTACAACTCCAGTCGTAGCAACAAGCCCTACGACAACTGCACCAGCGGCTGTGACGCGAAACCCACCGACAGCAACCATGGTCGTGGCGCCGGTGAGGCCAACTACACCGCCGGTGGCAACACTGATGGCAGTTGGCAAACCTGGTCAGGACGGCGTGGTGATGTAGCCCGTGCACTGATGTATTTGGATGTCCGCTATGAAGGCGGCACTCATAGCGTTACCGGTACTGCTGAGCCTGACCTGATCCTCACCGATGACAGAGCCCTGATTGCCAACTCCAATCAAGGCAGCAACTTATCGGTGGCCTATATGGGGATCAGATCCGTGCTCTTGCAATGGCACCAGGAAGATCCAGTGGATGACTTTGAGCGCCGTCACAACGATGCCATTTATGGTTTCCAGGGCAACCGTAATCCCTTCGTCGACCACCCTGAATATGTGGCTTGTGTTTTTACTGAGGATTGCAGCGGCCTGGATGGTAGCGGTGGTTCAGGAGGCGGCTCAGGCGGTGGTGGCTCAGGCCCAGCAGCCTCGGCCTGGATCAACGAATTCCACTATGACAATGACGGTACCGACAGCAATGAATTTGTGGAAGTGGCGGGTACCGCCGGATTGGATCTTAACGGCTGGAGCCTGGTGGCCTATAACGGCACCAATGGTGCGCAGTATATGAGTGTGAGCCTTAGCGGCAGCCTGACTAACCAAAGCAATGGCTTCGGTACCCTTAGCGTTGCCATGGCCGGCCTGCAAAACGGTGCGCCGGATGGTCTCGCACTGGTCAATGCCAGCGGTGCGGTGGTGCAGTTTATCAGCTACGAAGGCAGTATGACCGCCACCGATGGCGCGGCACAGGGAATGACCTCCATCGATATCGGAATCAGCGAGACCGGCACCACACCGGTAGGCCACTCACTGCAACTGGTGGGAAGTGGCAGTCAATATGCTGATTTTACCTGGCAAGCAGCAAGTCACAGCGCCGGGACTATCAACAATGGTCAGAGCTTCGCCAGCAATGGTGGTGGCAGCAGCGCACCTGTGCAAAGTGTGTTCGAGAACAATCAAACCCTGTCTATTCCAGACAAAAGCAGTGTGATCAGCAACATTGAGGTAGATCGGGATGGCAATGCGGGTACGCTGGACGTATCGGTCAATATCAGTCATAGCTACCGTGGCGATATCAGCCTGACGCTTTATGCCCCCGATGGAAGCAGTACCTTGCTGCAAAACTATAATGGCGGCGATGGCGCACAGGATCTGGTGAAAACCTATCAGATCAATCTGACCAGTGCCGCCCGTGGGATCTGGCAGTTAAAGGTCACCGATCATTACAAACAGGATGTGGGACAGTTGAACAACTGGTCACTGACATTTAAGTAGTCATAGGGGGCGGCTATGGCCGCCCCACAACACTAAGTCCCTTTTACATCCAATTGCACTTCTTTGCTTTCACGGGCTGTCTTCAGTTGGATCAGCAAACGCATAATATCCCGCCAACTAATAATACCCACCGGTCTTCTCTCGGCATCGACCACTGGGATGCAGGAGATCCGTTGACGACTGAACATTTGTACCGCGTCATAGACATCGTCCTTCGGCCCCAGTACCCATAAGTTGCGAGACATGATCTGATGCACTTTTTTGGTCAGGGTCGCCGTATCCATAGCCCGCTCGGCTGCGGTTCCAATATAAGGACTAACGGTTTTCAATAAGTCCCGATCCGAGACCACGCCAACTAACTTGCCGGCTTCCACCACCAGCAAGTGATGGAACTTCGCTTTTGCGAAGATGGCTTTGACCTCAGCAAGGGTGGCCTCGGGCTTGATGGTCACCAGTTGCTTGGTCATAAATCGCTCAAGATGAATGCGCATAGCGCTCCTTTTATACCCAAACTTTCAATAGCATACCCGGTTATTGACTGGCTGCATTGCTCTGCAACAAAGCTAACCCTATAGTTAGACCACACCCAATCGGGTTTTTGCCCACTTAAGAGAAAACAAAGAGGCCTAACGTGGCGCCATTTAAAACACTTGGTAAAATGATAGCAGTCGGCGTTCTGCTCGGCGTTTCCAGCCCGCTATTCGCTTCTGTCTGTCCCAGTGACTTTCATCAATTACCCGTCATGGAAAATGCCAGCTACTGCCAACTTTTTGATGATAAGTTACCGGCCAGTTTAAGTTATCACGCCAACCAGTCACCTCAGCAAGCCCTGGCTTTCTATCAGCAACTGACGGATATTTCAGTGCAAACGGAAAAAGACCGGCAAGTGATTCGCCATGCCTCCGGCAACTGGCTGTTAATCATCTCCGCGGACGGCGAAGGCAGTCAAATAGATATGCTGGTAAAACAATAACTCCCTTGCGCTCCACAGCCACATTTTTGGCATTTTAATTGCAGCTCTACCAGGCACCGGACCCCAGGGTCAAAACTTTGTCGTATTGTGGAGTGAAGCATGGAACTGACCATTATCTTATTGATGATTCTTATCATCGTGGCCATTGGCGCCATCAAACTAAACGGCGACAACCTGGCCTTTCCGTTTAAAAAGCGCAGCAACCTGTTCACGCCAGTGGAGCGTAGTTTTCTCGATCTGATTGAGTCGGCTGTGGGTGACCAGTACCGCATTGTTTGCCGGGTAAGATTGAGCGACATTCTCACTCTTCGCCAAGGCACAGACAAGAAAACTGGCCGCAGTGCCATGCTTAAGGCCAATAGCCGCTATCTGGATTTTATCCTGTGTGATAAGCAGGATCTAAGCCCGGTCGTTGCGGTCGACTTGGTCCACCAGCAAGGTAAAGAAGGTTACAAGAGCCAGCGTGACTGGTTTGTCAGCAGTGCACTGGATGCCGCACGTATTCCCCATCTGCGCATCAAGGTCAAATCCGGATACAGCGCCAAAGACATCCGTGATTGTATTGACGCCAAACTGGCACCGGTACGTTACAAAGAGCCGAAGAAACCGTTAGTACAAGGCACCATGAAAGATGATGCCAAGAGCAGCTTGAATCGTCCTGTTACCGCTTAATGGATATGTAGAGCCGCAAGTAGATTTGGTATTGGGCGACAGAGTCAGTAAAATGTCGCCCAATTTCAATACGGTCTCTAATTCACATGAAAATTGGTATCCTCGGTGCGATGGATCAGGAAGTCGCGCTGCTAAAAAACACCCTGCAAGATGTCAAAACCTACGAATACGCTCACCTCAATTTCTTTGAGGGCAAACTGCATGGCGTCGAAGTGGTGGTGGTCAAATGTGGCATTGGCAAAGTGGCGGCATCGGTCGCTACCACCATCCTGATCGACCGTTTCGCACCGGATTTCGTGGTCAATACCGGCTCTGCCGGTGGCTTTGATACCAGTTTGAATATTGGTGATGTGGTTATCGCCTCCCATGTGATGCATCACGATGTGGATGTGACCCACTTTGGATATGAATTAGGCCAGGTCTTTGGCCTGCCCTCCCGTTTCCCCTGTGATGAGCGCTTGATCGCCGCTGCCGAGCATGCGGCCATTGACGTGCTGCACGTTAACTGCAAGAAGGGCCTGATCTGTACCGGTGATTCATTTATTGGTTGTGACGTGGCCGCTGCCAGACTGCGCGATCTGGTACCGGATATGAAAGCGGTGGAAATGGAAGGTGCTGCCATTGGTCAAACCTGCTTTATGCTGGATACCCCATTCGTGGTGATCCGCTCCTTGTCCGATATTGCCGGTAAAACCTCCAGCATGTCCTTCCAGCAGTATCTGGAGCAAGCGGCTAAAAACTCCGCTACCTTGGTTATGGATATGATCAAAACCCTTGCCAAATGAACGACTATCCGGCCCTGCTAAGCCATCCCATCCTGCATACGCTGTGGATAGTGTTACTGGTGGTATTGGTGGAAAAACTCTGGGTATGGCCGGATAAGTATCATCCTTTAAGCTTCTTTCGGCTGCTGGCCAGTCGCATGGCCGACAAAGTCCATCCTGGCCTGAATCATACGCCTTATCAGCAGCGCTTATCCGGCAGCCTGGCCCCCTTAGTGCTGCTGACACCGATTTTAGTCTGTATCGGCCTGTTTATCGGGCTGGCCGAATATCCGCAATTTTTTGATGCATTGCTGCTGTATATAGCCATACGTTTTCAACCGGTTCCCAAGGCCATGCGCCATGTTCAATCGGCGCTGGCCGTAAATAAAAAAGCCCTGGCGCGGGATAAGTCTCGTGCATTACTGCTCAGAGAAACAGAGCTACTGACCAGCATGGGGCTGAGCAAAGCGGTGGTGGAGTCGGCAGTAAAGCGCTTTCTGTATCAATTCTGTACCCCCCTGTTCTGGTTCTTACTCCTCGGTGGTGTGGGCGCGCTGGCCTACCGTTTGTTATATGAGTTCAGCCAGGTATGGAACATTAAGCAGCGCCGTTTTGTGCATTTTGGCGCACCGATTAGCTGGCTATGTCGTGTTTTTCAATGGTTGCCTGTGCGCTTGGGTTTACTGACACTAATGGCAGCTGAAAATCTGACTGGTGCTATTCGCGCCAGAAAACGTCTGGCAAAAGGTGTCGGTCAGCAGACCCGGTTGCTGGCCTATGCCGGTGGTGCCCTTGGCATTGAATTGGGGGGTCCTGCCATATACGACGGCGTTAAACGCCGCTGGCCAAAATGTGGTGGTCTTCGCGAGGCCCGTGTAGAGGATATCGCCCGTGCCCGTCACAGCCTGTTAAGAGCGCAAGCCATTATGCTAACCCTGCTGTTACTGGGATATGCTTTTTACTTTGCCATGGGACATATCAGGTGAGAGGGCTGCTGTTGTGTTTTGGCTTACTGCCTGGATTATTGTGGGCCAATCCCCTTCGCCTGATAAGTTTGGCTCCCCATACGACAGAACTTGTGTACTCCTTAGATGCCGGTGACCAGTTGCTGGCGGTGAGTGCGCATAGCGATTATCCCCAAGAGGCGCAAAGCCTGCCGCAAGTAGCCGACTATCAAGGGGTCAATTTTGAAGCCATTATGCGCCTCAAGCCGGATCTTATCCTGGCCTGGCAAGGTGGCAACAAGCCGCAGGATCTGCAGCGACTGGCTTCTTTGGGATTTGAGATCTTTTACTCCAATCCCAATCGTCCTCTGGATATCGCCGATGAAGTTATTGCCTTGGGCAAGCTTTTGGATAAAGAAGCATTAGCCCAGCAACTGGCGACCGCATTCAAACAACAATTGAACGACATTGCAGCAGACTATCGCGCTGTCCCATCTCGCAAAGTGTTCTACTACATGTGGCCAAAGCCGCTGATGTCCATTGGCCCCGGTGCCTGGGCCAACCACTTGTTGTCCTTGTGCAATGCCAACAATATCTTTGCGGATGCCCCCAATGATTACCCGGAAGTCACATTTGAAGCGGTCATTGCGCGCCGACCACAGACATTAATTGCTGCGAATAAGCAGCCCCTTAACCAACAAAAGCAGATGTGGCAGCCTTGGCTTGCCAGTTTGACGCTCAGCGAAGCCGACGTTGTCCAGGTCAATCCTGACAATCTGCATCGCTTCAGCCTGAGACTGCCCGATGGGGTGCAACAGCTCTGCGAGGGGATCCATCGGTCGTCCACTATATCGATGCAATAGTGAACGAATTCATTGATCCTTGCGTAAAACATCGCCATGCTGGGAACAGAATTGCTGTATAGGAAAAGGCGATGAATCACGACAATATCACCATTAAAAAAGGCGACTTTAAAGTAGCCGATCTGTCATTGGCCGACTGGGGCCGCAAAGAGCTCACCATAGCCGAGAGCGAAATGCCGGCTTTGATGGCTATTCGCGAGAAATACCGCGCCGAGCAGCCACTGGCCGGAGCCAAAATCCTTGGCTGTATTCATATGACTATCCAAACCGGGGTGCTGATAGAAACCTTGGTAGCCTTGGGCGCAGAAGTACGCTGGTCTTCCTGCAATATCTTTTCCACACAAGATCATGCCGCCGCAGCAATAGTGGCGGCGGGCGTGCCAGTGTATGCCTGGAAAGGGGAAACAGAAGCTGAATATGACTGGTGCCTGGAGCAAACGATTCTGAAAGACGGCAAGCCCTGGGCTGCCAATATGATATTGGATGATGGTGGCGACCTGACTGCCATGCTGCACGACAAATATCCGCAGATACTTGAAGGAGTACATGGCATTACCGAGGAAACCACCACCGGTGTGCATCGTCTGGAATCTATGCTCAAAAAAGGCACCTTGAAGGTACCCGCCATTAACGTTAACGATTCGGTCACCAAATCCAAGAATGACAACAAATACGGCTGCCGCCACAGTCTGAATGACGCCATTAAACGAGCCACTGATCACTTGCTGGCGGGCAAGAAAGCGCTGGTTATTGGTTACGGTGATGTGGGCAAAGGCTCGGCCCAATCCCTGCGTCAGGAAGGTATGATCGTCAAAGTCACCGAAGTAGACCCCATCTGCGCCATGCAGGCCTGCATGGACGGCTTTGAAGTGGTGTCTGCCTACCTTGAGGGACGCAATACCGGCAAGTTGGACGACATCAATCAGGCGCTTTTGGCCAATACCGACTTAGTCGTCACTGCTACCGGCAATATTGATGTGTGTGACGCCAATATGCTTAAAGCGCTTAAAAATGGCGCGGTCGTTTGCAACATCGGCCACTTCGACAATGAAATCGATACCGCCTTCATGCGTAAAAACTGGCGCTGGGAATCGATTAAGCCTCAAGTGCATAAGATTTATCGCAGCGATGATCCTGCCGATCATTTGCTGCTGCTCTCTGAAGGCCGCTTAGTCAACTTAGGCAACGCCACCGGTCATCCTTCCAGAGTCATGGACGGTTCTTTCGCTAACCAGGTACTGGCACAAATTCACCTGTACCGTCAGGGTTATGCCAATCAGGACAAGGGCGCGCGCATGGCAATGCTAAGGGTGGAAGTATTGCCCAAAGCGCTGGATGAGGAGGTGGCCCGTTACATGGTACAGGGCTTTAATGGCGTGATCACCCAGTTGACCCCCAAGCAGGCGGACTATATCCAGGTACCGGTGGAAGGCCCGTTCAAGACCGATGCCTATCGTTACTAACAGCAACGGATAAGAAAATGGCACGAGACTCGTGCCATTTTCATTATTGTCTTTGCCTTAGTTCTGGCGGCTTTGTATAAATGCCTGAGCATCCTCAATACTGTAAAACGCATAGCCCAGCTCACCAGATTCACATGCATTAAGGGCCTCACTCCAGCACCATAACCAACCGCCTCTTGCAGCATTGAATCCAACGACACTGATATATTCCGTTTGATTTTGACCAAATTGAATGACCAGATTGCCTTGACCGTCTACCTGATAGGTGCCGATTTCGTCCTCATGACTAACACAATCATTTAATCGGTATTCTTGGTTGTTAAGGAACTCAAACTCTTCAATCACCCACAGCTCGCAGGCCTCAGCCATAAAGCCGTTCTCTCCGACCAGGAAGTAGGTTTCACCAACCAAATCGCTGGCATTGAATTGGTATTCTTCGCTGTCGATGGCATACGCCAACAGCTGCTGTGCATTCTGGTTTCCTTCCAGCCAGGATAAGCTGAATGCCGCAGTATCAGGGTCTACACCCAACAAACTGACGGTAACCGTTTTGCCCTGCCAGACCAAAACTAACCTACCTTCTGCGTTTACTGACCAGGCTCCAGACTGTCCGTCGCTTGAACGAAAACTTCCATTTTCGGAAAAATGCAGAGTTTGCATAAATTCCTGTGCGTCAGTAGCGTCGAAGAAAGACAAGGCAATGCCATAGAGGTCCGATGCCATCACTGGAATAATCTCTTGGTTACCATTGCCCGGTTCCTGCCAGAGCTCAGGCCATTGGTTGAGCGCCCCCTTGGCCAAAATATTCAGACGCGGTGCAATCTCAAGCCACTCACTGCCGCTGGGCTCTTTAACCAGTTGCCACTCGATAACCATGTGCTTGCCTTGTTGATCACGATTGAGCACCCGCCAGTGACGCTGTCGCTCAGCACCGGTTGAGGTTGCTCGTGAGAACTGTACAGTGTCTCCCTGTGCAGACCATTGCCAACCCGTATCTAAATACAATGTCATATTACTATCTGGATAGATGGGGTAGACACGCTGCATCGTGCCATCAGCATTAAACTGATACCCAAAAACATTTTCCGCCTTGAGTTGATTCCCCTTCCAAGAAGACGAGATATTTGAATTAATATGTGCCTGATAGTAATTTGGTAAGGTCGTTACCAAGGCAGTGGCAAAATCCGGCACGGCAGACACATAAGTGATTTGGCGTGTAAATGCAGAAATCACCTGACCGCTTTTTTCTATTTGAATCAGACTAAGGTACTGATTTTCCCGCGTTACAAAGGGAGTATAGCGATAACTGGTTCCTGCCTCTTCCACACCAGTTAGCAAAATGCTGGAGCCATCGCTCGACCAACTGACATTGTTGAGTGAAGTATTGAGGCTAAAGCCAACACTGCCGTCAGTATTGAGGCGTAAAACATCGTGCACATAATCTTTCCAGGTATCTGTTTCCATTGGTACGGGCATGGCCCAATCGCCAGCCGCACCGTTCAATCCACTAACAGCCGGCTCAACCGTATGCATCCAATTCGTCGCATCAGCAAACTCCCTGTACTGCACAGTCAGGCTGATGCTTGGATCTAGTTCGGCTTTTAATGCGTCGTCCAGTTTCAATGTGTAGCTGTAGTCCGAGACCCTGGCAACTACGCCACCTAGAGGGCCTGCAGAAAGCAACGAAGATTCAGATGCCTGCAGTTTTTGCTCAATAAGCAGCTGATTTGGCAGACGTTGCTGGTCACGCCACGCCTTTAGTTGCGCCATCAGAGCTTGGCCGAATCTCTCTTCAACCCATTCCAACCATTCATCTGACACAATCGCATAGATTGGCGAAACATGTTCGTCGCCAAAATCGATACGTAGCTTTTTACCCTCTAGCTGCCAGGTAACTGCAGTGTCCTTGACGGAAAAATCATACGCATTGTCGCCAACCACGCCCGTCCCATCAGCGCGCAGATAGACAGTTTCCACAGCATTGGGCAAAAAGTCCGGGTGATGGGAACTCATGAACAGATGTGCTCTGTTTTCTAACAAAGACAAAGAGAAATCCAGGGCTAGTGCATCCTCAGACAGTGTCTGTAAACGCGCTTCTAAAAGCGCCTGCTGATAGGCAGTGGACGTCACTCCCTGTTCGTCGGCAATCCCTTGCTGTCGCAAGTACGTGGTGAGGGCTTGTTGCGGATCGTCGGCTCCGGTGCCAAAAAGGCTTAAGGTGGTGACGCCCTCTGGAGGCGTAAATGCTTCATTATCGGCGAAGACTTTAATGGCGGAAGCCGTATTTAGCAGACTGTCTGGGGCTATTTGTGAACGCAACGTTTGCAAATCATCATCTGCCGAGGGGATCTGTCCCCCGTTCAAGGCCTTTACCCACAGATGGCTTGCAGTTGATACATGCGTGACATTGGTTTCCGCTTCTCCCCGTTCCAATACACCATCCGCCCCCGCCAGAGCAGTCAACTGGGCAAAAGATCCCATACTGGAAGCCAAAGCAATATGTTGCTGGTCGTTGACCCCTGCCGCTTTCAGTGTCAGAACCTGATTAACAGGCAGACTACCCTCTTCGAACTCAATTCCCAGATTGTAGTGGCCTTGACTGTCCGCTTCGGCTGTAAAGGTTTTCTCACCGATGGTCACGCTAACCAGCGCCTGACTGACTTCATCATCAAAAACTTGCCCCTCAATCTGTAAACTAACCATGGCGGGAGGGGTTGGTGTGGGTGTTGGCGTTGGTGTCGGTGTTGGTGTTGGTGTTGGTGTTGGTGTTGGTGTTGGTGTTGGTGTTGGTGTGGAACTTGAACCACCTCCACAGGCTGATAAAGCCAAAGCACAACTAATTGCCAGGGCTAAGGCGTGCGTCCTGTTCTTTTTCATTCTAATGCTCCGATATAAGATTAAACTGCAACGGACTGCCCGGCAAATCCCACGCCAACTTTAAATGCCTTATTATTCAATAGCTTACAGAAAGACCTTCAAACCACCTTTCACCGTTGGAAAGTTTTCCATATCACCTATACAGGGGATAAAAAATAGCTGAATTGGGCAGATACAAAGATGCAATCTAGGCTTTCAAAGCATGCTAAAGGCACAATAGCCGCGGCCTTGAGTCAGCTCCCTGTAAAAAATAACACCCCACCTGGATAGGTGATGATATTGACAACTGTTCAGCATTGATTAGCGTAGGAATACCAATTCCATTAATGATGTGATCACTCAGCGAGAGTCAAAATGTTCTATGGCAAGGCTGGTGCCCGCAGGTTTAGTGGGGCTAAATCAAAGGCTCCTAACACCGCCAGGGGGCATTTTGGCCTCGCCCGCAGGGAGCGGCCAGAAGGGCTCTGAGTTGACCAGATCATTAATGGACTTGGTATAATCATTTACCGAACTACAGATAGTGACCCCCACCAAATGTTGTCTCCATCCACGCCATTACTGGCGGCAAAGGCATTATCCGAACTGATTGGTGAGATTTATCAAGCCGGTCTGGACGGACAGTGGTTAAGGGTGCTTGATAAGGTCATTGAATACACCCATTCCAACAAGGCTTGTTTGTTTCTGCATAAGTTGTCTGAACCATCTCCTCAAGTCTTGGAGTTTCGCTCCCTGGTGGATTTCCCGCAGGAGGCCTACTTGGAATACCAGAAGCGAGCTCATGAAGATCCTCTTCTGGAAACGGTAGGATACATGCTGGAAGGGGACTGTATGGACTTGACAGCAAACATCAACTTGCAAGCGTTTGAAAATACCGACTTCTACCGTGATTTTTACTTGCGCTTTCAAACACGATACTCCGTAGCCAGCTTGTTAATACGGGACATGGAATATGAATCGTTGCTGGCCATCAACCGGGGGCCGAATTCTCCCAACTACAATGAATCAGAGATCGCTTTGATGTCACTGCTGACACCACATTTCAGCCGGGCTTTAAAGATTTATAAAGACTTAACCTTACACAAACGTTACGCAGCCATCAGTAAAAGTATCCTGGATCAAACGGACAAAGGGCTGATCGTCTGTGACACACTGGGGCGTACCATACTGACCAACGATGTGGCGACAAGAGAATTGCAGTCCTCCAGCGATATATTTATAAGTAGCAATCTGCTGACAATGTCGCCTTCTGCTTATCATCTGAAGTTGCACCAAAGCATCAGAGCTTGCACACAATTGGCATTTACTAATCTTCCTCAGGAATCCATTGTGCTTGAGCGCCCTGATGGCGAAACCCTGTTGATCACCATATCGCCTCTGAACTGGCATTCAGATTTCGTTGACATGGGCCAGCCATGTTGCCTGATAACCCTCAGTAAACAAAATGCCATTAATTGGCCTATGGTGGCAAAGGAATATGGTTTAACGGCCATGGAAACTAGAGTAATTCAGGCCATCAACCGCAAGAAGAAGCTTACTGATCTCACCACCGAAATGGCCGTCACCTACAATACTTTGGCAACCCATATGAAGGCGATATACCGCAAGATGCGTATACACTCCCAAGCTGAATTGATGGCAACAATCAGTCTGTTCAGGAACTAGGCATATTAAGGGAGCACAGGCATCCCTTAACATAAGTGTTAGAAGACCTAAAACACCCGGCTAAAGATGCGACGCCCTTGTCTTGAGGAGCGTTTATCGCGCAAACGGCGATGCAATTCACGGCGTTTCGTCGACAACCAGTCCTCATGAGACACCTGTACATCGGCGCCACGACGATGACGCTCTGTGTCACGAAAGGTGCAAAATTCGCCATAGGTATCGAAATTGTCTGCCAGATCTTTTACCAGCAACTCGATCATGATGGCGTCATCCATATAGCCAAGTACAGGAATATGGTCCGGCACCAAGTCGGCGGGCTCGCAGAAATAGGCCAGTGCAATCAATACTTCCTTACGCTCTTCCTCGGGCAGCTGCCATTCGGCATCGTCAATCATCTGCATCAACTGACTCAACTTATCTACCCGCTGGGAGATAAACGCCGGCAGTTCGTCGGCTTTGAGTTCCTGGATTGCCTTAGTGCAATTGTTTTTAATTTGTTCTTCACTCAGATTCTGCGCTCTGTCTATAGAGCCGCGCATAAGATCCCTGAAATGCTCCAAATCGGCGTCAGTCAGGGTAAAAGTGATATCCAGTGACATCTTTTCCTCCTAAAAATAAGCGATCCACTAATTCACTATACTGAGGGTAACCCCAGGCCCGAATAAGTGCCAGATATCAGACAATTTTATCTGCATCCTTTGAACTACTAAGCTAACAGCTGTGCGCTCGTATTTACTCGGTGCCATTCAAGCCTTACACTGCCCCAAAATCAGGGGGAAAGTATGCGAATTTCGTTTCTGGTACTGATGCTCATCGGCTCACCACTTTGCGTAGCTGCTGATGAACACAGCGGTATGACTCAACAGCAAGTGATGGAACAACGCGATCAGTTGCTGATTATCGATGTGCGTGGTGAAGAAGAATATGCACAAGGTCACGTCCCTGGCGCCCTCCATATGCCCCATGATCAAGTGGATGCCAATCTACCCTGGCTGTCCGAATACAAAGACAAGAAGATAGTACTTTATTGCCGTACAGGGCGACGCTCAGGCATGGTGCAGGCGCAACTATTGGAGAAGGGCTTCACTGACGTCTCCTTGTTAAAAGGCGATATGCCAGGATGGGAATCAGCAGGCCTTCCCATTGAAAAAGGTAGCCAATAGGCGATGAGCGTCACGCTGAAGAAAGCCGATAAATATGGCAGTTTCGAGCTTAGCCAAGAGGGACCTTTGATTATCGCCACCTTTAAAGGCATCTTGGGTGGTGGGCTTAGCAAGCATTATAAACAAGCCATATTGTCCCTGGCTCAAAGCTATAACAAGCAACCATGGGCCTATATTGCCGATGGCATGGAGCATGATGTATCCATTCCTGCAGCCGCAGAGAATTTGCGCCAGGTGTATTTGGAATGTCTCAAACTGGGTTGTGTGGGCGACGCCTATTGTATGCCTTCTGCGGTGGGACTCTCGCAGTTGGAAAAGGTCCGCAAAAGCTGTGGTTTTGTCGGCTCTATTTATGATCGCTCATACGCTGATGTTGAAAGTGCCAAGCAAGCAATGTTAAACACTGTGGCAGAATTGTCTCACACTTAGCACGGCGAAACCTCCATGGAAATCACCCTGACCACACCGGCATTGCTGTTCCCGGCCATTTCTCTGTTATTGCTGGCCTACACCAACAGATTTGTGACCCTGGCCACTATTATCCGTAACTTTGAAGAGCCATCGGATAGCACTCAAAAACAGATCGCTAACTTGCGCCGTCGCATTCAACTTATCAAACGCATGCAGGAAGCGGGGGCCGGCAGTTTTTTCCTGTGCGTGCTGTCTATGCTGGCCATTTATCTCGATTACCAAAGCATTGGCGGCTGGATCTTCGGTGCCAGTCTGGTGCTGTTGTTATGGTCCCTTTGGCTGTCTGTAATGGAAATCCGCATTTCTGTGGAAGCGCTGGATGTACACTTACAAAGCCTCAATATTCACTATAAGAAGAAAAATGACTGATATTGCTTACCAACCTTTGTCTCCTGAACATTTTGAACGTTTATTACAACTGGCTAACCATGTACATGGTGACAACTATATGGACAGCCAGAGCCTGGAGAATTTCTATCAAGCCGGCTTAAAAAACGGCATAAACGCCAGTTGGGTTGCTCTGGATGGCGAGCGTCTGGTGGGTTTTCGACTGACACTGGCTGCAGGTAACTGGCAGCCCGACAAATGGTGTAGTCCTAACCTTTGGCAGTTATCCGAAGATCAGGTGTGCTATTTCAAATGCAATACCGTGGATGAGAATTACCGCGCGGCCGGCATTGGTTCGAAAATGTTAAAGCTCTCCGTTGGCGAAGCACAAAAGCAAGGGGCCAAAGCCGGACTTGCTCATATCTGGCTGGCCAGTCCTGGCAACAGTGCATTTTTGTATTTCTCAAAATGCGGCGGCAAGCTGGTCAAAGAGCATCCCGGGAAGTGGCAGGATAACTGTGACAACGACGGCTATGTTTGCCCCATTTGTGGAACCCAATGTGACTGTGTCGCGGCCGAAATGCTGCTGCGTTTTAAGGAAGCCTGATGTTCGACCCCTTGGTAGATAAAGCTTGTGGCGAGGCCCAGCCCTACCCCGCTTCCTATTGGTCAGCCACCACATCGCCTGTTGCCTATGCGCCAGCAAGTGGCCACCAACAAGTAGAGGTAGCCATTATTGGTGGCGGCTATACCGGGCTTTCCTGCGCCTATCACCTGGCTAGTGAACAAGGTATTGCTCCGATTCTGCTCGAAGCCAATCAAGTGGGCTGGGGCTGCAGTGGCCGTAACGCAGGCTTCGTACTAAATGGCACCGGTAGACTCTCTTTTGCGCAAATGCACCACAAGTGGGGGGCGCAAGTCGCCGACAATATCTACCGGGAATACCGTCAGGGTATCGATACAGTTGAAACACTGATCAAAGAAGGGGATATCCAGTGCGATCGTGGCCACGAAGGCTATTTAAAAGTGGCCCACAATCCTTCCATGGCGAGCACAATAAAGGAACAAGCAGACTGGCTCAGGCAACATCATCAGGATCCAGTTGAGTTTATTAACAAAGACCGCCTCAAGCAGGAATTCCTCAATGGTGCCGAAGCCCATGGCGCACTGTATTTCCCTTATTGTTTTGGTTTGCATCCCCTTAAATTAGCGCTGGGATATGCCAGGATGGCTGCTGATGCAGGCGCCAAACTGCATAGCGACTCACCGGTGCTGCGTATCGAAAAAAGTGGCGCCAAGCATCGCCTGATTACGCCGCAGGCAGAGATAATTGCAGATAAGCTGGTGATCGCCACCAACGGATACACCGTAAATCGCTTTCACAAAGCCATTGATAGCCGCCATTTCCCGGTCCTTTCCAGCATTATTGTCACTCAGCCTTTAACCTCGGCACAGCAAGAGGCTATAGGCCTTATTCCCGGTCGGGTGGTAATGGATACTCGTGCGCTTAAGTACTATTACCGCTTGTTGCCGGATGGCCGCCTGCTGTTCGGTGGCCGCGGCGCAATCAAAGGTAAGGATGCCAATCACCCGCTGTACCAAAATCGGTTGCTGTCAGCTCTGCTCGATGGTTTTCCTCAGCTCAAAGGCGTCACAGTCGACTATTTCTGGAGCGGCTGGGTCAGCGTCTCCTTCGATGACTATCCACGTATCTGTGCGGCCGAAGATAATGTGTTTTACAGCATGGGCTATTGTGGCTCTGGGGTGTCATTCGCATCACAGGCAGGTAAACGTTTGGCTGAGCGGGTGGCGGGAAAAGCCCCTGAGTGTGCGCTACCCTTTTTCCAATCCCCCTTACCAAAGTTTCCTTTTAGTCCATTCAGACGATTGGGGCTTTGGGGTTTCTACCATTGGGGCAGACTAAAAGATGCTTTGTAGCGCCAGATCATTAATAGGGCAGATATAAGCTGGACATCAGTTTACCGGCAGTC
Source organism: Aliiglaciecola sp. CAU 1673 (assembly GCF_029223185.1). Lineage (GTDB taxonomy): Bacteria > Pseudomonadota > Gammaproteobacteria > Enterobacterales > Alteromonadaceae > Bowmanella. The sequence goes on from NZ_JARHUG010000008.1 coordinate 116,539, forward strand.
TAGAGTCCCAAAGGAATGCACCTCCTGGCAGGATGATTTGAGTTCGTGCGCAGTCTGTTTTGCGTCAAGTTTTTTCCCCGGTTTCTGCTTATTTTGACCCTGTGCCAGAGTAGCTACGGCATTGCGGCAGCGTCTGCTGACAAGGTTTTTAAACTGGCTACCGGCGACAATTACTACCCTTATGCAGATCAAAGTCTGCCCCAGGGGGGCTGGGCTGTCGCTCTGGTAGAAGCACTGTTTGAGAACATGGAAGCAAGGATGGAGTTGGATGTGCTGCCCTGGCCGCGCGCTTATAAGTGGGGCCAGGAATTGAAGTACGATGCCATATTTCCCTATGTCTACACCGATGAACGGGCCAAAGATTTCTACTATTCCGATGCCCTGCTGCAGATTCAAGTCCACTTTTATGTAGCCAATGACTCGCCGATTCAAAACCTGCAGGACACCACTGGCAAACGTTTTTGCCTGCCCATGGGCTTTGAATTGAGTGACGAAGGTAAAACAGATTCGGCAAAGCTCGGACATATCATACAGCGGGCAGCAGATCACCAAGGTTGTCTGAATCAGGTAAAAAACGGCTGGAGCGATTTTGGCATGCTGGTGGGCTATTTTACCCTGGAGCATATCCGTCACCGCTACGGTTATCAGAATGCGTTTCGCATGTTACCCGATCCTGCCGATAAGGTTTCTTTGCATCTGCTGGTCGGTAAAGCCCAGCCTGGGGCGAAAGCCTTGGTTAGAGACTTGAACAAGGCCATTAAGGCACTGTCTTCTTCGGGAAAACGGGAAGAACTCGATGCTGAATTCATGCAATTTATCGCCCCGCCCCCGGATTCTTGAGCTAGACATCGGCGCTTCCACTCACTATAAGTTCCCTATAAAGATCAATTCTTTGCATTGAAGGTAGAGGAGATGGCTTGGGCTTTTTAGCGGAATTTCACAACAAAGGGCTGTTGTTAATCATAGTGGGGGTATTCCTGACTGCCTGTCAGACCACTGAGGATATGTCCCATACCCACAATCTTGAAGCTGCAGTGGCAGATCCCTTGTCCCGGTGCGAAACACCCCTTGGGTCGGTGCGCCTGTTTGAGGATGAGTCCTTGCCTTGGTTTACCACCTTTCACCTGAAATACCCAAACCTTGGCAGCACCTTGCCTTTGTTGCGCCTGATGGTGGAAAAATCCGGGTGCTTGGATATTGTCTCAAAGTCGGGGACCAACAGCCCCGCTGGCTTGGTAAATTTCAGCCTGAGCCCACAAGTGCATATACTGACCAAACGCAAAGATGAGCCCTCTATGGGCGAAGCATTTCTGGATTCCGTCAGCTCGCTGTTCTCCAATGCAGGTAAAAAGGGCAGTATCTCCGTCACCTTGCTTTTGAGTCATCCCACAGGTGACAGCGCTGATATCGAATTTAACGGTCGCTCATCAACCTATGATTTAACCCAACTCAGCGGCCTTTCAGAAGGAAAAAAAGCCGCCTCATCGGCAGCTTTTTTTAATACGTTGGAGGGTCGCCAAATTTATGCGGCCATGTTAGATGCCTATGCAAAGCTGATTAGCCATTTGCAGCAGGCTGACGCATCAGGCTAGTGTGATCCTGGCAAACTTGCGTTTACCCACCTGATAAACCGCAGTACCGGCCAGGTTAATGACCATACGGCTGTCTTCTACCTTATCACCATCAATCTTCACCGCACCTTGCTTGATCATACGCATGGCTTCAGAGGTTGAGCCAACCAAGTCCGCATCTTTGAGAAGATTGCCAATCGGCAGGCCCTCTGCCGGCAGGCTCAAGGTTAACTCAGGCATTTCATCGGGCATGGCATTTTTGGAAAAACGCTGAATAAAGTCCTGATGCGCCGCCTCAGCCGCATCTTCGTCGTGGAAGCGAGCGATCAACTCTTTCGCCAGTTCAATTTTCACATCACGAGGGTTTGCGCCTTGTTCAACCTTTTGCTTAAGCCCTTCAATCTCTTCGACCGGGCGAAAGCTAAGCAGCTCGTAGTAACGCCACATCAGCTCATCGGAAATGGACATCACCTTACCAAACATCTCCACTGGGCTGTCGGTGATACCAATATAATTACCCAGTGACTTGGACATCTTCTGTACGCCGTCCAATCCTTCCAACAGCGGCATCATCAATACCGTTTGCGGGCGCTGACCCTCATCTTTTTGCAACTCTCGCCCCATCAGCAGGTTAAAGCGCTGATCGGTACCACCCAGCTCTACATCGGCTTCAAGCGCAACCGAGTCCCAGCCTTGCACCAGAGGGTATAAAAATTCATGGATGGCAATAGGCTGCTCACTGGCATAACGCTTTTTAAAGTCATCGCGCTCAAGCATACGCGCTACCGTCTGACGTGCAGCCAGCTTGATCATACCGGCTGCCCCTAGCTGTTCCATCCACTCAGAGTTAAAGCGAATTTCGGTCTTGGCCGGATCCAAAATCTTAAAGACCTGCTCTTTATAGGTCTGTGCATTGGCCAGCACATCTTCTTTGGTCAACGGCTTGCGGGTCACGTTTTTTCCTGTGGGGTCGCCAATCATGCCGGTAAAATCACCTATCAGGAAAATCACCCTGTGTCCCAACTGCTGGAAGGTACGCAATTTATTGATCAGCACGGTATGACCCAGATGCAGATCGGGGGCTGTTGGGTCAAAACCGGCCTTGATGGTCAGGGGTTTGCCCTCTTTGAGCTTCTCAATCAGCTCCTCTTCGAGCAAAATGTCCTGCGCTCCGCGCTGAATCTCTGTAAAAGCCTGTTGCCAATCGCTCATCTGCACTACTCATTTACCTGCATTAATTGCACGGCATTTTAGCCTTGCACTGTGACGATGGAAAGTCCGCATATTCCCATTATTGTACAATGGAAGCATTTGCCACTTTGTTGGTACCCAACATTGCTCTGCAATCAACAGAGAGCCTGCAGCGTCCATCTTTTGTGCTGTTTAATTACGCAAATATGCAACTTTCTTCAGTCCCCCATACCTAATTGATAAGGGAAATGTGGAATTAATGGCCTTTTCCGGATATTCTGGGTTAAAGGCGGGAATTCCCCATTAGTCAGGCCTAAACCAATAATAAGAGGTTGCTTTCGGTGGTACAAAAAACCATAAAACAACTACCCAAGCCCCATAAAATCATGCTGGCGAGCCTGATGTGCTTAGCCACTGTTTTATTGCTGCTGCCCTCTGAGCCGGCAACGGCCTCCAGACAAACTGAAGAGCTGGAGCTGTACAAGCGTTATCCGCTGTCTATTGAGGTAGAAGAACAGGATCAGCAATCTGCTGACAATCTATTGAATTGGAAGCGTTTTGAAGTTCGTAAGGGTGACAATCTGGCCAAAATTTTAAGCCGCGCCGGTCTTTCTCCCCAAGATACTTTCAACGTCACCAATTCTGGTGATGAAGCCAAACGCCTTTTAAAAATTCTCCCCGGCGAAGAAATCAAAGTCGCACTGGATGACGAGGGTGCGCTGGAGATTTTGCGCTACGACTACTCGCCCAGTGAAACCCTGAATATTGTCCGCCAGGGCGAAGAGGGGTTGATCAGCGAAATAGAAACCCGTGACGTGGATATCCGCTTCGGCTATGCCAGCGGCACCATCGAATCCAGTTTCTGGCATGCAGGCATGGCGTCCGGCATGAGTGAATCACAGATCATGAACCTGGCCACTATCTTCGGTTGGGACATCGATTTCGCGCTGGAAATACGTGAAGGCGACAGTTTCAACCTGGTCTATGAAGAGCAATATATAGATGGCGAATTTGTGGGCTATGGCAATATTCTGGCCGCCGAATTCACCAACCAGGGTGAAACCTTTAAAGCCATCCGCTTTGAAGATGGTAACTACTACACGCCGGAAGGCCGCAGCATGCGTAAGAGCTTCCTGCGTGCGCCCGTTAACTTCAAATATATCAGCTCAAATTTCACTAACGCCCGCTTCCACCCGGTACAAAAACGTTGGAAAGCACACCGTGGTATTGATTACGCTGCCAGCACCGGCACGCCGGTAATTGCCGCCGGTGACGGTAAGGTGATTAAGTCGGCCTACGACCAATACAATGGTCACCATGTGTTTTTGCAGCATGGTGAGCGCTATCAAACCAAATATCTGCACTTCACCAAGCGCACGGTGAAAACCGGAGACACGGTAAAACAGGGACAGGTTATTGGTTATGTGGGAGCTACCGGTCTGGCCTCCGGTCCACACCTGCATTATGAGTTCCTGGTGGACGGCGTGCATCGCAACCCGCGTACCGTGCCACTGCCCAAGGCTGAGCCTATCGATGGGGCTGACAAAACCAAGTTCCTGGCCATGGCCGAAGAGTATCAAGGTCATCTCGATGTTAACCGCCGTATTATGTTGGCCATGAACAACTAATGTCCGAGCTGTATATCGGCCTGATGTCTGGCACCAGCATGGACGGGGTCGATGGGGCCTTGGTGGCCTTTCACCAAGGCCGTCCTGAGGTAAAGGATTTTATCTCCCTGCCCTACCCCAAAGCCTTGCTCCAACAATTACATGCACTCTGCCAACCCGGGGAAGACGAAATTAACCGGCTTGGCAATGCCGACCGGGCCGTTTCCGCAGCATTTTCCCAAGTCGTATTGACACTTCTTGAGCGCAACAAGCTTAGCGCCTCACAGATAGCCGCCATCGGCTCTCATGGACAGACCATACGACATCATCCCCAGGGAAAGACAGGCTTCACCCTGCAAATCGGTGACCCCAACAGTCTGGCGGTTGCCACCAATATTCGTGTGATTGCCGACTTCAGACGCAAAGATGTGGCTTTGGGTGGGCAAGGTGCGCCCCTGGTGCCGGCTTTTCATCACGCCGTATTTGCCAACCCAGGCGCAGCAAGAGCAGTAGTCAATATCGGTGGCATTGCCAATATCAGCTATCTGGGGCCTGATGATCAGGTAAGCGGCTGGGATACCGGCCCCGGTAACTGTTTAATGGATGCCTGGATAAGAAGGCAGAAGGAACTCGCCTATGACAAGGACGGCGCGTGGGCTGCCCAAGGCGAAGTAGACGAACCACTCCTGAAGGAATTGTTAGCTCATCCCTACTTCGCCTCGCCGCCTCCAAAGAGTACCGGCCGTGAACTATTTAACCTGGGGTGGTTGGATAGTGTCATTGCTTCTCAAGGCCATTCCATTTCACCGGTGGATGTTCAGGCGACCTTACTGGCCCTGACGACCAGCAGTCTGGCGGATAGTTTAAGGCCGCTTAATGCAGAGCATATCTATCTGTGTGGTGGTGGGGCTCACAATAGCACTTTGCGCCAGGCGCTTGGTGCAGCATTGCCTGATTGTCGGGTTGAAGATACCGCCGCCTTAAACATCCACCCTGACACCGTAGAGGCAGCCGCATTCGCCTGGCTGGCCTGGTGTTTTGATCATAAACAGCCTGGCAATTTGCCTGGTGTCACTGGGGCCGCCAGAAAAGCGGTACTTGGCGCCCTGTACCCCGCGGACTAAAAACATGAAACGAACCTTGGACAGCACCGATTTAGCCATTCTGGAACTGCTTTATACCGATGCCAGGATCACCAATAAGGAATTGGCAGCCAAGGTAGGACTGGCGCCTTCATCCTGCCTGGAACGCGTCAAACGGCTGCAACAAGAGGCTGTAATACAAGGGACCCGCTTACAATTGGATATGAGAGCCTTGGGTGGGCATTTGCAGGCGCTGATATCAGTCAGGCTGTCTAACCATAATCGCGAAACAGTAGATAATTTTGCCGCCGCGCTTCAGCCTTTGCCAGAAGTTATCAACCTGCTGCATATGGGGGGCGAGAATGATTTTCTCGTGCATGTTACCCTGACCGATACCGCGCACCTGCGCGACTTTGTGTTTAATGCCATTACAGCCAGACCAGAAGTTCACCATGTGGAAACGGCGTTGGTCTATAACGCCTGGCCAGGTACTAAACTGCCGAGTTTTGTCGGCGACTAGAACAAAGGGAGCCGAAGCTCCCTTAAACCAGCAAGTCCTTCATCGCAGCAGATGAGCCATAATGCTGACGGCTCACCTCCATACAGATATCCATATACAACTGATCGATTTTGTCAGCGTCCATAAACTTATCACTAAATCCAGGACGCATCGGATCAATATGCAGTCTGGCGCTATGGATAAGATGAGCAATCAGTTCTTTGACATTGTCGGTACCCATAGCGATGCGCATGGTTGTCAGGTGGATCCCGGCCTTCTTTTGCTCGTCTTTGGATAACTCAGAATGGGACGTGAGGGCCGGACACAGAATAATGGTATTGTTCTGACCGATGGACACCTGGTGGCTAAAGCCCGGCTCAAGGGCGTCGAAGAAACGGGTAAAGGTGGCGCGATCCAGCCCTGCTCCCTCCATATCCACGGTAAGCAGTGCACAAGGCCAGCCATGACGCAGCTGCTGCTGGCGAAGTTTGGCATTAGCATGCCCCTCCAGCGCATGGCAGTTTACCTTGAAATCGGGATGGGCAGATAAGAAGCGACTGAAGACTTGGGTGTTAATCGCTTTGGTCATAATACGTTGCTCCAGGGTTTTAAGACCCGTCAGCACATCGAAGGCTTTCTCTGAATCAAGAAAGGCACCTTTGATATAGAACACGTCCCAGAACATAGTCCGTGACCAGTCATAGCCATTGACGCTATCACCTTTGGACTGGAACATGCGGTATATCTCACCGATAACCACACCGGACGTGGTCGCGCCGCTACCGCAGATATCCTTGGTGTAGCTGTGAATAACATAATCCGGGCGTTCGGCTTTGTCTTGGCGCTGTAATGGCTGGTAAAGCACCGGCGTTGCCAGGGTCGAGTCCAGCATCACCAGATGATTGTCCTTATGGGCTTCCTTACAGATGCCGGGCACATCCAATACATAGCCGTGGGGATTGCAGGGGGATTCAAGATACACATGCAGCGACTTACCGGATGCCAGTCTGTCCTTATGCTTCTCTTTGGCCTTGGTCAGGAAAGTGGCAAATTCGTCAGCCCCATAACCTTCAAACCACTCCAGCTGAATATCCAAGCGATTCTTACGGGCGAAGTAATCATGCAATAGCTGGAACACGCCGCCGTAGATATTGCGCGACACCACCAGCACATCACCATGACTGAGCACGTTAGACAGCACCCCATCGATAGCGGCCATACCGGAGTTAAAATTCCAGGCCAGGTAATCGGCGGCATAGGGGCCGGCCTCTAAATCCACAATGGCGTTGGCCAGCGAAATGGCGGTGGGATTGAGCAAACGGGAATAAATCTGATGAGTAAATTCCTTGCCCTGGAAAGCGTCGTCTATCCACTCGGTGCATGCATAGATATAGGTGGCCGTACGCACTATGACAGGTGTCGCAGAAAACAGCGCCGTCACATTATCGAACAGCGGATAATGGCTCTTAGCCATCTGCGTGCCACTGTGTCCATGCAAACTCTGATGAATTGCCCGAAACGGGTTTTGCAAGGTATCCAGAATTTTGGCCAGCTGGAAAGACAGAAACTTTTTAGCGTTAAAGCGTGCAATCTTGTCTTCCTGACTCAAACCAGCAAGGGTTTCGCTGGTGATCCGCCAGAGTTGGCTGACATCGGCTTGGGTTCGATACAAATTCAGCGCAGTATGGTAAAGAGTGCGACCATAATCTGAATCAACATCAATGCCAAAATGCGCCAGCTGCTCTGCGGCCAGGGCTTCAAGACTGTTTGCTTCTGTACTGTTGCGGCGAGGGGAAAGTATTTTGGCGTTTTCAAAGCTGGCGTTAGTATTCATCTCAACCTCTAAACGGAACATTGTTAAACATTTGTTAACCGAACAATATTCAATTTTCAGGCAAAGATCACGAACAATATTCCATCGAATCAGGTAAAAACATGAGTGATTTACACCGCCTTGCCATTCTTAGCCGTGATGCCGATATCTATAAGGCCTTGATTGAAAAAGCGTCTCTACCTGATTTGGAGATAGTGCTTTGCCAATCAGACGCCATTTTTACGCCCCAAAATGCTGATTTGCTGATCGCCGATCCCGATTTGGCGACACCAAGCCTGGACTGCTTTCCTCAATTGCAATGGCTGCAGTCTACCTGGGCTGGCAATGCACCACTGCTGGCGGGGTCACGCAAAGACTATCGCCTGACCGGGGTGAAAGACATCTTTGGCGAACAAATGCGCGAGTACGCCCTGGCCTATATGTTGTATTTTGCCAGGGACATTGAAGGCTATCGCCAGCGCCAGGCATTGCGCCGTTGGCAAGAGCCGAGCCACCACAGCCTTCGCGGTAAAAACCTGGGGATCCTGGGTGTCGGAAACATTGGTAAAGCGGTGGCAGTTGCCGCGCATGCATTGGGTATGACGGTGTCGGGTGTGACCCGTAACAGCCGCGATTGCGATGCCATTAGCAGGTACTTTTTGCCGACTGAGCTACAGGCCTTCGCCTCTGAATTAGACTATTTGCTTTGCATACTGCCCCATACCAGTGAAACGGCAGGGCTGATCGAGAAGGATTTTCTTAGCTGGTTACCCAAGCACTGTGTGCTGATTAATGCCGGTCGAGGCAGTCTCATCGATGAACAGTCGCTCATTTCGGCTTTGCAAGAAGGAAGGCTGCGAGCAGCCGTATTGGATGTCTTTAATCAGGAGCCCCTTGCTGAATCTCACCCGTTCTGGACGACCCCCAATCTGCTGATCACCCAGCACAGCGCGGCGATTTCTCATCCTGAGGATATCTGGGAAATCTTTCGTGAAAACTACCGATGCTGGTGCGAGGGCCGGCCGATGCAACATGAACTCAGCTTTGCAAAAGGCTATTAGTAGATCGGTTAAAAAAACAAAAAAGGCGGGTAACTACCCGCCTTCTTTTACTCACCCAAGCCCTTAGAACACAACGTTCTTAGTGGCTGAACAGGTGGTCTTGCCTGCTTCACAAACCTGGTAGCTGTAGCTGCCAGTGCCTTTCACGTTCAGCGAGTCAGTATGAGCACCATCGTTAGCAGTAGTGACCACTTTCACACCGTTACGATAGATGTCTACGCTTGAACCCGCAGCACCAGACCAGCTCAAATCAACTACCTGGAAACCTTTCACTTTGTACCCAGAAGCGGTCAGTTGCAGAGCACCTGGAGTACCGCCACCATTGTTGCCACCGGCACAACCATTGGCAGTCAGGTAATCGCTGGCCGCTTTGGCCTGTACGATACCGTAACCGAAGTACTCGTCTTTACCTGCCGCGCCAGCATCCAAAGCAGTGGCTTTCAGCGCATTACGGATTTCGGTACCAGTACAGCTGGGGTGGTTAGACCATACCAGGGCCGCGACACCAGAAACCGCAGGGGTAGCCATTGAAGTACCGCTCATGTAGCCGTAGTCAGCCGCACCCACATCAACAGTGGCACTGCCGGCAGCCAGCAGTGCAGTGCGATCTTCCAAAGCAGCGCCCACAGCAGGAATGCTGGTGGTGTTAGAAGCCACATCACCCAGGGTTCCGTAGAGCATGCCAGCGGCGTTGTTGATAATAACCGCACCAATACCACCGGAGTTTTCACAGTTCTTCACTTTGTCATGGAAGCTGATGACACCACGGTCGATCATACAAATCTTACCGGCGGCGCCAGAATTGGTGCTTTCAGCCGTCCCCATAAAGAAAGTCTGGCCGCTGGCGCTGCCGACGTTTTCCATTGGGGAAGAAGCGAAGTCAGCACCACCTGCCGTCATGCTTGACAGCGTAGCGCCGCCGCCAGGATAGGTAGACAGCGTGTCCACACCACCGGCAGTAGCTTCCACACAGATAGTTTCATCGTTAGTTACGTTCTTACCGCGACCAGTGGTGCAGCTGGGGAACTGAGAGAAATCAGCGATGTTGTTGTTGGCATCGTTAGCGCCGATCATCATTACAGATGAGTAACCTGCAGGGTAGGAACGCACGTTGTTGCCGTCGTTACCTGCAGCAGCAACTACCAGACCGCCGGCGGCTGTGAATGATTTAAATGCGTTTTCTTCGGTGCTGTTGGCACCACCACCGCCCAAGCTCATGCTGATAATTTTCGCACCGGCCTGGCTACAAAGGTTGGCAGCATGGGCCAAGTCGGAAGAGTATCCCCAACCTGCGTCATTAAATACTTTGATGATGTGCAGCGGGTTGCCTGGCGCCATTCCAATTACACCGTAGGTGTTGTCAGCAGCTGCAATAGTACCGGCTACGTGAGTACCGTGTGGGCCACCGTCGCGGAACCAGTCATTGGTACCGGAATCGCTGTTACCAGTGATAACAGACCAATCGAAGTCAGGGTTATAGCCACCGGTTTCCCCGGTTTCACGGGCAATACCTGAGTCGATTACACAAACCTTCTTGGCGTTTTGCATTTGCAGCGTCAGTTGGTCAGCTTGAGACTGGTATACCGCATAAGGGGTGACCTGCTGTACGGCTGGGTCGCCCAGGTCATCGCTGAATGACATCAGCTTACGAACCTGATCTTGCTCAACCAGCGTAATGTGCGGGTTGTTCAGCAGACCTTTAACCTGTTCCAGATCCTTACCGGTGAAGGTGGCAGCCAAAAAGCCGCTGGATTCCAGATTAATATCGCCACCCAGTTGCTTCACCAGGGCTTTAACGACACCTTTTTTGCTGTCGTCAACTTGGATTACGTAACGATCGGAGGAGGCGGAGGCGGCGTTTGAGACCAAGGCCAAGAGGGTGGCCGCAGCCAGGGGTTTCAGAGACATCTTCATCACTTGTTACTACCTACATCTTAGATTTATTGTCGCCGTCCCTGAATGCATTATTTGGTTTATTATTGTTTTTCCAAATAAAGTTCGCCAAATCCATCTGAAGCCGGATCAGTGTCGGGCCAAGGCCTAAGAATCTATCTGTAACAATTTGTAAATGCAACTGAAATATTCGATCATTTTTAGACCGTTTTGCAGTAAAAGTGAGCTTGCTTAGAATACTGGTATGACCTCTTCAGGAGGAACCCACCTAAAGTGTCTTTTGGGAGGGACGAAGCGGCCTTAATCGGCCGCTTCGTATTCTTTTACCTCTAGCAGCATTATGCTGACAAACGTTCTTCATTTTCAGTCAGTTTTTGACGCTAGCTATCAACCCCTTGGATCCGTGCTGGTGACTTCAATTCGATCATGATGACGCTGCTGAAAGGCCAGCAAAGAAGGCATCGCTGACAAGTCATGAAGCTCGCGAAATTCAATCCAATCCACCAGGCTGTAAAGACAAATGGAAGGGTAATCCCAAGCGGCGAAATCGCCCTGCTCAACCAGCTTATTCAGATGCTTTAAGATGGTATCCACCCGCTCTCGCTGCAGATTGAAATACAACTTGTCGGCCTTGGTATCAATATCTGAGCGCTGCAACAACAGCATTTGCACCAAGGAATCATTGGCAGAATCAATCAGGGTAAGCAGGTTTTCTTGTTCCCAATTCAACGATGCATAGTCAAACTTGTCGCTCAGATAACGGAAGATCACTCTGGAGTCATAAATCAACTGATCTTCATCTTTCAGCATGGGAATTTTCAGAGTCGGATTCTGCGATGCCAGCAATTCCCGGTCGGCACCTGAGAAGATCTGCATATTAATAAACTGATGTTCAGTATTGGCCAGCAACAACCTAAGGCGCCTGACAAAGGGCGATGTAGTAGAGCCATAAATGGTCAGCATGGGTTATTCCTCTTTTGATAAGACTTCAAGCAAGGCAGTTTCATAACTATTAGGGCCTGGGAACAAGGCTGCCGCCTCACCGTTCATAATTAACGTTCTGAATCCCTGCTCAAAATAATGGTGCAATAACCTGCCCCGTTGATCGCTGTGAAAAACCACAAAAACAGGCAGGCTCTCTCTTACTTCCACGGTTTGATATTTGGTTTTTGCAGCGTCTGAGAGATTAAAATCATAGTCGACGACCATATCCAGCCGCCCCTTACTGAGCAAGTTAAAGCAATCCCGTAAATTGGAGCTTTCATAGATATTGATATTTTTGGGCAGCCACTGAGCAAACTCATACCCCAGCACATGACAGGCATTACCATTGATTTGGCCAGCCAACAGAGCATGCAGATTCGCCTTATCGGCACCAATAGCAATAACCGGTTGCTCGTAATCAATGTGCAAGTTTGATAGCAACTTCTCTCCGGGGATCTCAAACTCATACGCACCCACCAGCATATCGTACTTGCCTGCCATAAAGTCTGCTTTTGCACGCTTCCAATTGGTAACAGCATGCTTAACCTTAATCCCCTTGTCTTTGAGGCTGGCTTTAAGGATCTGCCAATAGGTGCCGTCAGCAGTGTCGGTATAATCCTCCCACTCTGAAGACACCGCATTGACGCTGCCGATACTCTGTCGACGTAATTGCTCAAAAGGGGGCACAATGCCAAATTCCTGTCTGAGCTGCCCTATCTCGCCCTTATCGTCCATTTCCTGCAACACCTTGCCAAGTTTCTGTGCAAAGGCCTGATGGCGCTTATGCAAGTAATGGAAATCCAGCGCCGTGTCCAACGGGTAGGTTATCCAATGGGCTGATTGCCGGTAAAACGCCGGCGGAATAAGCGGCTCGGGCAGTACCGCGGCCTGCGTGCGCTGCGCTGCCAGCATATCCAACGCGGTATTAGGATGGGTGACTTCGCGGATCTCAGGGGTTGACGACATACCACTGAAATAGGCTTGCTGGCTGAGAGCACCACGCAATGTTACCAAGTGTGAAAGCTGACTGAGATCACAAATGCCGCAGCGTCGTCGATCGGCGATTAGCAAGGTGCGAAATTCAAATAAGGGATAGGGCACAGGAACTAAGTTCGGATACGTCTTCTCGACGCCCTGCATCCTTGCTCTAAGTCCGTCCAGCACGCCGTCGTTGGCCTCTAAAAAACTGCGCGCCAGGGGCATAGGTTCAAACCTGACCCGATAACCCACTTTGTCATAGGCCTGGGTTAATAGCGCTTCCACATATTGGCTGTGGGGAGTCCCTGAAATTTCATTACCATCCAGGGTAATCAGAGGTTTATGAGGCTCTTGAGCATAAGTGAGCGCCAGCGGAAAAAGACACAGCGAGACAACCGAGGTCCGCTTACAAGCAGCGAGCAGGACACTCAACAGCCTTCGCCGACCCCGCCGGTAAGTCGCTGTAGACTTCAGATCAAATACTGAAACTGGAACCACAGCCGCACGTGGTAGTGGCATTGGGATTATTAACGAGGAAACGACTACCTTCGAGACCGTCAACATAATCGACGGTACCACCAACCAGATATTGCAGACTCATGGGATCGACTACCAGGCAAACATCCATTTTGTCGATCAGAGTATCACCTTCGTTAACCTTTTCATCAAAGGTGAAACCATATTGAAAGCCGGAACAGCCACCACCGGTTACGAACACCCGTAGCTTCAGTTTGGGATTCTCTTCTTCCTCGATCAGCGTCTTCACTTTCTGCGCTGCGGCATCAGAGAATTCAATGGGATAAGCGGCTTGCACGGACATGACTTTCCTCTTTATTGGCCAGTTGCCCAGACCACATAAAAGCTAAGCAATCTGGGAGCGCCTATTATCCGCCAGGCAGCTTCCAGGTTCAACTGGCGCCGACACACCTACTGCCCTTGAGCGGACTCAGGAATGGAAAGGGCCCACTCAAAGCTTTGGTTAATGTCGTCACGTTTCGGCCTTTCTAACTCACAATCCACTTCGATACGCTCGGGAACAAAGCCAGCCGGCAGGCTGAAATTGCCATCCAACACCTCGAAATATTTAAAGCGAAATTCCTGCTTGATGGTCTTGGGCTGATTATGCGCCACCAAATCCAACTTGTGCGGCTGGCCGTTTAGCTGCCCATGCAAGATAACCCTGGCTTTACCTTCCACCACTTCCTTGCGCTTATTTTTTTGCATTAGCACCAGTACGTAACGAAATGTCCCCGGTTGCGTGGTGGCCTCAATATCCAGAGAGTCCAACACGACTCCCAGTTCTTCTTCAGAGGGAGCCATCACTTTTTGATAGAAAGACAACTCCTTGCGCACTTCTGCCTGACGCTGCAACGATTGCTGCAGATCACCCTGCAACTTTTGATTGGCCAGACGCTCTACTTCCAGCTCCACGCCCAAAATATTGATGCTTCTGATCAGCTTATTATTCTCTTCTGTGGCGTTGGCAAGGCTCTCTTCAATGGCACTGATGCGCCAGGCCTGGTCGGCGCCATGATAGTTGCCCCATTTATAGCCCAGGTAGCCGGCCAGGCTGATCAGGAATAGCATGATCAGGTAAAAACGCATTGCGCCGAGCCTGGCTTTAAGTTCTTTTCCGCTTAACATTGCTCTCAACTTCTTAATTCGCGCCCGAAATTTATTCGATTTTGCTTAGGTTACAAAGACTTGTGTTAGACTTCATACCTTAGGTAACACCGAATAACAACAACATGTCACTGCATAAGCTACGCCATGAACTCGCCCATCCCCGCACATCTGTGCAACTGTGTCTCTTGGGTATTGTGGGGGGAAGTAGCGCGGCACTGTTAATCATCCTGTTTCGTCTTTGCATCGAATGGTTGCAGCTGCAGTATGTTCAGCAGGTAGATAATTTTACCACCATGCACGGCGCAGACCGATTTATTCTGCCGATAATCGGTGCTTTGTTAATCCTGATTTTCGCTTATTTAACCGGCTTTAAACACTATCGCATGGGCATTCCCTATGTGATTCACCGGGTTAAACACCGCTATGGATTGATCCCTATCCGCACCAGCATCAACCAGTTTTTTGGTGGCGTGATTGCCCTGGCCAGTGGTTTCTCGGTAGGTCGCGAAGGCCCTTCGGTGCATTTGGGCGCCGCTGGCAGCAGCTTCCTGGGACAATGGCTGCGGCTTCCCTACAACAGCATCCGTATCCTGGCCGGCTGTGGCATAGCTGCCGGTATTTCGGCTTCCTTTAATACCCCCTTTGCCGCCGTTATCTTTGTGATGGAAGTGGTGCTGAGGGAATACAAGATTCACATTTTTATTCCGGTGATGCTTGCCGCAGCCTGCGGCTCGGTGTTAACCCGTATCATCTTTGGTGAGGCCAGCGAACTGGCATTGCTGGATTTCGTGCCGCTAAGCCAATGGTTCTATCTCTATCTTATCCCTGTAGGCATGATTCTGGGAGCCATGGCCAGTCTCTTTAACAACCAGTTGATGAATATGATCCGCTGGTTCAGGCCCCTGAAAATGATAAGTCGCTTGCTATTGGCGGGCTTTCTGACCGGACTGGTCGGTTACCTTCTGCCCCAGGCCATGGGCTCGGGATTAAGTTCCATCCATTTTGTAGCGGGCTCCCCCGATGATTTATTGCTGCTGTTCGCCATATTGGCGGCGAAATTCCTTTTGACCCTGATTGCACTGGGTCTGGGTATTCCGGGAGGGGTGATTGGTCCGGTGTTTGGAATGGGCGTACTCGCCGGCGCTATCCTGTTACTGCCGCTGGGGCTCTTTATGGATGATGCAACCCATTACAGCGGCAGTTTTGCTCTTCTAGGCATGGCCGGTTTACTCACGGCAGTACTGCACGCCCCGCTTGCGGCGTTGTCGGCCGTAATGGAGTTATCGGTATCCGCCGAGGTTATCCTGCCTGCCATGCTGGTGATTGTGCCCGCCTACGTCACCTCTACACAGCTACTCGGCAACCGCTCTATTTTTATACGCCAGTTGGACTATCAGAAACTGTCCTACACCAGTTCATCCATACGCGAACATCTGCAAAAAACCGGTGTGCTGGCAGAGATGAATAGCAACTATCAGTTGTTTCATGAAGCCAATGAAAGTCAGTTACTCAGACACTTGGAAAAGCATCCAACTGAAATTGTGGTGCAGGCTCAGGACTTCGAAATAGGTATGCAGTATTCCTTGGTCCAATTTGACGTCAGCCTGAACCCCCATCAAAGTGAGCCCTTGAAGCTCTTTGTCATGGAAGGTGTGCCCGCACAGGCGACCCTGGCGGAAGTTTACGAAGTTTTGCAGGCGCAACGGGATGGCGCCGTGTATATCTATGAGCAATCCCCGACAGAGATCATCGGTGTTATCACCTGGAACAGCCTGCGCGCCCAGTTGCTGAAGGAGCAATATTAATGTTGTTGTGGTTCAAAGCCCTGCATGTGTTTTTTATGGTTGCCTGGTTTGCCGGCATTTTCTACCTACCCAGACTATTCGTTTACCATGCAGAGTGTGAGCACCAACCCACAAGGGAAACCTTTAAGGTGATGGAGCGTCGGTTGTGGTGGTTTGTCACACCGTTTGCTTTGCTTACTCTGGTGTTCGGTTTAGGACTGATCCATATCTATGGCATGGAATGGTTCAGACATAGCCACTGGTTACATGCCAAGCTGGCGTTGGTGGTGCCTCTCTATTTTTATCATGGTTATTTGTATTATCTGATGAAGCAATTTGCCGCCGACAATAACCGCCATTCCCCAAGATTCTATCGGCTGATCAATGAAGTGCCTGCACTGGGGTTGCTGGTTATCGTCTGTCTGGCGATCCTAAAACCTAACTTTTAAAAAAAACCGGCCTGGTGGCCGGTATCAAGAGAGACATAGGGTTAACGAACCTGACTGGCCAGGTACTTAGGGGCGTCTGATTCAGGATGCAGTTCGGATAGCCAAATTCGCACCAGTCTTGAGCGGGAAATCCCGGTGAGTTCGCTGAGTCTGTCCAAACGCTCTTTACCCTCTGCGCTTAAATAAGCAGAGCTTTGTTTGAGCGGTCCACCATCGTGATGAGCGATATCAGACTCATGGGCTGCAGCATCAAATGGCAAGACGTTGGACAATCCACGGGCATAGTTCTCCGCCTCCTGAATAAATGCTTCTACACTGACCGTCTTTACAGCATCAGTATTGACCGACGGCGATCTTTTCTTCAGATTGGCGAACGTCATAGGATTCTCCTCGGCCTCTGGCAAACGTCTCTTCAACAATTCCACGAATTTCCCAGGCAGCTTTGCCGTCCGGTTCGTTTTCCATGACCGACAAGCCAAGCTCTTCGCTGTCGTCATACATGTTACGGCTGAAGGTTACCGAGTTGAGCACAGGAATACCGAAAGATCGGCAGACTTCTTTGGCTTCAATGATACGGTTGGCTAATGACGGTAACGAGGGGCACTGGGTGATCACGAAGGCCACGTTCATCTTCGGGTTGACCATTTTGCAGGTGGAGACAATGTCTTCCATATGCGGAACGGTTTTCAGGTCGCGGCGTTTAGGACGTAGTGGGATTAAAATGTGATCGGCAACGGACATGGATGAGCGAAGCGCCAAATTATCCTGCCCGCCACAATCAATGATCACGTGATCATAGTGCTCTCTGAGACTCAATAACTCATTACGTATTTTGCCGTACAGTTGCACGCACTGAATGTTCGGCAGCGATTTACGATTACTGTTACGTTCATGGATCCAGTCAGATGTCGTGCGCTGCGGATCACAATCGACCATCAATACCGTTGCATTGCGTTCTGTTCGCAAATACACGGCAATGTTTTGTGCCAGGCAACTTTTACCACTACCACCTTTTTCACCACCCACAAGAATAATCATGACATTTACCTCTTAATAATGCCGACCATCGCTGATCCATTTATGAGCTGTGATTAAATCTAATCCAAAGAAGGGAAAGGCGGCTAGAGCGGCCGGGCATAGCAATCCATGCAAAGGCATGTAAAAAAATACTTATGTTTCGGCCAGGACAAATAACAGGGCGCCCTAAAAACGAGATAGTCTTGCCAAACCCGAGTTGTTAAAATTAGGCCACTCCACAATCAGGCATCCCCGTCATGAATCAATTCCGAGGCCAGCATATTCTCTCCGTTAACCAGTTTGATCGAGACGCCATCCGGCAGATCTTTCAGGTGGCTGACCGTATGGCACCCTATGCACACCGCAAAAAGCGCACCCGCGTGTTGGACGGCGCTATTTTAGGCAATCTGTTCTTCGAAGCCAGCACCCGGACCCGGGTCAGTTTTGGAACCGCCTTTAATTTACTCGGTGGTGAGGTAAGAGAAACCGCAGGTATGGCCACGTCAGCCCTGTCTAAAGGGGAGTCCTTGTATGACACGGCCAGAGTACTCTCCAGCTATTCAGACATTGTGGCTATGCGCCACCCCGATGCCGGCTCAGTGGCAGAGTTTGCCCAAGGCAGTCGGGTGCCAGTGATTAACGGCGGTGACGGCGCCAACGAACACCCGACTCAGGCCCTGCTGGATCTCTACACTATCAGCAAAGAACTGCAGTTCCACGGCGATAACATTGAAGGAATGCATATTGCCATGGTAGGGGATCTTAAGCATGGCAGGACTGTTCATTCTCTTTCAAAACTGCTGAGTTTGTACAAGAACATACGTTTTACTTTAATATCACCGAAAGAGTTGGCCATGCCCGACAGCATTATCGATGCCATCGACAAAGCAGGCCACCGCTACACCATTACCGAACAGATTGAGGGACTGGTAGATGCCGATATCTGTTACCAGACCCGTATTCAGGAAGAGCGTTTCCCTTCTCAGGCAGAGGCCAACAAATATCGCGGGAAATTCAGGCTGAACCAGGATATTTATACCCGCCATTTCCAGTCCAAAACGGTGATCATGCATCCTCTGCCAAGGGACTCGCGGGCCGATGCCAATGAACTGGATAATGACCTCAACCTCAATCCCAATCTTGCTATATTCCGCCAGGTCGATAATGGCGTGTTGATCCGCATGGCCCTGTTTGCCCTAACACTGGGCGTAGAAGATATTGTCGAGAAGTATGATTGCGAAGTGCAGTGGTACAGCAATAAACAGAATATTTAGAACGAGTACAAGATGCAGAAATCTATAACCCTATTCGAACGCGCCCAGCAGCACATTCCCGGTGGCGTTAATTCTCCGGTAAGAGCCTTCAAAGCAGTGGGCGGCACGCCTTTATTTATTGAGCGGGCCGATGGCCCTTATTTGTTTGATGTCGACGGCAAACGCTACATCGACTATGTGCAGTCATGGGGGCCGATGGTACTGGGCCATAATCACCCGGCCATCCGCCAAGCTGTGCTAGAGGCAGTCGAAAAAGGCTTAAGCTTCGGCGCTCCCACCGAAGCCGAAGTCAAAATGGCCGAGTTGGTGAGCACACTGGTGCCTTCTATGGACATGGTGAGGATGGTTAACTCCGGTACAGAGGCCACTATGAGCGCCATCCGTTTGGCCCGGGGTTATACCGGGCGGGATAAAATCGTCAAATTCGAAGGCTGCTACCATGGTCATGCCGATGCCTTATTGGTAAAAGCAGGCTCCGGCGCCCTGACCTTGGGCGTGCCCAGCTCTCCCGGCATTCCTGCCGACTTTGCCAAACATACCCTGACGCTGGAATACAATAACCTGGACGCCGTGCGTCAGGCCTTTGCCGAAGTGGGTGAGCAAGTCGCCTGTATTATTGTTGAACCGGTAGCCGGCAATATGAACTGCATTCCGCCGGTGCCTGGATTCCTGGAAGGCCTTCGGGAAGTTTGTGACCAATACGGCACTGTCTTGATTTTTGATGAGGTTATGACCGGTTTTCGTGTGGCCTTAGGGGGCGCGCAAGCCCACTATGGTATCAAACCAGACCTGACCTGTTTGGGTAAAGTAATTGGTGGCGGCATGCCGGTGGGCGCCTTTGGCGGAAATGCCGAGATCATGGCCCATATTGCCCCCACAGGCCCTGTCTATCAGGCCGGTACCCTTTCAGGCAACCCGGTCGCTATGGCGGCAGGCCTGGCCTCCTTAACCGCCATACAGCAACCCGGACTGTATCAGCAGCTTAGTAAAACAACTGAGCAGCTTGCCCTTGGCGTAAAAGAAATTGCTACTCGCCATGGCATCCCGTTTTCGGTCAACTATGCCGGCAGTATGTTTGGCCTGTTCTTTACCGAAGAAGAAAAAGTCACCAATTACCGCCAGGCCATCAGCTGCGACACCGAGCGATTTAATCGCTTCTACCATGCCATGCTAAGTGAAGGCGTATACCTGGCCCCAGCCTCTTATGAAGCGGGCTTTGTGTCGGCGTGTCATGATGACAAGATCATCGCGAAGACATTGGAAGCCGCCGAACGGGTATTGTCGCGAATCTAATGACAAAGGGGCAGATGTGCCTGCCCCTGACTTTTGCCACTTAAAGCTTAACTGGCGGGACGTTCTCAGCAGTTAGTAACAACACGGTTGCGGCCGTTAGCTTTGGCCTGATAGAGGGCATCGTCGGCCCGCTGGATCAACTGTTCGATGTCGTCGTCCATTGACTTGAAGGCGCTCACACCGGCACTTAGTGTGACCGACTTTTTTTCTCCCAGTATGGAAGAAAAATCATGTTCACTGATGCAAGACCTGAGACGTTCGGCCAGCTTGGCGGCCATTGCCTGATCTGTGTTTGGCAATAAGATGGCAAATTCCTCCCCCCCATAGCGACACAATAAATCCTGCTCGCGCAACTGGGCTGCGCACACATTAGTTACGGTTTTCAGGGTCTTATCTCCGGATACATGCCCGTACTTATCATTAATGTGTTTAAAACGATCCAGATCTAAGATAACCAACGAGGCAGGATGTTGATAACGCTGATATTCTACGAAGCGAAACGCCAGTTGCTCCATCAGTTTCCGCCTGTTGTATACACCGGTGAGTTCATCTAATTCACTGAGTCGCATCAACTCTTTTTGCATCTTGTAGCGTTCGGTGATGTTGCGCGCCACCCAAACAACGGCTCTTTCGCCATCAACCAAGGTAGAAACCGGTTGAATTCGCCCTTCAAACCAGAGCTCCTCATCGGGACCTAATACGTTCTCTGACCCTTTCAAATCTTTTGAGGAAAGTGCGTATTCGACCGTGCGCAGTGCGTTCTCTTCAAGGGTCAGGCGGATCTGTTCTAAAAACCAATCGGCCTTCGCCTTTGGTAAAACATCTTGCAGTGTAAAATCCACCAAATGTGAGCCGTCGTGATAGTACCGGGCGTCGTGCCCTCCCACCAGCATCACATATTTACCACTCTCGCTAAGCAGAAATACCGGGTCCGGCAACGCCGCCAGCATCTCCATCAATAAATTATCGTTCTTATCCACCAGAGTCCTGTCCGTTTTAAACGGCATTACCGCCAAATATCACTATATCCCAAAACCTCTGACTGTCTTTAGTTAAAACCAAAAAGTCGCTGCCAAAAACTTTGCTCCTCTTCCTGCTTAGGCGGTTCTTCGCAAAGCTGGGCTGGCGGCAAACTTTCCAGAATGGCCGGTACGCTAACTACATGAGGACAACCGGCAGCTTTATGCAAACCACTAAAGCTGTCAAAATGAGCAATACCCAAGCCTTCCGGGAAAGGTCGCACCAAAGATTTGGGATGCTGTCTGGATAAAAAGTCACGATACAGACTCATGGCTCCGGACGCCCCGGTTAATCCGGTGGACTCATTGTTGTCTTTACCCATCCACACAGTAACCAGATTGTGGCGGTCAAAGCCCACATACCAACTGTCACGATAATCATCGGTGGTACCGGTTTTGCCAGCCAGGTACAGATCGGGGAACGCTTTTTTCAGGGTTTTGGCGGTGCCTTCGCGAGTCACCTTGTGCAAAGCGTAGTTAAGCAGATAAACCGCTTTGGCATCGACTCGGAAACTGGACTCCGGCCGGTAACGTCGCAGCAACTTACCGCTTGAGGTGCTAATAGCCACAATGCTGTGCAATGACTCATAACGCCCCTCATTAGCCAATGTCTGATACATCTGGCTGACTTCAAAAGGCGTCAACGATACGGCACCAAGAGTCAATGCCGGATAGGGTTCAATCTCCTGTTCAACGCCTAATCGGTTAAGCATCTGTGTTACATGGGTAAGGCCTAAATCCATCCCCAAGGTCACGGTGGGAATATTCAGGCTATTAACCAAGGCATCCATCAGGCTGACCTGACCACGGTATTCTTTGTCATAGTTCTTAGGTGACCAGACTTTGCCGTTGCTGCTTTTTAAGCTAATGGGCGCATCCTGCAACGGCGTGGCCAAATGATACTGCCCCGACCGCTCTAATGCGGCCAGGTAAATAGCCGGCTTAATCACCGAGCCAATGGCGCGTCTTGCATCCAAAGCACGGTTAAAACCATGAAATTCGGTCTGTCTGGAGCCGACCATGGCCCGGATCTCACCAGTGGCGATATCCGTCACCACCACAGCGCCCTCCAATCCATTGATTTTGCGCTGTGTTTCCAGCTCATCGAGGCTATTGATCATAGATTGCTCAGCCTTACGCTGGGCCACGGGATCCAAGGTGGTATAGATGCGAATACCGGCCTGCTGCATGGCCGTGTCGGGTAGCAATTCCCGCAACTCACGTTTTACCTGCTCCATGAAAGCAGGGTGCGCGCCCCTGGCCAATCCAGCCTGATCAGACAACGCCAAGGGGGACTTGATCCAACGCGTATAGGTGGCAGGCTCGACCAACTGTTCATCAAAGAGTTGTTTCAGGACCAGATTACGACGCTCAATCACCCGTTCAGGATTGCGCCTGGGGTTGTAGTAAGAAGGCCCTTTGATCATCCCCACCAGCATCGCCATTTCCGGCACCGTCAGCTCTTTCAGTGGGCGGTCAAAATAATAGAAACTGGCGAGGCCAAAGCCGTGAATAGGATTCGCACCTTTTTGCCCTAAGAACACTTCATTTAAATAGGCTTCAAGGATCTCATCCTTGCTGTAACGCAATTCGATCAGCAGCGACATTAAGGCTTCATTGATCTTACGCGTCAGCGATTTTTCACGCGTTAAAAAGAAGTTTTTGACCAATTGCTGGGTCAGGGTGCTACCGCCTTGAACGGTGCGTCCGGCACTGATATTGGCCAACAGTGCCCTGGCGATAGAAAGGGGGGCGATGCCATGGTGCTGATAAAAGTCCTTATCCTCGATCAGCAGCAGCATGCGGGTCAGCGCTTCAGGGACCTCTTTCAATTCCACCAGCATGCGATCTTCTTCGTTGGCATGGGTGAAGCGGGTTACCAGCCACGGCTCTAAATACAGAGCGAATATGTAATTCTTCTCATCGATGGAATAAATTTTTGCCAGCTTGCCATCTTCAAAAGTCAATTGCACCGGCAGCAACGGCTTGGGGCCATCAACCAATTCAAAGGCGCGACGATAGAAAGTTAACTTACCGCCATTAATACTGTACTGACCGCTCCCCGAAGCCTTGGGAACCCGGCGATAGCCCAGCCACTCCAACTCTTCTATCACCTCATCGACCAGAATCTCCTGACCCTGGCGCAGCACCATGGGGCGGGCAAATATCTGTGCAGGCACTTCCCACTTAGTGCCGCCAAAATGCTTTAAGATCTTGGCATCCAGATACAAACAATACCCGGCCAATACCAAGGCGCTGACCAGAAATAACTTTCCCCAGTGATTAAAAAACCAACGAAGTGGATTGAGGCTGCGCGCCGCTTTGGATTGTCTGTTACTCATGAACTTTGATTAACCAGGGAGGGGAATGGCAAAAACGGGCGATATTTTGCCAGATTCGATAGGAAATTGCAGAGCACAAATCGATATTTGCAGCTTTATCCCTCAAGTAGTGATTCTTTCAGCGTTTTTTGATGCTTAGGGCGATAACTCGAACTGATACGACATCACATGGCTTTTTTGGTTCTGGTGGTAGCTTGCGCTTGTGCCGGATTATCTGGCCAAAAGTGTTTGGGATACCGCCCTTTCATTTCCTTTTGCACCTCTTTATAACTACCAGCCCAAAAGCCGGCCAGATCGGCGGTTTTCTGCAAAGGCCGGTGTGCCGGAGAAAGTAGCTCTATCAGCACTTTTATGCGTCCACCCGCGAGATGGGGAGTGTGAGCCAGACCGTACATTTCCTGCATACGCACAGACAGCTGCACGGTGCCATCGGGTTGATATTCCAAAGTGTGGCTTTGACCACTAGGCACCGTTAACTTCGTCGGTAACTCTGCATCCAGTCGCTGCTGCAATGGCCAATCGAGGCGATTTCTAAGCAAGGAGTAGAAATCGATTTTTTGCAAATCTGCATAGCTTCTGGCGTTTTCCAGATAGGGTAGTAACCACTCTTCCATACCCTGTAGCAGCGCCGCTTCGCTCATAGCTGGCCAGGGCTCTTGGGGAAATAGCTGAGCGGCCAGACGCATACGCTGAAGCAGTTGTTGCACCTTGTCACCGAAGGGCAACCAATCCAACCCTTTAGTTTCAATGAGCGAGCGCCACATGGAAATCAGGGTCTCTCCCTGAACAGCAGGCAGCACTTCGCTGCGAAGTACTATGCAACCCAAACGATGCAGCCTGCGCACCTGCATGCGCTGCGCACTTTCATCCCAGCTTGAGGTCATCTCCTCACTAAACAAGTGGGGCATGCGCGGTTTCAGGCTGTCAGGATCCACGCCGATGGCCAGTGAGATCCTGGCATCGCTGGCGCTGGTTTTAATCAGATCGGCTACCACCAAATAATCTTGGCTTTGCAACGGGTCCTGACTATCCAGCGCGGCACCTGCACCATTGGCCAACAAATAGCGGCCACTACCACGGGACTTGGCAATACGATCGGGATAGGCCATAGCGAGCAATAAGGCCAACGGACTGGTATCAACGCGCTTGCACAAAGCTACCTGCAGGCGCTTGGCCCATATTGCTGCCACTTGCCAAAGGGGATCCTGAGGCCTGTTTTGCAAAAAGGATATACGCAGCTGGATATCGGCGCCCCCTTGCCGAAGCGGATTTTTGCCCTCCATCAGGGCTGCCAGCAGGCACCCCAGACTCGCGACCTCTTCGCTCATTTCTTTGGCTTTTAACAGCATATGAGCCAAACGGGGATGGCAGCCTAAGCTGCACATCTTGGTGCCAATAGCAGTGATCTTATCGTCAGTGTCCAGAGCTTCCAGGGCATATAACAAGCCCTTTGCTTGTGTCAGCTGAGCTTCAGTGGGTTTATCCAACAACGCCAGTTGTTCCATCGGCGCGCCCCAGGCTGCAGCTTCCAGGACTAAGGGCGCGATGTCTGCGGTTAGGATTTGTGGTTGAGCTTGCGCTGCCAGACGATGATGGCTCTCTTCACTCCACAGTCGATAGCATATCCCTGGGCCCAAACGGCCGGCACGCCCTGCGCGTTGGGTGGCCGAAGCTTTGGAAATCCGTTGGGTCAGCAATTGGGTAATGTCCCTGTTCAAGTCGTAATTCGCCACTTTCTCCATGCCGGAGTCCACCACCAGACTGATCCCTTCGATGGTCAAACTGGTTTCGGCAATATTGGTAGCAAGCACCACCTTGCGTTCCCCTTCTTTTAGCGGCGCAACGGCAGCCATTTGCGCCTCTTTACCGAGTTCACCATACAGGCAGTAAAGATGAATGTTGGCGGCAAGTTTCGGCTGTAATATCTCGGCCAGGCGACGTATTTCCCCGGCGCCAGGCAAAAAAGCTAGCAGGCTGCCCTGCTCTTCTTTCAGGGCATTATGGATGACGCCCACCATTGCTTTGACAAGATCGACTTGCGGGGAGATGGCCTGGTAACGCATCTCAACCGGATAGCTGCGGCCATGAGTTTCCAGATGCCGGGCGGTGGGCAGCAACTGCGCCAGCCCCAGTTCATCCAGAGTCGCCGACATCACCAGCAAACGCAGGTCTTCACGCAGTGCGCCTTGTACCTCCAGACAAAGAGCCAGGGCAAAGTCGGCATGCAAACTGCGCTCATGAAATTCATCAAATATGACCAGTCCTATGCCGGACAGCTCTGGATCCTGCTGCAGAATGCGCGTTAACAGGCCTTCGGTGACAATTTCCAATCGTGTGGCAGCACTGACCTTACTCTCCCCCCGAATACGATAGCCTACAGTCTGCCCAACCGGCTCGCCCAGTTGCTGGGCAAGATAACCAGCAATGGCACGCACCGCGACACGCCGGGGCTGCAACATCACAATTTTCTTATCTTTAAGCCAGGCAGCGTTTAACAGCACCAGCGGTAAATAGGTCGACTTACCGGCGCCAGGGGGGGCAGATAGGATGACATTATGCTCTGAAAGTGAGCCAACTAGTTGCTGACTGATTTGGGCAACGGGAAGCAAAGAAACTCCGAAAGTCATATTGACTAAATATTTAACACCGCAGTTTACCCCGACATCAGGATTCAAGCAGATACTTTTGCCAGGATAAAGGTCTCCACCCAGCAGAATTGACCACTCATCCCATGCCACTGGACTCAGGGCGCAAAGCCCGTTAAGGTCGGCTCCTTGCTGTAAAATTGGAAACAACCCAATGCAAAAGAGGTTGCCCAAACACCTTGTGATTGTCGGTGGTGGTACCGCCGGTTGGATGAGCGCCAATTTGTTCGCTCACTATTGGTCCAGATATGATGTCAGAATCACCCTGATCGAATCAGCCAGAATCGGCACCCTGGGGGTCGGTGAAGGTAGCACTCCGTTCCTGAAAGAGTTTTTCCAGATATTGGGCATCGAAGAACAACAATGGATGCCCGCCTGTAATGCCACCTTCAAATGTGGCATTCGCTTCCCCGGCTGGACCAGTGGCACGGGCAGTTATTTTCATCCTTTTTACTCCGACCTGGATGGCAAGCAGGCCCAGGAATTCTTTGCCCAATGCAACAACAGAAGGGCGGGACATGCCATTGAAGTGTCGCCCGATCCGTATTTTTACGCCACATCACTGGCAAACCGGAAAAAGGCACCCAAGACCCCTACGCCGGGATTTGACGACTTTACCTACGGCTACCATTTTGATGCGGTGTTACTGGCCAGGTTTCTTAAACAGCATGCCACACAGCATGGCGTAACTCATATTGATGACATAGTTCAAAGCGTACAGCTGGATAAGCAGGGCAATATCGCCTTATTGGATACCGAGTCGCACGGCCCCATCAGGGCAGATTTTTTTGTGGATTGCTCCGGGTTTGAGGCGTTGCTGATTCAAAAAACCTTGGGAGAAGACCTGGTTGCCTACAGTGACCAGCTGTTTTGTGACAGGGCGGTGGCCATCCAGTCTGCGATAGATCCCGGACAGATCCCCTGTGAAACACTGTCCATGGGACTTCGCCATGGCTGGGCCTGGCGCATCCCCTTGCGTAACAGATTCGGCAACGGCTATGTCTACAGCTCGCGCTTTACCGATGCAGAGCAAGCCGAGAACGAGCTGCGAGAAATGCTAGGCGAGAGTGCATTAGATGCCCCCGCCCTGCATCTGCAATGGATCCCGGGCCGAATAGCACAACATTGGAAGCACAATTGTTTGGCGGTGGGTCTTTCCCAGGGCTTTCTTGAACCCCTGGAAGCGCCCATGTTGTTTATTATCCAGCGCACCATACTGGGCTTTATCGAACAATACGAACAGGATAGCCAGAGGGAGAGATTCAACGCCGGGATCAACAATATGATCGACGGCACCCGGGATTACCTGCAAGCGCACTACAAGATTAACAGCCGCGAGGATACGCCGTTCTGGCGGGCCTGCAGAGACAACCCGGCAATGTCAGAAACATTGCAAGACATATTGTCAGCCTGGAAACGTTCCGGCAATTTTGATGACACATTGGCAAAGCATCAGCAGCGCCTTGCCTATCTTAAGACCTCCTGGTATTGCCTGCTGGCGGGCAAGTCCTACTTTAACGAACTCCAAACCATCGGCGCTGATCCCAAGACACGGACTCCCTGTGCAAGCAGCATCGCCGCTGCCACAGACAGTTTTTTCGATCATGCCCATTTCCTCAGCGCCCTTTATGATAAGCAGCACCATGAAAACAGTATTTGAACAAGCCCTCGCCCGACTTCAAGCTTCAGACCTGGAAGGGGCACTGAACTTGCTTTCTCCCCTGATGCACCAAGGACAACCGGATCAGAAATCCTTGCGGCTTTACGCCGACTGCCTGTTACAGCAAAGACAATATGACCAGGCCCTAAGGGCTCTGGAAAAACTGCTGTCGCTTGAGCCGGACAATGCGCAACTACTCAATGATATTGCCGGGTTGCATTACCAGGCGGGTCGCTTCTCCGAGGCCATCAACTACTTTGTCCAGGCCACGACTATACAGCCAACCCTGTCCAAAGCCTGGCACTTCCTTGGCATTTGTTACGCCAATGTGGGAAAAATGGACAAAGCCTATAAGGCTTTTAACCAGGCGGAAGAGTGCGACCCTTGTAAGCCGCAAATTGAACAGGCCTACAACCTGTTTCAGCAAGGTAATCACCAGGATGCCCAAAAACATGCTCAAGCGGTGCTACAACAAGCCCCACAGCACAGCAGAGCCAAGCATCTGATTGCTATGCTGCTATCACATCAGGGCCAGTTCGATCAGGCCGCCCAATACGTTCAACAGGCACTGCAACACTCACCTTACAATCTCAGCCTGTGGAGTCTGCTTGCCCAACTCAATACCCAGTTGGCCGACTATGAAGAAGCGGCTGTTGCCGCCAGGCGATTGTTAGAATATGAGCCAGACAATCTGAACCACAGAGTGATGCTGGCCGGCATTTTGGTCAACGCCGGTTTGTTTGCAGAGGCTGAAGAGCAATATCTGCAACTATTAACAACCCATGAATATAGCGATTTTGCCCACCTGCAACTGGGTCACAACTACAAGACCCTGGGAGAGACAGCCAAGGCCATCGAACATTATGAAAAGGCTTTGCAGGCCAGGGAATACAAGGGCGCGGCTTACTGGGGCCTGGCGGCGGTCAGCAGTTACCAATTCAGTAAGCAACAGGTTCAGGCTATCACGGCGGGCATAACCGACCCGGATATTCCCCAGGAGCAGGCTTGCCAGCTGGCGTTTGCATTGGGACGGATATTGGAGCAGAAGAAAGATTTCAAGGGATCTTTCAAAGCCTATCGCACCGGAAATCTGAATAAAACGGAAATTGCCTTTGACCCCGCTAAGCATAAAACCAAGTTGCAGGCGGTGAAACAGGCTTTCAGTCCCGAGATAATGAGCCGGCAATCCACCACAAAGACAAGAGACTGTACCCCTATCTTTGTCGTGGGGATGCCCAGGGCAGGTTCAACTTTAGTAGAGCAGATCCTGGCTTCACATAGCCAGGTGGAAGCCACCATGGAACTTAAAACCCTGCCCACCATCGCCAGGCGTCTGTATCAATTAACCTGCATTAAAAACCGTAACAACAGCGGTGATCTGTCCGCAATTACGCCGGAAGAATTTGCCGGTTTTGGCGATCTGTATCTGGAACTGAGTAAGGTCTACCGTAGCGGTAAACCTTTCTTTATCGATAAATTACCGCCTAATTTCCAGCACTGCGCCCTGATCCAGTTGATCCTGCCCAATGCCATTATTATCGATGTACGACGTCATCCCATGGCCTGCGGATTCGGTATTTACAAGCAGTACTTTGCTAAGGGCCATGAGTACGCCTACAACCTGGAGCATATTGCCGGTTACTACCGGGACTATGTGGAATTGATGGATCACTGGCATAGCCTGATGCCGGGCAAAATCTATGAACTTGGCTATGAAAAACTGGTGGAAAATCCCGCGGCGGAAATCGGCAAGTTGTTAGCCCACTGCCATCTACCCTTAGAACAAGGCTGTTTAACACCCCATAAGAATAACCGCTATGTCAGAACTGCCAGCAGCGAACAGGTACGCCAACCCATCAACGACAAAGGACTCTATCAGTGGCGTCATTACGAGCAGGATCTCGCCCCCATGGCTAAGGCGTTGGGGGAGGAATTGCTGGCAAGATTCTAGGGTTTTGTACCTGGTGGACAATAAAAAGCCCCATTGTTATGGGGCTTTTTCATTTGGCTTAGTGCTTACTTAAAGCTATAGGTCAGGGCCATATAGTATAAGCGGCCGATGTTATCGTAACCGGCGGTAAAGTCTCCTGTACCATTAGTGTAGTGCGGCAAATCGCGGTCAAACACGTTATCCACACCCACTTCCAGGGTCAGATTGTTTTCAAACTGATAACCGGCCCTTACATCGGTCTGGAAGTAGGAGCCATAGCCCATGATATCGCTTCTATCGGGGTTGGTCTCCAGATCCTGTGGGGTGAAACGATTTACTTTGTCCAGATAGCGGGTGCGCCAGTTGGCAGACCAGGGGCCATTAGTGTAGCCGATCAGCATATTGGCCTGCCATTTCGCGGAATCTGTAGTCCCGGCATTTTCAATAAATTGCTCTGGCTCGATCTGGAAAGGAAATTCCTTACGGGACTTCAGATAAGTACCGATCAACTGGGTGGTGAAATCTCCACCCAGTGCGTCAAAATCATAGCCCACTTCGAAATCGATACCCTTTGCTTCCTGCTTGGCCACGTTTTGCTGGGTGCTTTCTACCAATGTCAGTTTGTAGTCAGGGCCTCGGGTAATCAGTGCACAGAACTGGTTGTTAACGCCTCCTATGGAGTCGTAACACTTATCCAGAATATCCTGTGCATCCACCAAATCGATGGCATCATCGATAGTGATATCCCAATAGTCAATGGTAAAGACCAGGTTCTCAACAAAGGATGGCTGATAGACCAAACCCAGGGTGTAACTGGTGGACTCTTCTTCCTTAAGATCCGGGTTACCACCGGTCAATAGCTCTGTGGATGACACAGGGTTAATCACAGCGTCAGACGGGATTCCCTGAGCAGCGCAGTTGGCTAAGCGGGTAGCACTTTGATTGAAGTTGACGTCACAGGGGTCATCTACGTGGTCAAAATTCTGCCCTTTGGCAGCGAACAGTTCACTGATATTGGGCGCACGAATAGCCTCGGATACAGTACTACGCACCCGCAATTCATCATTCACCGTCCAATCGAAACCCACTTTCCAGCTTAATGCACCACCGATAGTGCTGTAATCGGCATAACGGGCGGCCAAATCCAACACCAAATCCTGCACCAACGGCAAATCGGTCAGAAGCGGCACCGATGCTTCGGCAAAGACTTCATTAACATCGAATTCACCATGCTCTTCCTGAATTGCGGTCAGGAAGGTAGCGCCAGTGGCAGCAAAAGGATCCGGCCAGTCGTCACTCTTTTCCTTACGGAACTCGTAACCGGCGGCAACACCTACATAGCCAGCAGGTAATTCAAATATTCCGCTGTTAGAGACTGAAGCATTAAAGACGGTCTGCTGAATCTTGCTTTGGGAGAAGGAGTCGGTGGTAAACCAATCCGCAGCCAAGGGGTTCACATTGCCTTCACCGAAGAAGGTAGAGGGCACACAGCCAGCGGCCCTGGCCGCCTCATCACGACAACCAATACTACCGTCTGCCAGGCGGATAGCGTCGGCGGACTGGCGCATACGGTCGGTGATCACATTATCCAGGTTTACCTGCTCACGTTCTGACTTGCCATACAGGCCATAGACATCGTAGCTCCAGTCATCTCCGAAGCTGCCCTTAATACCGCCGACGAAACGGGTGGTTTCGCGGGTATTTTCCTCAAAGCGACGGCCGATATCTTCATTAAAGCGGTGCAGGTTGATACTGGATAAACCCAGGTAATCCATTACGCCGCCAAGACTTTCATCCACATAGGGGTTGTCACGATTGATTGTGATGCCGCTGCCGTATTCAAAGAAAGACGGCTGGCCGATGGAATCCGCTTTAGTCCTTACAAACTTTGCTTCACCATAGATATTCATATCCGGGGTGATGTCATAGTTGGCCTTGGTAGACACATTCAGGGTAGAGAAAGTGGGCTGTAGCTCACTATATCTGGTCAGATCGAGGATATCGCACTCACCGGAGCAGCGACCCCAGTTATAGGTGGTTCCCAGGCGCTGGGGACGCACCGAACCATCCGGATTAAAGATGTACCAGTTGTATTCGTTGGTGTTGTAGTCATAGGCGTAGAAGTTCCCCCCTACGGAATCATCATACCAGGCAGCGCCGGGAACAAATATTCTATCCGGGATACCGTCATGGTTAACAGTGCCGTCCGGATTACGGCTATCGCCGTTTGCAGGGTTACTGACTTCCGCTACCGGGAAGCTGGTTTGTTTGCGGTCCTTGGCATTCATACCGTCCTGGCGATCATGGCTGATTGCAAAACCTATGTTGCCTCTGCCCTCATCAAAATCGGTACCAAAAGAGATGGTGACCTTGTCATTGTCATACGGACCTTCCTCGGCATAGCTCTTGGTCACGCTGACATCCAGGCCGGTGATGTCTTTTTTCAGTACAAAGTTGACCACGCCGGTTACGGCGTCGGCACCGTATACCGCCGAGGCACCACCGGTAATGATCTCTACCCGCTCTACCCAAGCAGTGGGAATGGTATTCACATCTACCGAGGCGGTGCCGGGATTGGCTGAAACATGGCGCTTACCGTCCACCAGCACCAGGGTTCTGGCAGTACCCATACCACGCAGATCCAGCAGGTTAAGCCCTGCGGTACCTATAGTGTTACCGGCGTTAGCCAGCGAGAAGGTATTGGCCAGAGAAGGCAAATCATTTAATGCTTCACCGATACTGATGGCACCGGTCTTAAGCAGGTCTTCGCCACTTATCACGGTTACCGGCGAGGGCGCAATCGCGCCTTCACGCAAGATACGGGTTCCTGTTATCTCTATTTTCTCAACGGCTTTATCCGCATCGGGTTCCTGGGCAAGGACATTAAAAGATGAAGCTGCGAGCAGGCAGCTAATGGTGTAGGACAAGGGATTCTTCTTAAGGATTTTACTATCCATTTAAACGGCTCCATTGATCAGGCTTATTCGCCTTTGTAGTAGTTATGCGGGCGTTCGCAGTGAGAGGCAGACTCTCAGATACTAAAACAGTCTATCAACCATTAAAGCGCCAGGAAACCTAGGATTACCCCATGTTTTGTACCGTTCGTCCCTCAAATCCCGAAACTCACCGAAATTGCAAAGTTAACTTTGCATCAAATCCAAGCGATGCAAAAACGGCATTTTTATATAGGCTTAGAGTTGGAGCATGTCACCGGTAAAGTTGATGAGAGTTTTCTTCGGTCTGGACTTGAATGGGAGAGAGAAGCTTGCCATTGAGCAGTGGAGTAGTCGAAATTTGCCGACATACTCTAGCGCCATACCTCCTGCTAACTTCCATATTACCTTGGCATTTTTGGGAGAAGTAAATAACAACCAGTTAATTTCACTCTATGAGGCCGCCGGTGAACTTCATGGAAATTCTTTCTTGCTGCATATAGACCAACTGGGCTATTGGTCCAAGCCCAGAGTTCTATGGATAGGTCCCTCACAAGTGCCTGAGAGTTTAAAGGAGCTGGTCTCAGCGTTGGCAAATGCTGGCGCCAGGCTAGGTATACGCAAAGACAATCGTCCCTATATGCCCCATATCAGCCTGGTCAGAAAAGTGGCACTGAATCCTCCAAATGCATTAATAGCACCGGATTTTGAGCTGACATTCAATCGATTTCATCTTTTCGAATCCAAATCCACCAACAAAGGAGTGGTTTATCATCCTTTGCATTCCTGGCCACTGCGTTCGCAATCCTCCGTACGCGAACAACTACGAGGTGGAGCGCTGGACTGAAAATCAGGCTTTACCTTAAGTGCCTGCCGGGTTACTACTAAGGGTCTTTGATTTACCAAGCTAAGAGCCATGCAACAGACCTTTCGCCTTGTTATCGACTGCCCCGACCAAGTAGGTTTGGTGGCGGCCGTCAGCCATTTTCTAGCTGGCCATAACGCCACTATTGTAGAAGCCAGCCACCATACCGACCTGCAAACCGGGCGCTTTTTTATGCGCCACGAAATCCGTGCCGACTCTTTGCCACTGAGTCTGGAAGCCTTCCGGGCGGTGTTTAAGCCTCTGGCCGATCAGTACCAGATGAACTGGCGACTGACCGATTCCCATCAAAAACAAAAAGTGGCGCTACTGGCTAGTCATGAGTCTCACTGTATTAACGATCTGTTGCACCGCTGGCATACCAATGAACTCTATTGCGATATCGCCTGTATTATTGCCAACCATCCGCATATGCAGCAGTTTGCCGATTGGTACGATGTGCCCTTTCACTGGATAGACTTTGAAGCGATGGGCAAGGACAAAGCCTTCGAGGAGATCCAGGCACTCTTGGGTCACTACCAGGCAGACCTTACGGTGCTTGCCAGATTTATGCAGATTTTACCGGATAGCCTCTGTACCGAGCTGGCCGGTAAAGCCATTAATATCCATCATAGCTTTTTACCCTCATTTGCCGGTGCCAGGCCTTATCAGCAGGCCTATGATCGCGGCGTAAAGCTAATCGGTGCAACCTGCCACTATGTCACCAAGGATCTGGATGAAGGGCCGATTATTGAACAAGAAGTGATCCGTATCAGTCACAGCGACTCCGCCGCCGATATGGTGCGAAAAGGCAAGAATTGCGAAAAGCAGGCGCTGGCCAATGGTGTGCGCTATCACCTCGAGGACCGAGTAATTATCCATCAGCATAAGACGGTGGTGTTTGCCTGAACGCTGAATTTCTCACTTTGCGAAAGTGGTGAATTTTTATTCTAAATAAAAATTATCTATTGCCAACAAGCCCAAAGCCTCCATCAAAAACTGGTTACCAAAGGCATTTAAGAACTAAACCGCTTAAATGCCTAGTTTTTTTGCAGTTATGAAAATGCAGAACGGCTGCAAACTTATGCATTACCGAGACTTACAACGAATAGCTATTAGTTATAAATACAAATTCCAGGGTTGACACATTTGTTTACAAACTGACATAGTCAGTACACCACTATGTACATGGAAGGGGCTATGCCGTCGGCTTCGCCACTGGTTTTGCCCGAGGATGTATTCCGTGACAAGGGGACAGGAAACACATTATAAAAATTAACAGGAGTACGAAATGGACGCATTTTGGCATCTTTCCTCCAGGAAATCCCTTGTTAGCCTTGCAGTTGTTGCCTCATTAAGTGGCACTGTTCCGGCTTTCGCACAAGACACAGCCCCTGCCGATGGCGCAGAAGAGCAAGGTATCGAGAAAGTCACCGTGACCTCTCGTCGCAAAACGGAAACCCTGCTTGAAATCCCCATGGCGGTATCCAGCGTATCGGCGATGGAAATCGCCGATCGTAACTACACACAAGCTACGGATATCTACCGTACTTTGGCGGGTGCGGCTATGCCCCGTGGCCAGTTGATTCTGCGTGGTCTCAGTGGCGGTAATACCACTGTTCCAGAAACTACCGCGACCTTTGTGGACGATGTGCCTTTTACTTTTACTAACCTTTCAGATGTGGAGCGGGTGGAAGTACTGCGTGGCCCCCAGGGCACCCTGTATGGCTCCAACGCCATCGGCGGTACTGTACGTATTATCACCAAAAAGCCGCGTCTGGATGAGTTTGAGTTATTTGGCTCGGTACAAGCCGGTGGCGAAACCGATGTTGACGGCTATGACAGTAACGTCTCATTGGGAATTAATGTGCCTTTGGTCGAAAACAAGTTAGCCTTACGTGTTAATGGCAACATGGAACATGACCAACTGCCTTTCGTGAACATGAATACCGGCCTGCAGTCGGATATCGATCGCGCTTTCTTGCGCAGCCAATTGCTATGGCAAGCTACCGACGATATCGACGTAACCTTTGGTTATTCACGTGTAGAGTATCGCGACAAAGGTGAAGATCTGGGCGATCGTTCCAAACCCGGTTACTACTGGGATTACGGCTTAAACGCTAACCCCGATGCACCTTATGGCTACGATGTGGATTTCTTTACTGTGGATTGCGATCCAACGGCAGAGCGTCCTGCTTGTAAAGGTGGCAGCGCCCCGAAGGTTATCAGCGATGTACCGGAAAAATACCGTATCTGGGAAAGACTGGATCCTTGGTACAAGAGCACCAATAACCTCTTTACTCTAAATATCAACGACGAAAACTTCTTCGATTTTGCCACCCTTACCTATGCCGGCTCCTTCCGTAGCTACAAGACCCAGTCATTGGATAACTGGACACGTTTGGATGGCGACGATATGTTCCTGACCTGGATCGTCAATGATTATTTCTACGACGAAATCACGCACGAACTGCGCTTGCAAAACCTTGATGTCAATAGTCCATTGTCTTGGACTGTGGGTATGTTCTACGACAAGCTCGAAACCAACAATGCGCTGGATAACCAGAACCAATATCATGAAGCAGGTGATATTGCTTCTGCTTTAGCTTTAAACTGGTGGGGCATCGACGTAACACAGGCGGGTATGGATACCTTTGGTAATCCACAAAAGAACTGGAATTACGGGATAATTAAGGACTATCAGAGGGAGTTCGCTCTGTTCGCCGATGTGGCCTACACCTTCGACTTAGGCGATGCCGGTGAACTGGAAGTTAACGGCGGTATTCGTCGATTTGATCTCAAAGATGAAAGTATTGAGAGCACTTCTGGAATTTGGACCACCTACTATACACCTTGGGATCCGGATATCGTCAGCTTAGGCGGTGAGGAAGACGGTAATCGCTATAAATTCAGCGTCTCTTATCGTCCAAATAGTGACTTGTCGGTCTACGCCTTATACTCTGAAGGCTATCGTCCCGGCGGCAACAACGGACCGTTGGAAGCTTCTTGTCAGGACGATCCTAATGCCCCCAATCGCCCAGATCGCTACACTTCAGACGCGATTGAGAACTATGAGTTGGGTATTAAGGCCAGCACATTTGATGGCAAATTCAACTTTGCCGCCGCTGTGTATCAGATTGATTGGACAGATATCCGTACCGATATCTACATGCCAACCTGCGGCTTTAGTTTCACAGCCAATGCCGGCGAAGCGGAATCTA
The DNA here is from genome assembly GCF_029223185.1 of Aliiglaciecola sp. CAU 1673. Taxonomy (GTDB): domain Bacteria; phylum Pseudomonadota; class Gammaproteobacteria; order Enterobacterales; family Alteromonadaceae; genus Bowmanella. Next base: position 153,273 of record NZ_JARHUG010000008.1, read on the forward strand.
AGGGTATCGAGTTCGAATCAACGGCTTACCTGACTGACGATCTGAAGGCCACTTTCAATACTTCCTACACTAAATCTGAAGTCACCAAAGACAATGACGCCATTGGCGCCAAAGCAGGTGATGACATGACCATGGTGCCGGATTGGAACGCTTATCTGGCGTTGGATCAGGGCTTCGATCTGTTCGGTAAGCAAGCCTATGTGCGTGCGGACTTTACCTACTACGGTGAGTACAAGACACACTTCAACGTACGTGATGAGGACATTGTGCCTTCTTACAGCTACGTTAACCTTTCTGGTCGTTTAGAAGTGTCTGATGATGTGAAGCTAAGCGTGCATATCAATAACCTGTTTGATAAGGAAGCAGAGAAATATAGACGCGCCAGAAGCAGAAGCGAAAGCAACACGACTGCCCAGCAGTATATTGATTACCTGGAAGGCCGCAGCCTGACAGTACGTCTGGACTACACCTTCTACTAAGAAGTCGTTGTTCTGATACTAAGCCCCGCAATGCGGGGCTTTTTTATGGGTTTAGCTTTTAGGCCAGAGAGATGCTGGCCTGTATCGCCTTTTTCCATCCTTGATGTAACAGCGCAGCGCGTTTTGGTGACATAGCAGGAGAAAAGGCTTTTTCTAATTGCCATTGCTGCACCAGGTCTTCGATAGAATCAAACAGTCCTAACTGCAAAGCAGCCAACATGGCGGCCCCCAATGCCGTAGTCTCCGTCACTTTTGGCCTGTCGACCTGAATACCGAGAATATCGGCCAAAAACTGCATGGCCCAGTTGTTCACCACCATTCCACCATCCACCCGAAGCACGGTGATCCGCTCGGTACCATCGGCCTGAATAGCGTCTAGCAGATCCTTAGTTTGATAGGCGATGGACTGCAGAGTCGCAGTCACTATATCGGCAGCATCGGTATCTAATGTCATCCCCACAACTATCGCTCGGGCATCCGGTTGCCAATAAGGCGCACCCAATCCGGTAAAAGCCGGCACCAGGTAAAGCTTGTCCTGTATCCCTGACTGAATGGCCAGCTCTTCACTTTGTGCTGCATCTTGCAGCAAGCCCAACTTGTCTCTTAACCATTTGACGGCGGCCCCCGCCACAAAAATACTACCTTCCAGGGCGTAATGGGTTTGCCCTTTAAGCCGGTAAGCCACAGTGGTTAACAGTTGATGTTGTGACTGCAAGGCCACCTTGCCGGTATTGACCACCATAAAGGCACCGGTACCGAAGGTGCATTTACCCATCCCAGGTTCAAAGCAGGCCTGTCCCACCAAAGCGGCCTGCTGATCGCCCACCACCGCAGCGATCGGAATGCCAGTGCCGAATAATGTGTCTGCTGTTTGACCATAGTCATCAGCGCTATCAAGTACATCAGGAAGCATTTCCTTGGGAATATTAAAGAGCTCCAACAACTCCTCATCCCACTGTTGGCTGTGGATGTTAAACAGCATGGTGCGAGAGGCATTGGTGGCGTCGGTGGCATGCACCTGTCCACCGCTTAATTTCCAAACCAGGAAACTGTCTACCGTACCAAACAGCAATTCGCCTGCATTTGCACGCGCACGTGCGCCGGGCACATTATCGAGGATCCATTGCAATTTAGTCGCAGAAAAATAGGGGTCGAGCAGCAAGCCGGTTTTGTCCAGCACCTTGTCCTGAAGCCCTTTCAGCTTCAACGACTGGCAAATATCCGCGGTACGACGATCTTGCCAGACAATGGCGTTATATACCGGTTGGCCGGTCTTTTTGTCCCAAACCAAGGTGGTTTCACGCTGATTGGTAATGCCAATGCCCGCGATATCTACTGGCTTAATGTCAGATTTTTCCAAGGCCTTGGTTAAAACCGACAAACTGGTCTGCCAAATATCTGAAGGATTGTGCTCAACCCAACCATCCTGAGGAAAATGCTGAGGATATTCCTGCTGTTCAACAGCAAGCAGCTCGCCTCGTGGCGAGAACAAGATGGCACGGCTGCTGGTTGTGCCCTGGTCCAGGGCCAGAAGATATTTTTTCAAAGGAACTCTCCTTGTGTTTAGACTCTTATAGCCCTTTCCGTAGGGCTATCACAAGAAAATTAGAAGCTTAGAGAGTACGCTACCTGAAAGCCGTTTTGCTGAAACGACTCACTGGATTGACCTGCAAGCGGATGAGCTTGGTAACGATCGGAAGATAAACGAAGCTCCCATTGCTGAGCATCTCTGCTGTGGCCCAGTTTAGTAGACAGGTAAAATGACTGACCTTGGGAAAAAGGCAGTCGCTGACCATCAGCAAATTCCACCCGGCTATTCCAGTAAGCTTGAGTTCCCACACCCACCGCAACGCCGTTTTGCAATTCCAGCATAGGTTGCACCTCATAGCGCCAATAAGAGCGACGATACTGATTGGCACTTTCTACTATGCCATCCCGGCAACTGCTTATTCTGGCTAGCAATACCCAGCCATCGCCCATGTCTTGCTGGAGGGTCAGATAACGTTGTCGCTCTGAGAGGCCTGCGGTTTGCAAACGATGTTTGTCGTACTCCAGCCACCCTCCCTCCCAAAGAGCATCGCCTTTGCCTTCACCTAATCGCCAATCAGGCTGAGCATTGAGATACAGCGGCGCAAGCAGCAAACTAAATAATATGGCTCTCATGGTACCGACCTCCAGGGCAAGATGGCGATGATGCGGTCTGATTTCAGCATAGCGCCACACAGCTTGAGTGTAAGTAGCGCAATCCATACCTAATTATCGACGGCATTCATTCAGCTTCCAGTTTGAATGTCTATGCCTCTGATTTAGCGTTGAATATTGTTATCGACATCAATCAAACAGCTTACCGAAACAGGGCTGGATAGGATGATTGGGAAAGTAGAAGACACGACCAGGGTCCGCAGAGCCTGCCCCGTGCTTGATGCGGGGGTGGAAAACAAGGAAGTTCTCCATTCCCGAGCATGGTTGCCTGGAGCAACTATCAACAGCTTTAGCTGGCTTGAAAAGCAAGTGAACCGCAAGACAGCGGTGAATATACAACGCTCCCTGCAGTTTCGGCATACGACCGCCATGGAAGGCGGAAGTGCAGATTGTGCAGGACGCAACCATCTGCACGTCCATCCATGGACATAGCAGGTTTGCCAGGAGCAAACCGCAACGTCGGAAGGATGACGACGGCCCGGAGAGTGGAAGGCAGGGAAGCCTGTAATAAAAAAACCCGCCAAAAGGCGGGTTTCTTGGTGCTTGCATTTCCTTAGAGGAAATTAAGCTACGATTGCTTTCTCAACGACGGCAACCAGAGTGAAAGCCTTAGTCTTAGACAGAGGGCGGCACTCTTTGATAGTCACAACATCACCGATGTTGCACTCGTTGTTTTCGTCATGAGCGTGCAGCTTAGTGGTGCGAGTCATGTACTTACCGTAAACGGGGTGTTTTACACGACGCTCAATAGCAACAGTGATGGACTTGTCCATTTTGTTGCTGACCACACGGCCTTGCAATGTACGTACATTTTGTTCAGTCATTACGCACCCGCCTTTTGAGTCAGGATAGTTTTTACACGCGCAATGCTACGACGCACTGTTCTCAGCTGGTGAGATTTTTCCAGCTGACCTGTGCTGTGCTGCATGCGCAGGTTGAACTGTTCGCGCAGCAGGTTCAGCAGCTCTGCGTTCAGCTCTTCTACGCTTTTGTCTTTCAGTTCAGTAGCTTTCATTACATCACCGTCCGAGTTACAAAGGTTGTTTTGAAAGGCAGCTTAGCGGCGGCCAGTGCGAAAGCTTCGCGGGCCAACTGCTCAGGTACACCTTCCATTTCGTACAGGACGCGGCCTGGCTGGATCTGACAGACCCAGTATTCCACGTTACCCTTACCTTTACCTTGACGCACTTCCAGAGGCTTCTCGGTAATTGGCTTGTCGGGGAATACCCGGATCCAGATTTTACCTTGACGCTTCACGTGACGGGTCAGGGCACGACGAGCAGCTTCGATTTGACGCGCTGTCATACGACCACGGCCGATAGCCTTCAGGCCAAAAGTACCGAAGCTTACAGAACCACCAGCGATGGCCAGACCGCGGTTGCGACCTTTATGCTGCTTACGGAATTTCGTACGTTTTGGTTGTAGCATGTCTTAGCCCCCTTGCTTGGCAGAACGGCCTTTCTTCGCCTTAGGCGCCTGAGCCGGCTGTTGCTGCTCAGTGGCGGCATGCAGACCACCCAGAACCTCGCCCTTGAAGATCCATACCTTGGTACCGATGATACCGTAGGTAGTCAGAGCTTCAGAAGTGGCGTAGTCGATATCGGCACGGAACGTGTGCAGGGGCACGCGACCTTCACGATACCACTCGGTACGGGCGATTTCAGCGCCGCCAAGACGACCGTTTACTTCAACCTTGATGCCCTTAGCACCGATACGCATGGCGTTCTGTACCGCACGCTTCATAGCGCGACGGAACATTACACGACGCTCCAGCTGGCTGGAGATGCTGTCGGCTACCAGTTGCGCATCCAACTCAGGTTTACGCACTTCTGCGATGTTGATCTGAGCTGGAACGCCGGCCAGGTTAGAAACGTACTTACGCAGTTTTTCTACGTCTTCACCTTTCTTACCAATAACCACACCTGGGCGAGCAGTGTGAATAGTCACACGAATGCTCTTAGCAGGGCGCTCAATAACAATCTTAGATACTGACGCGTTCTTCAGTTCCTTAGTCAGGAACTGACGGACCTGGTGGTCATTGAACAGGTTGTCAGCGTATTCTTTAGTATTAGCGTACCAGGTAGAAGTCCATGGTTTGCTGATACCCAGGCGTATACCTGTAGGATGTACCTTCTGTCCCATTATCTACTCCTAGTGATCAGCCACAACGACTGTGATGTGACTGCTACGCTTGAAAATGCGATCCGCACGGCCTTTAGCACGCGGCTTGATGCGCTTCATGGTCGGACCTTCGTCTACGAAGATCTTGGCCACTTTCAGCTCATCGATATCAGCGCCTTCGTTGTGCTCGGCGTTGGCGATAGCAGACTCCAGAACTTTCTTAACCAATACAGCCGCTTTCTTGGGGCTGAAGGTCAACAGTTCCAGTGCTTTCTCAACGTGCATTCCGCGAATTTGATCCGCTACCAGGCGTGCTTTTTGGGCCGAGGTGCGGGCAAAACGGTGTTTAGCTAAAGCTTCCATTATCCTACCCCTTATCTCTTGGCCTTCTTATCTGCGACATGGCCGCGATAAGTACGCGTTGGCGCAAATTCGCCCAATTTGTGGCCGATCATTTCATCAGTAACCAGTACTGGAACGTGCTGACGACCGTTATGGACTGCAATGGTCAACCCAATCATTGAAGGGATGATCATGGAACGACGCGACCAAGTCTTTATGGGACGACGATCGTTCTTTTCCACCGCAATCTCTACCTTCTTCAACAAGTGCAGGTCGATAAATGGACCTTTCTTGAGAGAACGTGGCATGGTGAATCCTCGCTATTACTTATTACGACGGCGTACGATGAGTTTATCGGTACGCTTGTTGCTTCGGGTTTTCTTACCCTTAGTTGGCAGACCCCATGGAGACACAGGGTGACGACCACCAGAGGTTTTACCCTCACCACCACCGTGTGGGTGATCAACAGGGTTCATTGCCACACCGCGAACGGTAGGACGAACACCGCGCCAACGTTTGGCACCGGCTTTACCCAATTGACGCAGCATGTGCTCTGCGTTACCCACTTCACCGATAGTGGCACGGCAATCTGCCAACACTTTACGAACTTCGCCAGAGCGCAGACGCAGAGTGATATATCCACCTTCACGGGCCAGAATCTGCGCGTTAGCACCAGCTGAACGAGCGATCTGAGCACCTTTACCAGGCTTCATTTCGATGGCGTGCACAGTGGTACCCACTGGCATGTTACGCATCGGCATGGTGTTACCGGCCTTGATAGGCGCAGCAGAACCAGACATCAGCTCGTCACCGGCTTTTACGCCTTTAGGAGCCAGGATGTAGCGACGCTCGCCGTCTGCATACAGCACCAGAGCGATGTTAGCAGAACGGTTTGGATCGTATTCCAAGCGCTCAACAACAGCAGGAATGCCATCTTTGTTGCGCTTGAAGTCGATGACGCGATAGTGGTGCTTATGACCGCCACCGATGTGACGAACAGTGATAGTACCACGGTTGTTACGGCCACCAGACTTGCTGTTCTTTTCCAGCAGAGGCGCATAAGGAGCGCCTTTGTGCAACTCAGGGTTAACCACTTGAACGACGTGGCGGCGACCCGGAGAAGTTGGATTAGCTTTCAATAATGCCATGTCTAAATCCCCTATTACTCAGCGCCACCGACGAAGTCGATGTCCTGACCTTCTTTCAGCACCACGTAGGCCTTTTTCCAGTCGCTACGCTTACCGAAACTCATGCCATGACGCTTAGTCTTGCCTTTGACGTTCACAGTGCGAACACCGTTGACTTCAACTTCGAACAGCATCTCAACGGCTGCTTTGATTTCAGCCTTGGTTGCGTCCTTAACTACTTTCAGAACAACAGTGTTGTTGTTCTCAGCAGCCATTGTTGATTTCTCAGAAATATGTGGTGCCAATACCACTTTCAGCAGACGTTCTTGGTTCATGCCAACGCCTCCTCAAGTTGTTTAACTGCATCAGCAGTCATCAACACTTTTTCAAATGCAATCAGGCTAACTGGGTCGATACCGGCCACATCACGCACGTCAACCTTGTACAGGTTGCGGGCAGACAGGAACAGGTTCTCATCAACCTCGGCAGTCACGATCAGCACATCAGTCAGGTCCAGAGCCTTCAGTTTGGCCAACAGTTCCTTAGTCTTAGGTGCTTCAACACCAAACTTTTCAACCACGATCAGACGATCTTGGCGAACCAGCTCAGACAGGATGCTCTTGATCGCACCACGGTACATTTTCTTGTTAACCTTCTGGCTGTGATCCTGAGGCTTAGCTGCGAAGCTAACGCCACCTGAACGCCAGATTGGGCTACGAATGGTACCGGCACGAGCACGGCCGCTACCCTTCTGACGCCAAGGCTTCTTACCGCCGCCGCTGACTTCAGAACGAGTCTTCTGAGCACGGGTACCCTGACGGGCGCCAGCGCCGTAAGCTACTACTACCTGGTGTACCAGAGCTTCGTTAAACTCACGTCCAAAGGTAGCTTCGGATACTTCAAGAGCGCTGTTGGCGTCTTTCAATACTAATTCCATCACCTATCTCCCAGACGTTAGGCTTTAACCGCAGGACTGACGATAACATCGCCGCCTGTCGCGCCGGGTACTGCACCTTTAACCAACAACAGGTTGTTGGCGGCGTCGATGCGTACTACTTCCAGAGACTGGATAGTTACGCGCTCGTCACCCAGGTGACCGGACATCTTCTTGCCTTTGAATACTTTACCTGGAGACTGGTTTTGACCAATCGAACCAGGGGCACGGTGAGACAAAGAGTTACCGTGTGAATTGCGCTGGTGAGCAAAGTTCCAACGCTTAATTGCACCTGCATAGCCTTTACCTTTAGAGGTGCCAACTACGTCAACCTTGGCGGTGTCGTTGAAGATCTCAACAGTGATTTCACTGCCGACTTCAATCCCTTCACCTTCATTGCCATTCAGACGGAATTCCCACAGACCACGACCGGCTTCTACGCCAGCTTTGGCAAAATGACCTGCCTCAGCCTTGGTTACGCGGTTAGCTTTCTTCTCGCCTGCGGTGACTTGCAGCGCCCTGTAGCCGTCTTTCTCCTCAGTACGCAACTGAGTAACACGGTTGGGGGTCGCTTCGATAACAGTCACAGGAATAGACACGCCGTCTTCAGTGAAGATGCGAGTCATACCTACTTTACGACCGACTAGACCAATCGCCATTGTTAAAACCCTCTCTTGTTAGCCCAGGCTGATTTGAACATCAACGCCGGCAGCCAGGTCCAATCTCATCAGCGCATCTACTGTTTTATCAGTAGGTTCGATGATGTCTACCAGACGCTTGTGGGTGCGGATTTCGTATTGATCACGTGCATCTTTGTTGACGTGAGGAGAAATCAGTACCGTATAGCGTTCTTTACGGGTAGGCAGAGGAATGGGACCGCTAACCTGAGCACCAGTGCGTTTGGCAGTTTCAACGATCTCAGCCGTAGACTGATCGATCAACTTGTGATCAAACGCTTTCAAACGAATACGAATTCTTTGATTTGGCATCGACCAAGCTCCAATCAAAAGAACAAAAAAATTCACCCTCACCAACCAATTATTTTGGTGGGAGGATGGGTGTAAACCGCTGGCCCCCAATTGGGGCCTTGTAGTTCATTTTCGGCCTGTTACACAGACCAAAAACGCATGCCCATTTGGGCAAGTGGGCGCGAATTATACCTATGTCGGTTTTTTTATGCAACCTAAATGTCCGCAAAATCTCGTCTTTTGTGCAGTAACCTAATGGCCTGGCAATGATTGTAAAAATTATCGCCGATTGGGGTTTATTTCTTAGCACAATAAGGCAGTCTTGATATGCTTTGCCGTTGCGCTCGTCTATAGTAAAAGTTGTAAAAGTAAGTACATGATTCAAATACAAAACATGATTACAACCCGGTCCGATCGTCAGCTAGAGCAGGTAAACAGTCTGTTGGAAACCCAACAGGAGCTGATGGACGCCTATCATAAGCTCGAGCCCATCATTTTGGAGATGTTCTCTGCGGAGCGTATGAGTATCTTCCAGCGCCGCCGCCAACATCAGGATTTGGTCGCTCGCTTTAAAACCGGTAAAGAGATTCGGGAAATCAAAGTGCCCATTACCCCGCAATCCATTGCCGGCTATGTGGCACTGAGCCAACTACCACTGTTAATTAGCGACCCTTACAATTCCGAAGAACTGCAAGCCATACATCCACGATTGCGATTTGCAGACAAGTTTGACAAAAGCAGCTCCTTTAAGACCCGCAATATTATCTGCGTGCCCATTATGAATACCGGCGTGTTGCTGGGGGTTATGCAGATCATTAACAAGCATCGTGGTGATTTCACCAGTGAAGATTTAGATCTGGCCAATGAACTGGCGGCCATGATCGGTAAGAAGTTCCGCTACGAGCTTGGCGGCACCAGCAAGCCGTTCCAATATTTGGTGCATAAGGGGCTGTTGACCGAAGCCACTCTCGACCAGCTGCTTGAAAGTAGCAAAGACCCGCGTCAACTTGTGCAGCGCCTAGCCACAGAGCACCGTATTGCGGAAGATGAACTTGGCCATGCTCTTTCTGTGCATTATCAGGTGCCCTTTTTAGGCTATCAACCAGACAAATATCACCTTTATCAGGGCAACAGTAAGCTCAATCTTTCCTATCTTAAACGCAACTACGTCGCCGTCATCTCAGACGCCTCGGACAATCCCATCATCTTAATGGCAGAGCCCAATAATGCGGCGCTATTGATGGAGGTAGAGAGTGCGCTGGGTATTGCCAGTTATGAGATTTTCGTCGGTCTGCCCAATGCGGTATTACAGTACCTGGGGGAAAGCACTGGCGGTTCTGGAACACCTGGCGAAATGGATGAAATCCTCGATGAGATTGGTACCAGCGCTGAAGAACTGGATGACCAAACCGAGGAGATGTCAGACGACGCCCCTGCGGTGGTGCGTTTGGTCAGCCGTATCTTACATGATGCCAAGAAACTCAACGCTTCGGATATCCACGTAGACGCTGAAAAAAGTGGCCCCACTCGGGTCAGAATGCGTATTGACGGTGTATGCCGGGATATTACTCAGGTTCCTGCCTCTCACCACAACGCGGTAGTTGCCCGTATCAAAATAATGGCCAACCTTAATATTGCCGAAAAGCGTGTGCCACAGGACGGAAAACTCGCCGTGCGTATGGGTGGGCAATTAGTGGAAGTGCGGGTGGCGACTATCCCCACGGTAGCCGGCGAAGGCGTAGTAATGCGTATCCTTGCTTCAGGTGGCGCCATGCCATGGGACAAGCTGAATCTCGCCCCCAATAACAGCCGCATCTTAAAGGATATGATTAAAAAGCCCCACGGCATTATTCTGGTGGTGGGGCCGACAGGTTCAGGTAAAACCACTACGCTGCATGCCGTGTTGGGTGAGCTTAACACTCCAGACAGGAAGATTTGGACTGCCGAAGATCCAGTGGAAATTACCCAGGCAGGCCTGCAACAGGTGCAGGTCAGCCCCAAAATTGGTTTTACCTTCGCCAACGCGCTTCGCGCTTTCTTACGTGCCGACCCCGATGTCATCCTCATTGGTGAGATGCGTGACAAGGAAACGGCCCACGCTGGTATTGAGGCCTCACTCACAGGCCACTTGGTGCTTTCCACTTTGCACACTAACTCCGCACCCGAGACCATTACCCGTCTGTTAGACCTGGGCCTGGATCCAGTAAACTTCTCCGACGCCTGCGTGGGTATTCTGGCACAACGATTGATCAGAACCCTGTGTGGCAACTGTAAGGAAAAGTATGAAGCGTCGGAGTCAGACATCGGCTTTATTCGCCGTCAATACGGCGAGGCCCATTTGGATGAGCTGAATCTGACACAGCCGCTTATGTTACATCGTGCCAAAGGTTGCGATGTTTGTGGCGATACTGGCTATAAAGGAAGAACCGGTGTACATGAGTTATTGTCCATGACGCCAGAACTGCGCGCATTGGTATATAAGGAAGCATCCGTAGCAGCCATGAAAGAGCAGGCAACCAAAGATGGCATGCGCACCCTGACTCAGGACGGCATTTTAAAAGTGCTCAAGGGCGATACTGACATTAATCAGGTGCAAATCATCAGCGGAACTGAATAAATGACCGACGATAAAGAGCAATCTTATCAAATCCTCAAGCAGACCATACCACTACTGCTGAAACACCAGATCCCGGCCGTACCCACCAATTATGCCCTGTGGTACACCTATGCCAGTAATCAATCGGAAGAATTGAATCAGGCACTGGACAAACTGATGGAACAGAACAGCACCATCACGCCCAGCAGAGCACTGGAATTACAACGTCAGTATCTGGCCGATCAACAAGAAGTGGACACCTGGAGTTTGCGCCAATCGCTTGAGGCCATGCTGATTGAGTTATCCCAGTCACTGCATGACACGAAAACTGACACGCAGCATTTTCGCCAGGCCATCGATACCAGCCTCAGTGAACTGGACAAAGTAGAGAAGGAAGGCTGGTCCATTGAAGAGACCATGGCGTTGGTACGTTCTCTGGTCAAGGAGACACAACTCTTTAAGCGTACTACCCAGGAGTTTACTGCAGCCCTGACCAGCGCAGAAAAAGAAATCACCGAACTTCGCCAACAGCTCAAAGCCAGTCAGAGCCAGGCACTCTACGATGGCCTGACAGGTGTATATAATCGCCGTTGCTTGGATGAAGAGCTCGAGGTCATGGAACCGGAGCAAGGGGTTTGCCTGATTATGGTGGACCTGGATCACTTCAAATCCATCAATGACAGATTCGGACATCAGATGGGCGATAGAGTGCTTAAGGCTGTAGCCAAGCGACTCAAAGAGGTTTGCGGAGAAAGAGCAACGGTTTATCGCTTTGGTGGTGAAGAGTTTTCGGTGCTGATGAAAGGGGTTAAATTACCTCAGGCGCTGCATTTGGCAGAAGTGATGCGACGCAATATCGAGAAAGTCAGTGTGATCGACAGACGAACCAATCAAACGTTGGATGGCATCAGCGCCTCTTTTGGCGCAGCCATATTTGAACAAGGCATGCGTAGAAGCGATTTGCTCGAACAAGCCGATAAACAACTCTATCAGGCTAAGAAATTAGGTAGGAATAGGGTGATGCCGATTGCGCCTCGATAAAAATAACTATATAAATCTGAGAGCTAGCAAATCGGACTTAAATTTAGACATCCAAATTGTTTTGTAAACGCTATTCTTGCCTCAGTACGGAAAGCAAGCTGCCTCCACTAGGTTAACGACACAAAAACGCCTTTCCTGGCGGTTTTTTTAGCAAAGAAGAGTATTCGGCAACTTTTTGCTGTATACTTGCGCGCGATTTTTTTCAGACTTTCTAATGAAGGAAACCATGGCTGATTTATCACTTTATCGAAATATCGGTATTTTCGCCCACGTAGACGCGGGTAAAACTACCACCACCGAACGTATCCTGAAGCTCACCGGCAAAATCCACAAGCTGGGTGAAGTGCATGACGGTGAATCCACCATGGACTTCATGGAACAGGAAGCCGAGCGCGGTATCACCATCCAGTCTGCGGCTACAACCTGCTTCTGGAAAGGGCACCGTTTCAACGTAATCGACACCCCCGGACACGTTGACTTCACCGTAGAAGTTTACCGTTCACTGAAAGTTCTGGACGGCGGTGTAGGCGTATTCTGTGGTTCCGGCGGCGTTGAGCCTCAGTCCGAAACCAACTGGCGCTATGCTAACGATGCCGAAGTATCTCGTTTGATCTTCGTAAACAAGCTGGACCGTCTGGGTGCCGACTTCTTCCGCGTTGTTAAGCAAATTAAAAACGTACTGGCCGCTAACCCACTGGTTATGACCCTGCCTATCGGTCGTGAAGACCAGTTCGTGGGCGTGGTAGACGTACTGACCAAGAAAGCCTACGTATGGGACGATTCAGGCCAGCCTGAAAACTTTGAAATCAAAGACGTACCAGCTGACATGGTAGACATGGTTGAAGAATACCATGAGCAATTGATTGAAGCGGCCGTTGAGCAAGACGACGATCTGATGATGGCTTACATGGATGGCGAAATGCCGTCTCTGGAAGACATCAAACGTTGTATCCGTAAGGGTACTCGTGATCTGGCCTTCTTCCCAACCTACTGTGGTTCTGCCTTCAAGAACAAAGGTATGCAGTTGTTGCTGGATGCCGTTGTTGACTACCTGCCAAGCCCAACCGAAGTTATTCCTCAGGACATCACTGACGAAGAAACTGGTGAGCCAACTGGTAAAGTGGCTACCGTGTCTGTTGACGAGCCTTTCCGCGCCCTGGCATTTAAGATCATGGACGACCGTTTCGGCGCCCTGACCTTTATCCGTGTTTACTCTGGTAAGCTGAACAAGGGTGACAGCATCCTGAACTCCGCTACCGGTAAGACCGAGCGCGTTGGCCGTATGGTGGAAATGCACGCCAACGATCGTAACGAACTGACTTCTTGCCAAGCCGGTGACATCCTGGCCATCGTAGGTATGAAGAACGTTAAGACCGGTCACACCCTGTGCGATCCTAACCATCCATGTACACTTGAACCCATGATCTTCCCTGAGCCGGTAATCTCTATTGCCGTTGCACCAAAAGACAAAGGTGCTTCTGAGAAGCTGGGCAACGCCCTGTCTAAGATGGTTTCTGAAGACCCGACTTTCATCGTTGAAACTGACGAAGACTCGGGTGAAACCATCCTTAAGGGTATGGGTGAATTGCACCTGGATATCAAAGTAGACATCCTGAAGCGTACTCACGGCGTAGAGCTGATTGTTGGTAAGCCTCAGGTTGCTTACCGCGAAACCATCACTAAGGCCATCGAAGATTCTTACACTCACAAGAAGCAGTCTGGTGGTTCTGGTCAGTATGGTAAGATTGACTACCGCATCCGTCCCGGAGAGCCAGGTTCTGGCTTCAAGTTCACCTCCACTGTTGTAGGCGGTAACGTACCGAAGGAATTCTTCCCTGCTATCGAAAAAGGCTTCAAGAGCATGCTCGATACCGGTACGCTGGCTGGCTTCCCGGTGCTGGACTTCGAAGTTGAGCTGTTCGACGGTGGCTTCCACGCAGTAGACTCCTCGGCTATCGCCTTCGAAATCGCTGCCAAAGGCGCCTTCCGTCAGTCAGTTCCTAAGGCTGGTCCTCAGCTGCTGGAGCCGATCATGAAGGTTGACGTGTTCACCCCTGAAGATCACGTAGGTGATGTAATCGGTGACCTGAACCGTCGTCGCGGCATGATCAAGGATCAAGAGCCTGGTGCTACTGGCGTTCGCGTTAAAGCCGAAGTACCGCTGGCCGAAATGTTCGGCTATATCGGTACCCTGCGTACGATGACCTCTGGTCGTGGCCAATTCTCTATGGAATTCGCTCACTACCTGCCTTGCCCTGCTAACGTAGCAGAGAAGGTAATCGCCGAAACTAAGGCGAAGAAAGAAGCCAAGAAGTAAGGCTTTTCTAAATAAAAAACCGCGGCTTGCCGCGGTTTTTTTATTTCGGGCTTCCTGCCCTTCACCCTTCGGGCCATCGTCGTGGACTCCGATGTTTTAAAACGCCCCTGGCGTTTTAGGGTTTTCATTGGGTCAGAAAGGCATTGGATAAGCCCTTAGCACCTTTTGCACGCCATCCAGCACATCATCACTAAGAGTAATATCAAAGGCCTGTATATCTTCTTCCAGCTGCGTCATGGAAGTCGCCCCTATAATGGTTGAGGTCACACCATTGACCTGATTACACCATGCTAACGCTAATTGTACCGGGGTCAGACCATGCTCTTTTGCCAAGCTGACATACTGGGAAATAGCCGCCTGAGACTGCGTCGTATCCCGGAACAGCCCCATACGCTGCGTCAGCGTCCAGCGACTACCCGCGGGACGAGCTCCATTGAGATACTTACCACTAAGCATACCGCCGCCCAAGGGAGACCATGGTAAATAGGCAACCTGTCCATGTACGCATTGTTCAATGACATAGGGCCAATCTTTGCTATGCAGCAGATTAAATTCATTCTGGATGGATACCATGCGCGGCAGACTGTGTTTTTCACTTAACCGCAGATATTCGCTGATACCCCAGGGTGTGTCATCGGAAAGCCCACAATAACGAATCTTGCCGGCCTGAATACAGCTTTGCAGCGCCTGTAATATCTCAAGCATCTGTGCAGATTCCTCTGCGCCATTGGTGTCGGTAAAATTAAAGCGCCCAGGCCACTGTTTGCCAAAGTGGGGGGTTGTACGATTAGGCCAGTGAAGCTGATACAAATCGATATAATCGGTTTGCAAGCGCTTAAGCGACGCATCTACCGAACTTATCACTGCCTCACCGGTAATCGGGCCACCGCCTCGGATATATGACAAACCACTACCTGCAATTTTGGTCGCCAGAATAATGTCTTTACGACGATTTGGGTTTGACGCCAGATAATGACCAATAATGGTTTCGGTCGCCCCGTAGGACTCTGCCGTTGGAGGGATAGAATACATCTCTGCGGTATCGATGAAATTCACCCCTTGGACCAGAGCGTACTCTATATGACTGTTGGCGTCTTGCTGGTCGTTCTGAGTGCCCCAGGTCATTGTTCCTAAGCAAACACGGGATACCTTAATGTCAGTGCTGCCTAATCTGGAATATTGCATCTTATCTATCCGTTTATCAGGTTGAGGCTTATCTTAGTGGGCATCGCCTTAAAAGATCAAAAGCTCCGTGGCATTAACTGGAATGTGTTTCGATGTGAATTTGCCAGAGTTCTTTACTTGGCAATGACAAGTTACGGAAGGGAGAAAATACTCTGATAAAGGGGATGAGCGCTTGGGGCTTTACTTAACCGGCCACGTTATTCCGGGCTCTACCTGCCCTACATCCCTTCGGGGCCATCGTCGTTCCTCTGATGTTCCAGATTGCTCCTGGCATTTGTACTCGTATCGTCCTGGGCCGGCCGCCGGGATACTCGCCCTGCGGGCCAGCCTTCGGCTGTTCCAGATTACTCCTGGCAATCTGGTCACGGGACATCCGCTTGGGGCCATACAGTAGGTGCGGGCCTAAAAACAAAAAAGGCTCCCGAGGGAGCCTTTCTTTTAGCACTAAGCTTCGATTACTCGATGATCTTAGATACTACGCCCGCACCTACTGTACGGCCACCTTCACGGATGGCGAAACGCAGACCTTCGTCCATCGCGATTGGGCAAATCAGCTCAACCGTGAACTTCAGGTTGTCGCCTGGCATTACCATCTCTACGCCTTCTGGCAGCTGTACTGAGCCAGTTACGTCAGTGGTACGGAAGTAGAACTGAGGACGGTAGCCTTTGAAGAATGGCGTGTGACGACCACCTTCTTCTTTGCTCAGTACGTATACTTCTGCTTCGAACTTAGTGTGTGGCTTGATTGAACCAGGCTTACACAGTACCTGACCACGCTCAACTTCGTCACGCTTAGTACCACGCAGCAGAACACCTACGTTCTCACCTGCACGGCCTTCGTCCAACAGCTTACGGAACATTTCTACACCAGTACAAGTGGTAGTAGTAGTCGGGTTGATACCTACGATTTCTACTGACTCACCGACTTTAACGATACCCTGCTCTACACGACCAGTTACTACGGTACCACGGCCAGAGATAGAGAATACGTCTTCGATTGGCAGAATGAATGGCTTGTCAATCGCACGCTCTGGCTCTGGGATGTATGTGTCCAGCGCTTCGCCAAGCTCAATGATTTTCTTTTCCCACTCTGCGTCGCCTTCCAGCGCCTTCAGAGCTGAACCACGAATTACCGGCAGGTCATCACCTGGGAAGTCGTAAGTAGACAGAAGTTCACGTACTTCCATTTCTACCAGTTCCAGCAGCTCTTCGTCATCTACCATGTCACACTTGTTCATGAATACGATGATGTAAGGTACGCCTACCTGACGACCCAGCAGAATGTGCTCACGGGTCTGTGGCATTGGGCCATCAGTCGCTGCTACTACCAGAATCGCTCCGTCCATCTGCGCCGCACCGGTGATCATGTTCTTAACATAGTCAGCGTGTCCAGGGCAGTCTACGTGGGCGTAGTGACGGGTTGGTGTGTCGTATTCTACGTGCGATGTAGAGATGGTGATACCACGAGCTTTTTCTTCTGGCGCGTTGTCAATCTGGTCAAACGCACGAGCTGAACCACCGTAGGTCTTCGCCAATACTGTTGTGATTGCCGCAGTCAGAGTAGTCTTACCGTGGTCTACGTGACCGATGGTGCCTACGTTTACGTGCGGCTTTTTACGTTCAAACTTTTCTTTTGCCATTTTACTAAGTTTCCTAAGTTAAAAGTCCGGCCCCCTGCTAAAACAGATTACCGGACCAGACCTTCATTAAGATGTTCTAGCTTCAATAATAGCTTTGGCGACGTTGTTTGGCGCCTCCGCATAGTTGAAGAACTCCATAGAATAGGATGCACGGCCTTGGGTAGCGCTACGCAGGTCGGTAGCATAACCGAACATCTCAGATAATGGCACTTTTGCGCGCACTATCTTGATACCGGCAAGACCGTCTTCCATTCCTTCGATGATACCGCGGCGACGGTTAATATCGCCTACAACGTCACCCATCCAATCTTCAGGCGTGGTGACTTCCACCTTCATGAGGGGTTCAAGCAGCACAGGATTGGCTGCAGCCGCCCCTTTTTTGAAGCCCATTGAACCCGCGATCTTAAACGCCATTTCAGAGGAGTCAACATCGTGGTATGAACCATCAAACAGGGTGACTTTAACATCCAGAACCGGATAGCCGGCGAGTACACCGTTTTGCATCTGATCCTGGCAGCCTTTGTCAACGGCAGGGATGAATTCTTTAGGAATTACACCACCGACAATTGCGTTAACAAATTCATAGCCCTTGCCCTCTTCCTGAGGTTCGATCTTCAGCCATACATGACCGAACTGACCGCGACCACCAGACTGGCGCACAAACTTGCCTTCCACTTCCACCGCTTTGCGAATTGTTTCGCGATAAGCCACTTGTGGCTTACCCACGCTACATTCCACTTTAAACTCACGCTTCATACGATCGACGATAATATCCAGGTGCAGTTCGCCCATACCAGAGATAATCGTCTGCCCGGTTTCTTCGTCAGTTTTCACACGGAAAGAAGGGTCTTCGGCAGCAAGCTTGCTAAGTGCAATGCCCATTTTCTCCTGATCGGCTAAAGAGCGAGGCTCTACAGCGACGGAAATAACGGGCTCAGGGAAATCCATACGCTCAAGCGTGATGATGTGATTAGGATCACAAAGTGTGTCCCCCGTGGTCACATCCTTCAAGCCAATGGCAGCGGCTATGTCCCCAGCACGAACTTCTTTGATTTCTTCACGGCTGTTGGCGTGCATCTGTACGATTCGACCGAAGCGCTCGCGCTTTGACTTAATCGGGTTGTACACCGTATCACCGGTGTTCACCACACCAGAATAGCAGCGGAAGAAGGTCAATGTTCCTACAAAGGGATCGGTAGCGATTTTAAACGCCAAGGCAGAGAACGGCTCGGCATCATCGGCATGGCGCTCGTCTTCTGTCTCTGCGGCATCGTCTTTCACGCCCTTAATGGCGGGAACATCAATTGGCGCAGGCAGAAATTCAACCACCGCATCCAGCACCGCCTGTACGCCCTTGTTTTTAAACGCGGAGCCACAGGTTGCCAGCACAATTTCGTTGTTCAGGGTACGCTTGCGCAGACCTTGTTTGATTTCATCTTCAGAAAGCTCGGCGCCTTCCAAATATTTATCCATCAACTCTTCGGTTGCTTCAGCTGCGGCCTCAACCATTTCCATACGCAGGGTCTGTGCTCTTTCCAACAATTCGGTTGGCACGTCCTCATAGGAAAAGGTCATCCCCTGGTCTTCTTCATTCCAGTTGATGGCCTTCATCTTGATGAGGTCGATAACGCCACGAAAGTTTTCTTCCGCACCGATATTCATTTGGATTGGCACACAACTCGCTCCCAAGCGGTTGCGAATCTGCTTCACTACGCGGTCGAAATCGGCACCGGCCCGGTCCATCTTATTGACGAACACCAGGCGTGGAACATGATATTTGTTCGCCTGACGCCATACCGTTTCTGACTGAGGCTCAACACCAGAAGCGCCACAGAAAACAACGACAGCACCATCGAGCACCCGCAATGAGCGTTCAACTTCGATAGTGAAGTCAACGTGTCCGGGGGTGTCGATGATGTTGATGCGATGTTGCTCGAATTGCTGGTTCATCCCCGCCCAGAAACAGGTAGTAGCAGCCGAGGTGATAGTGATACCACGCTCTTGCTCCTGCTCCATCCAGTCCATGGTGGCAGCGCCATCATGGACTTCACCAATCTTATGCGAAAGACCGGTGTAGAAGAGCACCCGTTCTGTGGTCGTGGTTTTCCCTGCATCCACGTGAGCGCAGATACCAATATTGCGGTAACGCTCAATAGGGGTTTTACGAGCCATAGATTCCTCTTACGCCTTTGATTACCAGCGGTAGTGAGCGAAGGCCTTGTTGGCTTCGGCCATACGGTGCACGTCTTCACGTTTCTTAACCGCGGAGCCTTTGTTCTCAGAGGCATCCAGCATTTCTGCAGCCAGACGCTGAGCCATGGACTTCTCACCACGCTTACGTGCAGCTTCTACCATCCAGCGCATACCCAGTGCATTACGACGCACAGGACGTACTTCTACTGGTACTTGGTAAGTAGAGCCACCAACGCGGCGTGATTTAACTTCTACGGAAGGACGGATATTGTCCAGCGCATCTTCGAAAACATCCAGGTGTGCTTTGCCGGTTTTCTCAGCAACGATATCCAGAGCGCCGTATACGATTTTTTCAGCAGTTGATTTTTTGCCGTCAAGCATGACAACGTTCATGAACTTGGCAAGCAGCAGTGATCCGAACTTAGGATCAGGTAGGATCTTACGTTGACCTACGACTCTTCTTCTAGGCATTTCAATTCTCCGTGGATTTCAGGGATTACCCAAAACTCTATTAAAACTTCAGTTTGGCCTTACTAAACGGAGAACCGTTAGGATTTGGGCCTTTTCGCGCCGTACTTAGAACGGGCTTGCTTACGAGAGTTAACACCTGCGCAGTCCAAAGTACCGCGAACAGTGTGATAACGAACACCTGGCAGGTCTTTAACACGACCACCACGGATCAGCACAACACTGTGCTCCTGGAGGTTGTGGCCTTCGCCGCCGATGTATGAACTAACTTCGAAACCGTTAGTCAGACGAACACGGCATACTTTACGTAGCGCAGAGTTCGGCTTCTTAGGGGTTGTGGTGTATACGCGAGTACATACGCCACGTCTTTGGGGGCAAGCTTGCAGCGCAGGAACGTTGCTTTTTTCAACGCCCTTTTCGCGTGGCTTACGCACCAACTGGTTAACTGTTGCCATTAACTAGCTCCTGATAAATAACTACTGAAAAAATCTGAGGCCTAGTGCCCATATCCGTAGAAATTTGCCGCTGTTGCGGCCTATTTCGAGCAATAAACCCCCACCCTGAAAATAGGGTCGCAGAATTCTATAGACCAAAGATTAACCTGTCAACTAACAGCCTACCTTTAAAGCAGGAGTATTGCGCGTGAAAAGCCGCAAATTTTGAGGCTAGGAGCGATGCCGAAGCCAGATTTAACACCTGACATAACCGAGCTATGGTTGCCTGGAGAAAACCGCAGCGCCAACGGGAGGGCGACGGTTCGAAAAGTGAGGCAAGGCACCCTGAATAAAAAACCCGGCATTGCCGGGTTTTTTAAACTTCACTTTATGTGAATTAGTCTTGCGACTCGTCTGAATCGTTAACCTCTGCATTCAGAGCATCGGACAGGGCCTGCTCTGCCTGGGCTGCGGAGACCGATTCTTCCACGATGCCGGCCAGACGCCTGCGCATACGCTTCTGATGGTAGGCGAAACCGGTACCGGCTGGGATCAGGCGACCCACGATAACGTTTTCCTTCAGACCACGCAGATCGTCTTCCTTGCCTTGTACTGCTGCTTCAGTCAGTACGCGAGTGGTTTCCTGGAACGATGCTGCAGAGATGAAAGACTCTGTAGACAACGAGGCCTTGGTGATACCCAACAGTTGTGTTTCATACTGTGCGGGGATCTTGCCTTTCTTCTCCAGTTCGCGGTTGGCCACTTTAACGCTGGACACTTCAACCTGCTCGCCTTCAAGGAACAAGGTATCGCCTGGGTGAGTAATCACACACTTACGCAACATCTGGCGGATAACCACTTCGATGTGTTTGTCGTTGATCTTTACACCCTGCAGACGGTAAACGTCTTGCACTTCGTTAACGATGTAGTTGGACACCGCACTGATACCACGCAGACGCAGGATATCGTGTGGTGACTCTGGACCGTCGGAGATCACTTCACCGCGTTCCACTTTTTCGCCTTCGAATACGTTAAGCTGACGCCACTTAGGGATCATCTCTTCGTAGGCATCCCCCTGCTCTGGGGTGATCAACAGACGACGCTTACCTTTGGTTTCTTTACCGAAGCTGATGGTACCGGACACTTCTGCCAGAATAGCGGGCTCTTTCGGCTTACGAGCTTCGAACAGGTCAGCAACGCGCGGCAGACCACCGGTAATATCGCGGGTCTTCGAGCTTTCCTGAGGAATACGGGCCAACACTTCACCGGCCTTGACCTTAGAGCCGTCAGAGGCTTCGATCACCGTGAAGCTGGGCAGACGAATTTCCTGCAAACCATGCTCTTCAGATTCCAGAATCAGCTTAGGCTCTTTGGCCGTAGACTTGGACAGATCTTTTACCACGATACGGGTCAGACCGGTCAGTTCGTCCTGCTGCATTTCAGTGTTACTGTCGTCCACATCAGCGAAGCTGATCTTAGACGGACGCTCCACGATAATCGGGTGCGAGTGCGGATCCCAGTTGGCGACGATGTCACCGGCATTCACTTTAGCGCCATCATCTACCGACAACACGGCACCGTAAGGCACTTTATAGCGCTCTTTCTCACGGCCCTGCTCATCGATAATGGTGATCTCGGTAGAACGAGAGGTAATAACAATCTTGTTGTCTGCATTGTGCACGAACTTCGCGTTGTGCAGTTTCAGACTACCGTTGGTCTTCACCTGTACGCTGTTCTCGGCAGAGGCTCTTGAAGCCGCACCACCGATGTGGAACGTACGCATCGTCAGCTGAGTACCAGGTTCACCGATTGACTGTGCGGCAATAACACCGACCGCTTCACCGATGCCCACCTGGTGACCACGGGCCAAATCACGACCGTAACACTTGGCACAAACACCGAAGTCGTTATCGCAGGTGATTACAGAGCGCACTATGACTTGGTCAACAGAGTGAGACTCAAGCACATCCACCAGAGCTTCGTCCAGGATCACGTTACGCTCTACCAGCACTTCGTCAGTGCCAGGCTTGATCACGTCTTCAGCCACAGTACGACCCAATACGCGCTCGCGCAACGGCTCAACCACGTCACCACCTTCGATCAGAGGCGTCATCTTCACGCCTTCGAAGGTACCGCAATCGTCGTTAGTGATAACCAGATCTTGCGCCACGTCAACCAAACGACGAGTCAGGTAACCTGAGTTAGCCGTCTTCAGTGCCGTATCGGCAAGACCCTTACGAGCACCGTGGGTAGAGATAAAGTACTGCAGTACGTTCAGACCTTCACGGAAGTTAGCGGTAATGGGGGTTTCGATGATCGAGCCATCAGGCTTGGCCATCAGACCACGCATACCAGCCAACTGACGAATCTGTGCCGCACTACCCCGGGCGCCGGAGTCGGCCATCATGTAAACGGAGTTGAAAGATACTTGTTCTTCCATTTCACCGTCACGATTCTGCACCTGTTCTTTAGACAGGTTGGCCATCATCGCTTTTGATACGCGCTCGTTGGCGGCAGACCAAATATCGATAACTTTGTTATAGCGCTCACCAGCGGTTACCAAACCAGACTGGAACTGCTCCTGGATCTCGGCCACTTCAGCTTCTGCTGCGTCGATGATCTGGGCTTTCTCATCCGGGATCACCATATCGTCGATACCGATAGAGGCACCCGCGATCATGGCGTAATGGAAACCGGTGTACATAATTTGGTCGGCAGCGATAACGGTGTCTTTCAGACCCAATGTACGATAACAGGCGTTCAGCAAACGAGAGATCTGCTTTTTACCCATTGCCTGGTTGATCAGCTCAAAGGGCAGACCCTGAGGTAGGATCAGAGACAGAATGGCACGGCCAACAGTGGTGTCGGTCAACGTAACTTTTTCAGTCTTGTTACCCGCTTCATCAACGTCATACTCTTTAATACGCACTTTCACGCGTGCATGTAGCTCTGCCACATCAGTACGGTATGCTTTTTCGGCTTCGTGGGCGTTCTTGAACACCATGCCTTCGCCTTTGCCGTTAACGCGATCACGGGTCATGTAATACAGACCCAATACCACGTCCTGTGAAGGCACGATGATAGGTTCACCGTTGGCAGGCGACAGGATGTTGTTGGTTGACATCATCAGCGCACGGGATTCCAGCTGCGCTTCCAGCGTCAACGGCACGTGAACCGCCATTTGGTCACCGTCGAAGTCGGCGTTATAGGCCGCACACACCAGTGGGTGCAGCTGAATGGCTTTACCTTCGATCAGGGTGGGTTCGAATGCCTGGATACCCAAACGGTGCAACGTTGGTGCACGGTTCAGTAATACCGGGTGTTCGCGGATAACTTCATCCAGAACGTCCCATACTTCCGGCGCTTCACGCTCAACCATTTTCTTGGCGGCTTTGATAGTGGTGGCCAGGCCACGACCTTCCAGTTTGCCGTAAATAAAGGGTTTGAACAGCTCAAGAGCCATCTTCTTGGGCAGACCGCACTGATGCAGACGCAAAGTCGGGCCCACGGTAATTACCGAACGGCCAGAGTAGTCAACACGTTTACCAAGCAGGTTCTGACGGAAACGACCTTGCTTACCCTTGATCATGTCGGCCAAGGACTTCAGAGGACGCTTGTTGGAACCGGTGATAGCACGGCCACGACGACCGTTATCCAGCAACGCATCTACCGCTTCTTGCAGCATACGCTTTTCGTTACGCACGATGATATCGGGCGCAGCCAGATCCAACAGTCGCTTCAGACGGTTGTTACGGTTGATCACGCGACGATACAAATCGTTCAAATCAGAGGTAGCGAAACGACCGCCATCCAGAGGAACCAATGGGCGCAGATCCGGTGGCAGTACCGGCAGCACAGTCATAATCATCCACTCTGGGCGGTTACCTGATTGCTGGAAGGATTCCAACAGCTTCAGGCGCTTGGTTACTTTCTTACGCTTGGTTTCAGAGTTAATGCTGGGCAGCTCTTCGCGCATAGAGGCAACGTCGCCGTCTACGTCCAGGGCCTTAAGCAGGTCAAATACAGCTTCGGCACCCATCTTGGCGTCGAACTCATCACCATGCTCTTCCAGGGCATCTAAGTACTCTTCTTCAGTCAGAAGCTGTGAACGCTCCAGCGTGGTCATGCCAGGCTCGGTAACCACATAGCTTTCAAAATAAAGTACGCGCTCGATATCACGCAGCGTCATATCCAGCATCAAGCCGATACGGCTGGGTAGTGACTTCAGGAACCAAATGTGGGCAACGGGGCTGGCCAGTTCGATGTGGCCCATGCGCTCACGGCGGACCTTGGTCAGGGTTACTTCCACACCACATTTTTCGCAAATCACACCGCGATGCTTAAGGCGCTTGTACTTACCGCACAAGCACTCATAGTCTTTAACCGGTCCGAAAATTCGGGCGCAGAAAAGACCGTCACGCTCAGGTTTGAACGTACGGTAGTTGATGGTCTCTGGCTTTTTTACTTCGCCAAAGGACCAAGAACGGATCATGTCAGGAGAAGCCAGACCGATACGAATATTATCGAATTCTTCGGTCTTGTTTTGTTGCTTCAAAAACTTCAATAAGTCTTTCACGATATTCTCCCTACGGAGTCATTAACCTTGGGAGCCCGCCTTGCAGGCTCCCTACATGCCTCGATTACCTTCGGCGCCTTACTTTTCTTCCAACTCGATGTTGATACCCAGCGAGCGGATTTCCTTCAGCAATACGTTGAAGGACTCAGGCATGCCAGGCTCCATCCGGTGATCGCCATCCACGATGTTCTTATACATCTTGGTACGACCGTTCACATCGTCGGATTTCACTGTCAGCATTTCCTGCAGGGTATAGGCGGCACCATAGGCCTCCAATGCCCACACTTCCATCTCACCGAAGCGCTGGCCACCGAACTGTGCCTTACCACCCAGCGGCTGCTGAGTAACCAGGCTGTAAGAACCAGTAGAACGCGCGTGCATCTTGTCGTCTACCAAGTGGTTCAGCTTAAGCATGTACATGTAACCTACAGTCACCTTACGCTCGAAAGCGCGACCGGTACGACCGTCATACAGCACGATTTGGCCATCCTCTGGAATACCACCCAGCTTCAACATCTGCTTGATTTCAGCTTCGTTGGCACCGTCAAAGACAGGCGTCGCAATCGGCAGACCCTTACGCAGATTTTCTGCCAGTCGGGCCACCTCTTCATCCGAGAAGTCATCGATATCGACTTTCTGGTGAGACTCACCAACGGCATAAACTTCTTTTATAAAGTCACGCAGCTTGGCTTTATCTTCCTGTTCCTTGAGCATACGGTCGATCTTGGCACCGATTCCACGGGCAGCCATACCCAGGTGGGTTTCAAGTACCTGACCGATGTTCATACGCGACGGTACGCCCAGCGGGTTCAGCACGATATCAACCGGCTCACCGTTTTCATCGTATGGCATGTCTTCCACCGGCATGATGGTGGAGATAACACCCTTGTTACCGTGACGACCGGCCATTTTGTCACCTGGCTGAATATGACGCTTAACGGCCAGGTAGACCTTAACGATCTTAAGTACACCTGGCGCCAGGTCATCACCCTGGGTGATCTTACGGCGCTTGCCTTCGAACTTTTTGTCGAAGTCAGTCTTGGTCTCTACATATTGGTCGGCAATCTGCTCAAGTTCAGTCTGGGCATCTTCATCTTTGAGGGTGATTTCAAACCACTTCTCGCGAGGCAGGCTGTCCAGCTTCTCTTCTTTAATGCCATTGGCAACCAACATGTTACGTGCGCGTGCAAAGATACCGTCGGCGAGGATATTGAACTCGTCAGACAGGTCTTTTTTGACCTGACGCAACTGCATATCTTCGATTTCCAATGCGCGCTTGTCCTTCTCTACACCGTCACGGGTAAAGACCTGAACGTCGATTACGGTACCGTAAACGCCGTTAGGAACGCGCAAAGAAGTATCCTTAACGTCAGAAGCCTTCTCACCGAAGATGGCACGCAGTAATTTTTCTTCTGGAGTCAGCTGGGTCTCACCCTTAGGCGTTACCTTGCCCACCAGAATATCGCCGCCTTTCACTTCTGCGCCGATAAAGACAACGCCGGACTCGTCCAGTTTGCCCAGTGCAGATTCACCCACGTTGGGGATGTCAGCGGTAATTTCTTCAGGGCCCAACTTAGTATCACGAGCGATACAACTCAGTTCCTGAATGTGAATAGTGGTGAAG
Source organism: Aliiglaciecola sp. CAU 1673 (assembly GCF_029223185.1). Classification (GTDB taxonomy): domain Bacteria; phylum Pseudomonadota; class Gammaproteobacteria; order Enterobacterales; family Alteromonadaceae; genus Bowmanella. The sequence goes on from NZ_JARHUG010000008.1 coordinate 179,520, forward strand.
CGGTCTTCCTGTACTACACGCTCGGAAATCAAAATCGAGTCTTCGAAGTTGTAACCGTTCCAAGGCATGAAGGCGATACGCATGTTCTGGCCCAAAGCCAGTTCACCCATATCGGTAGACGGACCATCAGCCAGTACATCACCGGCGACGACAGGCTCACCCACGTTGCAGTTTGGACGCTGATTAATACAGGTGTTCTGGTTAGAACGGGTGTATTTGGTCAGGTTATAAATATCGATACCGGCTTCACCAGCGAAGGTCTCTTCTTCATTAACCTTGATCACAATACGGCTGGCATCCACATAATCGACCACACCACCACGCTTGGCGACCACGGTTACACCGGAGTCAACCGCGATGGTTTTCTCCATACCGGTACCCACCAACGGCTTATCGGCACGCAGGGTAGGAACGGCCTGACGTTGCATGTTCGCCCCCATCAAGGCACGGTTTGCGTCATCGTGTTCCAGGAACGGGATGATGCTGGCAGCAACGGAAACGATCTGCTGTGGAGATACGTCCATATAACCGATATCGCTGCTGGGCATCAGGGTGAATTCACCACGATAGCGGCAGGAAACCAATTCGTCAGCCAGACGACCTTCAGCATCCAGCTCGGCATTGGCCTGAGCGATGGCATATTGGCCTTCTTCAATGGCAGACAAGTATTCAATTTCGTCGGTTACAATGCCGTCAACAATCTTACGATAGGGGGTTTCCAGGAAACCGAAATCGTTAGTACGGGCATAGGTCGACAACGAGTTAATCAAACCGATGTTTGGACCTTCAGGGGTCTCGATAGGACAAACGCGACCATAGTGAGTAACGTGAACGTCACGTACTTCGAAGCCAGCGCGCTCTCGGGTCAAACCACCGGGGCCTAAGGCAGAAATACGACGCTTGTGGGTTACTTCCGACAGCGGGTTGTTCTGGTCCATAAACTGAGACAGCTGGCTGGAACCAAAGAACTCTTTAACCGCCGCAGAAATTGGCTTGGCGTTAATCAGATCCTGAGGCATCACAGCATCCAGATCACCCAGACTCAAACGCTCTTTCACAGCACGCTCTACACGCACCAGACCGACGCGGAATTGGTTCTCGGCCATTTCACCGACGCTACGAATACGACGGTTACCCAAATGGTCGATATCATCCACTTCATCTTTACCGTCACGAATAGCAATCAGCTGCTTCATCACGGCGATGATGTCTTCCTTAGCCAGTGTACCTTCGCCGGTCAGCTCTTCGCGACCCAAACGACGGTTGAACTTCATGCGACCTACAGAGGACAAGTCATAACGGTCATCTGAGAAGAACAGGTTATCGAACAAGGTCTCTGCGGCGTCTTTCGTTGGTGGTTCACCAGGGCGCATCATACGGTAGATTTCCACTAACGCTTCCAGGCGGTTTGTAGTGGAATCGATACGCAGGGTATCTGATACGTAGGAACCATGATCCAAGTCGTTGATGTAAAGCAGTTCAAACGCTTTAAAGCCAGCTTTACGCAATTCGACTATGGCAGCGAGGGTAACTTCGTCGTTTGCAGCAACAACAATTTCGCCGGTAGACTCATTCACATAGTCGCAGGCGAACACCTTGCCAACCAAATACTCTGCCGGGATTTCCAGCTCTTTGATCTTGGCCTGTTCTAACTGACGAGTATGACGAGCGGAAATACGACGTCCCGCTTCGACCAATACATTACCTTCAGCATCGAGGATATCGAACTGGGCTGTTTCACCACGCAGGCGATCGGCCACAATATCCATCATCAAGCGGTCGCCATCTATACGAACCTGGATCTTGTCAAAGAAGGTCGACAGAATTTCTTCTGTGCCCATGTCCAGGGCGCGCAGAATGATACTGGCGGGCAGCTTACGACGACGGTCGATACGGACGAACAGGTTATCTTTCGGATCGAATTCGAAATCTAACCAAGAACCGCGATAAGGGATCACCCTGGCGTTATACAATACTTTACCGGATGAGTGGGTCTTGCCTTTGTCGTGATCGAAGAACACGCCTGGGCTACGGTGCAGCTGAGAAACGATTACACGCTCGGTACCGTTGATCACGAAGGTACCGTTTTCGGTCATGAGCGGAATTTCGCCCATGTAAACTTCCTGCTCTTTGATGTCTTTGACGGTGCCAGGCGCGGCTTCCCGATCAAACAACACCAAACGCAATTTGACGCGCAATGGCGCGGAGTAGGTGACGCCGCGGATTTGACATTCTTTAACGTCAAATACCGGCTCACCCAGCCTGTAGCTGACATACTGCAGCTCGGCATTGCCCGAATAACTTTTTATTGGAAATACTGAGCGGAACGCGGCTTCCAGACCGTATTGGCCTTCCAGATCGAGATCAATAAATTTCTTAAAAGAATCTAGCTGGATTGAAAGAAGATATGGTATTTCCAATACCTGCGGGCGTTTGCCAAAATTCTTACGAATACGTTTCTTTTCGCTATAAGAGTAAACCATGGGTTCCTCAGCCTGCTGATTTTTGACCCAACTTGCCTTTACTGCACTCGCCGAAGACGAGCAATAGACAAACTTCCAGCACCGTTTAGTGGAATGAACAGATTAAACTCGCATCAACCCGCCTTTCGGCAAGCTATGGGACATATACGAATTTTATCAATTAATTCCAAGTCTTAGGGATAGGCAATAAACGGTGTAAGTGCTCTATCCTACAGCGCAAAAAGGCTGGTGATCAAATGATCACCAGCCTTTGCCTGATTTCAGGCAAATAATCTGTCCGCAGACAGATTACTTGATCTCAACCTTGGCACCAGCTTCTTCAAGCTCTTTCTTAAGAGCTTCAGCTTCGGCCTTGGCGATACCTTCTTTGATCGCTTTAGGAGCGGCTTCAACCATGTCCTTGGCTTCTTTCAGGCCCAGACCGGTGGCACCACGTACAGCCTTGATAACGGCAACTTTGTTACCGCCAACTTCGGCCAGGATTACGTCAAATTCAGTTTTCTCTTCAACTTCGGCAGCTGGACCAGCAGCAACAGCTACGGCGGCAGCGGCAGAAACACCGAATTTCTCTTCCATTGCAGACACCAGCTCAACAACGTCCATTACAGACATTTCGGCGATAGCGTCGATAATTTGCTCTTTAGTCACTGACATTTCTCAGATTCCTAAATTAAGGGGAATATTCCCGATTAAACTTTTAATCAAGCAGCCAAACGAATTAGGCAGCTTGCTCTTGTTTCTGGTCGCGAACCGCGGCAATTGTGCGAACAAGTTTGCCGGCAGCTGCTTCTTTCATGGTGCTCATCAGGCGTGCGATTGCTTCGTCGTACGTTGGCAGTGATGCCAGCAATTCCACGTCTACAGCGGCGCCGTTAAAGGCTGCACCCTTCAGCTCGAAATTCTTGTTTCCCTTGGCGAAATCTTTGAAGATACGCGCCGCAGCACCGGGGTGCTCTTTAGAGAAAGCAATCAGAGTCGGGCCTACGAATACATCTTTCAGACACTCGAATTCGGTGCCGTCAACTGCGCGACGAGCCAGGGTGTTACGAACAACCTTAACCCATACGCCAGCGTCACGGGCCTGCTTACGCAGGTTGGTGATGCTGCTAACGGTCACACCACGAGCGTCTGCGACTACCGCAGATAAAGCACCGTTGGCAGCTTCCTGGACTTCAGCAACAATTGCTTTTTTGTCTTCAAGCTTAATAGCCATTGGCTCTTAACTCCTGGTTCATCCAGGCTCACGCCTGGTTTCCTACACATCGCCAGACAATGTCTGACGCGCGATTTACGGTGAGAAACCAGAGGAATCAAATTCTTCTGGGGACTGCACCGTCTGCGCAGGCTGTTAGATTAAGCGTCATTCTCTTTCGAGAGTTCAGCACCTGCGGTCTTGGACGGAAGCGCTGCTTTTACACAACACTTCTACCCATAAACCTGGCGAACACGGCCTGGGCTGTGTTCGCCTTAATTTGTTAGCTAGCCAGGCTGCCCTGGTCTACAGCTACGCCAGCACCCATGGTGGTGCTCAGGCTTACTTTCTTAAGGAAAGTGCCTTTGGCGGTGGAAGGCTTGGCTTTACGCAGAGCGTCAAGCAGGGCTTCCAGGTTTTCTTTGATCTGGTTGGCGTCAAAGCTGATCTTGCCGATGCTGGCATGGATGATACCGTTCTTGTCATTACGGTAGCGCACCTGACCAGACTTGGCATTTTTAACAGCTGTTACAACGTCAGGTGTTACAGTACCAGTCTTAGGGTTTGGCATCAGACCACGGGGACCCAGGATCTGACCCAAAGTACCTACAACGCGCATCGCATCTGGTGAAGCGATAACCACGTCAAAATTCATTTCGCCTTTTTTCACCTGTTCGGCCAAATCGTCCATACCGACGATATCGGCACCAGCGGCTTTAGCAGCTTCGGCGTTAGCACCCTGAGTAAATACGGCTACACGAACGTCTTTACCAGTACCGTGAGGCAATACAGTGGCACCACGAACGTTCTGGTCAGATTTACGTGCATCAACACCCAGGTTAACGGCTACGTCTACGCTCTCAACGAACTTGGCAGTGGCCAGCTCTTTCAGCAGGGCAACGGCTTCGTTGATGTCGTACTCTTTAGTGGCGTCAACTTTTTCTTTGATGACGCGCATGCGTTTAGTCAATTTAGCCATGTGTTAGCCCTCTACTACCAAGCCCATGCTACGAGCAGAGCCCGCGATGGTGTTAACGGCTGCGTCCAGATCGGAAGCAGTCAGGTCAGGTTCTTTCATCTTGGCAATTTCTTCCAATTGCGCACGAGTCACCTTACCAACTTTGTCGGTATTGGGACGGGCAGAACCACTCTTCAGACCAGCGGCCTTCTTCAGCAGGTAAGAAGCTGGAGGCGTCTTGGTTTCGAAGGTGAAAGAACGATCTTCGTATACAGTGATAACAACAGGTACTGGAGCACCTTTGTCCAGACTCTCTGTACGGGCGTTGAACGCTTTACAGAATTCCATGATGTTAACACCGTGCTGACCCAGGGCTGGACCAACTGGCGGGCTGGGGTTAGCAGCACCGGCGGCGACTTGAAGCTTAATCAAGCCTTTGACTTTCTTAGCCATGTTTTATACCTCTAGTATGGGTTTAACGCCTCGTAAACATTGAGGATGCTTACTCAAACGGCTCCCCGTTCAATAAAAAGGGCTGCGGATTATATTTTAATCTGCAGCCCGGTTCAAGTCAGCGATTTGACTTTGGGCAAATTTTCTACTTTAGGGCTTTGACAGAAACTTGGTTCTGTCACACGTCCTTGTGGGTTGGTGCCAGCCCGGACATCCTGTCCGGTCGCTAAATCCTTTTTCTAGTGATGTTAAATCACTAGAAATTGTCCCAAAGGGACAACCAGGATTTAGCCCTTCTCGACTTGCGAGAATTCCAATTCTACCGGCGTAGAACGGCCGAAGATCAATACGGATACTTTCAGGCGGTTCTTCTCGTAGTCCACTTCTTCTACCACGCCGTTGAAGTCCGCAAATGGACCATCGGTAACACGAACCACTTCGCCGGGCTCGAACAATGTCTTGGGCTTAGGCTTATCGACAGATTCTTGCAGGCGATTGAGAATAGCGTCGGCTTCGCGTTTGGAGATAGGCGCGGGGCGGTCTGAAGTACCACCGATAAAACCCAGTACACGAGGAACACTTTTTACCAAGTGCCAGGAATCCTCGTTCATCTCCATTTCTACCAACACGTAGCCAGGAAAGAATTTGCGCTCACTCTTACGCTTTTGGCCGGCACGCATTTCCACCACTTCTTCGGTAGGAACCAGGATTTCACCGAAATAGTCTTCCATGCCATGGATCTTGATGTGCTCTTTCAAGGATTGTTTAACACGGCCTTCAAAGCCAGAGAATGCCTGAACTACATACCACTTCTTATCAGCCATATCAGACTCCCAATCCCGTAACCAGTGACACCAGCCTCACCAGAATGCCGTCCAACCCCCACAGCACTAGCGCAGCAACAACAGTGGCCGCCAGTACAATCAATGTCGTTTGCGTTGCTTCTTGACGTGTTGGCCACACGACTTTACGCACTTCCAGCCTGGATTCTTTAGCAAACCCAAGGAACTGTGAACCTTTCGCCGTTGTTGCAGCGATAAAACCGGCGATAGCAACAATAGCCACGACGGTTACCGCGCGGACCAGTACAGAAAGTTCTCCATACATATAATTTCCGGCCACAGCTGCGCCCAGCAAGCCGATAACCAACACCCATTTGATTGAATCCATCGCGTTGGATGTGTTCTCTGTATTGACGCTCATGCATTTACCTATAATTGCGTAACTCTGCCCAAACTGGCAGGGGTGGAGGGATTCGAACCCCCAACCGTCGGTTTTGGAGACCGCTGTTCTACCAATTGGAACTACACCCCTAAAAATCTTCTCCAAATGCCAAACGTTCGCGCCTTTAGAATATTTAGGGAAGCGGAATCAAGCATAAGGAGGGTGCGGTATTATACCCGCTGAAGTTTGTTATACAAGCGTTGAGATTGGGATGGGGGAAATTGATACCGGACTAGGGCTTTAATTGCTGAAAGCCTTATAAATACCGCCCTACTGTTAATTACTCGTCACGTTAATCCGGGCTATATCTTCAGTCCGCACAACAGGTGCTGGCTCAAAAGCAAAAAGGCTCCCGAGGGAGCCTTTCTTTTAGCACTAAGCTTCGATTACTCGATGATCTTAGATACTACGCCCGCACCTACACAGCCACGTTATTCCGGGCTCTACCTGCCCTACATCCCTTCGGGGCCATCGTCGTTCCTCTGATGTTCCAGATTGCTCCTGGCATTTGTACTCGTATCGTCCTGGGCCGGCCGCCGGGATACTCGCCCTGCGGGCCAGCCTTCGGCTGTTCCAGATTGCTCCTGGCAATCTGGTCACGGGACATCCGCTTGGGGCCATACAGTAGGTGCGGGCCTAAAAACAAAAAAGGCTCCCGAGGGAGCCTTTCTTTTAGCACTAAGCTTCGATTACTCGATGATCTTAGATACTACGCCCGCACCTACTGTACGGCCACCTTCACGGATGGCGAAACGCAGACCTTCGTCCATCGCGATTGGGCAAATCAGCTCAACCGTGAACTTCAGGTTGTCGCCTGGCATTACCATCTCTACGCCTTCTGGCAGCTGTACTGAGCCAGTTACGTCAGTGGTACGGAAGTAGAACTGAGGACGGTAGCCTTTGAAGAATGGCGTGTGACGACCACCTTCTTCTTTGCTCAGTACGTATACTTCTGCTTCGAACTTAGTGTGTGGCTTGATTGAACCAGGCTTACACAGTACCTGACCACGCTCAACTTCGTCACGCTTGGTACCACGCAGCAGAACACCTACGTTCTCACCTGCACGGCCTTCGTCCAACAGCTTACGGAACATTTCTACACCAGTACAAGTGGTAGTAGTAGTCGGGTTGATACCTACGATTTCTACTGACTCACCGACTTTAACGATACCCTGCTCTACACGACCAGTTACTACGGTACCACGGCCAGAGATAGAGAATACGTCTTCGATTGGCAGAATGAATGGCTTGTCAATCGCACGCTCTGGCTCTGGGATGTATGTGTCCAGCGCTTCGCCAAGCTCAATGATTTTCTTTTCCCACTCTGCATCGCCTTCCAGCGCTTTCAGAGCTGAACCACGAATTACCGGCAGGTCATCACCTGGGAAGTCGTAAGTAGACAGAAGTTCACGTACTTCCATTTCTACCAGTTCCAGCAGCTCTTCGTCATCTACCATGTCACACTTGTTCATGAATACGATGATGTAAGGTACGCCTACCTGACGACCCAGCAGAATGTGCTCACGGGTCTGTGGCATTGGGCCATCAGTCGCTGCTACTACCAGAATCGCTCCGTCCATCTGCGCCGCACCGGTGATCATGTTCTTAACATAGTCAGCGTGTCCAGGGCAGTCTACGTGGGCGTAGTGACGGGTTGGTGTGTCGTACTCTACGTGCGATGTAGAGATGGTGATACCACGAGCTTTTTCTTCTGGCGCGTTGTCAATCTGGTCAAACGCACGAGCTGAACCACCGTAGGTCTTCGCCAATACTGTTGTGATTGCCGCAGTCAGAGTAGTCTTACCGTGGTCTACGTGACCGATGGTGCCTACGTTTACGTGCGGCTTTTTACGTTCAAACTTTTCTTTTGCCATGATTCCCCCAGCTAGGTTGGATGTTTAACTACAAAACTGCAGATGAGCTGGGGAGAGAAGTGGTGCTGATAGGCAGATTCGAACTGCCGACCTCACCCTTACCAAGGGTGCGCTCTACCAACTGAGCTATATCAGCACTAATTTGGAGCGGGCAGCGGGAATCGAACCCGCATCATCAGCTTGGAAGGCTGAGGTAATAGCCATTATACGATGCCCGCAATCCTTATCTCTTGAGGCCACCTCATCCCAAGAACTTTTGGAGCGCAAGACCTTAGTGCTTGTCTTGGCTGCCCTAACACGAGTCGTAGACACATGTATAGAATATGGTGGAGGGGGCTGGATTCGAACCAGCGAAGGCTGAGCCGTCAGATTTACAGTCTGATCCCTTTGGCCACTCGGGAACCCCTCCAAATTGTCACTTGATAATGGTGCCGGCTGCCGGAATCGAACTGGCGACCTACTGATTACAAGTCAGTTGCTCTACCAACTGAGCTAAGCCGGCACTGCATCAAGTGGGTGCGCATTCTAGAGGAACACCCTAGGTAGCGCAATAGCCAAATATCAAAAAAATATGAGTTTTGATTCAATCGGTCAATTTGCAACCACTCTTGCCGTTTTTTGTATCAATTAGGCTCTTTGTTGAGCGCAATCCCCGGCAATTAAGGCCATACCCAAGAAGATTAAGCCCGCATTAATCTCAAGATTGGCAGCGTCATTTTCAAATAGTAATTTACAATCTCCGCCACAGGCGAACATCTTTTGTCCTGACGTCAACCTTGATAGTGTGTCCTGTGCTTGCTTAACAATGCCTCTAGCCATGGCAATGCAGCCGCTATCAACACAATCGGCAGTCGAACGGCCTAGCTCCTGGGTCATCCAACCCTCATTGCGACCAAATACTTTTTCTGTGTTAGTGAGCAGACTACTACGCATCATATTGATGCCAGGTGCTATCCATCCGCCCAGATGGGCGCCGCTTTCATCGACAAAATCGCAGGTGATGGCAGTACCAAAATCAAGGACTGCAAATGCTTGTTTGGTCAGGGTTCTGGCTCCCAACATTGCCAACCACCTGTCTACCCCCATCGTTGCGTAGTTTTCATAGACGTTGACCAGACCAAATGCCGACTTCTGCGCACTGAGTTGATTGAAGCTGACACCTTGCTGCGTTGCAATGTCTGCCAGCACCTTTACTCGGGAGGCCTGTCCCACCGCCGAAACGAGTACTTGGCTAACGCCACGTAATTTCGACACCAGCTCTGCTTCATGGTTAAGGCACTCGATGTTGGACAGTTTTCCGTCATTCAGAAAACAAAACTTTATCCGGCTATTGCCGACATCCACCAGTAGTGCTTTAGCCTTGTCGGACACTGACTTCGCCCCCATAAAAAGCTTTTGGCCCTGAGGCCAGTTCCACAAGCAGGGCACCGTCCCGATTTATTCCAAGGCAAAGTCCCTTATATTCTTGCGTGCCGCAGAGCATGCGGACCTGCTTGCCTTGATAAAGATTCAAGTCACTCCATCTCTGAGAGAAGGACTTCATACCGGTTTGCTCAAAATCTTCTAACGCCAAATGAAGGTTATCCAACAGCTTTGCAACCAACAGGTTCCGGTCAGGTAACTCCCTTACACCATGACTGAGATCTGCCCATGGCTGGTCAATGTCCTTGCTGAGCTGCTCGGGCAAGCGCACGTTGATACCAATACCAATAATACAATGGTTGATGTCGTTGGCCTGCCCTTCTAGCTCAATTAAGATTCCACCCAATTTGCGCTCATTTAAATAAATATCATTAGGCCACTTTAGCCTGAGTCCACGCACACCGAGGTCTCGCAGCGACTCGGCCACAACCACACCAACGGCCAGACTGAGCCCCCCTATGGCCTGAAAACCGCCACTGAAGGCCCAATACATGGACAAATACAGGCTGGCGCCGATGGGAGATACCCATTTTCTACCTTGTCGCCCACGGCCTGCTGTTTGTGCCTCGGCCAGACACGCAGCCCCCTTGATCTGTAACTGCGGGTGCCCTTTTAAAAATGAGTTTGTCGAGTCAACCACAGCCAGCAATGACAAGGGAGGAGCTTGCGGAAGTCGTCGATGGGAAAATATTTCCTGCTCATCCAACAAGCGCATAGGATGACTTAAACGATATCCTCTACCGGTTATACTAAATACATCCAGTCCCAAGGCTTCCAGGGCTTTCATGTGCTTGCCGACGGCAGCACGGCTGATGCCTAAGAGAGCGCCTAATTCTTCCCCTGAGTGAAACTTACCGTCAGCCAGCTGTTTCAGGATAAGATGTCTTTTTAATTGAGGATCGGCTTTCACAATGTGATCAGTCCCAGTTTACCCATCAGGCGCACCTCATTCTCAAGCACTATGCCGAACTCTCTATACACCGAATCTCTAATATCGCGTGCCAGGGTTAACAATTCCTGTCCAGTACCGTGATTTTGATTAATCAACACCAGTGGCTGTTTGGCATGGCAGGCAATGCCGCCCACTGTCTTTCCTTTAAAGCCGAGGGTATCAATCAGCCAGGCAGCAGGAATTTTCACCCTGCCACCCTCTTGTGAATAGCCGGGAATTTCTGCCCATTTGGCTTTGAGTAACCTGAATAGGTCACCTTCGACGACAGGATTCTTAAAGAAGCTACCGGCGTTACCGACTTTAGCAGGATCGGGTAGCTTGCTCTGTCTGACCTCCACCACTTTGTTATAGATCTCCAAAGGGCTAGGGGCTTCACCAAGAGCTTGTAATTCTCCGTATTGATTGTGAGGTTTCCACTCTTTATCAAAGCGAAGGTTTACATGGGTGATCAGCAAGGCTAACGCCTCTGACTGTTTAAAAATGCTATCTCTGTATCCGAACTGACAATCCACGGCTGCAATAGCTGTTTTTTCTCCATTTTGCAGATGAAGTGTTTCCACACTGTGGCAAAAGTCAGCCAGTTCACGCCCATAGGCCCCGATATTTTGGATCGGTGCGGCGCCAACGGTGCCAGGGATCAGAGCAAGATTTTCCAAACCAAAAATCTTCTCTTGTAGTAAATGAATGACCAACTGGTGCCAATTCTCACCAGCGGCGACCCTGACCATGTAGTGGTCGTTATGCTCAGTGATCTCCACACCTTTAAGGCATACCTGAAGGATGCAGCCTTCATAATCCTCCAAAAATATGGTGTTACTGCCCTCGCCCAGGATATAGAAGGGTTCAGCAGGTATTAACTGGTCTACATCGGTGAGGCGAACCAGATTTTTTGCATTGGCACTTAAGCCAAATGTGTGAAATGAATTGAGTGAAAGCAACGTGGCAGGAATACTTTAAAACTAACAATGCCCTTAGTTTACGGACCAAGAGACATCTGGTCGAGCCCGCAGCCAATAAACACAGTTTATTTGTGAATACCCCTTAAAATGCAAAAAAAGCCCGACTGATGTCGGGCTTTTGCCAAAAGACACATCTTAGAAGCGATAAGACGCCTTACCGTAGATATAACGCCCACGCGGGCTATGCACTTTTGTAGCATATCCAAACAGGTCATCATCACCATCACCAATGGCAAATGGAGGATCCTCATCCAGGGCGTTGTTCATGCCCAGCATAAACTTCCATTGCTGGCCGTACATATAGGCCACCTGCAAGTCCAATAGCAACTGCGAGTCGACCATGCGGCTGTTGTTCTGATCAAAATCGAGTGTTCCGTCAAAATCAATGTCCGGGGTGTCTTCGAATTCTCCAACATAGCTGAAGGCTGCAGTGGCAGACCAATCACCGCGAGTCCAATCAATTGTTGAGACCCAGCGATGTTCTGGGAACTCATACTCTCCCGTCCAATCGCGTCCATCCTTTTCGAAATTGGTTAAATAACTCCACTCCAACGAGAATCCCAGGTTGCCAAAGTCGGCGAGATCCCAGCCATAGTGCGCCGAGAAATCAATACCTTGGGCTTCTTGCGAACTGACATTGAAGTAGCTGTTATTTAACTGCGAGAAAGGACCAAGAACATCACCTGGCAGTGGCGTCAGTCGCTGGCAAATGGTGCTATTCTGGTTGTTACACTCCCGATCATAGATAGCCCCAAAGGGCCTTTCGTCAATTTTGTTATCCTGGGTAATACTCCAGACATCAAAGCCAACATCGGCATTCTCGGCAAATGCCCAAATTACACCCACATTCCAGGTCTCTGACTCCTCTGGTTTCAGATCTGGATTCCCAGCGAAAACAATTGTGTAATCAAGAGACTCTGTTCTACAAGCGGCCTTATCCGTAACACTGGGGTTCAGGTCACAAAAATAATTGTCGACGAAAAATTGAGACTCTTGGGACGGACCTAAGCCAATCTGTGCCAACGAAGGCGCTCTGAAGCCTTCGCTCCAAGAGGCTCTGACAGATATATCTTCTGTTGGCGTCCAGCGCATGGCAATTTTGGGGTTAGTGGTTGAACCAAAATCACTGTAGTCATCGTGGCGTCCAGCAACTTGCAGTTCGAAAGTGTCGTGTAAGGGAATAGACAACTCCGCATAAACTGCCCACTGATCCCTGGCAGCCTGTGCAGATACAGACTCAGTGCCGAATATCAGACCTCGCTGAAATTGATCATCCGGTATATCGGAAACATCTTCCTCCCGATACTCATAACCTACAGCCAATGCGATTGTTCGACCGTCAAACTCAAACAGATCACCACTGGCGTGAGCATCAAAAGAGGTCAAATGTGATTCGCCTCTCCTGACCAGGCTGGTGGTAATTGCATCGATCACCGATTGCGGATTAGTGACTCCACCAAAAGGATTGTAGCGTCCAGCATCAATTTCCTGTTGTAAGAAATCTGTTCTTACCCAGCCTTGAGATCTATCACCCGTTTGCATTGAGCGGCTACGACCTTTTTGGCCTGAAACCTCCCAGTCCCAGGTATCAATAGATCCCCTCAAACCGGCAACCACTCGCAATGAATCAGACTCGATATCCCAGCGACGATTACCGGCATCAACAGGCCGATATCGACCGATTTCGACATCTTGTCCAAAGGGGTTATTGGGATGTGAGCCCGGTGCAGTCAGACCGGCATCTTCATCCAATGGCGTCGCCGCACCTCCAGCCTCGGAGGTGTTGTGCTGCACAGCTATCTCAGTGAACAGCTCGATATCGTTACTAAACCTTTTGTTCATCTGTAAAATGGCACCAATACGCTCCGCTGCCGGTATAGCGATACTATGAGGGCCATAATCATAGAGACAGCTGCCGCTTGCAGTCGCATTTTCGGGAGGGCAAGCAGGATCAATGGTTTTGACACCGTTTACATAAAAGTAGCCGGGGTAGCCCCTGGATGATCGAAAATCCATACCACCATAAGGTGACTGATTCGCCGTTCCAAAACGACCTAATTCACTATTATCGATCGATGCATTTTTGAAATAGTCAAAGATCAATGTCGCGTTGCTGTCTTCGTTGCCTGTTCCCCACACGGCGCTGAAAGTATTCTCATCGTAATCAGGGCCTGTAGTCTGTCCATATCCGGCAGTTACCTCGGTACCCACATAATCTTTACGCAGCACGATATTGACTACACCGGCAACAGCATCCGAACCGTAGATTGCTGAAGCACCGTCCTTGAGAATATCAATACGCTCGATTGCAGCAACCGGTATGCTGTTGATATCTACGAAGGAATTTACAATGCTCTCTGCAAACGCACTGATGGCTACACGTCGACCATTAACCAATACCAATGTCGCATCCGCTCCAAAGCCCCGCAGACTCACGGCGGCACCGCCGTTTGCTGTAGAATCCTGACTGTTATTGCGCGTTGAGAATGTTCCGGCCCCGGCGACCGGCAATCTCTCCAATATTTGTTGAAGATTTTCAAAACCCAGGCTGTCTATGTCTTCGCGGGTAATCATTGTAATGGGAGAGGGGCCTTCTAGGTCAGCTCGCTTTATACGAGAACCCGTAACTTGAATACGTTCAGTTTTTTGTGCACTCGTCTGATCAGTTTCTTGGGCAATGGTCGGGTTTGTAATGGCAAATAGGGCGGCGCTGACAGAAACTGCCAACGTCGAACTCCTGAAGCCTTTTATAGTTATCATATCCATATCCTCCAACAGGAACTTATATATGTTGTTGTTCAAGTGGGCTTTAAACTCCAAAGCCGATCTAGCTATATCACCATTCGCACAACTGTCGCAAATTATTGGAGACTATTTTCCCACCTATTTTGTAAACATTTATCGTTCCGCCTCAACCTCCAGATTCTTCAACATGACATCCACAAATGCCCCGCGTACGAGGTAGTGACCTACGAGCTACGAGCTACGAGCTACGAGCTACGAGCTACGAGCTACGAGCTACGAGCTACGAGCTACGAGCTACGAGCTACGAGCTACGAGCTACGAGCTACGAGCTACGAGCTACGAGCTACGAGCTAC
>NZ_JARHUG010000008.1:194235-195125 GCF_029223185.1 Aliiglaciecola sp. CAU 1673
GCAAGATTTTGATTAACTTAGATTTAGTGTCAACCTCTCACATGGGGGTGAAGGAGGACCGAATGTCCAGTGGACATTCGCAGCCGACTGAACGGGAGCCTGGGTAAATCACGCCCGGACGGGGATTAAGTATCACCGTAATTGATTTACGGGAAGGCATTGGATGCCTGACCTGGACTTTTGCTGTAGGCAGGATGCCGTAAGCATAAAGGCCGACCTGGAAACAGCTTCACGGATGAATGACAGATGACTGCTTGCCGTTGGAACACGGAACGATAAACGGTAGATGGGTATGGTCTTCGGTGTTTGGTAGATACTGCGCGGCAGCGCTAAAAGCACCAATCTGCAGGAGCAGATTGGGACAGCTCCAGCTGGTCCGAAGGACATTTTACAGGGAGGTAAAATGCAAAAAGGCCACCCGATTAGGGTGGCCTCTTGGCTTTTATTGGGAGCCTGGCGCACTACCGTGTGGGTGATACTTCTCTCACATGGGGGCGTAATGGGACCGTTCGATAGAACGCAGCCCATGGAGCGACCTTCATGGATGAAGGGCTGGAGGCTACCCCAGGGAAGGGTGACAGATGATAGCTGGCTGTTGGAACTAGGAAGGTACAACAGTTGATGGGTATGGTCTGCCCCTTGGATTAGCACGTCAGTGCTTTCCTGGGGAAGGGCTATCCGTAAGACAATGCAGAGTAAAGTGATGCTGTTGCCAATTTGCAGGCAATAAAAAAGGGCCATCCTTTCGGATAGCCCTTCTTCAGGAATGGGAGCCTGGCGGTGTGCTACTCTCACATGGGGAGACCCCACACTACCATCGCCGCTGTTACGTTTCACTTCTGAGTTCGGAATGGATTCAGGTGGTTCCGTAACGCTATGGCCGCCAGGCA
>NZ_JARHUG010000009.1 GCF_029223185.1 Aliiglaciecola sp. CAU 1673
GAGTACATTGAAGTTGATTACAACCGGCAAAGAAGGCACAGTGCTCTGGGCTACCTGAGCCCGGAAAACTATGAGAAAAAACTAGCAGCTTAACCGGTGTCCACTTTTACTGGTGCAGATCATTATGTGTTGAATCAGTCCCGCAGCCATTTGGATAATCAACGGAAAACATTTCTTCTTTGATCATGCGTTTAGACTTCACCAAACCATCTTGAAACTTAAACACTTGGAAACTCAATAACTTTTTATTCACCAGCAAGCCAAAATGGCTGAGCAATTCATGCTCAACCTTATCAAGTGCTTCAAGTCTAACAGGCTCAAAGATTCCGTTCTCATTCGCCTCCCAAACTATTTCCATGGCATTAGGATTTTTAATATCAACAGCATACTTTTCACTTTTCAACCCGAGCAGACAAAGCGCCTCATCACGATCAAATTCACA
Source organism: Aliiglaciecola sp. CAU 1673 (assembly GCF_029223185.1). Lineage (GTDB taxonomy): Bacteria > Pseudomonadota > Gammaproteobacteria > Enterobacterales > Alteromonadaceae > Bowmanella. Next base: position 443 of record NZ_JARHUG010000009.1, read on the forward strand.
AAAAGTATAGTCACCAACACTAACCTCTTTGTTCAGTTTTTTATAGGCACCAAAGTTAGAGTAGCCGCCAAACTCATCCTTTAACTCTTCAGGAGATAAGACTTCGGAATAAGAAACAGAAGAAACAGAAGAAACAGAGACAAGAAGCAAAAATAAGACAAAAGAGAGATTTTTCATACAATTCCTTTTGATTAAGAATACAATGACTCGAATTCATAAATCCATTCAATCTTTTCCGGAACAACTTACAGGCTCATATACACCTCCAACTCCTGCACTAATCGCAATCTTTTCCGAAGAATTTATATCGCAAAAAAAATTGTCAATTAATATTTTCAACCTTCAGTATTCGAGTATTTTCTCCAGTGAGGATGTATTCTGCAGTGTATAAGAAAAATCTGTATCCGCGATAAACGAGCGCGGAAACACCACATGCAAATAGCCCAGATTGGCGAAGCCGTATTAAAACAGCTGGCCCACGACGTGCCCGCCGAAGCCTTTGGCACCCCTGAGCTGAAAGGCTTCACAGAGGCTCTGCTAAAGACCATGCAGGAAGCCAATGGCGTCGGCATCGCCGCCCCGCAGGTATTTGATGGGCGCGCCATTATGTATGTGGCCTCCAGGCCCAGCCCTCGCTATCCCGACGCGCCGCAAATGGAACCGCTCCTGTTAATTAATCCGCGTATCACCAGCCAATCGGACAACTGGGTGTGGGCCTGGGAAGGCTGCTTGTCCGTACCGGCGCTGCGCGGTTTTATCCAGCGTCCGGACCAGGTGGAAGTCAGCTATCAGGATATTGAAGGCAATCCATGCCACATCCACTTTGAAGGCTTTCTGGCGCGCATCTTCCAGCATGAATACGACCACCTGATTGGCAAAACCTGGCTCGATCATGTGACCAGTACCGAGTAAATCATGGCGGAGTCAGTATGGCTGCGGCAGGTTGCCGCACAGAAAAAGGGGGGAAGCCCACTAAGGCTAAGAAATGCGAATAGGTTTTGGTTTAAACAGTAAATTTGCCAATATCCCGCGTCGGCAAAAAGGAGAGAGATTGGTGGCAAAGGACCACAGCCAATCCTCTCCGCGGAGCAAATCGAGTGTGCTTATTGAAGAGTCGACAGCCACTCGACCAACAGCCGAACACCATACCCCACACCACCGGCCGGGATTTCGTTCTTGGTTTTCGTCACACTTTCATTGCCGGCAATATCAAGGTGGGCCCAACGGGTTTGCTCTTGCACAAACTGCTTGAGGAACATGGCTGCAGTGGATGCGCCGGGGCCGTCAGAGCCAGTATTGGTGGTGTCAGCCAGGGTGCTTTGCAGCATATCTCCGTAGGCTAGCGGCAAACGCCATAAGGGCTCATTGACTGCTTCACCTGCAGCGCTTAATTGCGCAATCAACTGTTCATCATCACTGAACAACCCGGCATAGCGATCACCCACGGCGCGAATTTTTGACCCTGTGAGGGTAGCGATGTTGACCAGGATCTGGGGGTGATACTGCTCCTGCACGTGCCACATGGCATCGGCCATAATCAACCGACCCTCTGCGTCGGTATTAATAATTTCCACCGATTTGCCCGACATGGAAGTAATAATGTCGCCCGGCAATAATGCGGTTTCCGAGACCATGTTGGCGGCCAAAGGCATAACGGCAATCACATTTACTTTTGCCTTTTGCTCTGCCAGTGTTCTGACAGCCCCTAATACCGCTGCGGCACCAGCCATATCCCCCTTCATGCGGGCAATGCTTTCGTGGGTTTTGATGTTATAGCCGCCGGTATCGAAGGTAATGCCTTTGCCAACCAAGGCGATGGGTTTGTCATTGCTGCCTTTATAGTGCGCCACCATCAGACGCGCACCGGGGGCACTACCTTGCCCAACAGCGTAAAGCAGGCCCATGTTCATTGCTTTGATCTGCTCAGCGCTGAATACATCAATCTCGACATCCAAGCCTTTAAGGGCTTTTTGTGCTTCATCTATAAAGGCAACCGGATTCATCTCTGCAGCGTTGGTATTGACCATGTCGCGGGCGAGAAACACCCCATTTTCAATGGCGCGAAGCTTTTCATAGTGGCGCTTTGCCTCCTTATCCGACTCGATAATGATGCGATAGTCGTTATTGGGGGCCGACACTTCTTGACGGTAGCGGTTAAAGCGATAAGAGCCCAGCGAGATCCCCTGGGCGATATGGGCAGCAAGCACATTTTGATCAAGCCTGGCTTGGATGCCCTTGACTACAACATCAATTTTCTGCACATCTTTGTGGGTGAACATTTGTGCAATATTACCACCTAGGGCAACCGCGTCGGCACGGTCTAATTTTTCAGGGTCACCAAGACCCATAACCAATACCTGCAGTGTGTCACCGTCGGCCGGCGTGACCAGCTTAAGCTGGCTATTGTGCTCCCCCTTAAAATCGTAAACAGCAGTGGCGTTTTTCAACTGCGTTTTAATGTTGTCATCGATATTGCCTGACAGATTGCCAGTGCTGTCGCTGAACTGAAAAAGCACACGGGCGAAGGTGTCGCTGCGCACAGAAGTGGAAAACTCGATACTGGTGGCATTGGCAAGGCCACTACCGACCAACAGCAGAATGGCAGCGCAGGCTTGCCATAACCTAAGGTTTTTCATAAGCATCTCCAAAAGCGTTTTTATTGTTATTAAGTATCTGGCCGATACGGAGCGTATTCAGTTAAACAAACTGGCAACTTTTCAGCAGCCAATCCAACAGGGGCTGCAATCTGATGTTGCTCGCATATCCATCAGTTATCTCGACCGCGTGAATACGTTATGTCGCCAAAAACGATTACTTTTTTCTGAAGTTAAACGCCCATTAAGACGAACAGCTGTAATGGGCGATGCCACCGGCATCAAAAAACTCAGCGGGTCGCAATCGATAATATTTGTTTTCCATCTCTGGCGATTGCTCATCATAAGGCTTGGTTAAGACTGCCTGTAACTCCTCAATCAGGGCATAGTTGCCTTGTTCGGCTTGCTGGTAGGCGGGCACAATCAGCCACTCCCGCCAGCTGAATTTGGGATTGACCTGTTTCATCTTGGCAGAGGTCTCGTCCCTATCTCCCTGTTTGCTGATCTGCTCACGCCAGCTTGTCAGCCATTGCTGCCAATCATTACATACATCTTCTGTTGGCGGCGAATAGAAACTCTTGCTGATGCCGGTGATGTCACTGGGGAGCGCCGACAACTCGCGGAAAAAGACGGTGTAATCTACATTGGTGCGTACCATCAGCTGTAATAACTGTGTGACCCGTTCGGCATCAAACACCTCCAGCCCCAGCTTGGAAGCCCACATGTCTTCCATCTTGTCTTCCATCACAGTGGCAAAGCCACTGCAAATGCTATTCAGCTCTTCCATTTTGCTGGGATGCTGCGACAGCAAGGGCATCAGTGCCCGGCAAAACATCTCAAAGTTCTTTTGTGCCGCCATAGGCTGATTTAAAAAGGAAAAGTGGCGTCCTCCACCGGTCCAGGGTTGAAACATGGGTTCAAACAGCTCGCAAAACCCGAAAGGCCCATAATCCAGGGTAAACCCGCCGCCTGCGCAGTTGTCACTGTTAAAGTTGCCCTGGCAGTAACCCACCCGAATCCAATTGGCGACCAGGGATGTCAGACGCTCACGAAAGGCCATGGCCAGTTGGATAAACTGATCTGGCATTGTCAGGCTGCGATCAATCTCAGCGCTATACTCCCGCTCAATTAGATGCAGGACTATGGCCTCTAACTCTTGCAAAGCATTGGGGTGCTGATTGCTCCTTGCTCTGCGGCCGAACAGCTCAAGCTGACCCACCCGCAAAAAAGACGGCGCAACCCGTGTTGAAATAGCCACAGGGTTAGAGACCATAATCTCTGGTTCGAAGGAATCGGAGCCCGGCAGATACCAGGGGCGATCGACCCTTTCTGACTGAGAAACAAACAGACAGAGTGAGCGGGACGTAGGTACGCCCAGTGCATGCATATGCTCTTGTGCCAGAAACTCCCTCACGCTTGAGCGCAATACCGCGCGGCCATCGGCGCCGCGACAGTAAGGCGTGCGCCCCGCACCTTTAAGCTGCATTTCCCAACGCTTGCCGTTGATAACGGCTTCAACCACCGAAATGGCGCGGCCATCACCATAGCCGTTGCCGGTATGAAAAGGGCATTGGTGAATATATTCGGTCCCGTAAATGGACAGCGCATAGCCAGTGGCCCAACCCACTTTATGCATGGGTGGCGGTACCTGTGAAAGGTCTCCTGAAAACAATCGCTTAAACTCTTCTGTTTGGGCCAGGCCATCGTCAAAATCCAGCTCACGGAAAAATGTTTTGCTGTGCGCTACATACCTGGGATTTGCTATAGGAGTAGGTTTGACCGGCACATAGTGCCCACTAAACACCTGCCTTGGCCGATAATCCTCGCCCGCTTCTTTAGCATCTGGATCCGGGGTCAGGGTGTCCATCAAAGAGTAATCAACCAGCTGGGCCAGATCGCTAAGGGTCTCTACAGCCTTTGGAGTCTTGTTCGGGAGTTTAGTGGTCATGATGTCGCAAAGATGGTCTTTTCAGATAGCTTAACCAGATCCTAGTCCAGCATCTATTCGAGTACGACAACAATTACCTTATGGCCTAAGGATCCAAAAGTGACGCCAGCCTGACACGTCGATACCGGTTGGTAAGCAGAAAAACAGGAGTGGACTAAGAACTACGAGCTACGAGCTACGAGCTACGAGCTACGAGCTACGAGCTACGAGCTACGAGCTACGAGCTAAAAATGTGAGTTCTTTTAGTACGACAAGGGCAAGATCTCGTTTTCTGGGGAGGGGTGTTTTTAGGGGCGCCCTTACAACGCCCCTTCTGTTGCTCTAAATAGGTGAGCCCGGTGGCAACGGCATGGGCTTAAAGCCAGGCTGCCACTCACCACTGTCTTCGAAGGCTTGCCATTGTTGGTAAAGTAGCTTCAGATTGGCGTCTTTGTCATGCTTATCCAGCCAGTCACCGAGGTTATCCATCTGTTTGTACACAGCGGCTCGTGCCTCAGGCGCCAGTTCCTCGCTGATAAGGCTATTCATCAACTGATAAAAGGCCACATGCTGCACACGTTGCTCAATCAGCGCCCACTTACCCTTAGCGTCTTTGGTTTGTATCGCGGACTTAATAAGTTGGCTAAGCACAGCTTCCAACTGGCCTTGTGCAGACAATCTGTTAAGGCGCTGCGGGTGCAACAGCATGGCTAGGGTATGGTTTGCAGAAGCCTCGGCAGCAGAGAGCGGATCAAAGGCAAGCCCCAGGCGCCCTTTAAAGCTCTCACGGCCATCGCTGTCGCCATAGGCTTTAGGCGGAATCAGCGCCAATAGCTCATCGGATAATGCCAGAAACTGCGGTTGCAGTGTGGCTAGCAGCCCTTGCACTGCCTGGCGCTGCCTGTCCGCATCCACCCATGTAAAGCCTTTGGGCTCAGGGTACTCCCCTTTAAGTTCATACTCGTAGAAGGCTCCGCCCACCAGCTTACTGACGGCTTCCACCTGATAACGATGCAGCAAATAGATTGGCACTAAGGCTTCATGCAAGCTGGATAAGGGTTGTCCGGCAGCAATATTGTTAAGACCAAAATCATTCAAGGCAACCTGACGAACCGCCATCAGGCGTTTAAGCTCTGCCACCGGGTCGGCGCCATTGTCCCATAAATGCCCTATGGCACTGACGGACCCTGCGGGCCGGGCATCTTCATCGGCCATATACTGCAATCCGTCGGCTTTGGCCTTAGCCACCAGTGCCGCCAATTGGTCTTTGGAGTAATCACCGTATCCATAGGCAATTGCGTATAGGTCCCACTCTCCCAAGCCTTCACGGTAAGCATTATCCAGGCTGATGTGACTGTCTTTAAGTTCCACGTAGGGGTGCGGATAATCCATCACCGAAGCGCGGCCATTGGCGCTGGCGGCAAAGTTGTGGATCAGGCCAATGGTATGCCCCACTTCATGGGCGGACAACTGGCGAATTCGGGCCAATGCCATGGCCTTTTGCTTTTCCACATCGGCTGAGGTGTCAGCATAGGGCGCGGTCAGACCCGAAGCGATCAAAAAATCCTGCCTGACCCGAAGCGAGCCTAAGGTCACATGGCCTTTGATAATTTCGCCGGTTCTGGGGTCGGTCACGCCCAGACCATAGGACCAGCCTCTGGTAGCGCGATGTACCCATTGAATGACGTTATAGCGAATATCCATGGGGTCAGCGTCCTCAGGCAGGGTTTTGACCTGGAAGGCATCTTTGTAACCGATTTGCTCAAAGGCCTGGTTCCACCACATAGCCCCCTCATACAAGGCCGTGCGTACCGGCTCCGGCACCCCGGGATCCAGATAATAAACAATGGGCTCCACCGCTTCGCTGACCTGCGCGTTAGGATCTTTTTTCTGCAAGCGATGACGTGGCAGCAGGCGCTTTATCATGGGCCGGTCAATGGCGCTGGCGTAATCCATATATTCCACTTTCCAATAGCCTGAATAGGGATGGAAATAGCGGCTTTGGTAACCGGTTTCAGGCAGGGCCACCAAGGAATGATGCAAATGCACAGTGATCGCATCGGGATGAGGGGTAACCTGGCGCACAAAATCCCCCGCCTTGCTGCCAGCATAGGTGACAAGGGCCTCAAGCTCGGTATTTAAGGGAAAAGCCTTGGAGCGCTTTAAGTAGATACCGCTACGATTAGCATCGACTTTGTATTCACCCTGCTTTTGTTCCGCCAGGCGTGGGCCTATCTGATGAATATCGCTAAGCAGAAAATCGCTGTAGTCCACCAACCATTGATTAGCATCGCTGGCCACCACCGGCAAACCGGCCAATACCGATGTGGCAAAAGCCTCCTCAATACTGGCCCGCTCCGCCTGATTCTCACTGTCGGCACGATAGTAGGCATTGAGCTGCTTCAACATCACTTTGTTGCCGAAGCGTTCAAACTGCACTAAGCGGGTTTCGCCCATCTGGCCACGGTCCAGACCGATATCGTTGGAGCCCACTCCCCGGGGTAAGGAGCTTTGAAAGATAAAAGGCTGCTCCAGCTTATCCACCAACAAATACAGTTTGTCTTCGCTGGGCTGATAGTAAAAATCAAAATAGCCCGAGTGATGCTCCATGCCCTTGGTAAAGTCCTGGATCCCCGTTGCCAGCGCCATTGGACTGACCAACAGAAAGAGTAAAAAGGCCCATTTCCTCATTTGTGCTCCCCGATATTGTTGTTTTTCCTGAACTTACCTTATTCCTGAACACAAAGCAGCAAGACCACTTATATATGCTGGTAGATGGCAACATAAATGAAAGGAAGATCGACTTTGATGAGAACACTAACCACTGAGACTTTTTAGAAGAGATACCGTCGGTCTAACTTTCTCTTAGAAAATGGCTATAATATGCGCATATTGTAGGCATATCATGTGGGGAAATGGGTAAATGAACATCACGTTGGGCCCGGAATTTGAAAAGCGCATTAACGAGAAAGTCGCCTCGGGCCTGTATACCTCCGCCAGTGAGGTCATAAGAGACGGTTTGCGACTGTTGTTCGAAAAAGATATGTCCAAGCAACAGCAGCTTGAGATCCTAAAAGAGGAGGTCAGCAAAGGCTTCCAGCAGTTGTCCAATGGGCAAACCTCCGATAAGTCAGCATTGGACATTTTTGCAGAAGTCAGCAAGGAAATAGATGGCAAGCTATAAGCTATCCAAGCTTGCCGAAGAAGATTTACGCCTTATTTCGACCAAAACCATTGAAGAATGGGGAAGGAGTCAGGCGCAGCACTATGTTGCATTGCTACATCAAACACTGACGCAGATTACCAATACACCTGACATTGGCAAGAGCCGGCCAGAGTTGTTTGAAAGCGCCAGAAGCTTTCCGGCACAAAAGCATGTTGTTTATTACAGAAAATCTGAAGATGGCATTGAGGTAGCCAGAATATTGCACCAACGCATGGACGTATTTGCATCATTCGAATGAGCGCAACATCTCCCCTTTTCAGCCTGGCAGAGCGGGCCTGAGGGGAAATCTGCATTTTAAAACCTCAACTCCCGGCATGGCATGCGTTGATGGTTCAATGCGGTAAAAGTGATACTATAGTGTCACTAACATGATGGGTAACAAGTCTGAAAACCGAATTGGTGACCACCTTAAAGCGTCAAGCCACCAAGATACTGGCCGATCGGCATGAATCCAAAGAACCAGTGCTTATCACCGAGCACGGTAAACCCTCTGCTTACTTGTTAGATGTGGCAGACTACGAGGCAATGCGCCAGCGTATGGCCATTCTTGAGGGTATCGCCAGGGGCGAAGCGGCCATTCAGGAAGGCAGAACCATCACCCAAGATGAGGCTAAAGACAGGCTGTCCAAGTGGCTGAAATAATCTGGACAGCCCCGATCCTCGCCTGCGAGTATATTGCCTCTTCCATCCCCCAGGCAGCCAAGAAACCGATACGATGAACCCTTGAAAAGGTAGACAGGCTATCAACCCACCGGGCATCGGGAAGAATCCCCCCCGAAATTCCAGAGTTTGGCTACCGGGAGGTAGTGATAAACCCGTTACGTGTTTTTTATAAGCACCAAAGCAAACAGATTTATATCTTGTTTGTGATGCGGCAAGAACAGGATCTTCGCCGGTTTTTGCTTGGTGAATCAGGAACTCTGACCCTTTGATCAACGCCTTGATCCCAATGGCTATCCTGCCCATTTCGTGCCCGAAATGTGTTTATATATACACTCATAGTCAAACTAAGGCTTTGTGTATTGTTGAACACATTTATTACAGCTTGGTTTTAGTGAATTTGGAATAAGCATAAAAGCTATCAACACTTGTGCCCTGCCTAGGGCAAATACACTATATTTGGCTGCAAGACCGTTTTACCCAAAACAATGTGCGGATTTTTAGCGATTGCGCCGGGCTACAGCTCTGAGGTTAAAAAGTGATCCTTCACTGCACCAAGAAACTTTATGCAAAACTGCCTGACAAGACGAAATCTGTAGGGTCAGAAATAATGGCTATTGGTTCCCGGGCGCAATGGCTTAACTGGCATGCCAATCTCATCACTATTCAACGCAGACAATGTGTAATTGCGTTACACGATGCAACCCGCTTCGCTCTGTTTATTCCATGCCTGACCAAAAAAGACTTCGCTAATTTCGACTGGCATTTTCACGATGTCTTTATTAACACCTTGCTTAAAAGCGAGGTTCCGCCAGAGCTGATAGACGTCGCAACGACCAGTTACCAGCCACTCACATTCGATACAACCTGCAACCGTTCAGTACAAGGTACGATGAATCAAATTGCACAAGAGATTGATTACGGCCTTTATTACATCAATGCCTCAGTAGCCGATATCAGCCCATATCGATACAGCGCAGAGTTAAGCCATAGACCATGCAATGTGAAAGGCCATAAAGATTGCATTTGGCCAGATAAGGCGATGGCTGAGCTATTGGCAAAACTCCATAAAAATCACAATAACACTGCATAAAAACAGCAGTAGACAAGGACAGGATGTATGTCAGCAGTAAAGAATTTAACCTTCATCAGGTAAAATTCGCAGTTGGGGGACGATCATCATGGGTAAACACAGTCCGCAATGGGTGAAAACGTGGAACCCATTGAGGTGTTTACGCGACAGTTCTTTCTGGAAAAGAACTGAACATCCAAAGGATGGCCCGAAGGGCGTAGGGCAGGAAGCCCGAATTAACGCAGAGGATGCCGTAGCTGGACTTTTACCGGCGGCAGGATGTCAGAGGGAAAAGCGTATATGACCCACTCAATTCTGCACAGGTGGTAAAGGCGACGCCAATCTCTAAGGAACCGCGCGCGAAGCGGCGGATTTTGAATATGCAGCGCATATTTTAATACTTATATTTCAGCTACTTAAAACGCGTTAAAGACACTTTGCATATTCTTTGCGAGACATGTTGATTCCCCTGGTGTTGAAGGAATGCTAGTAACTGACGAAGGAAAAGACGCTGGTGTTATCTACTACAATAACTGCAATAGGCCAATTGATAGACAACGATTTACCACCGGCCATGAACCAAATACCTGATCCTATTAATGCTACAGTAGCCGGGACCGCGTGCAGAAACGCCGTGAATCCGTCCCTGGAGGTTCTGCCTCGTCATCCTTGACGAGGAAGTTCTGCATCGCGCTTCCCGCCCACTGCTCAGCATGCTCTACTATTCGGAACCTTTATTTAGGTCACTTTTTGTTACTGCATCATAATGGCATTATGAACATACAGTAACGCAGATATGTCACACTTTGGGTACGATGGCGACAAGTATTCCCGGTTTTAGCGACCCTTTCAGCTCCATAAGCCATCTACTGGCCGCATTGCTCGTCCTGCATTTTGGTATGGCGTTGTTCCGCCAGGCACAGGGGAAGCAGGTGCGTGTGGTAACGGTTAGCATTTATGTGTTTACTGTGTTTTTTTTACTATCGATGAGCGGAGTGTTCCATCTTCTGGACCCTGGCACAACTGGGCGGGAGGTGTTAAAGCGACTCGACCATGCCGGTATATTTCTGTTGATCGCGGGCACCTTTACCCCTATCCACGCCATCATGTTCCGTGGTTTCTGGCGCTGGGGCTTTCTGACGTTGATCTGGGCCCTTGCCATCACCGGCGTCGTCCTGAAGACGATTTATTTTAACGCACTGTCTGAATGGCTGGGGCTTATCTTTTACATTGGCCTGGGCTGGATGGGTATTTTGTCGGCCTGTCTTATCCATCGAATGTATGGCTGCGAGATCATTAAGCCGCTGTTGTTCGGGGCGATCGCCTATACCTTGGGGGCGTTGCTGGATTTTTTGCGTGTGCCGGTGCTGATCCCCGGCGTGCTGGGGCCCCATGAACTATTCCACATCGCAGTTTTGGCGGGCATTGCCTGGCATTGGAAGCTGGTAAATACACTGCTGAGATGGCCAGAGAACAAGGGCCCTGTTCAGCGTTAGCTCAGGGAATCCCTACCTCACAGATCACCATAAACAGGATAAACACGAGAGTTATCATAACTTGGTGGTCAATATCCGTGTGTTTACCCCCAAAACCACAAGCGTAGAGGACCTGCAAATCGACTTTCTCATCGAGCTTGGCCCCATCATGATCCGCTACAATGAACCCTGGCCCCCCAAGAAAATGCTCTTTCAGTAGTGGGAGACATTTTTGTAGAGATGACACTGCTTAAGGGCATTGGGCTTGGCATTTTTTATTGCAATAGCCGCTTGGCTCAACAACTCTTGCCAGTTCGCACTGTCATTGGGGTACAGCTTCATGCCGCTTCGAAGCGTCAATTTCACTTCCTTCTGATCGATAACACAGGGTATAGAAAGCCTAGTGCGCAAGCTATCAAACATGATTTCAACATCGTCAGGCCTCGCTATGTTCGCCAACAATATGACGTACTCACCATTGCCAAGGTGATAAAGGCTGTATTTTTCCTGGATGGTTTCTTTGATACGCGACATCACCTCGGTTGATATGCGACTCGCTAGCTCCCCGCCAATTTCATGGTCCTGTGCTCTAACACTTAAATGAAAAACAGCCCGCGGTTTGTGTTGGAGTTCAGCCTGCTCGATAGCCTGGTTCACCCCTTTCTCCGACAACTGGCAATTGGGCGGTCCGGTCATGAGATCATGCTGTAGGGATTTTACCCTGTTGGCAGAACCAGCGTAGGATTGTGACGCATCCCTAAAAATCAGTACCGCACCACAGACCTCCCCCACCTTGTTATGCAACGGCGCTGCCACATTTTCAATCAGAGTTTCGGAACCATCCCGCCTGGTCAAAATGCAATCTTTGGCTAACTTCATCGTTTGATTAGATGCCATGGCTAGATGCGCTGTATCGTCCAACGCCACGCCAGTCAGCGCGTCCCTGATATTAAAGACCTCAGCGAGGCTTCGCTCCACCCCTTGCGCAGAACTCCAGCCGGTTATTTGCTGAGCGACGGAATTAAGATAGGTTACGCGACTGTTAAAATCGGTCACCAGGACAGCCTCATGCATGGTGCGCAACGCAAAGCGCTGTGCTTCCTCGGGTAAGGCCTGACCATACACCTCAGGTAAATCGGAAAAACCTTCTGTGGCTTGCGCTGTGATATCCTCCAGCAGCCGCACGTGGCCTTGCAGGATGTTGCCTTCATGTAAGAAAGCACCATTTATACGAACCAGACGAATGCTCTGGTTTTTGTGGAGTATCCGCATCTCTGTATTAAAGGGCCGCTGAAGCGTATGGACCTGACGCCATTCGCGCTGGACTCGCAGACGATCCCACGGATGAATGGCATCAGCCCAAAAGCGTCCAAGTAACTGCCCAGAAGAATAGCCAGTGATACTCTGGTAAGCCCTGTTGGTATAGGTAATCTGGCCCGACAAATCCAACACGACGATCCCCATTGGACAAGCCTCACCCACAGCCCTAAATCCGGCGATGGATATGTTCAAGACATTGTTTGTTTGTCTACTGGCCAGGTTATAGCGCAGAACACGCCCTAGCAGGTCATTGTCGATTCTGGCTTTATCCAGATAATCGTTAGCTCCCAGGGTCATGGCCTGAAGTGCTATCAGTATGTCCTTTTTTGCACAAAGAAGAATAAGCAAGGATCTGGGTGCTAAGGCCTGAATCTCTTTGAAATATTCCAGTCCGTTTTGCGCATCATCGGTGATATCCAAAAGAACGATGTCAAAATGAGACATTTTGAGTAGCCGCTTGGCATCCTGGCTGTCCCTGCTCCAGGACACTTTAAAACAAGGAGCGCTCAGCGCATCCAAAAACCACTGGAGGCGCCCGGCTAAAACTACATCGCCTTCGATAAGTAAAAGAGTAAAAGACGGTTTATTCATCATCTTGCCGCTCCAATGCATCCGTTTCCGTTGTCACCAGGTTAAAGGACAGCTTTCCCTTTATGCTTCATGGCAGGCACAGGTTCTTATGGCTAATTAGGGAGATGATGAATTTAAATACCGCGCCCATCTGTGCGTTTGCGCACCCCTACGCAGATAACTGTGTTTAAATACTGAACATCCTGCCGCCCGACCAACTAAATCATATGCGAGATGGCATTCGGAATGTGAGTCGTGCTGATAGGATCCTCAATGTTTTCCTGTAGCAAATGGTAAGTGTCATCGTAGGTCCATTGGCTGCTGCGCCCGTCCATCTCGGTAAGGCCGGTTTTGCGACTCTTGGCATCCAGAGCATAGGTATAGCGGGAGAGCGGATTGCCGGCGGCGCCTTGGGTGCTGACATCCGTTACCCGGTTTAAGCTTTCATAGCTGTGCTCGGCCATCAGGCCGTTGGGTTAATAAATATGGGTTTGGTTGCCCACCGCATCATAGTCAAAGCGGGAGCTTTGCTTCTGATGGTCGGTGACCGCTATCAGGCGATTTAACGAGTTGTAGATCAAGGGACCAGAGTGTTTGATTAATAACTGGCAAATTTAACGAGTTCAAAGATTAGGATGTTAAAGGAATTTGTGCCTGGGGGTGGAACAGAACCGTTATGCCGGTGGCATAACGCAGTCTGTGGAACGACGCGACACGACGTCGCGGCTGGGGGCCGATCATCATGGGTAAACACCGTCCGCAATGGGTGAAAACGTGGAACCCATTGAGGTGTTTACGCGACAGTTCTTTCTGGAAAAGAACTGAACATCCAAAGGATGGCCCGAGGGGCGTAGGGCAGGAAGCCCGAAGTAACGCAGAGGATGCCGTAGCTGGACTTTTACCGGCGGCAGGATGCCATAGGGAAAAGTGTTAAGCACTCAATTTTGCACGGACTCTACAGGCAACGCAGAACTTTCAGGAACCGCGCGCGAAGCGCCGGTTCGAGCCCGACCAGATACGCCAATAGGTAGACCAAAGCATGAAGCTTTAGTTGTGCATCGAGAATTTAAGTGAATTATGGTGCCTGGGGTCGGACTCGAACCGACACAGTGTTGCCACCGGCGGATTTTGAATCCGCTGCGTCTACCGATTTCGCCACCCAGGCAGGGAGAGTCTTTTGACTTGAAGCCCGGCTCGGTTGCCGGTAGATGACTATGGATAACGGTGAATGTTATCGCTTTGTCATCAAGAGGCCCGCATTATAACCGGCGCTATTGGCCTTGCAAGTACTTTGTCTGACTATACGAATGAGTTGACTAGAATTTAATCAGGTGAGTGCTTGATCGGGCCAGCCCCTTTTCTAAACTGGCCAAACCAAGGCAAACCTCACTGCCCTTCCATCTGCTTGGCAAACTCGTCCATACGTTTTTCCATCTCCTCTGCAGAAACATCCTCAATATGGGTGGCTATGGACCATTGAATGCCAAAGGGATCCAGAAGTTTCCCCATACGATCGCCCCAGAATTGGTCGACCGGAGCTTCTATCTTTTCACAGCCAGCATCAATGGCCCGCGTATAGGCCGCATCCACATCAGTCACATAAATCATAAAGCTCACCGGTGAACCACCATAGTGTTTGGCGGAATAAGCCTTCATTTCCGGAAATTCATCGGCCAGCATCATGCGGGCATTACCAATCTGCAGCTCGGCATGGGCTATCTTATCGCCCATGGGCATGCGAAACAGCTCTTCGGCGCCAAAGGCGTTTTGGTAAAAGGCGATGGCGGCATTGGCGTCATTGGAAATCAGATAGGCGGTAAGGCTGGTGTAGCCTCTCGGGATGGCTTCAACTGTTGGCATGGAACACTCCTTTTCAGTGACTTTGTGTTATCGGCAGAAAAGCATAGCTCATGGCCGGGCACCTGTGTGCCCGGCCCAGCTATTCCAGTCCGACTCAACAATAATACTGCCTATTTATTGACCCGCATCATGGCGACTTTTTCTACATGACCTAGTATTCAATAAAGTTGCTTTGGCAATGACTTAAGTAGAGGAAATTAATATGAAAAAGTTGGTTATCTTGACCCTTTTCGCCTTTGCCTTGACAGGCTGTGAGCAGGGGAAACATGCTTCGACAGGTTTCAGTCTGCCTGAAGGGGATGCCAAACGCGGCGAACAGGTTTTCCTTAGCTATGACTGCCTTGCCTGCCACACCTTGGCAGGTTACGAAGATCCGGAACGCGAATCATTGCTACCCAAGCGCGTGCCTCTTGGTGGCGACCGTACCCGCATCACTACCTATGCCGAGTTGGTAACTTCCGTGATCAACCCCTCTCACAAGCTGGCAAAAAGCATGTGGCCGGAAGAAGTCAGTGATGAGCAGGGGCAATCGCTGATGACCAACTTTAACGACGTAATGACGGTTACCGAACTCACCGACCTGGTAACCTTCCTGCAGCCTCAATACAAACTGAAAGCCTTTAACCGCACAAATTATCCCAATTACTTTCCCTAATCCTTGATGCCCCGTGGTTCGGCTTATCAATTGCCGGATGAGCTGGTAAACTCTTGCCACCCTGATAAAGGCTTTTAACGCTTTATCAGGGTGTTACCGAACCTGACGCTGCTTACCAGTGGACAATCACAGGACTCCATGTGCCCGCAATAGAACACAAAACCAGAACGCAGTTGGCCGCCGAAGCCATCCGGGAAAAGATCTTACGGGGCGAAATCAAAGCAGGAGAGCAATTGCGTCAAGCGGCGCTGGCCGAAGAGCTGAATATCAGCCGCATTCCGGTGCGAGAGGCGCTGATGCAACTGGAAGCCGAAGGCCTGGTGGAATTTGAAGCCCACAAAGGAGCCACCGCCACCAAACTATCGACCGACCAGGTAACCGAGTTGTTTGAGCTGCGCGCCTTACTGGAAACCGAGCTACTACGACTCTCCATTCCCAAGTTGCAGGAGAAGCACCTGCTCCACAGCGAAGCCTTACTCGAAAAAATGGCCAAGGCTTACGACGACAAAAATAGCATTGATGATTGGAGCAGCCTGAATAGCCAATTCCACTTAAGCCTGTACGAGGCGGCAAACAGACCATTAACCTTTGAGCTAGTGCAAAACCTCAATACCAATGCCGATCGCTATGTGCGCGCCAACCTGATGCTGGCCGGCGGTACCAGTAAAGCGGAAGCCGAACACGCCAAATTGCTGAAGTTGTGCCGCCAGGGCAAAACCGAGGCGGCTTGCGCGCTTTTGCGCCAACATATATTAAGCGCCGCCGATGACATCATTGATATGCTGACCGAGCAGTAAACAGCACCTTATGCCAAAGTCAAAGAAGCAAAAATCCAATCCCGCCACAACCGAAGTATTTCCCCGGGCAGGCTTCTTTAGACGCCTTGCTGCCATCGTCTATGACGCACTGATGGCAGTGGCTGTCGGCATGTGCGCTGCCATGGTGATGTTAGTGCTGTTGATCCTGTTATTGGAAAACGGTGTGCTGGAGAAACAGGGCCTGGAACATAGCAGCGAGGTCATTCGACAATCCTTGCTCTACACCAGTATTTTGCAAGTCTGGGTTATTGCCTGGGTCATCGGCTTTTTCCTGTGGTTCTGGGTGCATGGCGGCCAAACCATCGGCATGCGTGCTTGGCGCCTACGGCTGTTTAGCCTGGATGACAAGCCCATGGGCTATGGCCGTGCGCTGCTGCGCCTGATGGCTTCCCTGGGTGGCCTTGGCACCCTGCTGGTGCTGCTGGATATTAAATATAAGCAATCGCTGCAGGACAGAATCGCCCGCACTGAAATGCTGGTGCTTTCCAAAGAAGCCAACCATCATAAAGCTTGGAACAAGCTATAATTTGGATTGATTACAGACTCAAATATAGCCGCCCAAGTTGGGCGGCTATATTTGCTTTATGCGTTCATTATTTACTTAGGGTACAGCCTTTACCTGGTTCGCTGAATTTGCAATCTATGATCAAGGCAGAGCCGATAGGCAGATTTTCTCCCCCAGTTATTACCACTCCACGGCTACGCAGGAACTCTACAGTGCGCATAATGGCCTCATAGTTACCCTGATCATAGAAATTTGTATATTCCCCATTGTCGGGGATCTTAACGTCAATATCTGTACCTGAGCCGCTTAACGGCTCAATTTGTAGCGAAGTGCTTCCGTCAAGCCCATAAAATAACCCCTTAAATACAAAGGTATAGGTAGTGCCATCCATGAATCTAATAGGAATGGTGATATTTACGGGCAACACAGTGTTGACAAACTGGACCGACAAGCTCCCTGCGGCAGCTGTGAGCGCACCAGCGACATTACCAAGGACATACTGATTGATGGCATCGGCTACATTGTTACGTAATGACGCAGTTTCCGCGATTGTATAGGCACTGTTAATATTAGGGTTGTTTAAGTAAGCTGCAAGCCTATTGATATCTATACCACCGGAATGCAGGTCCACAATAAAATCGTAGCTACGCTTGACTTCCAACGTACCGGCCTGGATTACTTGGCTAACGTCTGCCGGGTTAATCATAATCAGATTATGTTCCCGGGTAATTTCATAAGCTTTTAGCTTATCACCTTGCCTATCCCAAACATGCACCACACCACCTTCGGGTGCAGTTCTCACCGCCGCCGATTGCATCTGACTTTCTGTACAATAATTGCACAGAACCATATTGGGTTCAGCCGCCTGGGTCAACCATGACGCGGACAACAGGCTTCCCAGCACTAATCCATTAACCATACTTTTTATAAACATTTCCATATTATCCCTTTCCTTTTTAAAGAATAATTATTGCCCAATAACAAGGCCACTTGAGTATATTTTGACAATATATTTTGTCAACCAAACGCTGATTTACCGCTTCTATGGCATGCTCTACTACCGAATTATGTTAGCGAAAATATTGGCCCGGTATACTTAATGCGAGACGGAGAACACTAAATAGTTTGCATTTAAGCACCAACAGTTATTCTAGGTAGTCCTTAGTCATTGCACTTGTTGAATAAGACCTTGGAAAACTATAATCAGCGCCCAGCTCAACGACTAGGAACGCTGAAGATGTCCGCCAGCCAACAACACCAGCCACCACTTTTTACCTATATCTGGGAATACCGGGTAGCGAATAAGAATCTGGATGAATTTGTCAGGCTGTATGGTCCACAGGGCGAATGGGTGACGCTGTTTAAAAAAGCGGATGGCTATATTGGCACCGAACTGCTGCAAGATCAGTACGACAGCAACAGATTTATTACCATAGATAAGTGGCGCAGCAAAGCAGACTGGCAAAGCTTTGCAGAAGAGTACCGCCATGCCTTCAATTTAATCGATGCCACCGGCGAGCAATTGACCCAATCCGAACGCATGATTGGACAATTCAACACTTCTCTTTAGCATCTCCACATCTCCCAGCCATTGGCGCAATGCTCTGCTGTGTCTTAACCTTGTTTCTTATCCAAATCCCCAGCCTTAAGAGAACAAGATGAAGCTCGGCGCATTTTCCGTCAGCCTGACCGACCCCGATGGCAATGCCATCTTGATTGATCAGCATCGGTAACAGTCTCTTATAGACTGTATGCTAGCCTGATGAATCTGTGTTTAGTCTCACAGTTTGCTTAGATCGTAAGCGAGTATTGTCGGGACGTACTCAAAGATACAATTAACTATTGACATTCAAGGCGCATTGTATGCATAGTTTTTTTGTCATATATGACATGTAATTTACCAACTGAAATTCTTAGAAGCAATCGAAAGGACGCGATATGAAAAAACGGTTTTTCTTTTACTATTAATAATATTGTCCCTTGGCTATGCGCCGCAATCTTTCGGTTATCTTATTGACCCAGAGTCATTTGAAGAAGAGTTTGGAAGTCATATGGAGTACACACGTTATAAACAATTTAACGAGTCGCTCAATATAAAAGACAATACGTTTTGTGATTTTTTGCGAGGAGAAGACCTTTGTCTGCTCGGCATAAATAAACAAAAGTACGCAGTTGATATTAAGAACTTAGACGCAAAGAGGATAATACAGGAAAGGAATACAGAACAAGCAACTGAGCCTGCTAGATTAGAAAACCTTGATAAAATGGAATACGAAATTTTAGTATACTTTGCAATATATGTTGAGGATGGAATACGAAGGCTAAGACAACAAAGTTTGCAATCAATATCTAAGCCTAATCTTTCTTCCCACAGGTTAACCCATTCAATAGTTTCGTCAAACGCATCTGGTGTTGTTTGCGGACCAGCTTCAGACCCTCTAATAGCAAGTTTAATCCCCGATCAACCATTTTTAAATGCGTGTATAAATCATGATATGTGTTATGCATCTTTCAGAAATAAGTATTGGTGTGATGAAATGTTTCTGGCGCAGATGAGAGAGATAGCAGAACATCTTGCGCAATCCCTTAGTATTGATTTCCCATTTGAAGAACAGTTTTTATTTGGTGCATTAATGACTATGGCATACACCTATCATGCAGCAGTTGTGCATCTGGATACAGCACTATTAGCATATTGTGCTAATAAAGGAACGAGTTGTATTGTTAAAAAAGGAGAATTGAATGTGGTAAGCAGCAATGGTTCTGCGATCGCTGGCTCTGGTGACGGAGGTTCAGGCAGTATATTCCCACCTGAATTATATAACAACGGAAGGTTTTGTGTTATGCCTGTTCAGTATTATACATGTGCTCATAACAGCTGTATCCCTGGCCTAATTTATATACCTTGCCCTTAAGGAGTGAGCATTCAGTTTTTAATCATTACGGCAATAGGTGTTCTGTTTGGACTAATGCTGACAAAAGTAAAGAGTATTTGGCTAAGGATAGTGGCATTGATTCTTTTACCGCCTGTAGCTTCATTGATTTGGGTGGAAAACAGGGTATCTATGCTTCCCGCTGAAGGAACTCAATTAGCACCAGTTGCTGCGTTGACCGTCTCACTTATTGTTATAATTTCATCTACAATTACGCTGCTGTTGTATTACGCTTTGAGAAGAAAAAACTAAGATTGTAACCTTTTAAGGACCTTCACATTGAGAAGGTCCTTTTTAATTAGCGATAGTCATATCATCGGTAAAGGCGCCTGTTTTCCAACAATGGTACAGCTTTCTTTAGCTACCTTTCGTCCCTAATCCCCAAACTCAAACAGCAGCTCACCACCCTTGAGCAGTTCACTATGATGAATACTAGGCCCGGAAATTTCCTTACCGTTAAACAGCACCCGCTGCACAGGATTATCGCCCTTATCGCCGGTTTTGCTGATGGTCAGCGTCTTACCACCGGGCAGGGCCAGTTCCACCTTATCGAACAGCGGGGTGCCCAGCACATAGTCGCCGCCTACCGGGTTTAGCGGGTAGAAGCCCATGGCGCTAAACACATACCAGGCCGACATCTGGCCGAGGTCGTCGTTGCCGGCCAGG
Organism: Aliiglaciecola sp. CAU 1673; assembly: GCF_029223185.1. Classification (GTDB taxonomy): domain Bacteria; phylum Pseudomonadota; class Gammaproteobacteria; order Enterobacterales; family Alteromonadaceae; genus Bowmanella. The sequence goes on from NZ_JARHUG010000009.1 coordinate 20,724, forward strand.
CCGTCTGGCTGGGCTTTGTACATGGTGTTTCTAATCTCGCGGATGCGGGCCTCGCCCTTATGTTTTTGCTGGGTAAAGGCGTAGAGGTAGGCCACATGGTGCACCGGCTCGTTGCCGTGAGCGTATTGACCGATTAGCCCGGAGATATCTGGCGAAACATCGCCCTGCATCTCGGAGCTGGTGCTGAAGAGTTCATCCAGCTTGGCCACAAAGGCCTGTTCGCCGCCAAAGAGGTCGATCAGTCCCGGCACATCGTGGGGCACAAAGAAGCTGTATTGCCAGGCATTGGCCTCGGTGTAATCGGTCTTGCGGTGTTCCACATAGGTAGGGTTAAAGGGGGTAACCCAGTTGCCTTGCTTGTCTTTGCCGCGCATAAAGCCGGTCTGCGGGTCGAACAGGGTGCGGAAGCTTTGCGCCCGCTTGCCAAAGTAATCGGCCTCACCCTCCTCGCCCATGGCCTTGGCGAGCTTGGCAATGGCATAATCGTCAAAGGCGTATTCCAGGGTTTTGGAGACCGCTTCCAGTTCCAGCTCCGAGGGGATATAGCCGTACTGACGATACAGATCGAGGCCGAATCTGTCCTGCATGGCCGAGGCCTTGGCGGCGGCCAGCAAACGTTTGGGGTCGGCACTGGTCAGCCCCTTAAGATAGGCATCCACCAGCACCGGCACCGCGTGGTAACCAATCATCACATCGGTCTCATTGGACATCAGATCCCAGGTGGGCAACAGACCCGTCTCGTCATAAAAACCCAGCATGGAGTGCACCATATCGTCCACCCGCTCTGGGTTACTTAAGGTCAGCAGGGGATGCAGGGCGCGAAAGGTATCCCACAGGCTGAACAGCGAATAGCGCCCATAACCCTTGCCCCGGTGCTCCGCACCGTCGGCCCCGAAGAAGGCTCCGTCCACATCATGGAACAGTTGCGGCGCCACAAAGCTGTGGTACAGGGCGGTGTAGAAGATGGTCTTGGCGCTCTCATCCTTATCTTGTACCTGAAACTTACCCAGCTGCGCACGCCAGGCGTCTTCGGCCTTGGCACGTAAGCTATCGAAATCCTGCCCCTGGGTTTCCGCCAGCAAGTTGGCCTTGGCGCCGTCGATACTGACATAGGAAATGGCCATCTTGGCCGTCAACGCCTGGCCTTGCAGGTCGCCGAAATTCAATACGATTTTGCTTTGTTTGCCCTGCCACTGGTCGCCCTTAACGGCTTCATCCTTTTCATAAAGATGATGGCTAAAGGGCTTATCAAAACGGGCGGTAAAATACAGCGGCTGAAACTTGGCCCAGCCGGTAGAAAGGCGATAGCCGCTTAGGGTATGCGCATCTTCGACGCGAAAAAAAGTGACCACGGCTTCGTCATAGTTTTGTGCATAGCCTAAGTCAATCAACAGCTTGGCGTCTTCACTGCCCTCAAAGCCATAGCGATGCACGCCGCTGCGCTCAGTGGCGGTGAGTTCGGCCTGCACCTTCTCCTGCGGCAGATACAAACGGTAATAGCCGGGGCTGGCGCTTTCCCTGTCGTGGCCGTAGGTTGTAAAGATGCGGCCCTTTTCGTCTTTGCGCCTATGCGGGTAATCGCCGCGAAAGGGCATCACCAGCACATCCAGCATATCGCCGACGCCGGTACCGGATAAATGGGTATGGCTAAAGCCCAGCAGGGTGTCGTCGGAATAATGGTAGCCCGAGGTCCAGTCCCAGCCTTTGGACGGGTTATCCGGTGATAGCTGCACCATGCCAAAGGGCAGCAAGGCGCCGGGAAACGTATGGCCATGACCGCCGGTGCCGATAAAAGGATCAACATACCTGAGCACATCATCGGCCTTGACGCTAAAGGAGAGCGGTAACCACAGGCCGGTTAGTAACAACAGCATTCGCATATCAGTCTTCCAGTTTTTCGTACCAGTTTTTCTTCAAAAACCAGGAGGTTAAGAGCATCAGGGTGGTAGCGATGGCAAAGCCCTGCCAATCCTGAACCACCAGGTAGAGGGGCATCACCACCAGGCACAGCTGCCAGGCGATGCCCACCACAATATTGCTGATATCCCGGCGCGGATTGGCATCGTCAGCAAAGGCCGGGTCCTGGGCAAGGACCTTGGCCTTCACGGGTTGCCAAAAACCCCAGGGACGGACCTGGCGATAAAAGGCGATCAGCACCTTATCCTGTTCGGGGGCAGTGACCAGGCTACCGATAATCGAACCGGCCAGGCTGACCAGCAAGATGGCCGGAAAGGCAAACAGCGGATGGGTGCCGGGTAACAGCAGGGGCGAGAGCAAAGAAGCCAGCAAACCGGCCATCATGCCCCAGAAATAGCCGTAGGCATTAAAGCGCCACCAATGCCATTTCAGCAGGTTAGAAGCGGCATAACCGCCGAACAAGGCGCCGAAGATCCACTGCATAATGTCATTGATGCTTTGCAGCAGCAGGCCAAAACCGACGCCTATCACCACCAGCACCAGCGACACCAGATAGCTCAGGCGTACATAGGTCTTTTTATCGGCATCGGGGCGAAAATAGCGCTTATAGATATCGTTAACAAAATAGGCCGGGGCGGCGTTTAACGAAGCCGCAAAGGTAGACATAAAGGCCGCCAGCAACCCGGCAATCAGCAAGCCGGTCAGGCCCACCGGCACAAAGTTATTGATGGCATAGGGTAGGATCTGTTCAAAATCAAAACCGTCGCCCTGGGCCTGGATCTCTGGCCCCATATACACCAGGGCCAGTACCGACAGACCAGCCACCATCATATAGCGCGGGAAGAACATCACCAGCGACACCAACCCGCTCATCTTGGCCGCCTCTTTCGGAGATTTGGTGGCCAGGATGCGCTGCATATCATAGTTGGGTACCGGACCCGCCAGACTGAACAATACACCTTTAAACAGCATCATCAGCAGCATTAAGCCGAACAGCTCCATGCCGTCGGCTTGAATTTTGGCGTTGACGCTGTCGATCAGACCCTGCCAGTTCAGATCCAATTGCCAACCAAACCACAGGTCGCCCCAGCCGGGTGGGGTAGCGGCAGCAATCTGCTCGGGGCTGACCAGGTTAATGGCGATAACCCCCACCGCAACGGCCGCCACCGTCATGATCACAAACTGCAGCACCTCGGTAAACACCACCGAGTACATGCCGCCTTTGACCACATAGGCGGTGGTGACAGCGAAGATAATCAGGGCGTAGACATCGGGGCTAAGCTGCCAGGGAAAGAAGATGGCGGCGAATTTACCAATGCCCTTAAAGGCGTAGGCGATAAAGCCCACGGCGCTGACCAGGGCAAAGATCACCACCACCAACTGGCACAGCTCGGCACCCCGGCCTGCGCCAAAGCGGGTTTGCAGCCACTGGGCACCGGTCATTACATTGGAGCGGCGCAGCCAGGCCGACAAGTACACCATCAGGAAGATTTGGTTGAAAATGGGCCACACCCAGGGCAGCCAGGCGCTTTTCAGGCCATAGACAAAGCACATGGACACCAGCCACATGGTCCCGGCGATATCAAACATGCCCGAGGCATTGGACACGCCCAGGGCCCACCAGGGGATCTGCTTACCGGCCAGAAAGTAGGCGTTGAGATCTTTGCTGGCCTTATTGGCGATATAAAAACCCAGGGCCAGGGTGGCCGCCAGATAGGCGGCGATAATGATAAAATCCAGGGTACCTAACTGCATAGGGCCTCTTGGGCAAAGCTGTCCAGCAAAGATTGATATTGCAGGCTTGCCGCCAATGCTTGGATGTGTCCGGCATCCAGGCCGGGCAGGCGTAGTTGCACCTGCTTCTGCTCGCCGGGCAACAGGTCAAAGAAGTTATCGTTAAAATTGGCATCCACGCCGGGGATCTCCAGGTACAAATGACGCACTAGGGTATCGGAGCACAATGTGACTGTCAGCTCCTGGTCAAGGGCTTGCACGCCGATATCCAGCTTAGGCCTTTGCAGCTGTTGTGCTTTGGGTGGCACAAAATAATGCAGATTGCGGCATAGCTCCCTGCCCTGACTATCCTGTAGGCTAACCACCAGCACCAGTTGCCTGGCATCCCCACCGCTGAGCAATTCGGCGCGGTTAAGCGTGGTGAGCACCGCGCTGTTGTTGCCTGCCAGTGTCACATCCTGGCGGGAAGACCAATGGCAGTCACCGGCAAAATCCAGCAAACACATAGAAAGCTCGGCTGGTATGGCTTCCAGGCAGTCATTCACCGCCCAAACTAACAGTGCCTCCTGTTCCTCCCGCACCGAAAGCAGTTGCGGGGCAAAACTGCGTGCCGCCTGGTAATGCAGCGCCTTCCAGCGCCCATAGTAGTCGATGCCCGACCAGGAGGCGGCGGGCCAGGTGTCATTCAACTGCCAATATAAAGAGCCCATGCAAAAAGGCATGGCCGTGCGATGGGCTTCAAAGGCCAGGCGCAGCCCCTCGGCCTGTTGCACCTGACTGAGGTACAGCAAGGCATCGAAGTCCTTGGGCGGGTGATAGTCAGCCTCAAGGTAGCGCTGGATCAGGCCGTTGCCGCGGGGATGTTTCTGATGCTGAGTCATCACCGGTGAGTCCAGGCGGTGGTCTTCTCTGCCACTGAAGCGCGCCATCGAGCTTGGCATGGGAAAGGACTGAAAGCCGAATTCACTCATAAAGCGCGGCACCCGACGCTGGTATTCGCTAAAGGGCTGCTCGCCGTGCCACACCCCCCAAAAATGATGGTTGCCTATATGATCACTGTCTTCTTCCCAAAAGCCGATGGGCGATGAACGCAGGTAAAAGCGACCGCCATCCAGAGACTTAACCGCCCCGGGTAGGCATTGGTCAAACAAACACAGATAGTCATCCTTGAGGCGTTCGTAAAGTTCTGGGCTGTAACCAAATTTTTGCGGCCACTGCCAATGCTTGATGCCCATTTCCACTTCGTTATTGCCACACCACAGGGCCAGGCAGGCATGGTTACGCAGCCGTTTGATGTTGTACTCGGCCTCTTGACGCACATTGGCCAAAAAGTTTTCATCCCCCGGATAGAGGGTGCAGGCAAACATAAAGTCCTGCCAAATCAGAATGCCGTGTTTATCGGCCAGGCGGTAAAAGGCATCGTCCTGATAAACACCGCCGCCCCAGACCCGCAGCATATTCATATTGGCCGCCACCACTGCCTCAAACTGCGTGGCCAGGCGCGCCGGGGTCATACGGTGGATTAAACTGTCGCCGGGAACATAGTTGGCACCTTTCATAAACACCGGCACACCGTTGACCTTAAGGTAAAAACTTAAGCCCTGAGCATCCGGCTCATTGATCACTTCCAGGGTGCGCAGGCCCACCGCTTGGGTTTGCCTGTCCAGGGTTTGTCCCTGCCGTTTGAGACTAAACTGAAAATCATAGAGAAAGGCCTTCCCGAGGCCATTCGGCCACCACTTTTGCGGATTGTTAAGGCGCAAAGGGATACGCACCTTATTGCTATCTTTTTTCAGGTCCACAGGTAATGATTGCGCCAGCTCCGGGGCCTGAGTGCAATCTAGTTGCAGCATGCCCTTGAAATCATCCAGGGCCTGGATATCCAATGCAAATTCAAAATCGGCTTTAGTGTCATCCAGATGATGCAAGCGGTAATGGATATCCTCAAACCGGGCGCCCTGACTCCCCTGCAGATAGATATCCCGCCAAATGCCGCTGGTCACTAGTCGCGGACCCCAGTCCCAACCGAAATGGCAAGGCGCCTTGCGACAAAATACCGATAACTTATCCTCAGACTTATCGTTTTCCGCCGGATAGGTCAGCCCCGCCGCCTGTTGCAATGGCCGGACTTCGTTGATGGGAGAACGAAAGTGGATTTCCAGCTGGTTTTCACCTTGCTTAAGCCAGGCCTTGCAGTCAAAGCGATGGCCGACAAACATATTGTCGCTGCTGCCAAGCTTGTGGCCGTTAAGATAAATATCGCAAAAGGTATCCAGGCCTTGGGCAACCAACTCCACCTTGGCACAGTCCTGCAATGCGTTATCCAGGACAAAGGCTTTGCGATAACACCAATCCTTTTGCTCCACCCATTGCACTTTGGTTTCGTTGTCCCCCACAAAGGGATCGGGGATAAGACCGTTATCCATCAAATCGGTAAAGTTGCAGCCCGGTACCTGGGCGTCCAGCCACTGTGACTGATCGGCCTGGCGAAACTGCCAGTGGCCGCAAAGGCTTTGGAGATAGTCTTTTTGCATAGCAATTCTTTGGTACTTATCCATGTTGGGCCTTCAATTCGTCCAAGGGCAGGCCAGCCAGGCAGACCAAATCGGCCACCTTGCTTGCGTCCACTCTGCCCCGGCTTAAGGCCGCACTGTGGCAATGCAGGGAAAAGGCACCTTGACCGGCACCACGCAACAGTCCTTCGCGCAAAGCAAGCACATGATGAGCGCGAAGGCCACCACCGATAACCAATTCGATGCGCCCGTCGGCCTGTTGAAGCAACGTGCGTAATGCCTGAAGGCCATATAACACGCCTTTATCACTGCCCCATGGCACACCTGCACTAAGAAGCCGGTTAACCCGCCACTCAATCAGGCTTTCTAAGGCTGCGGCCTGGTCCTCAATAAGATCAAAAGCGCGATGAAAAGTTACCGCCAGCCCGGCCGATTTGGCGGTATCCAGCAAGAGCGCCATGGCTTCTGCATCGATGCGTTGCTGGACATCCAGGCACCCGAACACCACGCCATCGGCACCGGCCCTGGCGGCCTGCAGAATGCTCATGGCCATAATTTGAATCTCATTGGCGCTATAGCAAAAGTCGCCGTCCCGGGGGCGGATCATCACCAGAAGTTCGGCCAATTCATCGGCAGCCTCACGGGCAGCTACCATGGCGGCATAGCTTGGGGTCAGCCCCTGCTTGTTCATATGGGCGCAAAGCTCGATACGGGCCGCGCCACCCACACAGGCGTCTCTGACCTGCCGGGCAAGATTATCAAAGGGCTCGGTGTCCAGGCAGATCTCAATGGCGGTCAAGGTGTCACCTCCAACAAGCCCAAACGCAGATCCACTGCCTCACCCCCAGCCAATTGCAGACCGATGCGCTTAATGGACTTACCGGCCAAGGCACTGAGTGAAAAGGTTTGAGCTTGCCACTGGTCGGTATCTTGCAGGCCATAGTCATAGCCGCGGCCTTGTTCATCCAGAAAATAGAGGGACACGCCTCGGGCCTTGCCCTTTACCATCAGCTTAAGTTGGCTGTCGGCACTGGGTATAAAGTCGACGGCATAGAGGGGGGCCTGTGCCGTCTTGGCGCTTTGTGGCGAAACCAGCGCTAAGCTGCTGCCGCCCTGATAGGCCGTCTCAAAGTCGAAGAACAGCTCCGCCGCACGCTCACCCACCAGGGCAAACTGCCAGGTGGGCAGCGGCTCCTGATTTGCCATCTGGGTCCAGGAACCGCCGGTTTTTTCCCCTTGCTGCCACCAATGCAGGCCCTGGCCGGTATTAAAATGGGTCATAAAGGGTAAGCCCAGGGCCACGGCATGAGCGGGAAGATAGGCACCAAGGCCCTTCCAGCCGGCACTATCCACCTTGGCCAGATTCAGGTCGTCACCGGCAAAAAGCCGGGTTTCGGTGGCATAGAATGCCCGCCACTGGCCGGGTTGTTTCTCAAAATCGGCAAAGGCCGGAGTATGGGCGTTGCCGCTAAAGTTAAAGTTCACATTAGGGGCAAAAAGGGCAATAGAAGTGAGCGCCTGCTTATCCGCAAACAACCAATCCAACCATTGATGGCGGCTAAAGGCGCGCTGGGCGTTACGATCCGGCCAAAGGTCGGCGCCGGTAAACACGGCATAGGGAGAACGCCCCAATGCCAGTGCCTGCTGATAGCTGGCGCGCACCATTTTTTGATCCCACCAATAATTGATAAAGATGGCATCACTGGCAGGATTATCGGCGCTGCCAAGATACTGGGTATTCTCTTTGTTTAGCCGGTTTTGCCAGCGCACTTCGCCGCTGGCCACCATGGCGTCATACCAGTGGATTTCCATGCCCTGGGGCGCCTTGGCGGTGAGATAGTGCAGAAACTCCAGCATCCGGGCCGCCAGTCGTTGACCCCGTTCAGGATCGCTTTGCCCTTCCAGCAGGTGGTTACTGGCATCTTTCACGGCAGTAAGATCCGTTTCCTGATTAATCAGCCAGCCGTCAAAGCCATAGTAGCCGGCAATCTGAATCAGCTTATCGGCCAGGGGAAAGTTGCCCTGCTGGTCTTTCACCAGCAGCGCTTCGGCAGTGTCGGCGCTGCCGCCCCACTGGGCCACCGCCAGAAACACCGAGCCCAGCACTTTGACCCCGTTCTGATGGGCAATATCCACCCAGGGCCGGGCCGGGATCTGTACGTTGTGATCGGCAGTGCCGGCAAACCAGTTTAAAAGGTGGATCTGCGACCAATGGGTAAAGTTATAGAGATTGAACCTGTCCTGGGTGTGCAGATAGTTGGCAAAGTTATTCATCCCATCCGGGGCATACAGCACCCGGGCCTGGTTATCCCAATCCTCCTGACCGGACAAAAGCGCCACCCTTCGGGGCAATACGGGCTGGGTGGAGCGGTTATCGGCATCGGCCAGCGGGCTATCCGCTGACCAGGTACTTAGTTGTTGCACACTTAAGGCAAAGGGCGGCTGATTGGCCTGGATATCGGCCCATAGCCATTGGGGACTTAGCAACAGGCCTAGCAACAGAGCGATGCGCTTCATACTTTGGCTCCCAGCAAAGACGCCGAGTCCAGCAGCTTGCTGCCGCTATTGTCCTGCAGCGCGTAATTGAAGCCGGGATGGATACAAAAAGCCCCACTTTGCCCCTGCTTATTCAGGGCCAGAAAACCCACCTGATAGGCCTGGTAGTCACCAAGCCTGGCGGCAATGCGCTCCACCGCCTTTTGACAGGCCTGCTGGGGTGTCAGGCCCTGGGCCATTAACTCCACCACCAAATGGCAACCGACGGTTTTTATCATCAGTTCGCCCATGCCGGTGGCGGTCGCCGCGCCCACCTGGTTATCCACATACAGCCCGGCGCCGATAATGGGCGAATCCCCCACCCGGCCCGGCAACTTATAGGCTGCGCCGCTGGTGGTGCAGGCGCCGGACAGATTGCCCATGGTATCCAGGGCCAGCATGCCGATGGTGTCATGGTTTTCGATATTGATTTGCGGGGTGGCCTTTTGACCCTCGCGCCAGGCCAGCCAATCGGCCTTGGCCTGGGACGTCAGCAAATTTTCTTCTGTAAAACCCTGTTCCAGGGCAAAGGCTTTGGCGCCCTCGCCCACCAGCAGCACATGGGGGGTTTGCTCCATCACCTTACGGGCCACCGAGATGGGGTGTTTGATATCCTGCAGGCAGGCCACGGCGCCGCAATTCATCTGGTGATCCATAATGCAGGCATCCAAAGTCACCTTACCCGAGGCATCGGGATAGCCGCCCAGGCCCACCGTACGTACCAGTGGATCGGCTTCGGGCACCCGAACCCCGGCTTCCACCGCATCCAGGGCACTGCCTTGGGCACTTAGCACCTGCCAGGCGGCGGCATTGGCGGGCTGGCCATGCTCCCAGGTGGAAACGACCACCGGCTTGCTGACCTTAGCTGAGGCTTTGGCCCACTGCGGCAAACCCGAAGCAGCCAGCCCCAGCAGGGCGGATAACTTAAGAAACTCACGCCTGTTGTGCATAGTCGCTCCGGGTATGTTCAAAGAGGGGGGCGCTTTGGCCATAAGCATTACGGGCCAACAGCAGCGCGCCCTGCTCAGGGCTGTGTTTGGGTTCGAGCAAATGCACTTGTAAGGAGGCATCCAGATAGGGCCGGATCACCTTGGCAATACCGCCCATCAGCGCCACCTGACCGACCCCCACAGTTAATAAGCGGCGGATCACATTATCGGCAAAGGCTGCCCCCTGCCTGACCAATGACAAGGCGAGGGCATCCCCCGCCTGGGCATGTTCAAATACCACAGGCGCAAAGGGCGCAAAATCAGTAGCCAAACCGCGCTTACATTGCTCCGCCAGCGCCAGCGGACTTGTCTGTGTCAGCAGGTTAGCTGTGATCGCGGTTTTCGGCCCCAGGCCGTCATGATCCAGCAGGGCGGCCTTAACCGCCTCCAGTCCAAACCAGGCACCGCTGGCCGTGGCATTGATGGGAAATCCATAACCGCCCAGGGCATGCTTTTTGCCATCTTTCACCGCCAGGGCGCTAAATCCGGTGCCCAGCACCATTACCGCGCCGTCGCCGCCGTCAAAGGCGCCGAGCAGGGCGCCATGCAGATCCGTGGTCAGGAACAGGGACTTAAAGGGGTGCTGCCAGGACGCCATGGCATTGGTCATGCTGGGCAGATGCAAACCGGCGATTCCGGCGCCCACCACCAGGCGCTGCCGGTACTCTGCGGTCAATCCGGACCGGCGCAGCGCTTCGTCGGTAGCGCACAGGATGGAGGCAACACTTTGGGCCAGGCCGTTAACCGGATTGGCAGGGCCGCCCCGGCCTTCGCCAAGCAGATTGCCGGCCCCGTCTTCAATACGTGCCCGGCAATAACTGCCGCCGCCGTCCAGGCCCATAAACAGCACCGCGTTTTGGGTTTTGCCTTCGCCCATGGGTAAGTCTTCCAAGATAAATCAATGATAATGGGTAGCCGGGCTACCCTGAGTTCGGGTGTAGGGCGGCTGAGCCGCCCCGGGTCTTATTGCTGCGGGCCTATCAGCTCAATCTCACCGATTTGCATCAGGCCGTCGTTATTGCGGTTTTTACTGATATTCAGCCGATAGCTACGGTAAGCAAAACCATTGCCGAAACTGAATATCCGGCGCTGGAAGCGCGCATCGAAGCTTTCGCCCACCCAACTGGCCACTTCTGTCCAGCTGTTGCCGCCGTCGTTGCTGCCCAGCAGGCTGAAGTTTTCCGGGTCACGGTCCGGCGCATCGTTGGCGCTGGTAATGGCCAGGGTGTCCACGGTGCGAGCTTCGTTAAAGTCCACCTGGATCCAGGAAGGATTTTCTTCCGTGGGTGGACCTTGCCAGTCATTGTGATCCAGCCACTTGGTTTCTGGATTATCATCGAAGGCCTTATCTTCTGACTCACCATCGCTGATACGGTTGCGGGCCGAGTATGTGGCATCCGCAGCCGAACTATGATCCACCGCAGCATAGGTGGGACCGATAAGCTCAATCTCGCCCACCTGCATCAAACCGTCGTTATTACGATTTTTGCTGATGCTCAGCTGGTAATGGGGATAGGCCAGGCTGTTGGCAAAGCGCCATTGACGACGTTGGAAACGTTCGTCGAACTGCTCGCCGGTCCAGCTTGCCAGTGTCACCCAGTTCTCGCCGTCCAGTGAACCCAGCAGACTGAAGTTTTCAGGGTCACGGTCGGGCGCATCATTGGCGCTGGTGATAGCCAGCATGTTCACCGCCTGTGCCTGAGGCAGTGCCACTTTGACCCAGGAAGGGTTTTCTACCGTAGGTGCACCCTGCCAATCGTTGTGATCCAGCCACTTGGTATTGGCATCCCCGTCAAAGGCTTTGTCTTCCGACTCACCGTCGCTGATGCGGTTGCGAGCCACATAGGTCACCCCTGCGCCATGGCTGTGCACCAAGTCCGCCACCTTGGGACCAATCAACTCAATTTCACCAACCTGCATCAGGCCGTCATTGTTACGGTTTTTGGTGATATTCAGCCTGTAGGTGCCATAAGCCAGGCCGTTATCCAGGCTGAACAGACGGCGCTGGAAACGCCCATCAAAGGATTCACCCGCCCACTCGGCCAGCTTGACCCAGGTAGCGCCGCCGTCATGGCTGCCCAGCAGATGGAAATTCTCAGGATCCCGATCCGGCGCATCATTGGCGCTGGTAATACCCAGGGTATTGACCGCCACCGGCTCGGGGAACTCCACCTGCACCCAGGAAGGGTCTTCCTCTGTGGGCGGTCCCTGCCAGTCATTGTGGTCCAGCCACTTGGTCTGGGGGTCGTTATCAAAAGCCTTGCTTTCCGCTTCGCCGTCGCTGATGCGATTGCGCGCGGTAATCACCCCGGTGCCCACAGGATCGGTATGATCGACGCTGGCATAGACGGGACCAACAAACTGGATTTCCGCCAGTTGCATCAGGCCGTCATTATTTTTGTTCTTGGTAATATTCAAACGGTAATGGCTGTATTCCAGGCCGTTGTTAAAACGAAACTCCTGACGCTGGAAACGCTCATCAAAGCTGGCGCCGACAAATTCGGCCAGGGTGACCCAATTTTCACCATCGTTGGAGGCCACCAGATTGAAGTTTTCCGGATCCCGGTCCGGCGCATCGTTGGCGCTGGTAATAAACAGGCTGCTGACGGCCTGAGGCTGTTCGAATTGCACCTGGATCCAGGCAGGATTTTCCGCAGTGGGCGGACCTTGCCAGTCATTGTGATCCAGCCATTTGCTATTCACATCACCGTCAAAGGCCTTGAACTCCGACTCGCCGTCACCAATACGGTTGCGCGCGGTGATGGTGGCGCCAGCCATAATCTCTGCCGTGGTGACTTCGCGCTGGGGCCCCAGGGACAGGGCTTCATCCAGGAACGCCAATTCCACATCAATCACTTCTTCGGCCGTCAGCCCCATTTGCTCTAACAGAGGATGGGCGGCAATGGCCTCAAACATGCGCTGACGCAGCGGTGCCAGTGCTTCCAGTGCAGCAGACTGCTCTTTGGCCTCCATGGCGGTGCGGATTTGGCTCACAGCATCGGCCAACACTCCCGCCAGGGTTTCCGCATCACCAAGATGAGCAAAGGCGGCATTGGCCAGTGACATCTTGGTAATATCTCCATCCACCAGCACATCGGCATAAGCGTTGCACTGGGTTTCGGTCAGCGGGTTGCCGTTTTCATCTGTCACCGGATTACCGTCTCCATCCAGTACCGGCACCTGTTCCGAGCCGGTACATTCCTCGCCGGTGACAAAGTTACTGTATTCGTGGGCGCTCAGTAAGGATGTCGCAAAAAGGTCAGCACCGGGTTCATCGATGCCCAGTGCCTTTAAGATCAAATCGGAATATTGTGCCTGCGCCAGAGCCAGCAGTTGCTCGTTAGAAACATTACGGCCATTGGCAATATCCTGCTCGATCAGGCGGGTGCCCAAAGTGGTCAGGGCGGTTGCCTGAAACTGCACATCGGCGGTGCCGTCGGCGCTACTGCCATAGGTGACGGTCAGGTTGCCCAATGTGGACAAGTGGGCTCCTGTCAGGGCGGCGCCGCTGAGCAATTCGCCCATGGGCACCCCGGCACAGCTGGCCGCGTCACATAACATGGTGGTATCGCCGTCAGCCTCGATGCTGAGTTTTACCAGGCTGTTGATGCCAAATCCTTCCTTGGCCTGAACCTTGGCATTAACCCTGCCCTGGGCATCGGTCTGATCGCCTTCGGTGATGCTCAGGGTACTGCCATTGAGCGGGGTGACCTTAAAGGTGGCATTGCCCATGGGTCCCTTAAGGGCACTGCCACTGATGTCGGCCGAGGTGCTGGCAACGGTCACCGGTACCTCTTCGGCTACCGGATCACTGCCACTGTCACAGCCGCTGAGGGTGCCCAGTACCAGGGCGGTTGAGAATGCTATCTTGCTCTTTGTTAGCCTTTTCATAACGAATCCTGTGTAAATTGTTCTTTGCCTCAAAGCGGCCGCCCTAGAAGTTGTACGTCAGACCCGCGTAGTAGCGGCGACCCGTGTAGCTGGTGTTAAGTAACCTGGCGTCCGTGTCATTCCCCAGTCTGGAGGTAGATTCAGACCTGGTCAGGTTGATTACCGAGGCAGTCAGCACCAGGCTGTCAGTGATGTTGTAGGAGGCATTGAGATCCACCTGGTCGTAGGGGTCCTGATAGACGTTCAGGCCGCTGTTGATGCCTTGCACTGTCTCCCCGCGTTTGTTGTAGGAGGCGCGCACGCTGAACAGATCTGACTCATAGTAGGCCGACAGGTTGTATTGGTAATCGGCACTGCCTACCAAAGGAGAGGAACCGATTTGTGCACCATCCACATCCACATCCGCCTTATTGGTGTCGTTGTAGGTGTAGTTGGCATACAGGCCGAAGCCGTTTTCAAAGGCGTGCTGGGCGAAGACCTCCACCCCTTTGGACTTGGCGTTGGTGCCGTTACCCACTGTGCTGTAGGGACTGATGGTAATCTGACCGGCTTCCACCACGCCGGGCTGGCCGGCAAAGTCACGGGTGGAATCGATCACCAGCGGCACCACGAAGTTGTCTACGTCTTTGCGGAAGATAGCCATCCCCACCGCCGAGCCTTCGCCATAGTAGTATTCGATGGACAAATCCATCTGCGTGGATTCGAAGGGTTTAAGATTCTTGTTGCCACCGCTACCGCGGAAACCGGGGATTTCATTGAATTCGGCGCGGTCTTCAGCCCATTCGGTGGAAACAAAGGAAATACGCTCTTGGCTACCCAGGGCGCTGTAGTCCGGCCTGGACATGGTCTTGGCAATAGCGCCGCGCACCACCAGGTTTTCGCCGGCATCCCAGACCAGGTTTAGGCTGGGTAATACTTGGGTATCGGTATTTTCCTGGGTGACCAGGTCGTATTGTTCGATAAAGCGGTCATCACCGGTCACCGGCTCACCGGTTTCATCATCGGTGTGGTCCAGGAAGTAGGTATAGAGGTCGGTGGAAGAACCCAGGGTCTTGGTTCTGACTACCCGTACCCCCAGGTTGCCGCGAAAATTGCCGTAGTCGAAATCACCCTGCACATAAAGGGCAGTGATCTGCTCTTCGATGTCGTAGACAAAATTAGGCTCTATGCGCGTATAGGGAACATAGTTACTGAGAATAATATCCCGGTACTTATCCCAATTAATGGTGGGCATCAGGTTGATATTGAAACCACCGGCAATATTGCCTTCGCCACTGCTGTTAAGTACGTCTTGGGCCAAGGGCATGCCGCCGTTCCACTGGTAGCTGTCGAACACATTGATGCCACGACCGCTGGCCAGGGCCCCTTCAATATCGAAGCTGGGGTCGAGGAAAAAGTTATTGCCGGTTTCGCGGTGCAGTTCAGCATCCCGGTACTTGGCACCGGTGCTGATCTTGCTGAACATGCCCCAGTCCACATGAAATTCAAAATCGGCCTGGAAGTAAGTTTCTTCCAGGGTGCTGCGCACAAAACTGGAGTTTGAAGAGCCGGGGTCACGACCGCCGCCGACGCCGGACAGCAGATTGGTCAGTGTGGCGGGATCCATATAGATAGATACTCTGTCATCCAACGACCAACCGGCATACTGGGCGGCATTCTCCACAAAGGCGTCCCCTTCGCCCCAGTTGGAGCTTTTAAAGGCGGCTTCCCAATTTTCCTCAGGACCGCCCTCGGCCTCGGTATGACCGCCGACAAATCTGGCCGTGAAGCTATCGCCTTCATAGGTCAGATTAAAGTCGAAGGTATCAGATGTGGATTCTTCCCGGGTATAGGTACCACGCATCCAGGGAAACTGCATATCACGCTCGGTACCGCCCGCGCCCACAGTGTAATCCATGCCGGTGACCACCGTACCTGAAGGGTCCAGATGCACATCGGTCAGGAAATTAGGGCTTAATGACCATTCGGGAATGTCCACCACAGACAAGGTTCTGTCCTGCCCCAGGGTAAAGCCAAAGTAGTTAAAGCCGACTTCAATGCGCTCGCTGGGCAGCCATTGTCCGGTCAACTGCAGGCCTTCGCGCTCACGGTTTTCCTTAACTACAGAGGTACGCACTACCTGAGGGAACCAGACATTGGGATGGGTATTGCCCCTGGCGTCGCCAAAGGCCCCCCAGAGATTATTGTTATCCACCGGATTGCCGTTCACATCCACGGCCGTACCGCTGGTACCTGTCCAACGCCAAATATTGGCATTGGTACCGCCGGACAGGCTGCGGTTGGTGCGATCCTGCTTGGTGAAACCGGCCAACAGGCCGAAGCTTTCGTCTTCGTTTTTCCAGGAATACAGGCCGGTGAACTGGGGTTCGTGTTTGTCGGTCACATCGGCGTAGGTAGACTCCACATTAAGCACACCTGAGCCTGAATCCATATCCAAGGGCTTGCGAGTATGCAAAATCACGGTGCCGCCCACACCGCCTTCATCCAGTCGCGCTTCAGGGGATTTGAACACTTCCACCTTCTGGATCATGGCCGAGGGTAGCAGGGTGTAATCGAAGGAGCGGGACGGCTCCCCGGGGGATGAGGCGATAAAGTTACCGTTTAACTGGGTAAAGGTGAGATCCGAAGACAATCCGCGAATACTGACAGTGGCCCCTTCGCCGCCGCTACGCTGGATCACCACGCCCGGCACCCGTTGCAATGAGTCCGCTACGTTCTTGTCGGGAAACTTCCCGATATCTTCGGCGGTGATGGCGTCCACTACCGCATTGGATAAACGCTTAACGGCAAGGTTCTCGGCCATACTGGCGCGGATACCACGCACTTCAATGACTTCGGTGCCGTCTTCGACCCTGTCCGGCGTTTGACTGTTGTCTGCTTCCTGGGCATGGGCCGAAAGGGCACCCAGTACCGCCAGACTCAACAAGGATTTAGTAAATGCGTTGCCGGCGAGGTGGCGCTTGATCCCGCCGCTGTTCTGCCTGTTATTCCTGAGTGCCATTGGCTTCTCCACTCTCGTGTTATGTAATCGTAAACACCGAATCAGTAGAAGACTTCACAATTTCATTAAATTCAGTGTGTTATTTATTTTTAAATTGTTTGCGTTTGGTAGATGACCACAGATTTTAAATGTAATCGATTACACGCAGGAACAAATCCTAGCCAGCGTTCACAAAACTGTCAACAACCTTTAGCAATTTGCTTACAAATCCCATAAAAAAACCGGGCAACGCCCGGTTCAACAAACAATATGATGTTGTTATATAAGGGAATTATGTTTTTGCCGGGCCGGTGCTTTGGCGTTCCAACAAGGTGAAGGGCAGAATTTCGCGGGTACGCTGCAGCGGCTCGCGGCGGATCATCTGTAACAATACTTCCACTGCGCGGCGGCCCATTTCGTAAGCCGGCTGGTCCACTGTGGTTAGGGGCGGATCCATATAGGCGGAAACCCGCACATTATCGAAGCCGGTGATCGACAGATCCTGTGGTATGCGCAGGCCGTGACGCTTGGCCTCGAACATGGCACCGATGGCAATATCGTCGTTAAAACAAAAGATAGCGGTGGGCGGCTTGGAATTGGCCAGCAGTTGCCTGGCGCCTTCAACGCCGGTGTCGATGGCATAGCTTTCTCCCACCAGCATAGCGTCATCAAAGACAATGCCTTCTTCTTCCAGCACGCTTTTGATGCCGGCCAGGCGGTCGCGGTGGATCTGGCTGCTGCGCTGACCGGCAATAATGCCGAAGCGCTGGTGGCCATAGCCGATCAGATGATGGGTCAGGGCGCGACTGGCGGCATAGTTGTCCAGTTCAATAAAGGGATATTTACGCCCGGCAATACGCTCACATACGCTGACCATGGGGATGGACTGGGCCAACTCCTCATCGCTTTCAGAAAAGGGGAACGAGTGATCCAACTGGATCAAGCCGTCAGCACGGTTAGACAGCACCATGCCGGCATATTCATTTTCCCGTTCGGCCTTACCCTGGGTATCGCCCAGCAACACCGAGTAGCCCTGCTCCTGGGCAGCCTGCTCTATGCCTTCGATAATGCGCATAAAGAAGGGGTTAACCAGGTTGGGCACCAGCACCACTATAGAATTGGACTTGCCGGTCTTTACGCTGGTAGCCAGCCAGTTTGGCCGGTAACCTGCGGCGCGCACGGCCTTCATCACCTTTTCACGGGTTTGTTCGGTCACCAGGTCCGGTGATTTCAGGGTGCGCGACACCGTTGCCGTGGAGACACCGGCTAATTCGCTTACCTTCTTAATATTGGTCATGAAATATCAGGATTCCCTTGTCCATTCATCGCCGTGGCTTGTGCGGCCAGGTTGGGCATTAGACTCAAATCTTATGGTTTTGAATATGATTTCATCCAAAGCTGCCAATGGCAAGTCAAAATGTAACCGTTTTCATTACACTGTTCCAGTATAGCCTAGCTTTCTTCCTTTAAAACGCCAAATACAGGTAAATCATTCCCTGATAAAAGCCTTTCCAAAGGCTGGACGCACCAAATGTAATCGTTTACAGTGTTAACGTTTCATTAACCCTTTGCCTTGGGTTTAGCTTGCCATCGCATCCGGGAGAATTCAAAAAAATGTGTTACCGCAATAAGTTACTAATATCTTTAAGCCTGGCACTGGCAGCTTGCAGCGGCGCGCCAAAGGCACCCGACACGCAGCCGGTCAATCTGGTGGCCGAAGATCTGGTGCAGTATGTGAATCCGCTGATGGGCACCGACTCCAAGTTCAGCCTCTCCAATGGCAACACCTACCCGGCTGTTGCCTTACCCTGGGGCATGCATTTCTGGACGCCCATGACCGCGCCCATGGGCGACGGCTGGACCTATAAATACGATGACGACAAAATCCGCGGCATCAAGCAAACCCATCAGCCCAGTCCCTGGCTTAACGACTATGGCGCCTTCTCGTTGATGGCGGTCACCGGTGAACTTAAGTTCGAACAAGACGCCAGGGCTTCCTGGTTCTCCCATAAGGCCGAAACGGCAGCGCCGGATTATTATTCGGTGTACCTGGCCGACTTTGATGTCACCGCCGAAGTCACCCCTACCGAGCGCGCCGCCCAGTTCCGTTTTACCTTTCCCGATGCTGATCAGGCCTTTATTCTGCTGGATGCCTTTGACAAAGGCTCCAGGGTGGAGATTTTGCCCAAGGAGCGCAAGATAGTGGGCTATGCCCGCAATAACCACGGCGGGGTGCCGGATAACTTCCACAACTACTTTGTGCTGGAATTCGATAAGGCCTTTGAAGTAACGCATACCTGGCAGGATAACTGGCAACTCAAGCCCAACCAGCTTAGTAGCGAAGGCCAGCATGTGGGTGCCGTGGTGGGCTTTAAGACCCAACGCGGCGAACAGGTGAGCGTCAAAGTATCTTCATCCTTTATCAGCCTGGAGCAGGCCGAGCTCAATCTTAAGCGCGAAATCGGCACCGACAGCTTTGCACAAACCCGGCAGAAGGCTCATCAGGCCTGGCAGCAGGAGCTTTCCCGCATCCGCATCGAAGATCAGGACCTGGATCAGGTACGCACTTTTTATTCGGCCCTGTACCGGGTATTGCTGTTTCCACGACAGTTTCATGAATTCGATGCCAACGACCAGCAAATCCATTACAGCCCCTATAACGGACAAGTACTGTCCGGTCCCATGTACACGGACAACGGCTTCTGGGACACCTTTCGCGCAGTATTTCCCTTCTTTGCCCTGATGTATCCCGAGCGCAATGCCGAGATCATGCAGGGCCTGGTCAATACCTATAAGGAATCGGGCTGGTTGCCAGAATGGGCCAGCCCCGGCCATCGCAATGTGATGATCGGCTCCAATTCCGCCATCAATATTGCCGATGCCTATCTTAAGGGCATTCGCGGCTTCGATATCGACACCCTGTATGAGGCGGTGCTGAAAAACGCCCGGGTTAACGAGGGCCGCCCCATGACCTCGGTGGGCCGCGAGGGCGTGGATTACTATAACCGTCTGGGTTATGTGCCCTACGACGTGGGCATTCACGAAAATGCAGCCCGCACCCTGGAATACGCCTTTGCCGACTTTAACCTGTATAAATTGGCCAAGGCCCTGGGGAAGGAAGATGATGCCACTAAGTTCAGGCAGCGGGCCGATAACTATCGCAAACTCTATGATCCCGAAAGTGGTTGGATGCGCGGGCGCAATGCCGACGGCAGCTTCCAGGCGCCCTTCAATCCGCTGAAATGGGGCGATGCTTTTACCGAGGGTAATGCCCTGCATTATAGCTGGTCGGTGTTCCACGATATTGAAGGGCTAAAAGCCCTGATGGGCGGCGATGCGGCCTTTGTGGACAAGCTGGACAGCGTGTTTGAGATGCCGCCCTTATTCGATGATTCCTACTACGGCTTTACCATCCACGAAATCCGCGAGATGCAGATCGTCAATATGGGTAACTATGCCCATGGCAATCAGCCCATCCAGCATATGATTTACCTGTATAACCATGCCGGACAGCCCTGGAAGGCCCAGGCCAGGGTGCGCGAGGTAATGGATAAGCTTTACGCGGCCACGCCGGACGGTTATTGCGGCGATGAAGACAACGGCCAGACCTCGGCCTGGTATGTGTTTAGCGCCCTGGGCTTCTATCCGGTGACGCCGGGGGCCAATCAATATGTGATGGGCAGCCCGCTTTTCGACAAGGCCACCTTGTCACTGCCCGATGGCAAGACCTTAGTGATTCAGGCCAAGGACAATCACTCTGTGCACCCCTATATCCAATCTATGCATTGGGACGGCGAAGTCTATCCCCATAGCTGGCTGAGTCACGAAGGCTTGCAAAAAGGCGGCACCTTGAATCTGCAGATGGGTCCAGGCCCCAATAAAGACTGGGCGGTTGATCCCAAGCATCGTCCCTATTCCATGAGCAACGATCCGGACGATATGGCGTTCCGGGCATCCTCCCAAGGAGCACAATAATGGCATTTATCCCAAGCACCCATGCCAGCGGCACCAGGCCCCATCATTTCGCCTTTGCCGCCATGACCAGTTTGTTTTTTATCTGGGGCTTTATTACCGCCTTAAATGACATTCTTATTCCCCACCTGAAGGCGGCCTTTTCCTTAAGCTATACCCAGGCCATGCTGGTGCAGTTTTGCTTTTTCGGCGCCTATTTTATTGTCTCGCCCTTGGCAGGTAAGCTTATCGAGCGTATCGGCTATATTCGCGGCATTATCACCGGGCTTTGTACTATTGCTCTGGGCTGTGCACTGTTTTATCCGGCCGCCGAGGTGGCACAATACGGCCTGTTCCTGTTGGGGCTGTTTATCCTGGCCGCCGGGATCACTATCCTGCAGGTCTCCGCCAACCCCTATGTGGCCATCCTGGGGCCACAGCGCACCGCCGCCAGCCGCCTGAATCTGGCCCAGGCCATTAATTCCGCTGGTCATACCCTGGCGCCCCTGTTCGGCGCAGCTCTGATTTTCGGCGCAGTGCAAGCCGATGCCCTGGTCGCCAAGGCGGTGCAACTGCCCTATCTGCTGCTGGCCGGGGTGATGCTGGTCACGGCGCTGGGGTTTTGCTTTTTAAAACTGCCGGTGATCGAGCCCGAAACCGAACAATCCTTAAGCCTGGATGACAGCATCTGGCGTCAGCGCCATCTGGTGCTGGGCGCAATGGCCATCTTTTTATATGTGGGCGCAGAGGTCTCTATCGGCTCCTTCCTGGTGAATTATTTCGGCCAGGCCCATATCGGCGGCATGAGCGAACATCAGGCCGCACAGATGGTGTCCTATTACTGGGGTGGGGCCATGATCGGTCGCTTTGTGGGGGCGGCCCTGACCCGCTATATAGCGCCGGTCTATGTGCTGGCCTTTAATGCTTTGATGGCCATACTGCTGCTGTTGATCACCGTCAATGCCACCGGTAACTTGGCCATCTGGTCAGTACTGGCGGTGGGCTTTTTCAACTCCATTATGTTCCCCACCATCTTTACCCTGGCCATTCGCGGTTTGGGTCCTTTGACGGGGCGCGGTTCCGGCTTGCTGTGCCAGGCCATAGTCGGCGGTGCCATCTTGCCGGTACTGCAAGGGGTCGCAGCGGACAGCGCCTCGGTACAACTGAGCTTTCTGGTACCCATGGTCGCCTATTTGTATATCGGCTGGTATGCCCTGTTCGGTGCAACCCCGCTAAAGGTTGAGCGCCGGGCGGAGGTGGGCGTATGAAAAAGATCCTCTGTTTCGGCGAGGCCCTGATTGACTTTCTGAACACTGGCAAAGCATCCCAAGGCCCCCTTGCACTGAACGATTTTCGCCAGTACCCCGGTGGCGCTCCTGCCAATGCCGCGGTCGCGGTGGCCGGGCTCGGCGGCCGGGCGTTTTTTGCCGGCCAGGTGGGCCAGGACCCCTTTGGTGACTTTCTGCAACAGGCGCTACAGGCCTATGGTGTAGATACCCGCTATCTGTGTCGTCACCCCAGCGCCAAAACCGCCCTGGCCTTTGTGATGCTGGATGGTGCCGGTGAGCGCAGCTTCTCTTTTTATCGTCAGGACAGCGCGGATCTGCTGTTTGACGCCACCAGCATGGGCGACGATTGCTTTGAAGCGGGCGGCATTTTGCACATTTGCAGCAATACCCTGACCACCGAGGCCATTGCCAAGACCACCCAAGACCTTGTGGCCAGGGCCAAGACAGCCGGCAACCTGGTCAGTTTTGATGTGAATTTGCGCCATAACCTGTGGGCATCAGGGCAAGCGGACAGACAGCGGGTCAATGCCCTGGTCCAGCAGGCTGATATGGTGAAGTTTTCTAAGGAAGAACTGGACTATCTTAGCCAGGGCAAGACCCGGCAATACCTTGACCATTGTCTGGCCAAGGGCTGCCAGTTGCTGCTGGTGACCGATGGCCCCGGCGCTATCCAGTACCACTGCCGGGCAGGCAGCGGAGAAGTCAGCCCGCCCAAGGTACAGGCGGTAGATACCACCGCCGGCGGCGATGCCTTTATCGGTGGCGTTTTGTACGCCCTGGGTTGCCTGGAGGACAGCGTCGCAGCCCTCAATGATCCTAAGCAGCTTGAAAGCATTCTAACCCTGGCCAGTCACTGCGGTGCCCATGCGGTGATGCGTCCGGGCGCCTTTCCGGCCCTGCCGGATCTGCCCGGCCTGGCGGCACAACTTAACGAACATGGCCTTGCCACCGAGCAATTCCACCCCGCTTTTTTCAGGAGCCTGGTATGAATTTTTACGCACAAGACTTTCTGCTGAACCACTGCCAAAGCATTCTGGATTTCTATACCCCCAGGGTGGTGGATAACAGCGGCGGCTATCATCAGAATTACCTGGATGACGGCAGCCTGTTCGATACCCACTTTAAACAGTTGGTCAGCAGCACCCGCATTATTGTCAATTACGCCCTGGCCTCGCTGTTGTTTGACCGCGAGGACTACCGGGATATCGCCCGTCATGGCCTGGACTACCTGCATAAGGTGCACTATCAGGCAGACAGCCAAACCTATGCCTGGACATTGGACAATCACCAACCTCTGGATATGACCCAGCAGGCCTATGGCTATGCCTTTGTGCTGCTGGCCCAAGCCGCCGCCCTGAAAGCCGGGCTGCTGCAAGACGCCAAGCCCCTGGCCGAGACCTATCAATTACTGGAGCAGCGTTTCTGGCAGGCCGAGCATGGCCTGTATGCCGATGAGATCAGCAGCGATGGCGTGCTCAGCCCCTATCGCGGGCAGAACGCCAATATGCATTTGTGCGAAGCGATGCTGGCGGCCTTTGAGGCCTGCGGCGAGCAAAAATATCTACAGCGGGCGGCGCAGCTGGCCGAGAATATCGCCGTACGCCAGGCAGACCTGACCGACGGCCTGGTGTGGGAGCACTTTAAAACGGACTTCAGCCCCGACTGGGATTACAACAGGGACGACCCCAAGAATCTCTACCGGCCCTGGGGCTTCCAACCTGGCCATCAGACCGAATGGGCAAAACTATTGCTGATCCTGAATCGCCACCGTCCCCAGGGCTGGCTGGTTGAAAGAGCAGCGGCACTGTTTGAGCGTGCTTATAAAACTGCCTGGGACCAAGAATTCAGCGGCCTGATTTACGGTTTTGATCCACAGGGCAATTGGTGCGACGAAGATAAATACTTTTGGGTGCAGGCGGAAAGCTTTGCCGCCTCCGCCATGCTGCACCAGGCCACGGGTGAGCAAAAGTACCAACAACAATATCAGGCCCTTTGGCAATATAGCTGGGAACATATGGTGGATCATGAATATGGCGCCTGGTATCGGGTGCTAAAGCGCAACAATGAAAAATACAGCGACCAGAAAAGTGCCGCCGGAGCTAAGTGTGATTACCACACCCTGGGCGCCTGCTTTGAAGTGTTAAGAACCCTGGGCCATCCGGGCATTAAATAGGGAGAGACGGGGTGAACAGGGCAATCCGCATAGCGGGCCTGACGGTCCTGCTTTTACTGCACGTCAGCTGCAGCGGTCACAATCAGGCAATACCAGCAAAGGAACAAAGGGCGGTCACGCCCAAAGATCCGCTGGATTACGTTAACCCTTTTATCGGCACCGGCGGTAAGGGCAAGACTTTTCCCGGTGCCACCGCCCCCCATGGCATGGTGCAGTTAAGCCCGGATAACGGTCGCGGCGGTTGGGACTGGATTGCCGGCTATTTTTATCCGGATAATATTATTGCCGGCTTTAGCCATACCCATCTTTCCGGCACCGGTGCCGGGGATCTCTACGATATCTCCTTTATGCCCCTGATCCGCCCTTTTAAGCGCGAACAGACCGAGGGCGGTCCGCCACAGGGCACTATTGTTTCCCATTTTAGCCACGAACAGGAGCAGGCCTCACCGGGCTTTTATCAGGTTTATCTTGAAGACTATGGCATCGAGGTGGCGCTTACCGCCTCCACCCGTAGCGGCCTGCAGCGCTATCGCTATCCTACCGACGCACAAACCGGCGTAGTCCGGCTGGATCTGGGCTATAGCCGCAACTGGGATAAAACGGTCAAGACCTATATGGAGCTTCGCGACAGCCGTACTATCACCGGCTATCGCTACTCCAGCGGCTGGGCGCCCGAGCAGCGGGTATATTTTGCCAGCCGTTTGTCTAAGCCCATCACCAAGTGGCAATTTGAAAGGGACGGCGAGCTGCTGTCCGCGGAGAAGGCCCAAGGCGTCATTCTGGCCCTGGAAATGGATTTTGCGCTTGTGGATAACCAGGAACTGCTGGTGCATACCGCACTTAGCTCGGTGAGTATGGACAACGCCCTGGCCAACCTGAAAGATGAAGGTGATGATATCGCCTTTGAAACCCTGCACCAGGCCACCCGCCAGGCCTGGCGCCAAGAGCTTGGCAAAATCCGAGTAGAAGCCTCAGCGGATAATCTGACCCAGTTTTATACCGCCATGTACCATGCCTCATTGGCGCCGAGGATCTTTTCCGATGTGGACGGCCGCTATAAAGGCCCCGACGGCAGTATTCAGCAAAGCACCGGCGCGCCCCGTTACGAATTTTTCTCCCTCTGGGATACCTTTCGCGCCCTGCATCCCTGGAAAACCCTGATCGATACCAAGCGCACCAGGGAAATGATGGACAGCCTGATGGCCCATTATAAGGTGGCAGGCCGCCTGCCGGTGTGGATCTTCCAGGGCAATGAAACCGATATGATGATGGGCTATCACAGCGTACCGGTATTGGTGGATGCCTATCTTAAGGGGCTGACCGATATTCCCGGCCAGGCAATTCTGCAAGCGGCCCTGCATAGCGCCCAGCAGCAGGACTTTGGTATCGGCAGCTATCAGCGCCTGGGCTATGTGCCCTATGAAGAGCGCAGTTGGAATGTGTCCCTGACCCTGGAATACGCCTTTGACGATTATGCCATTGCTAAACTGGCCGCCGCCTTGGGCGAAACCGAAATAGAACAGCGCTTTTTGACCAGGGCGCAGCATTACCGCCGGCACTTTGATCCAGCCAGCGGCTTTATGCGCGCCAGGGACGCCAGTGGCCAATTCCGTGAGCCCTTTGACCCCGACGCCTATCACCCGGAAGATTATTGTGAAGCCAATGCCTGGCAATACAGCTTTTTTGTGCCCCATGATGTGCCGGGGATGATGGCCATGATGGGCGGCCCAAAGGCCTTTGCCGCCAAGCTGGACGAAATGTTCGCCCGAACACAAAACCTGGCGGAGTTCCCCGAATGGATCTCAGGCGCCATCGGCCAGTATGTGCACGGCAATGAACCGAGCCACCATGTGCCTTATCTGTACCACTATGCCGGGCAGGGACATAAAACCCAGGCCCTGGTCAGACGCATTATGGATGAGCTGTACAGCACCGCCCCCGACGGCCTTGCCGGTAACGAAGACGCCGGGCAGATGTCGGCCTGGTATCTGTTTAGTGCTTTGGGCTTTTATCCGCTCAATCCGGTGTCGGGAGAATATGTACTGGGCAGCCCCGAGGTGGAATCCGCCACCCTCTATCTGGAAAACGGCAAACTCTTTACGATCAAGGCCTTAAACCAGTCGCCCAAGCATGTTTATGTGCAAGCCGTGCACCTTAATGGTAAGCCCCTGGAGGGCTTTATCCTTAAACACCAGGATATCCTGGCCGGTGGTGAGTTGGTCTTTACCCTAAGTGAGCAGCTATGAGAGCCTTGTTATTACCTTTGTTATTAAGCGGTCATGTGCTGGCCAGTGCCAGCCAATATGTGGACCCATTTATCGGTACCAGCAACTTCGGTGCTACCCACCCCGGCGCCCAGGTACCCCACGGTATGGTCTCGGTCTCGCCCTTTAATGTGGCCCACGGTTTTCCAGAGCTTAACGCCACGGAAAAAGATCAGGGCTGGAATTCCCGGGTGTATATCAAGGAAAATAAATACCTGACCGGCTTTAGCCACCTAAACCTCAGCGGGGTCGGCTGCCCCGAAGCCGGGCTATTGCCACTGATGGCCACCAGCGGTGAGCTGGAGTTGGATGCCCGTCGCTACGGCAGCACCTATTCCCATGAAAAGGCCAGCCCCGGCTATTACGCCGCGCTGCTGGAAAAATATGGGATTCTGGCCGAAGTCACCAGCACCCCACGCACCGGCCTTAGCCGTTTTACCTTTCCCGCCGGACAAAGCCATTTGCTCTTAAATCTGGGCCTGGGCCTAAGCAATGAAACCGGCGGCATGCTGCGCATGGTCTCGAATCAGGAAATCGAGGGCTTTCGTACCCTGGGCACCTTTTGCTATCACGCCGAGGACGTGCGTCCCTTGTATTTTGTTGCCCGTTTCAGCCAACCCGCCAAGACCTTTGGGCTATGGAAAAAGATGCCTAAATACCAGAAGGTGGAAGCCGATTGGGTCAAGTATAACGACGCTATCAAGCCCTACCCCGGCTACACCGCCCCCATGGCCGGTGAAGAGATTGGCGCCTGGCTAAGCTTTGACAACGGCGCAAAGGAGCAGGTCCTGGTTAAAATCGGCATTTCTTTTGTCAGTATCGACAATGCCCGCGCCAACCTGGATGCCGAACAGCCCGGCTTTGCCTTTGAGCAAACTCGTGCACGGGCGCAGCAAGCCTGGGACAAGCTGCTCGGCCAGGTCAAAGTAGAAGGCAGCGATGCAGATAAAACCCGCTTTTACACCGCCTTGTACCATAGCCTGATCCATCCTTCCGAGTTGCAGGATGTAAGCGGAGACTATCCGCTGATGAACCAGGCCGGCGTCGGCAACCATAAAACCCAACCACGCTATAGCGTCTATTCCCTGTGGGACACCCATAGAAACCTGCATCCCCTGCTAAGCCTGCTGTATCCCAAGCTGCAATCACAGATGGTCAACAGCGCCGTTGCCATGGCCAAGGAAAGCGGCTGGCTACCCAAATGGGAGCTGTACGGCATGGAAACCCAGGTGATGGTGGGCGACCCCGGCACTATTCTGATTGCCGATACTTATCTTCGCGCCATCCAGGATTTTGATGTTGAGGCCGCCTACCAGGCAATGAAAAAGGCCGCCACCCAGATAGAAGAGAATCCGCTGCGCCCCGAGCTAGCCGACTATCTTAAACTCGGCTATGTGCCGGTGGACGATGAGGGGCCTTATGACGGCAGTGTGGCCACCAGTTTGGAGTATTATTTGGCCGACTATAACCTGGCGCAACTGGCCAAGGCGCTGGGCAAGCATGAGGACTTTTTGCTGTTTTCAACGCGGGCGAACAACTACCAAAAGCTGTTCGATAGTCAAACCGGCATGCTGCGCCCCAAGGGCCGCGACGGCAAATGGCTTGACCCATTCGACCCTATGCTTGGCCGTAACTTTGAACCGGCCCCCGGCTATATCGAAGGCAATGCCTGGAACTATCGCTTTTATGTACCCCATGCCATGCCTGGATTGATTCAGCTTTTGGGTGGCGAACAGCCCTTCTTAGCAGCCCTGGACGCCACCTTTGATAGCGGCAATTTTGATATGACCAATGAGCCGGATATCACCTACCCCTTCCTATACCATTTTGTGGAAGGGCAGCAGTGGCGAAGCGCCAAGCGCGTCAGCGAGCAGATAGACCAGCACTTTGGCACAGGCCCAGGCGGCCTGCCCGGCAATGACGATGCCGGCACAATGTCCGCCTGGCTGGCTTTCGCCATGATGGGCCTCTATCCCCTGACCCCGGGCGATCCCAGCTACGCCCTGCTACCGCCCCGTTTTGATAAGGTGACCATTCAGTTGGACAGCCACTATTATTCGGGCAAGCCACTGGTGATCGAAAACCGTATTAAGGATAAGGACGCTCGGCGTAACGCCATTATCCGCTTTAACGGCAAGCTGCTGGCGCGGCCCTTTATCAGCCATCAGGAACTGGTGCAGGGTGGACGATTGGTGTTTGAGTAGGAAGTACCATGCAAGTAGCAAGAATCGATCATTTAGTGCTGACGGTAAAAGATATCGCGGCGACCGTGGATTTTTATACCAGGGTTATGGGTATGCAAAAGGTGGTGTTTGGCGAGGGGCGGATTGCACTCACCTTCGGTCAGCAGAAAATCAACCTTCATCAGTGGGGCCATGAGTTTGAGCCCAAGGCGAGCAAGGTTATGCCGGGGAGCGCCGATCTCTGTTTTATCATTAAAGATGATATCCACCATGTGATAGCGCAATTACAGCAAGATAAGGTAGCGCTTATTGAAGGGCCGGTGAGTCGTACCGGGGCAATAGGTAAAATACTGTCGGTGTATTTTAGAGACCCGGACGGTAATCTTATCGAGGTCTCGAACTTCGCAGACACCTAATGAGTTAATGCCTCAGACTTCGTAACTACTGGTCTTTTAATTAATAGATCAGCAGAAAACGAGTCCCACACACAGCGGTCCTTGCATTCATCCACTAGATTCTGTGCCCTCCGTGTCCCTGTGGTGAAAAAATCCACAAAGCGGTTTTTCGCCCCTTAAGCTAGTCTCTATGCTGACAACAGCACACTCCGCGTTTAGGGAGAAAATTATGAGCTATGTGGATGGTTATGTAGTACCGGTTCCAACCGCGAAAAAGAACCAGTATCTGGCGCTGGCCAAAGCCTGTGCCCCGGTATTTAATGAGCATGGCGCGTTACGCATTGTAGAAAATTGGGGAGAGGATGTGCCAGAAGGTAAACTGACCTCCTTTCCGCTGGCCGTGGCCTTAAAAGAAGATGAAACAGTGGTGTTTTCCTGGATTGTCTGGCCTTCCAAAGCGGTACGGGACGAAGGGATGAAAAAGGCAATGGAAGATCCCCGTATGAAGCCCTTTGAGGGCAATATGCCCTTCGACGGCAAACGTATGATCTTCGGCGGATTTCAATCTATGTTGGATGAATAATACCCTCGGCCCAAAAACCTCTGTACCCTCCATATTTCTGTGGTGAATGCTTTCTAGCGTTCCTGAAGCGCTAATTTGTGCTGACACCGATTTTTAAACCACGGAGACACAGAGATCTCGAAGTAGAAAAAAGCTGGGGGCTCATCTCAGGTAACTAGCAAAAACTCTGTGCTCTCGGTGTCTCTGTGGTGAATAAAAAGTCCTAAGGCCAAATTACTCCAGCAGCCTCGGACGATGCTCCGACTCGTCCTTAAGCGCTACCCCAGAAGCCTTAATACGCAAGGCTTCCCCGGCCAGCCATAACAACTTCTGGGCCGCCTCAGCATAGCCCATACCTTGCGGGCGGATATTGGACAAACAGTTGCGCTGTGAATCATTGCAACCGACTTTGGGATTAAAAGTGAAATACACGCCCAAGCTGTCGGCTGCACTAAGACCAGGGCGCTCACCGATCAGAATAGCCACCATCTGCGCCTTTAATAGTTGACCGATTTCATCGGCAATCGCCACCCTGGCCTGGCTGGCAATGACCACTCCCGGCATAGCCCAGCCCTTGGGCAGTCCGGCCCTGATAGTCGCGACCAAGGGTGCACCGTGCTGTGCTACTGCCGTGGAAGAGAGTCCATCTCCTATCACCAGTAACAGCGGGCTGGCCTGCCAATTCAGGTCTGTTAGCCGTTCGATACTGGGTTCGTCCAAACGTCTGCCCTTATCAGGCCGAAGCAGATATTCGTGCCTGTCGGCCACCTGGCTATGCACGTGCACCGTATTAAGGCCCTGCTTTTTTAGGGCGTTATCCAATTGTTCAATATTCAGAGGCAGATGCACCGCATCGCGGGCTTTGGCATGAGCCAGCGCCAAAGATTGCACCTGGGCGGAGGACAGGCTGCTACCGACCCGGCCTAAACCAATACGGGCCGAGGTGAAAGCACCTAGTGCAGTCCAGGGATCTGTCTGGACTAACTCACGTTGAGCAGCTTGGGCAATTCCCTGACTAGCGAATGATTGCTGTCCAGAGATTGAGGACGTCCCTGATGATCGCTTATCTGCATCTTTTCTAACCATAGTGCAAACTCCGGTGCGGGTTTAAGGCTAAGCAATTGCCTCAGCATTAAAATGTCGTGGAAGGAGGTGCTTTGGTAACTCAGCATCACATCATCCCCCCCCGGGACGCCCATCAGAAAGGTCAGTCCCGCATTGGCCAGCAGGATCATCAGGTTGTCCATATCATCTTGATCGGCTTCAGCATGGTTGGTGTAACAAACATCGCAGCCCATAGGCAGGCCCAACAGCTTGCCGCAAAAATGATCTTCCAACCCGGCACGCAATATTTGCTTGCCGTCATACAGATATTCGGGGCCAATAAAGCCCACCACGGTATTCACCAACAGCGGCTTAAAGCGCCTGGCCACGGCATAAGCCCTGGCCTCACAGGTTTGTTGGTCAACCCCATGATGGGCGTTGGCAGAAAGCGCCGAGCCCTGACCAGTTTCAAAATACATTACATTCTCGCCCACTGTCCCTCGCTTTAAAGCCAATGCCGCTTCCTGCGCTTCAGCAAGCAGCTTTAAATCAATGCCAAAGCTGCTGTTGGCGGCCTGGGTACCGGCGATGGATTGGAACACCAGATCCACCGGCGCCCCCTGATTCATTAATTCAATTTGATTGGTCACATGAGTGAGAACGCAGGATTGGGTAGGGATTTGATAATGGCTGATCACCTCATCCAGCATGTGATACAGGGCTTTTAGCCTTGGCAAACTATCACTTACCGGATTAACCCCTATTACCGCATCACCACAGCCATATAGGAGGCCGTCAAGCATTGAAGCGGCAATGCCGCGTAGATCGTCGGTGGGGTGATTGGGCTGTAAACGCCCGCTCAGATGACCAGGCAAACCTATAGTACTGCGAAAGGCGCTGGTCACCTTGCATTTGGCCGCCGCCACAATTAAATCCTGATTGCGCATGATCTTACTGACCGCGGCCGCCATCTCCGGTGTGATCCCTGGCGCCACGGCAGCGAGGGTGGCACTGTCGGTGCTGTCCAACAGCAACCAGTTGCGAAAATCGCCCACCGTCAGTTGACTGATTGACGCAAACGCCACCGGATCATGGCTATCAATAATCAGGCGGCTAACTTCATCCTGCTCATAAGGAATAATTAGCTCGTTAACAAAGGTTTTCAGGGGCAATTCGGCAAGACAACACTGCGCAGCCACCCTCTCAGTGGCATTGGCAGCACCTATAGCAGCCAGATAATCCCCTGAACGCATAGGACTGGCCTTGGCCATCAGGGTTTTGAGGTCAGGAAAATGGTGAGATTGGCCGCCGAGGCTGAATCGATAACTCATAGCCACCTGCATTGACGCTTGGATAGCTTAACCATAGCGTTGCAGGCGTAAATTAGCAGCTCAACTGCTAAGAATTTTCCAATCAGCGCCTGAGCATATGTGCTGCCAAAGCAGCAAACACCAAGCTAGGCAGAAGAGCACCCACCACCGCGGGCAGCTGGTAAACCAGGCTAAGAGGTCCAAATACCTCATTGGCAATAAAAAAGGCAAAACCTGTGAGTACGCCCATAATCACCCTGGCCCCCATGGTCACACTGCGAAGTGGACCGAAAATAAAGGACAAAGCGACCAGCAACATCACACCCACTGTCACCGGTTGCAGGATCTTGCGCCACAAGGCCAACTGATATCGACTGGCATCCTGACTGTTATTTTGCAGGTACAGCACATAGTCATTCAAACCACGAATAGACAATGCCTCAGGCTTAACCTGCACCACGCCGAGTTTGTCCGGCGTCAAACCAGACTCCCATTTGGACTGCTCCAGCGTGCTACTGGTTACCTGCTCTGGACTGAAATCGGTAACCGTGACCCGACTTAGGCGCCAGCTTTGGGCGACAAAATCAGCTTGGGCAGCCTGGGTAATGCGGGTTAAATCCAGCTCATCATTAAATTCATAGATGCTGACATCCAGAAGTTGGTCCTTACTAACCACCTCTCCTATGCTGACAAAGTGTTGACCGTCTTTGGCCCAGACTAACCTGTCTTTGGAAAATAAGCTGCCGCCAGAAATCGCCTGAGTCCGAATTTCCTTGGCATGGGTTTCGCTGACAGGCGCCACCCACTCCCCCAAGGCCATCACAAACACCACCATCAGCAGGGCGGACTTCATGGCCGAGGCAATAATATTAAAACGGCTCATGCCGGCGGCCTGCATCACCACCAGTTCGCTGTTGCTGGCCAACATGCCCATACCAATCAATCCCCCAATCAGGGTGGCCATGGGAAAAAACTGCTCGATTTCGCGGGGCATACTCAGCAGTACATAGACGCCCGCTACCAGCATGTCGTAGTTACCACGATCCAGATATTTAAGCTGCTCAACAAACTTCAGCAGGCTGCTCAGTCCCACCAGCACAAATATGGTGATAAAGGTGGTACCGATGAGAGTACGGGCCAAGTACAAGTCGAGCGTTCTGATCATGTCTTGCGCCCCTTCATTTTTGCCCACAAGGCGACGCCAAAAGGCCGGTTTTTAGCCAGCAGCAGGAAGCCGATAGTCAATATCACCCCATGCACCCACCAAAGACCCAGTGCTTGCGGGACCTTGCCGTTTTCCAGCACCTTGCGGCCGGCCATTAACAACATGAAATATCCCAAATAGAGCAACAACGCCGGGAAGATTTTTCCGAAGCGCCCCTGACGAGGATCCACCGCCGATAAAGGGACTGCAATCAGCACCAGAAAGGGTAAGGATAAGGGAATTGCAATACGCCACTGCAACTCTGCCATGGCATCTAAGCTGGCATCTTCAAGTAATTGCAATGTCGGATAGGCCGCCACCTTGCGAGCCCTTTGCTCCGGAGCCCGTTCGGCGATCTGCACCTGATATTCGTCAAATTGCACTCGCCGATAACTGAGCTTGCCCTGCTCACCTTCGTACTGAATACCGCCCTGCAGAATCAGCTTTTCAGAGCCATCGTTCTCCTCCCGCACACTTCCCTGATTGGCATAAATGATACGCACATCGGTTTTGCCCTCTTCGCGCCCAAGCTGCGCGAGAAATACCTTTTCTAACTGATTTTTCTCAGTGCCAATATCATGCACAAAGATCACCGCCTGGCGGTTAGCACTCTCCTGAAAACGGCCAGGGATCAGACTAGTCAGGCCCGACTCTGTGCTGACCTGCTCTTCCAGCTGATATTCAATTTCCAGCGACAATGGCGCCAGGTAAAGAGTGAGAAAACCGGAAACCAAGGCCATCACAAAGGCCAACGTCAGCATCACCCGGGTGATATACCATTCGCTGATGCCACAGGCCCGCATCACCGCCATTTCATGATCCACATAGAAGCGGCCATGGGCCAACATAATGCCAAGAAAAAGGCTTAGGGGGAGGATAAGGGAAGCCAGTACCGGAATATTTAAGGCCAGGAAGCTCAGCACCAGGCCTGCAGGAATATCGCCATCTGAAGCATCGGCCAGCACGCGCACGAATTTCTGGATAATGAAGATAGCCATCAATACCAGAAAAACCGCAATCTGCGATTTCAGGGTTTCTTTTAGCAAATAACGGAAAATCAGCACCGGGCGTCCAATGGAAAAGCGGCTTTTTTAGTGGAATGCTTTAAATTTTTAAGTAAACTTAACATTTTCACAAGTTTAATTTGTGTTTCCTGCCTATTTTCAGGGTTTGACGCTTGGACTGAAAGCAAAAATGTCCAATGACGACAAGCTTAGCTGCAACGCCACTTGATTGGCGGCGGAATGGCAGCTTAACGGCGGAATCTTTAAGAAACAACAGCAGGTCTGATGGGGGAAGGATGGAATTTAGCGTCAAAAGTGGCAGTCCGGAAAAACAACGTAGCGCCTGTATCGTGGTTGGCGTCTTCGAGCCTCGCCGTTTATCAGCGGTAGCAGAGCAACTGGACGAGATTAGCGGTGGCTACATCAGCAACCTGCTTCGCCGTGGCGATCTGGAAGGTAAAGCCGGTCAGATGCTACTGCTTCATCATGTACCAAACGTACTCAGCGAGCGCGTCTTGTTAGTCGGCTGCGGCAAAGAGCGCGAGTTGGATGAGCGTCAGTACAAGCAAATCATCTCCCGCACCATCAGCACCTTAAATGAAACCGGCTCCATGGAAGCGGTGTGTTTCCTGACCGAGCTGCATGTAAAAGGACGCGATACTTACTGGAAAGTGCGTCAGGCGGTGGAAGCCACCCACGAAAGTCTGTACAGCTTCACGCAGTTGAAATCCAAGAAGGAAGAACCTCGTCGCCCTTTGCGTAAGATCGTCTTTAATGTGCCGACCCGCCGCGAACTGCCCGTGGGTGAGCGCGCCATCGGTCACGGTTTAGCCGTCTCCAACGGCGTTAAACTGGCCAAAGACGTAGCCAATATGCCGCCCAATATCTGCAACCCTGCTTATTTGTTAGAGCAGGCCAAAGAGTTGGCTGGCAAGTTTGGTAACCTCAAGATTGAGCATGTGGATGAGGCCCAGATGGATGCGCTTGGCATGCACTCCTATCTGGCGGTTGGGCGTGGTTCTGCCAATGAATCCATTATGACCCTGATGCACTACCAAGGTGCGGCGGCCTCCACACCACCCATAGTGCTGGTGGGCAAGGGCCTGACTTTCGATTCCGGCGGTATCAGCATCAAGCCTTCAGAAGCCATGGATGAAATGAAATACGATATGTGCGGTGCGGCCGGCGTATTGGGAACCATGGCATCACTGGCCGAGCTTAAGTTGCCTATCAATGTCATCGGCGTATTGGCGGGCTGCGAAAATATGCCCGACGCCAGCGCCTACCGCCCCGGCGATATTCTGACCACCATGTCGGGTCAGACTGTGGAAGTACTCAACACCGATGCCGAAGGCCGTTTGGTGCTGTGTGACGCGCTGACCTATGTGGAGCGCTTCAATCCGGAAACCGTAGTGGATGTGGCTACCCTGACCGGCGCCTGCGTGATTGCCTTGGGTAAACACGCTACCGGCGTAATGAGCAGCCACAACCCCCTGGCCCATGAGCTGCTTAATGCCTCTGAGCAGAGCAGTGACAAAGCCTGGCGTTTGCCTTTGTGGGATGAGTATCAGGAGCAGATCGAAAGCCCCTTTGCCGATATGGCCAACATTGGCGGTCGTCCTGCCGGTACCATCACCGCAGCCTGCTTCCTGTCACGCTTTACCAAAAAATACAATTGGGCACATATGGATATCGCCGGTACCGCTTGGGTAAGCGGCGGCAAGAGTAAAGGGGCCACCGGTCGCCCGGTACCCATGCTGACCCAGTTTTTAATGAACCGCGCCGGCGTGGAAATGGAAGACTGATCGGTGACCGCGTAAAATGGCAGAGGTCATTTTTTACCTGCTCGACGAAGAGCAGAACGACGCACAGCCAGCGCCCCTCGCGCTGGCTTGTCGCTTAGCGGCCCAGGCTTATCGCAGTAAACAGGCATGCCTGGTGTTGTGTGAAGATAAGCAACAGGCCGAAGCCGTGGATGAGCTGTTGTGGCAATTACCGGTGGATGCTTTTGTGCCTCACAACCTTACCGGTGAGGGCCCGCCCAAGGGCACCCCGGTAGAGATTGCCTGGCAGGGGTCCTCGCGTAGCAATAAACCGGTGCTAATAAATCTGGCCTCTCAGTTGCCAGAGGGGCATCAGCGCTTTAAGCGCATTTTTGATTTTGTGCCTGCTGATGATCAGCAAAAGCAGCAGGCCCGGGAAAGATACAAGCAATATCGTGGCGCCGGTCATCAGTTAGACACCCGGCCCGCTAACAGCATTGAAGAGAATTGAGATGGATAAGACGTTTAATCCACAGGACATCGAACAAAAACGCTACCAGCAATGGGAGCAAAATGACTATTTCAAGGCCAGCGGCAGCGGCGAGCCCTATTGTATTCTGCTGCCACCGCCTAATGTCACCGGTAGCCTGCATATGGGCCATGCGTTTCAGCATACCATTATGGATGCCCTGACCCGCTATCACCGCATGAAAGGTGACAACACCTTGTGGCAATGCGGCACCGACCATGCCGGTATCGCCACCCAGATGGTGGTCGAACGCCAATTGAATGCCCAGGGTAAAACCCGCCATGATTTAGGCCGTGAAAAGTTTGTCGAAAAGATTTGGGAGTGGAAAGAACACTCCGGTGGCACCATCACCTCGCAAATGCGCCGCATGGGCACCAGCTGTGACTGGAATCGCGAAGCCTTTACCATGGATGAAGACCTTTCCGAGGCGGTGCAGGAAGTCTTTGTACGCCTGCATGAAGAAGGGCTTATCTATCGTGGCAAGCGTCTGGTTAACTGGGATCCGGTGCTGCATACCGCGGTATCCGATCTGGAAGTACTGAGCGAAGAAGAAGCCGGCCATATGTGGCATATGCGCTATCCGCTGGCCGATGGCAGTGGCGAATTAGTGGTCGCCACCACCCGCCCCGAAACCATGCTCGGCGATACGGCCGTGGCCGTGCACCCAGACGATGAGCGCTACCAGAGCTTTATCGGCAAAGAAATCCGTCTGCCAATCTCTGGCCGTCTGATCAAAATCATTGCCGATGACTATGTGGATCCGGAATTTGGTACCGGCTGCGTCAAGATCACCCCAGCCCATGACTTCAACGATTATGAAATCGGTAAACGTCATAATCTGGAGATGATCAACGTCTTCACCGCCGATGCGAAGATCAACGACAACGCACCAGAAGCCTATCGTGGCCTGGATCGTTTTGTGGCCCGCGAAAAAATCGTTCAGGATCTGCAAGCTCAGGGCTTGCTGGTTAAAATTGAAGATCACAAGCTCAAAGTTCCCCGTGGCGATCGCACCGGCGCGGTTATCGAGCCTTATCTGACTAACCAATGGTATGTGGCGGTAGAGTCTCTGGCCAAGCCAGCCATCGAAGCGGTGGAGTCTGGCGAAATCAAATTTGTCCCGGAAAACTGGAGCAAAACCTACTTCCAGTGGATGTACAACATCCAGGATTGGTGTATTTCCCGTCAGCTATGGTGGGGACACCGTATTCCGGCCTGGTATGACGACAACGAAAATGTCTATGTGGGCCGTGATGAAGCCGAAGTGCGTGAAAAGCATGGCCTGGGGGCCGAAGTAAAACTTCGCCAGGACGAAGACGTACTGGATACTTGGTTCTCCTCTGCCTTGTGGCCTTTCGCCACCATGGGCTGGCCCAAAGACACTCCTGAGTTGAACACTTTTGTGCCAAGCTCGGTGCTGGTTACCGGTTTTGACATCATCTTCTTCTGGGTTGCCCGGATGATCATGATGACCATGAAATTCACCGGCAAGATCCCCTTTAAGGAAATTTACATCACCGGTCTTATCCGTGATGAGCAGGGCAATAAGATGTCCAAGTCCAAGGGTAACGTGCTGGACCCTATCGATTTAATTGACGGCATTGACCTCGACGCCCTGGTCAACAAACGCACCGCCGGAATGATGCAGCCACAGCTGGCCGAGAAAATCAGCAAGCGTACCCGTCAGCAATTCCCGGAGGGCATTGCCGCTTACGGTACCGATGCGCTGCGCTTTACCTTTGCCGCCATGGCCTCCACCAGTCGCGATATCAACTTCGATATGGGCCGGGTAGAAGGTTATCGTAACTTCTGCAACAAGCTGTGGAATGCCTCACGCTTTGTGCTGATGAATACCGAAGAGCAGGACACCGGTCTGTCTGGCGAATTAACGCTGAGCCTGGCCGACAAGTGGATCTGGGCGCGCTTCCAGCAAACCCTGGAGACCTTCGAATCTGCCATCGCCACTTACCGTTTCGACCTGGCGGCCCAGGCGGTTTATGAGTTTACCTGGAACCAGTTCTGCGACTGGTATCTGGAACTGTCCAAGCCGGTACTCAACAGCGATGACAGCAGCGAAGCGCAAAAGCGCGGCACTCGTCATACCCTGGTAAACGTATTGGAAAGTCTGCTACGCCTGATGCACCCCTTCATGCCTTTTATCACCGAAGAAATCTGGCAGCGTGTGGCACCTCTGTGCGGTAAGCAGGGCAGCCTGATGATGCAGGCCTTCCCGGTGCAGGATAACAGCCTGTTGGATGAGCAAGTGCTGGCCGATATCGAATGGGTTAAGCAAGTGATTGTAGGCGTGCGAAATATCCGCGGTGAGATGGATATCAGCCCCAGCAAGCCGCTCTCTGTGCTGCTGCGTAACGCCGGTAGCGAAGATAAGCGCCGTTTGGCCGACAGCGAATTGCTGCTGTCCAAGCTGGCCAAGCTGGAAGCCATTACCGTACTGCCAGAAGGCGAGAAAGGCCCGGCCTCGGCCAGTGCCATCGTCGGCGAGATGGAAGTGCTGATCCCCATGGCAGGTCTTATCGACAAAGACGCGGAGCTTGCCCGTATTGCCAAGGCCCTGGATAAGCTCAAGGGCGATATGGCCCGTACCGAAGGCAAGCTTTCCAACGAGAGTTTTGTCAGCAAAGCCCCGGCCGATGTAATCGAGAAGGAAAAGGCCAAGCTCGACGAATTCCGCCTGCAGGTGGAAAAGCTTGAAGAGCAGAAGCAAACCATCGAGAGCCTGTAAAGATACAAAAACCCGCCAGTCGGCGGGTTTTTTCTTTGAATGACCTCTGCTTTCTTCTATGCGGGGTCAGGTGTTAGGTTTTCTCGGTGAAACGAGCCCGGTATTCGCCAGGTAGCACACCAAACCGTCGCTCGAATGCCCGGCGGAATACATCCGCACTTTGGTATCCACAAGCTTGGGCAATTTGTCCCAACTGCCAGTCCTTGTCGGCCAGCAATTGCCTGGCGTAATCCAGCCGCAGGCTTTCCACATAACGACCGGGGCTTTGTCCGGTTTGCTGTTTAAAGCGACGGCAGAAATTACGTTGGCTCATACCGGCCTGCTCGGCCAGAGCATCGATACTCAGGGGCTGTTGCAGATGCTGCATGATATAGGCGGTAATATCGGCAAACAGGCCGTCAGCTTTTTGCTGGAATTTCAGTGGCTCCGAGAACTGCGCCTGGTTCCCTGCACGCCGGTAATGCACGACCAGATAACGGGCCACTTGCACTGCCAAGGCCGCACCACAATCGTCTTCCACCAATTTTAAAGCCAGGTCAATGCCTGAGCTGATGCCTGCAGAAGTGGAAATCTGACCGTTATCAATGTAAAG
Source organism: Aliiglaciecola sp. CAU 1673 (assembly GCF_029223185.1). GTDB lineage: Bacteria > Pseudomonadota > Gammaproteobacteria > Enterobacterales > Alteromonadaceae > Bowmanella. The sequence goes on from NZ_JARHUG010000009.1 coordinate 60,289, forward strand.
CGCATCGTTGATCAGTCGCACTTTGGGAAACTGGCGTCTGAATTGTGCTTCAAAGTTCCAATGGGTAGTGGCCTTCAGTTTGTCCAACAAGCCGGTGCTGGCCAGCAGAAAGGCACCAGTACATACCGTAGCAATGCGCCGCGTGTCCTTGCCTCGTGCTTTGAGCCACGGACCATACACAGCTTGTATAGCCGATTCCCGGGTACCACTGCCGCCAGGGATCACCAAAGTGTCCAAGCTGGGGCAGTCAGCCAGATTGAACTGCGCCAGCAGCTCAATACCGGATTCCGCCCGGTAAGCTTGCTTATGTTCACCAATTAAACAAATTCGATACGCACAGCCATTCAATTGTCTGGCGGTATCAAATACCTCCAGTGGCCCGGTAATATCCAGCACGTTATATTGGTCAAACAGCAGAAAACCTATGGTCCGTGACAACATGGTTTAATCCCGCTTTATTTGCTGGTGCAGAAGATAGGCATCAGCATCGGTTTCCAGCCAAAAACTATGTATCCAGCGCTGCGTGTCAATGGTAGCCTGCCAGGATAATTTGCCGTCCTCCGCAGGTATGGACTTCCATTGATCATGTGCCTTCATGGCCTTGACGTACACCGCTTGTAAGACTTCCTTGGTAGCCTCTGTCTTCGCCAGATAGCGGTTCTGCCATTGGCCTTTATCACCAAAGGCTGCCAGACGCTCGAACTGGATATCCTCCGGCCACTGATAATCGTTGTCAGGCAAATATCGGTCCGCCATCAGACCTCGAACGAAGCCTTGGGAAGGGTCCCAGTCATATTCGATATGCATTGCAATGGTTTTGGCGGCATCCTGTCCCTGAATCTTAGCCACCAGATGCAGCGCACCGTCCAAACCTGAGGATAAGCCCGCCGTAGTGATCACCTGGCCATTATCCACAAAGCGCCGATCATGCAACACCTCCACCTTGGGATAATCCTTGGCCAGCCCCTCAAGGGCGCGGTGAAAGGTAGTGGCCTGCTGATCGTCCAACAAACCTGCCTGAGCAAGAATATGGGAGCCGGTGCAGACAGAAAGTATGTGCTCACTGTCATTTTTCCTGTTTTTAATCCAGTTCAGTACTGATTTGTCGTGCATGATCTTCTGCACGTTGCCGCCGGGCACCAGCACGATATCTACCGGGGGCAAGTCGGCGAAGCTATGGCTGGGATTCACCGAAAGGCCCATGGCTGTGGTCACCGGCTTTCCATCGGACGACACCGTATACACATCAAATTTGGCCTGGCCGAAAATTTCGTAAGGGCCAGCGAAATCGATGATTTGCACCTTGTCAAACATCAAGATAGCCACCTTGGTTGCGGGCGCACCGGCCAATGCCGTAGTGCTGAACAGCAAAATCAGTAGGGTGATAAAGCGCATTTGTAACATTCCTCCTATATGAATCAGGTACAGCCTAACCCAAACCGGCCTTGGCAATATGTCATCTTTACGATGTATTTTGCCATTTACTACCCTGTCTACCTGGCTTGCCATTCATAGTTGCCCCAGCATGCAGGAATATCTTCTGAAATGGCTACACTTACACTTGGTCTAAAGAGGAGGAGAAATATGATCGGTCATGCTTATCTCGTGGTGGCCAACCGAAATGCCGCCCGTATGTTCGAAATTCGCGAAGGTGCCACCGAGTTACAGGAAATAGAGTGCCTAATGAATCCCAACGGCCGCACTAACAGCCGTGATATGGTGACAGACAGGCCGGGCAGCATGTCCGCCGCCGGCTCACGCATTCCCGGCAGTGATGCCATGGCCGGAAAATCACCCGCCGATCATAACCTGGACGAATTCGCTACCCGAGTGGCAAAGTCGCTGGACGAAAGGCGAAAAAAAGACAAAACCTATCACATCAATATCATCGCCGAGCCACAGTTTCTCGGTGCTTTACGTAAGAGAATGAATAAGCAGACAGAAAAGCTCGTGTGGCGCACGCTAGACAAGGATTTGGTGGGCGCAAGCCCTGATGCTTTGCTTAAATACATGAAAAACGGCAAATCCCACTAAATCAATACGGCGCCTTGCCTGTGGTGAGGCGCTGCCGCTAGACTCTTCACATCTTTCGCTAATAGACATTGCGTGATGAATATCACCCGAATCAACCCTGGCAAACGCATGTCGGATGTTTGCATTCACAACCGCACTGCTTATTGGGTAGAAATCCCTGACGATCTCAGTCTGGACATGGCCGGGCAGACACAAAACCTGCTTGCATTGGCAGAGCAAACCTTAAAACAGTTAGGGCTGGATAAAACAGCACTGATCAGCACCACCATTTATGTCAGCGATTTATCCAAACTGGATGATATGAACCAGGCCTGGGAAGACTGGCTGGAGCCTGGACAGGCACCGGTTCGCGCTTGTGTGAAAGCCGAGTTAGTAGACCCTGAAATGCTGGTGGAGATGGCTTTTATCGCCGCCGTGCCGATGGCGCTCTAAAGCGCCTTTTTGGTCGGCATGGCCACGTTGGCAAAAATCAACCCTGCTACCAGCGACATAAAGATCAGGAAGGTTTCCTGACCAATATGTTCGGCGTGCACGAAATCCTGCCCCGAGACAAAGGAATTCAGGCCAATGTAGGTCTTTGAACCTGGCACCAATACGATCAATCCCTGCATCACCACGATGGTGGCCGGCGCGTTCATAATGCGGGTGAAAAGGTTGGAATAAACGCCCACTGCGAAGGCACCAACAAAGGTGCCCAAGCCTTGCTCCAAATAGGCAGAACTGTAGAAGGTTGCCCCGTAAGCAATAAAGCCGGATAACAGTGCCCAGGGTGCATGTTTAAGGCGCAGGCGAAAAATCACCACCAGTGCCGAGCACAACATCAATATGGCATACCAGGCCATCCATTTAGGTAATGGCTCATATGGCACAAACTCCGACTGTCCGAACATAGCAAAGCCCAGGGCTATACCCAGGAAGGCGCCGAAATACAGTTTAAACAGCAGCATAATAGCATCCATCACCCTGGCGGTGCCGGATACCAAATGCCGCGCTGACAACTCAGCTAAGCCAAGAGCTAAAGCCAGACCGGGGATAAAGACAATTATGGAAGACAGAACTACCAGGCGAATGTTGGTACTGGGATCCACATAGCTGCTGATTGCACAGGCCAGCAATCCCGCCACTGTCGCCACAGCAGGCTCCAGCATATGGGTTACCCGTTTGGATTGTGCCGCCCACAATACCCAGAAATACACTACTAAACCAATCAGAGCTGACCACAGTACATCGTTCCAGCTTGCCCCCATCAGCATAGCGAAAGCGCCCGTGGAAACAAAGAATGCGCCGCCTGTTACAACTTTCCCATATGGGTTAGGCATGGCGTCAATTTCATCGAGCACGGCGTCTGCTTCATAGAGTGTCAGCTCATCGGCCAGCAGTTTATTGACCAGTTCATCGGTACGCGACAACGAGCCCAAATCCAATTCGCCTGGCTGTACCCGCGCGGCATGATTGTATTCGTCTTCATGTTTGTCGCTCCAAATCACAAAGGTCAGAGCCGTGGGGGTGGCGATAAAAGACGCATTAACGCCGAGGTATTCAGCCACTTCCTGTAGATGGGCTTCAAGACGAAAAGCCGGGGTACCGTATTTATGCAGCATTTTGCCCAGCTTAACGATAAATTTTCTTATCCGGATAAATTCGGTCTTGTCCACTTTGCCCACCAACAAATAGGCCCCTACCACGTGGGGCGCCAAAGCCGCGAATTGTAGTGGCAGCAAGGCTCAGGCACAATGCAAAATTGCATATATATCCATCAATTTTTCTAGGGCTAACTCATTACTCTCGGTACTTCTTCTTAAGTGCCTTGGCCATTTGCTCGGCCACAATATCTTTCATTTCCTGGCTGTTGTTTAACTTGTCGATGAATGCATTCAATCCCGGCATCAATGCCTTGTTGCGCTGGGTGACAGCGAAAGTTAAAGCTTCTTCTATTAGCGGCATCGGTGCCTGGTAAATAACCTTTTCCAACCCCATTTTGCTGATCAACCACTGCGCTTGTAACTCACTGAGGTGGGCAAAACGGCACCGACCTTTTTGCAACATGTTTAACTGCGTTGTGCCGTCGGTGGCACTAAGGCGAATATATTTCCCACTCATAAAGCCGGCATCCAAGGCTGGGTAAACAAAACCCTCAATTACGCAAATTGTAAAAGGGACGGCGTTATTGTCAGGCAATCCAGTACCCTTTGGAATTTCAGATGTGGCATACAAGAACTCTCGGTGCATGAGAATAGGCTTGCTGAACAGCAGTGTATTTGCTCTGGCCAACCAGGCTGGCGCTAACAGCGACATATCGGCCTTGTCTAGGTAGAGCGCAGCTTCTGCTGCTTGTCGGCTGAAACTTTGAAATGTGACATCAATACCATGATGCTCGGCCCACCTGCGGATAACTGCCGGTCCGATCCCGTCATATTCATTTTTAAGGCTATAGGTGTAAGGAAAGACCGAGGGATACACCATGGCAAAGAGAATAGATTCCTTCGCATGGGCGGGCAAGCTACTCCCCAGATACAGCAAGCCTATTGCAAGAAACTGATAATATCGTCGCATCTAATGTGGTTAGGTAGCTGTAGGATGTCACTAGTCTAGCCCAGACTTCATCCTTTTTGGCAAGCACTCTGTACAGTTGCAGTGGTCCCGCCCCTTGATTACCATGCTGGCATAGCTTGTGGTCAAACCAGAGTATACCGGTTTGTAGAGCCAATTACTGACATGCGGGTGGTACAAACCAAGCTAATTTACTGGTGCAAAAAGCCTGAGGCCTGTCCTCGACGATAAGAGCTTAAAGTCGGATTATCATGGAAAATGCTATTGACTGATAACAACGCCACCTCAAATAACAAAAGTGAACTGTCATTCTACGGTCGCTTGTTTGCCACCAATGAAATGGCCCGCAGTTTATTGTTGGGGCTGGCTTGGCTGCTGTTGTGGCGTGCTTCGGTGCTGATGGAATTTGCGCCTCATGCCAGTATCTGGTTTCCGCCAGCAGGCCTCACATTCGCCGCTTTCTTAATTATGGGCATACGCGCTATGCCCATCCTGATGCTGTGCAGCATTATTGTTACCTTCTGGGTCGATAATCTCTATGCGGGCGATCAATCCTTACTCGAGCTGGCCTGGACCGGTCTGCTGTTTGGCGCAGCTCACTGCATTTCGCACTATTCAGGCGCCACAGTGTTGCGCAGTTTGATGCGCCGCGCTATCACTCAGGTATTGCCTCAACTGATCATCGGCTTTTTGGTCTTATGCACATTATCCGCCCTTGCTGCCGCCCTGTTTGGCAGTCAGGCATTGGCGCTGACCGGCATGATCAGCCAAGCTGAAATTGGCAGCATTTGGTTGCCGTGGTGGATTGGCGATATGGCGGGGGCAATGGTGTTAGCTCCCTTATTTATCGGCGTATTGAGCTGGCGATATCCACAAATAGAAGCCTGGCTGGGTGGCCTAAATTTCGACCCCATTGGCAGTAAACGCCTTAACTTCTGTATCAAAATCGGTCTCTTGGTATTCTTGGCTTCTTTAGTGATGCTGTTGGCTGCCCATTTCCGTTATCAGGAAGTCGCTTTTGCCATGTTTTTCCTGCTTATACCGCAAATGTGGATAGCCTACTCTGAAACACCGTTTCGATTAGCCCTGAGTCTCGCCGTATTTAGCCTGGTGATCGCCATTGGCGTTGCTACGTTGGGTTTGCTCGATCAAGCCTTGGTTTATCAGTTTGCTATCAGCTTAATTGCTGCCAGTGCTTATTTTGGTCTGGCGGTACCGGTGTTGATTGAGCAAAACCGTCAGTTACGCAATATGGCGCAAAGGGATGGACTGACCCAAGTGGCCAGCAGAGAACACTTCTTCGACATGGCCAATGAAGAATTACAGCGCGCCATAGGCTATCGTCACGCACTCTCTCTGATCCTGTTTGACCTCGACCACTTTAAGCAAATCAATGACCAATATGGCCATACTGTAGGCGATCAGGCGCTACGTCTTATGGCAGAAGCAGTTTCTGCAGAAAAACGCCAGGCTGATGTATTAGGCCGTTTTGGCGGCGATGAATTTATGCTGTTATTGCCTGGAAACGGTTTGCAGCGTGCCAGTGAGACCGCCGAGCGTATCAGACAACTGCTTGAAAGCATTCATATTCAGGGTACTGCCAACAACCTTTCCGCCAGCTTCGGGGTGGTTGAACTGCAATCTGGCGAATCGGTGATGGGCGCCTTCGAGCGAGCCGATGTCCAACTCCTGGAAGCCAAACGTTCTGGGCGAAACCGCGTGCAGGCAGGGTAGCCGAACAACCTGTGTTTTATCCTTGCAACTCTTTGCCACTTGAACAATAAAAATGCAATTGCTTACATTTTTCTTATTTAACCTCGTTAATCGCTGCTACACCGCAAAACGTTTGTATCCATAGCTCTCCTACCTAGATTAGACATCTGTACTAAAAGGAGATAATCACTGTGAAGCAAACAATTACGTTAACGCTATTGGCCCTCTCTGTGGCCATATCCAATGCCTCGGCAGAAAATTTCACACGTAGCAATGTAGAAAAGGTCAGACAGATTACCAACGAGAGCCTTTCTGCTTATGGCGGACAGGAAAAGCTCACTGCGCTGTCACAGCTTTATGTGGACTACGCGGTAACAAATATCAATGCGGGCCAGAGTCGCAAGCCCGAGCCCCCTTGGGATAAAACCCAGGGCGATTTTGTTTCTGCTATCGATTTTTCAAAGCGTATAGTATCCGTGCAGAACGCCGGTGAAGGCGGGGGCGGTAGGTTTGCAAACACCACGTTAATTGTTGATGACCAAGGTTTTCAACTAGATGCCATTCGTAAAACGATCTCCGAAATGGAGACACCGGATTTCAATCAAATTGCTGGTCCCGGCATTCGCGTTAACAGCACCTTATTGCTGCGCAGTTTGCAGCAAAACCTCGATTCAGCTCGCTATCTTGGCTCCCTGAAGTTTGCAGGAAAAGATCATGACCTGATCAGTTTTGATATGAATGCAGGGCCCGCGATTACCTTGTATATTGATCAGGCTACTCACCTTATCAGCAAATCAGAGCGTCTGTTTGGTGACATCCTGGTGGAGTACTATTTCAACGATTACCGCAAAGTGGATGGGATCACTCTCCCCTATTTCTCCTCCTATAGTGTCAACGGCGACCCTTCACAGGAGTTTGTTGCTGAAGCCTATAAAATTAATCAGCCTTTAGACGCGATAACCAAGCTGCCAAAAGACTATGAGAAGGTGGAGGCAACACCGGCGTTTGAGATGAGAACCGAAGAAGTCGCACCAGGCGTTTTCTGGGTGATCAATAATTTCCAAAACGGCCTGTTTGTCGAATTCGAAGATTATGTGTTGGCCGTAGGGGCATTGGATGGCGTTAATGCCAGGGTGGATGAACTAAGAAAAGCCGTAAAGGACAAGCCAATTAAATACAGTGTTATCACCCACCACCACAACGACCATATAGGTGGTGTTGCACAGTATGCTGAACTAGGTGCACAACTCGTCACCGTCAAAGCACATGAAAAAGTTATTAAAGACAATATCCCGGATGGCACACCGCAGTTCTTATTTGTCGACGGCAAGAAAGTCTTCAAAGACAGTAAGCAAGTGGTGGAAGTGATTGATATTGGCCCTACACCGCATACCGAGCACTATCTGCTCACCTACTTACCTGAGCACGGCATTATCTTCGATGCTGACCATATTAATGTGCCTGCGGTGGGCCCCATGGCGCCACCTACTCCGAATATGGAATTTATGATGAAGGCAATCAAGGAAAAAGGACTTAAGGTGAAGACCATTGTCTCGGCCCACAATCCCATCGCCGCCTCTTTCGATAAGGTGCAAGCGTCCCTAAACGTCGGACACTAACACTCCAGGTTAACTACTGGGGTCAGGTCTTGAAATTTGCATTAATTCTGCAAATTTCAAGACCTGACCCCTAACTTCTTCCATCAAAAATCGGCAATTCTCTACCAGAGGCACTAAAGTTATTGGGTTGGCTCTAAAACCTTGACCAGTATGATTCAACACGCACTGACAAAGCGCTCTACACCCGTCGCAAAAAAGACTAAATCAATCTCCACTTTGGATGGGCAAACCGACGCTGCGCGCGCGGTGATAAGAGCAAAGCATCTCAACAGGCCATCAGGCATGGCTGTCGGCATGTTGATGATGGGAGAATTGAGCGGCCCTGAAGAACAAACTGAGCAACAAGGTGATCAGGTCGTTCCAGCCGAATCAACAAGCAAACATCCCGTTGCTAAGCCTTTAGTCATCAACCGCCACAGCCAGCTTTGGTATTGTGACGGCGCCACTCCTTTTCAATATGACACACAAACCACCCTATCAGCCGGATATGCCAGTGGCGGCACATTCCGATGGGACGTAACCAAAGGTTCGGACAAAGTCGCGCTTGAAAATGGCCAAAGTGGCAAAACCAAAATCAACTCACACAAAATAGGCATCAAAAGCACAGACGCCAGTGCAGCAAAAAATGACATCGAAGTACGCTGCTACTGGAGCCACAACAACCAGACCAGCACCCTGTTTCATAAGATGACGGTGCTGGCACCAAGCAATGCGTTGGTCAGCAGCGGACCGGATGATTCACCTGTCACCATGACTACAGCTTGCAGCGGCAAATCTTGGTGTGATGACAGTGGTAGCTGCACAGCCCAAGGTTACCTGACCGAGTACCAGCTAAAGGTTCAGGACCAGTTTGCCACTGACATCCCCAGGGATATTGAAATCAACGAGACCTTCGATACCTTTGTCAGTGATTTCCAAGGGAACGACTGGCCAACTCCAAATATCCCGCCGACGCTGACCACGGGCGCGAAGTTTGGCGATACTTACGGCGTTCTCGCCTGTCCTGGACGATTCTGGCCGAACCCAGTGCATCCGGGAGATAATTTGGCCCATAACAAGGTCAAGCATGCTACCCAATATTACCGTGTCGGCAGCCTGACACCTGGCCATGGGCGCATTGTTAAAATCCACAAGGCGCAGTACTACTTAGGTTATGGGCGCCAGGAATAAGCCAATCCCTCTTGTAAGACCGTGATGTAGACTACAATGATGTGGAAACGGTCAATGGGAAGAATGATGAATGCTCTCCTTCTGAAACGCCTGTCTCTATCCTTTCTGGTCGCCGTTATGCTGTCTGGCTGTGCCAGTTATGACCCGGGTTGGACACACTATTGCACTTTGTTATGCACCAATGTGAATACCGGTATGCCTGAAGAGATCCAGCGTATCGGCAAGAACGATGATGGCACTGCCGTGTGCAAGCCGGCTAAATTTGTCTGTGACGCAGGCCGCTCAGCTGCTTGTGTGAATACGGCCAACTGGACCAACAACAACGAGCCGCTGTACAAAGACTGTGACGCTGTCAGCTTTGGAGATTGCAGCAAAAGCTGTGCAATGAATTAGGCACCACTGAGGCTTGCAACGGGAACAGGGCGCATTAAGCGCCCTTCTATTTATTCACTAAGACCCCTGTTACCAGGTGAATGATATCCCAATACAGTTCCTGTGAACTGTTCCCGCCATTAGCCAGGACAATAATTTGCAAATCATGGGCCTTGTCCAGATAGACTCTGGATTGATAGCCGTCGAAACAGCCGGAATGAAACACAATGTCTGAATAACCAGGGTCTACCAACCATCCGTAACCGTATCGATAGTTCAGATCCGTTAGAAACACTTTGGCCTGCATCATTTCTTCCGATGTCCGGGCGCTGATAAGTTGCTCGAATTTCAAAGCCTGAATGAATAGCAGTAAATCGTCGAGTGAGCTGATCTGACCGGAAAAACCGTGAGTCTGGGAATTGAAGCCCAGAATTTGGGTCAAATGAGCAAAGTTCAGAGCATCCTCCGTTGAACGGGGAAACTGACCATGGATGATATAGCTGTCATCCATGCCCAAAGGCGCAAAAATATTGCGCAGCATATAATCATCAAAGGACAGGCCCGAGGCCCGTTCAATTACTTCTGACAACAATAAGTAGCCGGTATTGCTGTACTGGTCGGCAGTACCGGGAACAAATTCCAATGCATCCACCCGGGCATAGAAAGACATAAATTCCGCATTGGTCATTCCGTCAAATACCAGTAACCCTTCGTCATTTTTGTCATTCATTAAGTCCGGAATACCCGATTGGTGAGTCAGCAATTGCTCCAAACTTATGGCCTGATACGCACCGTTTAATTCGGGCAGGTATTCACCGAGTTTGTCAGTCAGATTCAGCTTCCCGGCCTCATGCAGCTGCATCAAAGCAATAGCGATAAAAGTTATACTCAAAGATGTCAGGCGAAAACCGGTGTGCCCGGCGATATCAATGTTTACATGAATATTTGCTTTACCACGACTATGGCGATACAGCAATTCCCCCTTCTGGCGCACCAACAAAGCCATCCCGGGGCCATTTTCTGCAATATGCTGGTCTACAATAATGTCCAGTAACGCAGGCAGGCTATCCTCTATGACTTCCGGCAGCGACTCATCTGCATCAACTTGAATGGTTCCATCTCCACAGCCGCTTAAGGCAACAACAATGGCAAAGGACAGTGGGCGTATCAGTTTTTTGAAAATCATGGCTGGCCCCTCGTTAAACCGGTCGCCACCATAACCTCATCCAGGCAGGCAAATAGCCGAATGCTGGTGAATGGGATCTGTGATTGGTAAATGGGAATTCAGATAAAACGGCTTTTTAATTCACTTATCTTGCTGCGACCATCAGGCAACCTTACATCCTGTTCCAGCAATATCTCGGAATTGTTTCCGCTTTGTAGGCTTAGCCCGGCATAAATATTGGCCCACAGGAAAAACATCACTTCATCGATGGCCAGGGTGACGATCTGTCCGGCGCAGCGCACCGCCAGATATTTAGTGTCCTGCTGACTTGCACTGGCATCGAAACGGGCCATCGCCTTGCCAAGCCGCCTTTTAGTGAAGGGGTTGGCGATGAAATCCAATGCCCCGTGTTTGAAGGCTTCTATCGCCCGCTCGGCATAGGCACTGATCACTGTGGTGTGAAAGGCTCCCGCCACCTCCCGCTTGAGCAAATCGAAACCGTCATGACCGGGAATTTCATCCTCAGCCCAGGGCAGGCTTTCCGTTGAACCCAGCAGGATGTCGTCCCATTACACCTCATAGGCCCCGTAAAAACGCAGGCTGAAGTCATAATAGAGAGTAGGCGGTTTATCTACCGCAAGATAAACATTCATGCTCAGCCAGAACAGCCCTGAAGGCCGAGGTTTCTGATTCGGTCACGAAAGTTCAGCCAGCTATCGCGGGCCAGTTGGGGGTCTGCCCGTCGGGACTCGCAGCCTCTAAAGAAGCGTAGTGGTCGGCGCGGGTTAACCGCACATCCTGGTTCTGTGCGAGAGAATCAAAACCGGTAAGAAAACAAAGTCAGAAAAAAACGGAGTAGAAATTTACGAACCGACAGGAAGCACCTACTCGATGAAGTAGGTGCCCCAGCCGTCGTAGTGCACCTTGTATTTGTTGGCGATGGCCAGCAGCTTTTCGGTGTCCTGATTGATCAGATTAATATCCAGCATGCGTTCAACCACGGCGTCGAAGCAAAACAGGGTGCCGCCATCATCCAGCATGAGTTCTTCGGCATCGCCTACTTCAAAGCCGGCCTTGAAGGCATCTACTGCGGCTTTTTCCAAACGATCGAAGTCATCGCTGGCAAAATGATACTCGATGGTATGCGGCTCTTCGGCGTTGCTGCCGTCTTCCAATAAAGCCTCAATGGTTTCCTGATTAAATTCATGCCACTGAGCCAGTTCGTCATTCATGGGAGCATCCCTTAGCGTTTAAAATTACCGGAAGTCTATCCTGCTTTTTCAAGCTCGGCGACTTCCTTATCCAGCGCAGCAATCTTTTCTTTCATGCGTCCGTGAAAATATTCCGCCCAGCCCCTAATATCACGGCTGTCATCCACTGCCACCGGGGGCAGGACTTCCACCAGCACCGTGCCGTTATTCCAGCGATTCAGTTTGACCTTATCTTGCAGATTGCTGGCGCAGATCATCGCCACTGGCTCTTTGGTATCATGGGCGATGCGAAAAGCGCCTGTTTTAAAGGGCAATAGGCCGCGGCCATTGCTTCTTGTACCCTCTGGAAACAACCACACTGACAAACGTCTTTCCCGGATCTTACGCACGGTTTGATCCAAGGTGCCCTTGGCCTTGGAGCTATTCTGGCGATCGATAAGAATATTGCCTGACAACCAGTACATTTGCCCCACCAACGGTACCCAAATCAGGCTTTTCTTACCCACCGTAACCGTACCAGGCTGAGTGGCAGCGCAAATGGTGATCAAATCATAGCTATTCTGATGGTTACCGATGAAAACAAAGGGACCGCCGTTTTTCACTTCGTCCGGAACGCGCAGCACAATCTTTAAACCAAACAGGCGCGCAGTACTGGCATACATCCTGGCACCATAGTGCACATTGTCACGATGGAAGGGACGCACCACACAAAGTACCAAAAGGGCCAGGTTGACTAAGATAAAATAGGATAAAATAAGTGGCAGGCGAACCAGAGCTAACACATTGAATTCCATTGAGCTTAAGCAGGTGGCAGAGTATAACTGTTTTGATCGGCAAGCATGTCTGATCAGTGTTGCTTAAAGCACAAAAGTGTTAGCTGCAGGGCCAAAGGCAAATTAACAAGGGCGATTCATGCAAAGCTTTCGACACGAAGATTTAGACGAAGATATCCTCAACGACCTGCTTGAAGAAATCAACGAGCTTTATGAAGCCAGCGAGCAAGTGCTGATAGAGCTGGAAGTGGCTCCTGAAGACAATGAATTGCAACGTTCGTTATTTCGCTCAATTCACACCATCAAGGGCGATTTGGGCCTGGTCAACTTTACCCCGATGATCCCCTTGCTGCAGCATGTGGAAGACCTGTTGGATTATTTACGCAAAGGCCAGATCCGCTATACCAGCACCATGAGTGACTTAGTGTTATTGACCATGGACAGGGTCAAACTCTTCGTGCAAAGCTGCATTAAGACCGGTCAGGCCCAATACGACGCAGAGCTTTATGGTTTACTGGTCAAACAAATTGCGCGTATCAAACCCGAAAATCCGCAAGAACATGAAAAGCTGCTGGCAGAGTCAGTGCTGCTGCTTGACCCTAGCCTGGACGCCGCGCCACAAGACAGTCCTAAAGGCCCCAAGGAAGAGAAGCCGGAACCCGAAGAGCTCAAGAGCATTGGTCTGGCCGGTGAAGAGGGCGACGATGAACACCGAGATATCGTGTTCTTTCGCGAGCTGATGGAGCCCGTTGAGCGACGCTCTCAATATTGGCAAGGCCGCGGCGACCGTATTGCCCGTCTGGCTCTGTATATTAATAAATTACGTGGTAATCCGGTCGAGCCGAACCAATTAGCCGTGGCCTGTTATGTGCACGATTTCGGAATGGCTTTTATGCCCTTGAATATTCTGCATAAGGCCGAACCACTGGAGCAGGTCGAGTTTAACTTGCTACGCTCCCACGTCTATAAGAGTGCACGCTTATTGGAGCATCTTGATCAATGGAATGACGCACGCAAGATTGTCATGCAGCATCATGAGCGTTTGGACGGCTCAGGCTACCCGTTAGGATTGAAAGGCAACGATATCTGCGAAGGTGCCAAATTGCTTGCCATTGTCGATACTTTCGATGCCCTTACCCACTCCCGGGCGCATGAAACCCACCGCAAGCGCCCCAAGAAACGCGCCGTAGTTGAAATCAACAAGGTGGCGCAAGGACAGTTCTGTCAGGACTGGATGAAGGTGTTTAATCAGGCCATGGCCAACCTGCTTACTCGTCAAGACGTGTAGAGCAGAGATTAAAAAAACGCCCATGAGGGCGTTTTTTTATGCTTCCGATGTGGGCGTGTCCGCCGGCGGTATGTCTCCAGCTGTGCTTTGCGCTGTTACCACTTCTACGCCATCCACCCGTTGCAAGCCACGGGGCAGCTTGTGTCCGCGGCGGCCACGCTCACCCTGGAAGTGACTTAAGTCCTCAGCACTTAAACTCATCGCTCGCTTGCCGGCAAGGATCTTGACCTGCGCGCCTTGCGGTACCACAGCCAGCACTTTGACATATTCTTCCCTGGCCTGGGCACGGGCACTGGGAATACTGATGATCTTATTGCCTTTGCCTTTACCCAGCATGGGCAAATCCTTTAACGGGAACATCAGCATCCGGCCTTCTGTGGAGATGGCCAAACACCAGTCATTTTGTGGAGATTCAATGCGCTGCGGGGGCAGTACTTTGGCCCCCAAAGGCAGGGTCAGATAGGCTTTGCCGTTTTTATTCTTGCTGACCATATCGGCAAACTTTCCGATAAAACCGTATCCCGCATCGGAGGCGACCAAATAAGCGTCTTCCTCATTGCCCATCACCACATGCTCGACGCTTTCGCCGCCAACAATGGCAAAACGCCCGGTCAGGGGTTCACCCTGGCTGCGGGCCGAAGGCAAAGTATGGGCGTCACAAGCAAAGGCCCGTCCCGAGGAGTCAAGGAATACCGCCGGCTGATTACTGCGACCTTTGGCCGCGGCAAGATACTTATCACCGGCTTTGTAACTAAGCCCCTCGGCATCCAGGTCATGGCCTTTGGCACAGCGGGCCCAGCCCATTTGCGAAAGTACTACGGTGACCGCTTCTGACGGCACCAGTTGCTTTTCGCTCAGGGCCTTGGCTTCGATACGCTCGATGATGGGCGAACGACGCTCATCACCATAGGTTTGCGCATCGGCGAGGATCTCTTTTTTGATCAGGTTCTTGAGCTTGGTATTGGAGCCCAAAATGCCTTCCAACTGCTGGCGCTCCTTGTCCAATTCATCCTGCTCACCGCGGATTTTCATCTCTTCAAGCTTGGCCAAGTGGCGTAATTTCAGCTCGAGGATGGCTTCAGCCTGCTTGTCGGTAATACCGAAACGGGCCATCAGCACGGCTTTGGGCTCTTCCTCGGTGCGGATGATGTGAATGACTTCATCAATATTCAGAAAGGCGATCAGCAAACCTTCGAGGATATGCAGGCGCGCCAGCACCTTGTCCAGGCGATACTGCAGGCGGCGAACCACGGTGTCGCGGCGAAATACCAGCCATTCAGACAAAATGGTCCGCAGGTCTTTCACCCGCGGACGGGCATCCAAGCCCAGCATATTGAGGTTAACCCGGTAGCTTTTTTCCAAATCGGTGGTGGCAAACAGATGCTGCATCAGCTGTTCCACATCAACGCGGTTGGAGCGAGGTGTAATCACCAGGCGAGTCGGATTTTCATGATCCGACTCATCACGCAAATCGCTGACCATCGGCAGCTTCTTCGCCTGCATCTGACCGGCAATCTGCTCCAAAATACGGGCCCCAGAGGCTTGATGAGGCAGTGCGGTAATAACAATCTCGCCATTCTCCTCATCATAGACAGCGCGGGCCTTTATGGAACCACGCCCGGTCTCATACAGCTTCTGAATTTCGTCTCTGGGGGTAATGATTTCCGCCTCGGTCGGGAAATCTGGTCCCTGCACAAACTGCATCAATTCCTGCAGGCCGGCATTGGGGTTATCTAGCAGCAGCGCACAGGCGTTGGCCAGCTCTCGCACATTATGGGGTGGAATATCGGTGGCCATCCCCACCGCAATGCCGGTTACCCCGTTGACCAGGATATGCGGCAATCTGGCTGGCAGGACTTTGGGCTCTTTTAAGGTGCCGTCAAAGTTAGGCACCCAATCGGCTGTACCTTGGCCCAACTCATTGAGCAGCACTTCACTGAATTTGGACAGCCGGGCCTCGGTGTAACGCATGGCGGCGAAGGATTTAGGATCGTCCGGCGCCCCCCAGTTCCCCTGGCCATCCACCAGCGGATAGCGATAAGAAAACGGTTGGGCCATTAACACCATGGCCTCATAACAAGCTGAGTCGCCGTGAGGGTGGAACTTACCCAATACGTCACCCACTGTACGGGCGGACTTTTTGTATTTGGCGGTCGCGCTTAAGCCCAAATCTGACATGGCGTAAATAATGCGCCGCTGTACCGGCTTAAGGCCATCGCCAATATGTGGCAACGCCCTGTCCATGATCACATACATGGAGTAGTTGAGGTAAGCGTCCTCGGTAAAGCGGTGCAGCGGCAGCTGTTCGATGCCGTCTGCGCTAATGCTGATATCTTGGCTCATAGTGACTGCTTGTAGTTCTAGTTTTATTCGCTGGCGCCGCGATAGGTTACCCGATAAATGACGTTGGCGAAATCATCTGACACCAGTATGCTGCCATCGGCCAGGTTAAGTACATCCACCGGACGGCCGCTGACTTCATCCTTTTCGTTAAGCCAACCAGTGATAAAGTCCTCATACTTTAAACTACCGTCAGCCTGGGATTTGGCCACCATCACTTTGTATCCGGACTTATCGGCTCGGTTCCAGGAGCCATGCTCGGCCACAAACAAGGCTTGTGTATATTCTTTAGGGAATTGGCTGCCACGATAAAATTTAATGCCTAGCGGTGCCACATGGGCATCCAAACGAATTTGCGGCTGCACATAATCACTGGCTTTTTTATCCATGCCAAACTCAGGGTCAGCAACCAGCCCCCCATGGAAGTAAGGGTAACCGAAATGCTCGCCTTCCTTGGTCACCTTATTGATCTCACAGGGTGGCAATTCATCACCAAGCCAATCGCGGCCATTATCACTGAACCAAAACTCTTTGCTGCTCGGATGCCAGTCAAAACCGACGGAGTTACGCACTCCGCGGGCTACGATCTTTTGCTCTTTGGTTTTTGGGTCGAATTTAAGGATGCTGGCATAACGCTCATCATTAAACTTATCATCACCCAGGGTCTGGCAGATATTACAGGGCGCGCCCACTGGCACATAGAGCCAACCATCGGGTCCAAAGCCCAGGTATTTCCAGCCATGATGCACATCCGTTGGCAGATTACCGATCAGCACTTTTGCTGCGGGCGGATTGTCCAGACGATTCTCGATATCTTCATACACCAGAACCTGGCTGATCGCGGCTACATATAAATTGCCGTCTTTAAAGGCGATCCCCGACGGCATAGTCAGGCCCGAAGCAATTTCGATTACCTTGTCGGCTTTAAAGTCACCGTCCACATCGACCACAGCATTAACCACACCGGCATTGCGGCTACCAACAAATAGCGTGCCCTTATCACCCATGGCCATCTGCCGGGCATTTTTAACATCGTTGGCATACACCTCTATCTGAAAGCCTTCGGGTAACGTCAGATTGGCCAGCGGATTGGCAAAAACAACCGGGCTAATTAATGCTGCGTAAAGGGTTAAAAGCTTTTTCATGATCACTCCTATGTTATCAAGCCAACTTAGCATTGGTATCACCGCGTGGACAATGCTTAAATAATACCTACTCCATTATTCCGTTCCCTGAGCGCAAAGGACCTCGCCCATGAGATTGCTGTTGTTTTTCTCTTGCCTGTTGGCGGGTCTGTTAGTCCCTGTCTGCGCGCAAACAACATTGCAGCTGATCGACGGCGATAAAACCCAGGCATTAGATGATCATTTCAAACTCTTCCGGGATGTGGACGCCACCCTGGATATTGAGCAGATTATCGAACGCAAAACCGAATTTGGCTGGCCGGCAAGCAAAAACCCTAATTACGGCTTTGGTAATGATGCCTTGTGGTTTCACTACACCTTCAGCAATGTCAGTCAGGGCGCCGAATGGGTAGTGGATGTCAGTTACGCACAGAACGATAAAGTGGATTTTTATCTGGTCTCCGGTGACAAAATCATCGCACAAAGTCTGCAGGGTAAACTACGACCACAAACCTATCGCTTCCCGACCCTTGAGGCAGAACTGCCTTATGCCACCAAACTCGATCTCTTTATTCGCCTGCAAAGTGAGGGCGAAGCCAGGGTCCTGCCTGTGGATCTGATGGCAAAGCCCAGGCACACCCTGTTGCAATCCCTGGACAATATGCTCTGGGGCGTTTTTTACGGCGGTCTCCTGGTGCTGTTGCTCTACAACCTTACCTTATTTTTCAGCGTCAGGGACTGGAGTCTGCTGGCCTATTGTCTGTATATCAGTTCAGTGATGCTGTGGCAGTTTATCTGGGGCGGCCATATGCACGCTTATCTGCCAGGACCGCTCAGTGAATGGCTGGGACAACACACAGACCTGCTGTTTATTCTGGTCGCGCTCGGTGCCGGTTTGTTTACCTTGCTATTCCTGAATGCCAAGCTGACGGCCCCTAAAACCACCAAATTTATCTATTTAAGTCTTGCCCTATGCGCCACATTGGGTCTGCTGTCTCTGACAGAGATCCTGCCTGCAGCCTTTCATAATAATGCGGTCTATATGGCCAGCATGCTGGCTATCTGTACCTTTCTCTATGCCGGTTACGAGAGCTATGCCAATCATTTCCGACCAGCACGCTACTTTATCTTTGCCTGGAGTATTCTGCTGACAGCCGCACTGGCAGGTATGCTAAGTTTGATGGGCTTCTTACCTTCAAACTTTGTGACCTCATATTGTTTCCAGATTGGCGTATTTATCGAAGCAGGATTGTTTTCACTGGCACTGATGGAAAAAAGCCGCGACCAATTATCACGCTCGGTGGATCAGATCACTCAGGATTTACAGAACAACCTGGATATTATTGAAGAGCAGAATATTCGTCTGGATATGGCCCGTCGCCAGGCAGTGCAAGCCAGTAATATCAAGTCCCAATTCCTGGCTAATATGAGCCATGAAATTCGTACTCCGCTAAACGCGATAATCGGCTTCAGCGAAGAGCTTTCCCACACACCATTGCCGGCGGAGAAACGAGAGCACGCCAAAATTATTAATGTATCGGCCAAAAGCCTGCTGAATATCATCAATGATGTGTTGGATTTTTCTAAGATTGAGGCCGGTAAGCTTCAAATCAACAATGTTCCCTTCAATCCCGCCGAACTGCTGGAAGAACTTAGTAGCCTGATGGCTCGCTCAGCCCATAGTAAAGGGCTGGAGTTTATCTGTGAGTTAGCCCCTGTACCTAAAAAATTGGTGGGAGACGGCGCCAGGATCAGACAAGTGCTGACCAATCTGCTTAGCAACGCCATTAAGTTTACCCATCAGGGACACGTTAAGCTGTCGGTGGGTGGCCGCGAACTGGAAAACAATATGTTTGAACTGGTGTTCAAGGTGGAAGATACCGGCATCGGCATCAGCCAAAATGACCAGCAAAAACTATTTTTGGCCTTCTCTCAACTAGATTCCACCGTAAGTCGCGAATATCAGGGGACCGGATTGGGCCTGGCTATTTGCCGTGAGTTGGTGAAGTTGATGCGCGGCGAGATTGAACTGCACAGCCAATTGGGTGAAGGCAGCGAGTTTATTGTCACCCTGCGCACCAACAAACTCAGTCACAAATTGTCGCTCCCCCCCCTTAATAGCTGGCAGGGCAAAGAAGTTCTGGTTTTCGACGCTTACCCTCCCTCCAGACGCGCTACCGCTGGACTGTTGCGCCAGCTAGGCGCCAAGGTAACCAGCGCCGACAGTCTGTCGTTTGCTACTGATACTAAGCGCCAATATGACTTCCTGTTTGCCAGCTGCATCAACCAAAAAGCCAGGCAGGATCGCAAACTGAAATTGATGTCTTTGGTGAATGCCAAGCAGAAAATCTTGTTGGATTGCGGTACCAATGTTGACGAATCCCTGGAGGGCTTTGAGCAGGTATTTTCCCGTTGGATGGAACGCCCTCTATTGCCCACCAAGCTTAGCGGCTTGTTGCAACCTGCAGCACCAGTGCAAGCCAATCAACTGAAGGACCGCTTACAGGACCTGCCAAGGGTCAAAATTCTGGCCGTGGACGATATGGAGCTCAACCTGCGCCTGCTGGATACCTGGCTACGCCAATCGCCCATCGACTTGAGATTAAGCTACAGCGGTCAGGATGCGGTGGCACAATGTCATAAGACTGCTTTTGACCTGATTCTGATGGATATACAGATGCCGGGAATGGATGGTCTGACCGCAACCGGTCTTATTCGCCAGACCAAACTTAATCAGGGGACGCCGATTATTGCCGTCACTGCCCACGCCTTTAAGGAAGAGCAGGAAAAGCTATTGGCCGGTGGCATGGACGATTATCTGCCTAAACCCATCAACTTTAATGCGCTGTTTGATTTGATTGAGCGTTGGTGCCAGGTGCCAGAAATACCGCACAGTGACAGCCTGGACTGGTCGTTAGCGATTGAACAAACCGGCGGGAATCCCGGTCACGCCAAAAACATGCTGGAAGCCTTTGTCAGCCAGTTGCCCGAAGCGCAGGAGGCCATCGAACAGGCAGCACGGGAGCAGGACTTCGAGAAGCTGCTGCAGCACATACACAAATTACATGGTGCCTGTTGTTATACAGGTGTGCCGCAGCTTAAAGCCTGCTGTGATGCCTTGGAAACCAGCTTAAAACGCGGTGAAACACAAGACTTGGACGCCCTGCTGGCAGCATTTCGTCAGGAATGTCATGAGGTACAGGTAGCAGCAGAGCATCTGTTCCACAGCCTGATGGTAGAGCCAGTCTAAGCAGATACTACGGCCTGCTGTTGGCAGGCCCGCAATAAATTCACAAAGTCAGTTGCTGGGCGATCCAGCTCGGCAACATCGATAAACAGATCATATCCCAGGATCTCACGGGTTCGGCGCATGCGATTGGCGAACATCGCCTGAATACCACGATACTGTCTGCCGTTTTCACCTTTGAAGGTTTCCCCTTCCACCAGGTTTTCACTGTAGCATTGGCCGGTTTTACAACTGTCCTGCAACAACAACGCGCGCTGTTGCATCAGAATATTGCTGGCAAGACGCGGAGAAATGGTTTCCAACAGGGGCTCGTAGTGCTTTATGCGAATACCAACCATGGCCAAATCCTGTTGCTCCAATCCCCGACTCACCCTGGGAATATCCACCCGTTGGATATTGGTCCAATCTAACTGCCACTGCCCTTTACGATGTTCATACCGCAGCTTTTCTTTTGTCAGCGCCACACTGTAGGCGGGCTCGCGGATCTTAAACCAGCCGATCAAAATAGCCACCAGTGAAGCGCTGGTCAGAAAGATGCCAGCGAGCTTCATGACTGGTGGCAGCCACGCTAACCAAGCCAGGGAAAGCGACAAGCCAATGATGCCAATCAGCATAGTGGTAAAACCGTTGCGTTTGGTGTCTGCGCGAATATAGATAATGTCGTCCACGTCCGGCCTATAAGAAAGCGAAATAAAAAAGCAGGTACATCAGAATACCCCAGATAAGGGCAGCGCGGATCATCCGACAGTTTTTACACTCAGTACCAAAGCCGATGATTTGATGCCAAAGGGATTTTTTGCTGTTCATCATGCTCCAATTACGAATGGGAATGCTGCCTGTTTGCAGGCCTGTGGTATGATGTTTTAATTTGCCCGGTTTGGCAAAGCCGATGAAATTTCGGATTAGCAAATCCAAAGTCTGCAACGACACGTAACGCTAACATAATTCGAAATTGGCGAGTCAACCTTTGAAAAGAGATCCATTCATGTCTGAATCATTGCAGCAGCATTACCACAAAATTATCCAGATTCTGGGTGAGGATGTGACCCGTGAGGGATTGCTGGACACCCCAAAGCGCGCCGCAAAGGCCATGCAATTCTTAACCGACGGCTATGAAAAAAACCTCAGCGACGTGGTGAATGACGCAGTCTTCGAATCGGATATGGACGAAATGGTGATCGTGCAAGACATCGAGTTCTACTCCCTTTGTGAACACCATATGCTGCCCTTTATTGGCCGCTGCCATATTGCTTACCTGCCCAACGGTAAAGTATTGGGCCTGTCTAAGTTCGCCCGCATTGTCGATATGTTTGCCCGTAGGTTACAGATCCAGGAAGGCCTGACTAAGCAAATCGCCGAAGCGGTGCAGGAAGTCACTGGTGCTAAAGGCGTCGGCGTGGTGATGGAAGGCAAGCATATGTGTATGATGATGCGCGGTGTGCAGAAGCAAAATTCATCCATGGTCACCTCGGTGATGCTGGGTGCGTTTCGCAATAACCAATCCACCCGCAATGAGTTTTTGCGGTTGATTGGCAAATAGCCACTGTTATTGCACCAAGCCTTGCCGGGGCTTGGTGCCGTTACTCTCCTAGCAGGCTTGCGCGGCACTGGCTGTGATCAAAACAATACGACCCTGCTGGTCAAATTGAATCTCTACCCTGTCACCATTTCGTAAGCTGTTGTCAAAGCGCTGCAAGTTTTGCATCTGCTCTACCAAGGCTTGGGTTAACACCAACAATTCATTCTCACAGGTCTGAAATTCCCAGCCATTTTCGGTGCTAACCAGCACCGCGCCTTGTTGGTGATGGGCCGCCAGCAACTGTTGCCCCTGCTGATACCTGGCATAATGATACGCCTTTTGGGCCTGCGTTTTCTCCCTCAGCCTGCTGGTATCGTCATGCAATCCGGATTCGTCATTCAAACTGTGTATCTGCACTTGCATGGGAGATTGTTGCTGCCCGTATTGCCATCCCTGCTCTCCCATTACCAAAGTAAACAGTACCAGCAGGCCAGCGCAAAGACTCACACCCAGGGTCCAGCGCCAGGGATCAATACTTTTTGCTGCATGGTTTTCCTGAGCCTGTCTGGCTTTGGTGAGGATCAAATGACGCTCCACCTTGGTGGTTTTATGGCGTTTTTTGTGCTGCTGATAAAGTTGATTCAGCTGTTCATCACTCATGATGTTTCTCAATGTGTTGACGCAGTTTTTGCCTGGCGTAGCGCAGACGGCTTTTGATGGTTTCCTGACTTTCCCCGGTGATATGGGCGATGTCCAGCAGGCCGAACCCTTCTTGTTGCAACACAAAGGCTTCTCGTTGTTCAAACGGAAGGGCTGCCAATGCTGTTTCAAACATTGCCATCTCTGATTGCAACGGGTGCTGTGTTGCACTGTCTTCACCAACTATCTGTGGCAGTGCTGAATCATCGCCTTGCCAGCGTTTTTGGCGTCGGTATTCATCCATCAGCAAATTACGGCCCAGGGTAAACAGCCACGCCTTAAACTGGCTATCGCTGGCAAATAAGTGTCTCCTCTCGATCACTCTTAGCCAGGTACGCTGGGCAATTTCCCGGGCTAATTCAGCGTCAGATTGACACACCAGAAAGTGAAAGAGATCATCGGCACAATTGTCATAGAGCCTGGCAAGCAGTTCGCTATCGCCACTTTGGCGATAGCGGTGCATCAGTTCTTCATTACTGATTTCAAGATTGAAAAGTGACTTGAGTGCGAAAGTAAATGTCATCTCATTCCTTGTCGAAGAGGGAATCTACCCCTCCAGGTTGAAGCTTAGCATGACAGTTTGTCCGCTTTGCATCACTGGCTTGCCGTTTTCAACTTTGGGTTGATATTTCCAGCGCAATAATGCTCTTTTTGCTTCGCTATCGAATATGCGTTTAGGCTCGGCATCCAGCACCCTGACATTTTCCACAGCCCCTTGTGAGTTGATGTCAAAGACCAGCTTTACCCATCCCTGAATGCCATCGCGCGCAGCTTCCATCGGGTATTTAGGCTCAACTCGTACCACAGGTTTGGCATCGCCTTCGGTGGGGGAAAACAGGGGGATCTCAGACTGAGAGAATTTGCTTAGTAAGCTGTTCGGATCATAGTTCGGTTCACCCAGTGCCTCATCATTGGGCGCCATGGGCTCCAACTCTGGCACATCAGGTTTTTCCATAGGTTTTGGCGGTTCAGGCAAGACTTTCCTGGTGATAACCGGCTTATCCTCAGCTGCAAAAACCGGGTCGATCAGTATGCTCTCTCCAGCTTGTTCCTGATACTCGCCATCAATGCGGGTTAGCCTGTCCATCAGCACAAAAAGAGAGAACGTTACTGCAGCGGCTATGGCCGAAAATGCCAGCACCTTGGCCACACCCTTTCCTATATTCTCTGGTGCACCAGGATGCTGACCAGGGTAAAACGGCTGAATTGATGTACTCATAACCCGACTCCTTTTTATTGCTCTCAATAACAAGACGCCTGGGAGCCTAAGAAGGGGTTAAGCAAATTTAAAATTATTTTCCGGAAGTAAAGGTCTCAAACTGGTTGGGTAGGAAAGCCGCCAGGTCGCCGGCCAGATCCACATATTGCTTTAATGCTCTTGGCAGCGTCTGAGCAATCAAGGGAAGTTGTCCCTCCAAATCAGATTGTCCCCGCTCGCGGGCTTGCTCCAAGGCCAGAGGTATATTGGCAAAAGTACTGAATAGCCGAAGCAAATGGGTTAGATCTTTGGCCGTTTGTGGCGCTTCCTCCGGGGTAGCTTGCTGCATCTTTTCCCAGGCTTTTCGCCACACATTCTGCAGGTGTTGGTGCCCCAGTAAACAACCGCTCATCCACTGACTTAAGGGATCTTCCATGGTAATGCCACCGTGATAATCGCAAGTCCTCGGCAATGCCGGTTCCTGATCGCGCATGGCCACCAGTTGCGCTTTAAAACTGTCCATCAGCGCTTGCGACAGCGGTTCGGCCAGATTTTCCTCGACCTCCTCAGGAGAGATAAGCACCCACCCCATCCATAGCTGAGGTGAGGGGATCTCAGGCGCGGCCGCTACCGCAAATATCAGTCCCTGGATTTCATGCAGACTGCGTAACTGCTGAGGGTACTGATGACAGAGCGCTTCAAGCTTTTGCCAATGTTCAGATAACATAATCGGGCTTTCCTCCTTGCTGCATATCTGTTACTTGGCGCTGCTCATCCAAGCGATAGATGATGGCGTTTGCCGGAGAATGTCTTAGTTGGTGCTCGGTAATACGCTGATAATGCAATAAAAACCGGGACAATTCTGCTTCATCCATGCCCTTACCTTGCATGGCGATTAGTGCCTGCTCCTGTTCTTTACGCCAACGGGTCACGGCTTGCCAGTTTGGCGCTTTAAGCTGAATTAACATATCCATTTGCCCGAACAAGCGCTGATAAGGCCCAGCCAGACATTGGTTGACATGATGTCGCCAACGACCGTCGGCATCCTGCTCTGCTTCCAGGGCATTAACCGGTTGTTCTAATGCCGCGTCATTCTGGGCCGATGCCCCCAAACACCAACCTTCGAAAATCACCAGATCCACTGGTCCTTGCAGCCATTCCCCTTCCAGTCGTCGGTCATCAGAGGCTTTATCAAATCTTGGCAGGGTCAGATCATGCCCCTGGCGTAAACGACGGATAAGCTCCAGTCCAAGCGTTATATCGTGGGTGCCTGGCACACCGCGTGTCCTAAGCAGGGGATGGATATGCTGTGCCAACCAGCGCCGGTGCGACAATGGAAAATAAAGGTCATCCAAAGAGAGAGTAGCCACCTGTAAACCAAACGTCTGGCCAAGCAATATTTGCAGGGCGGTAGCGAGGGTAGATTTGCCGCTTCCTTGAGCACCACTGATGCCCAGGACCATAGGTTTATCGACCTGTGCCAGGCGTTTTGCCAGTGGCCACCAATAGCGCTCAAAGTTAGCCTGCGCCTCTTTGGGTAATGCGAGCTTTTTGATCAGCTGTTGTACCGAATGTTGAGGGTCTGACACCCTTCGCCCTTTTCATTAACTGGGATATGCCACCAGCTTATTAGCAGAGCGGGATTAGTCAAGATGGATAACCGGGGTGTTGACGGAACCGACCAAAGAAATGTTATACTATAACAAATAATATAGAGGTAACTATCTGTGCGCTCCCATCCGTTTCGCCTTGCTCCCTTGTTTCTGGCTTTGTTTCCGGGCATCACATTGGCCCAAACTGACAAATCCACGCAAAAAGATGAACATGAGATAGAAAAACTGGTGATTTCAGCCTCGCCATTAAAGCGGACAGTTCTGGAATCGGCTACGCCGGTGACTATCCTCAGTGGCGATGCCCTGGATCAGAATCAGGCTGCTACCTTAGGGGAAACCCTGAAAAACGTGCCTGGCGTGCACAGCAGTTATTTTGGTCCCGTATCTTCGAGCCCGATTATTCGCGGATTGGATGGTCCCCGTATCAAAGTCGTGCAAAACGGAATGGATGCCTCTGATGCCTCCAGAGTCGGTCCCGACCATCTGGTGTCCACCGAGGTTTCCACTGCGACTCAGATCGAAGTTTTGCGCGGCCCGGCAACGCTGCTCTACGGTAGCGGCGCCATCGGCGGTGTGGTCAATGTGGTGGACAATCGTCTGCCTTTGCAGCAGCAAAATGAGCTAAGCGGCGAGTTGGTGGGGTTGTATGACTCTGTCTCCAATGAGCGCACCTTCTCCACCGATTTGAATGGTGGCGCCGGTGCCTTAGCCTGGCATTTCGATGCCTTTGATCGCAGCACCGATGATTACAAACTTCCCGATGGCATCTTGAATGAAGAAGGCGAGATCGAGGAAGAGCTGGACAACTCGGCCATCGACGCCCAGGGCTTTACGGTTGGCGGCGGCTGGATAGAGGGCAACACACGCCTGGCCTTTTCTTACGGTCGTCTTGAGTCTGACTATGGCATACCAGGCCATGGTCACGGCTTGCATGGTCATGCCGAAGAGGAAGGCGAAGAAGAAGCCCATAGCGAAGAAGAGCCGGTTTTTGCACGCATGACGCAAGACCGCTATCAGGCCGTGGCAGACTGGCTTAACCTTGACGGCCCGATTGCCGCCCTGCACTGGCATAACGCCTACACCGATTACCAACATGGTGAAATCGAAGATGGCATGACCGGCACCACCTTCAGCAACAAAACTTTGGAATCCAGGCTATGGGGAGAGCACCAGCCGCTTCTGGGTTGGCAGGGCGTGCTTGGGGTGCATTACAAAGACACCGACTTCGCCGCGGTTGGCGATGAAGCCTTTACGCCGCCCACCCAAAGCCAGAGCCTGGCCTTCTTCTTGCTGGAAGAAAAACCAGTGGGTGATATTTTGTGGCAATGGGGAGCGCGTATTGAAGATACCCGCCATCAGGTAGATAACGAATTCTTCCATGACCAGGCTCATGAACATGAAGGCGAAGATCACGAGATAGCCTTTGACGAGCAGTCATATACGTCCTTCAGTGGCTCACTTGGCCTGGTTTACAGCCTCGACCAACACCAGTCAGTGGCTGTCAATCTGGCTCACTCCCAGCGCGCACCTTCGGCTTCTGAGATTTTTGCCAATGGCCCCCATATTGCCACCTCCACCTTTGAAGTGGGTGGCGGCTTTGAGATCCTTGAAGTGGATGGCGAATACGAACTGTCCCAATCCAGCCAAACCATGCGTGAAGAGATTTCCAATAACCTTGACCTCAGTTACCGCTATCACAGCGACCTTTGGTCAGGCAGCGTCAGCTTGTTCTACAACCAGGTGGATAACTACGTCTTCCAGCGCGATACCAACTTGTTGATGTTAGATGGCCACTTACACCCTGCGGATGAATTGGACATCATAGACGAGCATGGTCATGAGGAAGGCGCAGCACTGCCGGTTTACCAGTTTGCCCAGCAAGATGCCAAACTCTATGGCTTTGAAGCGCAGATGGATTGGCACTTCCATGAATACTGGCGTTTGGATCTGTTTGCCGATTATACCCGCGCTGAATTGGATAAAGGCGGTAATCTGCCCCGTATCCCGCCCCTACGATTGGGTTCATCAGTACATTTTGAGGTGGACAACTGGCACCTGGAAGCCGGCGCCACCCACTATGCCAAACAAGAAAAAATTGGGGCATCGGAGACCGAAACTGAGGGCTATACCCTGGTATCGGCCAGCATAAACTACTACCTGCCGATGAACATGGCGGATATGACCTTGTTTATTAAAGGTGAAAACCTCAGTGATCAAGAAGCCAGGGTGCACTCCTCTTTCCTCAAAGACGTTGCCCCCCTGCCCGGGCGCTCCATCAAGCTGGGCGTAAAAGGCCGCTTCTAAAGCATAAAGGGGAGCCCAAGCTCCCCTTTTTTTATGGCATTGCTACAGGAAAAGGCACATCAATCCTGGTTTCAGACAGAGTCTTACCGGCCATAAAAGCTTTGATGGTTTCCGTTACCTTGGGTGAGATCATAAAAAGGTTGTGGCCACCATT
This sequence comes from Aliiglaciecola sp. CAU 1673, assembly GCF_029223185.1. GTDB lineage: Bacteria > Pseudomonadota > Gammaproteobacteria > Enterobacterales > Alteromonadaceae > Bowmanella. The sequence continues at coordinate 88,382 of NZ_JARHUG010000009.1, forward strand.
TACCACAGTCACCTCCACTTTGTTGCTAAGACCACGGACCGCCTCACGCTGACTGTCTATATAAGTTCGACCATCCAGCGTTCCGCTTAACACCAGGGCGGGTATTTCAGCTTTGGGGTTCGTCCTGAAGTCATTACCCAAATCCAACTCGGGGGCAACTCCATCCAGAAACAAACTGGGATTAAGGTAGTCTTTGAGCAAGGCTGTTTCGGCCTGCTCAGAAACCTGCGCTTTGCGCTTCTCGTCGATACCCGAAGCCACATCCATTAAGGTCGACATGGGTGAAAACTTCAGACTCTCTGCGGGTTTGTAGTAGCGGCGGATAACTTGGCTGACCGGCGCATAGACACCATGGTCTGCAGCCTGGTATAGCTTTAACAACTGCAAAACCCAGGCGGGATCCGCTACCATGGCCGAGGCCAGCCTTTGCATATCGCGTCGTTGCAGCATAAAAGGCTGGGCGGGTTGCTGTTCATCGGCCAGATTAAGTAGCTGAGGTGATTTTTCCAGCTTGTCGTGAACCCTGCGCATCAGTGCCTGAACATCCGGAAATTGGGCTTTCAATTGCTCGTTACCGTCAATGGCCTGCTGCAGCCTGGCAAAGTAGGCATCGGTCTGTGCCGGTAGTTTAATGGTCTGATCCAACCCCTCGACACTGGCGAGGATTATTTTATCCAGCTTCTCGGGCATCAGCTTCACCGCTGCCAGCGCCAGATGGGTACCGTAAGAAATCCCCCACAAACTGAGCTTTTGCGCCCCCAAGTGCTGCCTCAGCGCATCCAGGTCGGCCACACTCTCATTGGTGTTATAACCGCGCACATCCACCCCTTGCTCACGCCAGAAGGTTAGACACCCGGCAAAAGCCTGGCGATATTGCTGAATAAATTGCTCGTCGGTAAAGCCTTGCTGATGTGGCAGTTCTTGATCTGGCTGGCATTCCGGCAGGATATTGCTATCTCCCGTACCGCGCTGTTCCAATGCAATTACATCGCCAAACTCTCGTAAGGCCATAAAAAGTGGAAAACGCCGCCATTTTGCCGCTGCAACTGCGCTACCACCTGGGCCGCCGGCCAGATAGACAATGGGCGCGCCAGGTTTATCGGTGGTGGCAGCAAAGCGCACATAACGAAGGGGGATCAGCCGGCTGTTTTCATCGCCTCTGAACTCGGGCACCTGTAACTCACCACGATATGCGCTGACCTTTTCTCCGGAGTCGGCAACAAACTCAAATGCTTGCTCCTGTGCTGACAAAGTCAGGGCGTACAGCCCCAGAAAAAAGGTAACTAAGATGCGTGACATAGGTTCTCCTGGTTGAAAATGTCGGATGCACCTTATCCCCGCTTTGTCCTTTATTCCCGGGCTATTCTGCAAACGGTAGGCAGATTTCTGCGAGCGGTAAGCAGATAGCCCTGCAATTAACGGACACTGTCTTTACAATATCGCTCAAACTCATGCTGGTGTTGTGCTATGCGGCTGTTATTTTTGATTTCCCTGCTTTTATCTATGACGAAGAGTTTTGGCCAAGATGCGCCATTGTCCATCTTCGATGCCAAACTGCATGTGTGTAAGGCGCACTCTACCGATGCAATGGCTGATTTTTCCGCACCGGATTGCAATCTGATCACGCCAAGGGAATTGGATCCGCAGCAGCAGGCACTGTGGGTAAAAACCCACTTAGGCATTTCACCTAAGCTGTTAAACAGCAAACACCCCATCGGCCTGTATGTGTCAGGCAAGATGGCCAGCAAGATATACCTAAACGGCACTGAACTTGGCAGTAACGGCACGCCGGGCCTGGACAAAAACCAGGAAGTTGCTGGTCAGATGGATAGGGTTTTTTATGTGCCCAGAGAATTGCTTAATCAACAAAGCAACGAATTGGTGTTGCTGCTCTCGGGCTGGCACAGCCAGTTATCCCTGGCCGCGCCGGTCCATGGAATCTTCTTTGGCACTTATGAGCAGCCACAAGCCTGGATGCTCCGCCATTACTGGCCTTCTTTTACCGTCAGTGGTGCGTTGCTGCTGGCTAGCCTCTATCTTTTGGTATTGGGCGCCAATTCGGCCCACAAAGGCCCCACTCTGGCCCTGGCCTGGATGGCGCTGATGGCCACACTGCAACTTTTTTCAGAAGTATCCCGGGCCCTTTGGCCATACAGTTACCCCTGGCATGACTTGCGCTTGCTCGGCATACTTTTTTGCGTGTTGTCTTTTTGCATTGGTTTGCTCTATCACCTGCTTGCACGCTTTTGGCCATCGCGACGCTGGTCAATGCTGTTGGCGGGTACAATCTTGGTGGTATTAGGTGCAGTTAGCCGTGAAGGCTTTGATGATAAGTCCAGTACCAGCGTTTTGATTGCCTGCCTACTGGGGTTGAACATATTGCTTTGGCGCTATTTTCAGGGGCGGCACAAGGCCATGCTGCCCATGGTTATACTCAGTCTGTTTGGCATTACGGTGCTGTTTTCCCCCTCCCAATTTCTGGACACTAATTTCTATTTCTTGCTGGCTGGCTTGATGTTACTGCTTGCACATTCACAAGCCACCAGCCTGGTAAAAGAGCGTTCCCTGCGCAAAAGTGAACAGCAACGGGCCGAACAGTTAGCTCTGACTTTAACACGTCTGGAAGCGGAGCAATCTCCGCAAACACTCAGCATCAGTAGCGCAGGCAACATCGAGCAATTTAAAACCGATCAATTGCTCTACTGCAAATCGGACCGGGATTATGTGGAGTTTATGCTCGACGATGGACGCTTATTACTGGACAGCGCCAGCAGTCTGGCCACCTTGGAAGAAAGCCTGCCAGGCACTTTCCTGCGGGTACACCGTTCTTACCTTGTCAACACCGACAGAATTTCCTCCTTGGACCGGGAGCCAAATGGCACCGGTATCTTAACACTGGATTCCAAGCACAAGGTCCCTGTGAGCAGGCGTATCATGCCTAAGGTGCGCGAAGCGGTGAGCTAATCTCAGGCGAATTGTCTGACCAAGGCACTTTGAACAGCAATCTGTGCCACCAACTCAGTATTCAAGAACTGGGATTGCTGGCCATGTTGACCACTCTCATGGGCCAACTCCTTGGTACGTTGCACATTGCTGGCAACCTGATCGGCCACCATGGATTGCTCTTCAATGGCCGAGGCAATACTGCGGTTTAGATCTGCCAAGCGCGCAACTTCCCTGGCGATTTCATCGAGGCTGGTCCCGCTTAACTCGGCCATTTTAACGCTCTGTGCCGATAGAGATAATCCATCCACCATGGCATGCACCGCCATATCGGACGTCTGGGTCAACTCATGCAGCAATCGGGTGATCTGCTGTGTGGCTTGCTGGGTTCTGCCGGCCAGGCTGCGCACTTCATCGGCCACCACCGAGAAGCCGCGCCCTTGCTCACCGGCACGGGCAGCTTCTATCGCCGCATTCAGCGCCAGTAAGTTGGTCTGCTCAGCAATGGCGTCAATCTGTTCAAGGGTATCCTGTATCAGGCTATTGCCCTGCTCCATCTTACGCACCTGCTCGGAGGCCTGGGACAACTGACTGTCCAGATGGGCAATAGATGAAATGGTCTGCTGTACCGCCGCTTTACCTCTTTCGGTTTGCTGCTCACAAGCTTCGGCGACTTGGGCGGCTTCATGCACCGAATGGGCGGAATCCTTTACCGTGGCGCTGAACTGCTCGATGGCGGTAGCAATCTGGGTCACTTCATCGGCCTGTTGGCCCAACAAATCCGCCACAAACTGGCCACTGTTAAAGCTGCGCTGGGCATTATTGTTGACCTGTCCGGAGACATCTTCCACTCTGCCTACCACAGCACGAAGCTTGGCCTGCTGCATTTCCAAAGCCAGCTCCACTTGACCTAATTGATCACTATGTCCGGCATAAAGCCTGGACATTAAGGCACTGTCATAAACTGCCCTGGCCTTGCCCACCACTTTCAAGTAAGACTTTCGCCAAAGGCTAAGACCCACTCCTGCACCTAATAGCAAAAGACTGGAAAAGATGAGCGGCCAGCTATAATCCGTGTTCACTAACATCCACAGGTTGAGTACGAAGGCCAGATACAGGGTCCATACCAGCCAGGCCGTCACATCATGCAACTTTCGGGTAGCGACCGTTGCCTTACCCTTATTGATATTGACGTATTCGTTGGCCGCCCTCTGCTTAACCTCCGGCGTCAGCCTGGTGCGCACAGACTGATATTCGACCACCTGTCCTTCGGCATTTTTAATCGGCGTAATCAGTGCGTTTACCCAATAGTGATCGCCGTTTTTACAACGATTTTTTACCGGCCCCATCCATGACTGTCCCTGCCGTATTGTCTCCCAAAGGGAGGCAAAGGCAACCTTGGGCATATCGGGGTGCCGCACCAGGTTATGAGGCTTATGCTGCATTTCCTCAAAGCTGTACCCGGCTATCCGGCAAAAGGTTTCATTGGCGTAGGTGATACGGCTGTCCAGATCAGTGGTGGAGAGCAGAATGTCACTTTCTGGAAAACTGACTTCATGGCTGTCTGGGATATTCGTCATAGGGACTCCGCTACCGGTTACTTCAACGGCGTGCGTAGTGTCCGCCAAGACATAAAAGCAATCCTTGATATAGAACAATCTAAAGGTGCGATTCGGATCCTTATCCTATGGTCAATCTCACCAAAATTTGCGGAAAATGAAACCGCCAAAACCAATAATAAATACTTAACTCCATATTTTTCAATAGGTTAACTTTGGCAGTGTTATTGCTAGCTATCCTCACCAATAAAAGCGTTAGCGCATAAAACTCATCACACTTACCAGGAGAAACCATGATCCCATTCACCAAAGTATGTACCGCCCTGATACTAAGCAGCCTGTTAGCGGGTTGCGTCATTCACGTTGGCAGTCATCAGGACAAAGGCGATATCAGCGGCGTGTTCGGCAGCATTAGTGTGGATCCACACAGTGAAGCCGGCAATGTCAGTGCCGTTAACGGCGGTGTGACCTTGGAAGATGACAGTAGTGCACGAGATGTCAGCACCGTCAATGGCGGTATCGAACTGGGGGAGCGAGTCAGTATCGATCGCGCCGAAACGGTCAACGGTGGTATCGAAGCCAGGTCTCAACTGTCAGTACGAAGCGATCTGATTACCGTCAACGGCGATATTCAAACCGCAACGGGAGCGGATATCGGTGGCGAAGTAGAAACCGTCAATGGTGATATCCGTCTTCAGGACGCAGTGGTGGGCCGGGATGTAAAAACCGGGAACGGCGATATTCACTTGTTGGGCAATACCCTTGTTAAAGGCGATGTCATCTTTACCCACGAACACAATAATAATCGGTTCTGGTCATGGGGCGATAATGACACCCCAACACTCTATGTCTCCGCTAATACCCGAATAGAAGGCCAAATCATTCTGCGTCGCCCGGTAAAACTGGAACTGGACGATTCGGCCTTGAACAACAAAGTGGTGCGTCGCTATGGAGAATAAGCGCATCTTAATTATTACTTTTGCTTAACAGCGCCTTCGAGTCCAAGACGCTTTGATATGAGCATTAGCCACTCGGAGAAAGTCCGCTTGTGGGCCTTCTCCTTTTTCGCAGGCTTTGCCTTTTCCTTTGTTTTTTCTTTCAATATTGTGGTACTCGCCAACATGTTTATGCTCCCGATAGTTGCTGATTTATGCAACAGTATCGGCTAGCATCTTTATCTCAGCCAACGATCAATACTTTCTATCTGTATAAGTTCAACTTATGGACAAAAGACTCAGACTATTACCTGTGATGCGCTGCTTCGATGCCGCCGCCCGCCACCAAAGTTACAGCAAGGCGGCCGATGAACTGGCCATTACCCAGGCGGCTGTGAGTCAGCAAATTCGCAGCCTGGAACAAACCCTCGGGGTTAAGTTGTTTGTCCGTGACGGACGACTGATGCGCCTCACCGCGCGGGGCAACTCATTGGCCGAGCACGTTTCACAAGCCTTGTCCTTAATGGTAGAAGGTTTTAACAAGGTACAATGCGAACCCGAAGAGGGAGTGTTAACGGTCACCACCTCAGGCTCTTTTGCCTCCATGTGGCTGATGCCAAGGCTTTGGAAGTTTTCCCTGCGTCATCCCGGTATCTCAGTACGGGTGATGGCCTCTCCTCAGTTAGAAGATTTGCGTCACTCGGAGCTGGACGTGGCTATTCGGCAGACCAACCGCCAGTTCCCCGACTTGTGTCAGGAAGTGCTGATCCGTGAACCGGTGTTCCCGGTGTGTTCCAAACAGTTAATACAGGATGTGAAGCTGGATCATCCCAGCAAAATCAAACAATGCTGGTTGGTGGAAGGCTATGATCCCGGTCCGTTCAGTTGGCGAAATTGGTTCGAACTGGCGGGATTGGATTATCAAAAAGATACCCTGCGCTGGATGGAAGTGGGCAGTTGGGAGATGGCCATCAATGCAGTAGCGGCCGGTCATGGGATCTGTCTTTCCACCCCCAGCCTGGCCGGTGAGATGATCCGCCGTGGCATTCTGGTCAAGCCGTTTGCGATTGCCATTGAGCCGGGTCTGACTTTTACCGTGCTACACGACCCGGACTCACCCAGACTCAGCCGTATCCTGGCCTTCAGGCAGTGGCTCAAAGACGAAGTGGCAGAAGATCAGCTGACCAATTGCCTCAACACTTGCACAATGTCGGTCTCCTGACGATAGGCCAGACCCACTTCGCGCACTAACTCCAGGCCTTGTAGCGCACAAAAACGAATGTCCTGGCGTACGTCCTGACTGCTTAACATCTCCTGGTGCACCGGCACCAGGGCAATGCCAAGACCGGCACCTACCAGGCCAAGCGCATATTCTATGGTTTGAATGCGCGCGCGGATATCCAGGCTTACTTGTTGCTGCTGTAACAGCACCCGCAGTTTATTCCAGGCTTCGCAAGGCGTTCGTTGGATAAAGGGCTGAGCGGTGAGGTCGGTGATTTGAATACTGTCTTTAAGGCCAAGAGGGTGGCCCATGGGCATGGCCAGTAAATATTGCTCCGACCACACCGGGATAAACTGCTCTCCGGGCACCTGCATATCGCGGGTGATAAGCCTTGCATCACAGCGCTCCTCCGGCGGCACAAGCGTTAGCTCCATGGTTTCGCGGGCAGAAGTAAAGTGTTTCAGCAGGTTACTCATGCGGGTGACCCCTAAGCCCTTGATCAAGCCTAATCGAAAAGGCTCTTTGACCCGGTTACCGGCAAACATGGCCTGGATGGCATCGGCCTGTCCGAGTAACTGCTTAGCCAGCGGATATAACTGCTCCGCCGCTTCAGTGGCTTTCACACCTCGGGCATGGCGCACAAAAAGCTGCCTGCCCACCTCTTCTTCCAGCTGTCGCAGCGCCGCCGAGAGCGATGGCTGGGCGATAAAACGACTCTTGGAGGCGGCGCTGAGACTGCCTTGCTCATAGACCGCGATAAAATGCCCTAGCGCACGTAAATCCATGGCACACACCTGACTTTTAGATATAGATAAAAACTATAGCTATTAAAGAAAAATGCAGCTTTTCCTTCAACTAAAATCATCTTAGTATCATTCTGTTAACAACTTTGAAGGTGCATTTTCATGTCCAGAGCCCCCTTTAATTGGCAAGATCCCCTGTCACTCGACAGCCTGTTATCCGAAGAAGAGCGCATGATCCGCGACAGCGCCCATCAGTATTGCCAGGAGCAACTGATGCCAAGAGTGCTGGAAGCTAACCGCCATGAGCATTTTGACCGCCGCATAATGAATGAATTGGGCGAGCTGGGCCTGCTTGGCGCCACCTTGCCGGAAGAATATGGCTGCGCCGGGGTTAACCATGTGACCTACGGCCTGATTGCCCGTGAAGTAGAGCGCGTTGACAGCGGCTATCGCAGTGCCATGAGTGTGCAGTCTTCCCTGGTCATGCACCCTATCTACGCCTACGGCAGCGAAGAACAGCGCCGTAAGTATCTGCCTAAGTTGGCCACCGGCGAATGGGTTGGCTGTTTCGGCCTGACTGAGCCCAACGCCGGTTCGGATCCAGGCAGCATGGCCAGCCGTGCGGTGAAGGTCGATGGTGGCTATCGTCTGACCGGTACCAAGATGTGGATCACCAATAGCCCCATTGCCGATGTATTTGTGGTGTGGGCAAAACTGGATGGCGAAATCCGTGGCTTTGTCCTGGAAAAAGGCATGCAAGGACTAAGCGCGCCCAAGATTGAAGGTAAGTTTTCCCTGCGCGCCTCCATCACCGGCGAAATCGTGATGGACAATGTGTTTGCCCCCGAAGACAGCCTGCTGCCCAATGTCAGCGGCCTCAAGGGCCCCTTCGGCTGTTTGAATAAAGCCCGCTATGGCATTGCCTGGGGTGCACTGGGCGCAGCAGAATTCTGCTGGCATGCTGCCCGTCAATATACCCTGGACAGGGAGCAGTTTGGTCGTCCGCTGGCCGCCACCCAGCTGGTGCAGAAAAAGCTGGCCGATATGCAAACCGAAATCACCATCGGCCTGATGGCCTGTTTGCAAGCCGGTCGTTTGATGGATCAGGGCCTGTTGCCCCCGGAAGCCATTTCCCTGATTAAGCGTAACTCCTGTGGCAAAGCTCTGGATATCGCCCGGGTTGCCCGAGATATGCATGGTGGTAATGGTATTGCCGATGAATTCCATGTGATTCGCCATGTGATGAACCTGGAAGCGGTGAACACCTACGAAGGTACCCATGATGTGCATGCGCTGATCCTGGGCCGGGCCCAGACCGGCTTGCAAGCCTTCGCCGGTTAAGGTTGGGAGCGAGCCATGCTGGATAGGAATGCTATCGTCAAGGACGCACTGATCCGTGCGCTGCAATCGGGTGAGTTGCCACATTCGCCTGTGCAGGTCAGCCTAGCGCAAGCGGGAATGACTGCCGAACAATTGGTGGATCTGTTTGAAACACAGGTGATGAGCCGTCATCTGGACTTACAATCCAGGTTGATGCAAAAGCAGGGACAAAGCTTTTACACCATCGGCAGTGCCGGCCATGAGGGCAATGCCGCCTGCGCCGCGGCGCTACGCATGGATGATATGGCCTTTTTGCACTATCGCAGCGGCGCCTTTGCCATCCAGCGCTCCAAGCAAAAGCCTGGCTCCACGCCCTTGTACGATATGCTGCTGTCTTTTGCTGCCTCGGCCGAAGATCCTATTTCAGGTGGCCGTCACAAGGTGATTGGCAGCAAAGATCTGTATATTCCGCCACAAACCAGCACTATTGCTTCCCATCTGCCCAAGGCTGCCGGTGCCGCCTATAGCATTGCCCTGGCGGCCAAACTTGGGGTAGAGGCGCAACTTAAGAAAGACAGTATTGTGGTGTGCAGTTTTGGCGATGCTTCAGCCAACCACTCCACCGCCCAAGGCGCCATTAATGCGGCTGCCTGGACGGCGTATCAGTCCATCCCCATGCCGGTACTCTTTATCTGTGAAGATAATGGTATCGGCATTTCTACTTCCACGCCCACCGGCTGGATCCAGGCCAATTTCGCCAATCGCGCCGGCCTGGCCTATCGCTATTGCGATGGTTTGAATTTATTAGATACCTATCGCGCGGTCTCGGAAGCGGCCCACTATGTACGCACCCGACGTATGCCCCTGTTTTTGCATATGAAGGTGGTACGCCTGCTCGGGCATGCCGGCTCCGATTCCGAGTTTGCCTATCGCAAGCTTGAGTCTATCGAAGCGGCCGAGCGCCAGGACCCGCTGCATTACAGCGCCCGCTTGCTATTGGATAACGGCATTATGGATGCTGATGAAATCATCCGTCTGTACCAGGATGTGGAGCAGCGCGTAGCGCATATTGCTCAGGTGGCGGCCAGCCGTCCGCGCCTGCAAACGGCCGAGCAAATCATAGCTTCCGTGGTGCCGCCCAAAAAGGAGCTAACCAACAGACTCTTAGATGAAGACAAACGTGACGCGTTGTTTGCCCATGAGAAGCATAATCTGGGTAAACCACAGCATCTGGCCAAACTGATCAACTGGGCCTTGATGGATTTGATGGCCCAGCATCAGGAAATTGTGATGTGCGGCGAAGATATCGGTCGCAAGGGCGGGGTATACAACGTTACCGCCAAGCTAAGTGAAAAATTCGGCACGCCCAGGGTGATCAACACGCTGCTGGATGAACAATCTATCCTCGGATTGGCAATAGGCATGGCTCACAATGGCCTGCTGCCCATTCCGGAAATCCAGTTTTTGGCTTATGTGCATAACGCCGAAGACCAAATCCGTGGTGAAGCGGCCACCCTGCCATTTTTCTCCAAAGGCCAGTACACCAACCCCATGGTCATCCGTATCGCCGGTTTAGCCTATCAAAAGGGCTTTGGCGGGCACTTCCACAACGACAACTCGTTTACGGTGTTCCGTGATATTCCCGGACTAATTTTAGCCTGTCCGTCCAATGGCGCCGATGCGGTCTCCATGCTGCGTGAATGCGTACGCCTGGCCCGTGAAGAACAACGTCTGGTGGTGTTTTTGGAGCCAATCGCCCTGTATATGAAAAAAGACCTGCATGAAGATGGCGATAATCTGTGGTCCTTCGAGTATCTGCCCCCGGCACAGAATCAACCTGTGGCATTGGGCGAACTGGGTGTATACGGCGAGGGTAAGGATCTTTGCATTCTCACCTACGGCAATGGCTACTATCTTAGCCGTCAGGCCGAAAAACAGCTTAAAGAACAGGGCATTAACTGCAAAGTGCTGGACCTGCGCTGGCTGGCGCCGTTGAACGAGGCCGGTATTGCCGAACAGACCGCAGGCTATGACAAGGTACTGATTGTGGATGAATGCCGTTATAGCGGCTCCGTCAGTGAAGCCTTGGTGACCATCGTCACCGAAGCCCGGCAAGCCCAGGGGCAGCCGGTGCCGCAGATTCGCCGCATCACCGCCGAAGACAGCTTTATTCCGCTGGGCAGCGCCAGCTATGCGGTACTGCCCGATAAGGAAGAAATCGTCGAAGCCGCTCTTACCCTGGTAAGGGGCGATCAGCAAGCCGTCAGGGAGGCAAGCTAATGAGCAAACAACGTGTAGTGGTGGTTTGCCCCGGCCGAGGCACCTACAACAAGGAAGAACTTGGCTATTTTCGTCGTCACCATAGCGACAAAGGCCGCATTCTGGATGTGATTGATACCTTAAGGCACCAGCAAGGTCAGATGCCCATTGCAGAACTGGATGCCATGGCCCAATACCAGATGAAACTGCATACCGCCGGTGAAAATGCCTCAGCCCTGATCTATGCCTGTGCCAGGGGAGACTTCGAAGCCATCGATCGTAAAAAATATGAAATTGTGGCGGTGACCGGCAATTCCATGGGCTGGTATATCGCCCTGGCGGTAGCTGGTGCCTTGGGCGATGAGCAGGCCATCGAGCTTATCAACGGTATGGGCACACTGATGGGAGAAAACCTGATTGGTGGCCAGCTTATCTATCCCCTGTTTGATGAAAACTGGCGGGAAGATGCAGCCATGCGCGCCATGGTGATGCAGCACATGGCCGAAGTGAATGAGCAGGAAGGGGCCGAAGTTTATCCCTCTATCTTCCTTGGCGCTTACTTGGTGATTGGCGGTAATAACGCCGGCTTAAAAGCGCTGGAAGCCAAATTACCCAGGCTGCAGGATACCTATCCCATGCGCTTGTTTAATCATGGTGCTTTTCATACCCCACTGTTGACCGATATTGCCGCCAAGGCCAGAACCATGCTGGGTAAATCGCTGTTTGCTAAACCCAGCCTGCCGATGATTGACGGTCAGGGAAGGATTTGGCAACCCCATAGCACCAACCTCGATGCGCTTTATCAGTACACCCTGGATACCCAGGTGGTGGCGCCTTATGACTATGGCAAAGCCATAGAAGTGAGTATTAAGGAATTTGCGCCGGATAAGCTGATTATTCTCGGACCGGGTGCCACCTTAGGCGGCGCCACGGCACAGTGTCTGATCCGTCATCGTTGGCAGGATCTGTCCAGCAAGGCAGATTTCATTGCCCGCCAGAAAAGCGACCCGCTGATCCTGGCCATGGGCATGGCTGACCAGCGCGCGCTCGCCGTGTAGGCCGTCTATCAGACGGCCTCACCCACCTTTTTCAGTACTTTAAGGAAAGCCTGGCAGGAGGCAATGGAAGCCGTTTCTTCCATGGTGTGATAGCCGGTGGTGGGGATCTGTAAGGTGGAGCCTGTGACCATACCGTTGGAGGCCGCCACAATACGTCCCATCTCGGTACTGCCATAGGATTGCGGCTCTTGCCCCTGAGCCTTTAACAGCTCATTTTTCTGGTCGATAAACTTGTCTTTATAGCTGTAGCGAATACCGCCCTCTTCACAGATTTGTTTCAGCTGCTCGGTCAGACCCGGATCAAACATGGCATTGGCGTCCCGGTTCCTGAGCACCAGATGCTGCTTATCGGCCTCCTGACGATCAGGATAGGGGCTGGTATCCACCACAATCAGCTTGTTAGTAGTGCTGCCGAAACGTCGGAACCATTCCAGTAAATAGCGCCAGCTTTTGCCTGCCTCTTCCTGTGCAGTAAAAAAGGCCGTGCCCTGGAATCCCTGACTGAATAAATGCACTAAAAACGCCGCCGTCAGCACGTTGTCCAGTTGCCCACTGATGGTGTCTTCGCCCACTGCCAGGCGATCGGCAAAAGCTACCGGGGTGCCGGCCACCAAGTGTTCCATCCCTTCGAGTTTAAAGATCAGGTTGTTCCGACGCTCGCAGACATAAGTACTGGCAATCTGACCTTTGCCCCGATAGGCGCCGGACCAGGGTTCATAGGCCATCACCGGGGTGGCGTCGAATCTGTCTACGATCTTGGCCATCAGCTGTTCCGATACTGAATTGCCAAGCAAATCGGAACGATTACCGGCCACAAAGGCGGCATATTGGAATTCATTGGGGCCGGTACAAATCAGGCCATGGCGGTCGATGTGCGCAGAGAACATGGCGCTATGGGGCTGATTGCCCTGTGCCACCAATAGTCCCTCATACCAGGTAACGTTGGCACCGCGCTCCTCCAGCTCACGTTGCAACACGCGAAAAAAGGCATGCTCTGCGCCAACCACAGAAGGCTCGCGGATAAGGATTTTCAGCAGGTCAAAAACTTCATTAATTTCAGACATGGGCACAACGTTGGCAGCAAAGGTTGATAACTAGCTTATACCATGTCTTTTGATTTATTGACCACTGCTGCGAAGCTATCAAGCATAACAATGCCGACGATAAGCGTCGGCATTGTAAAATCCAAAGCATGAATCAGTTAGTCGACATCCACTTGCGTACCGCCGAAGCCAGCTCGTCGGGATGGAACTTGGCAATAAACTGATCGGCCCCCACTTTTCTGACCATGGCTTCGTTAAAGACACCGCTTAGGGAAGAGTGCAGCACAATATGCAGTTTGGATAACTCAGGATTTGCCTTTACCTTGGCGGTCAGCGTATAGCCGTCCATCTCTGGCATTTCGATATCGGAAATCAGCAACGGCACTTTTTGAGCGAAATCATCACCATACTCTTCGAGTTTCTCTTCCAGCCAATTCAAGGCCTGCCTGCCGTCATTGACCAGCACCACATTGACGCCAACCGAAGAGAGCGCCTTTTTGACCTGATTACGGGCCACAGAGGAATCGTCAGCCACCAGCACGGTCATCTCTGACAGATCCAGCTCGCGGGATTGGCTCTTCAGCTCTTCACTGACCTCTTCTTCTACCGGGGAAATTTCAGAGAAGACCTTTTCAACGTCTATTACTTGAACCAGTTTGTTGTCGACCTTAGTCACCGCGGTCAGATAGTGATTGGCACCAGCGCCTTTTGGTGGGGGCATGATCTGCTCCCAGTTAATATTGACGATACGATCAACGCCACCGACCAAAAAGCCCTGAGTAGTACGGTTATATTCTGTCACCAGAACAAAGGCGCTTTTCAAGTCTTCAATCCGCTTGCCGCCTGTGGCCTGACTGAGATCGATAACGGTAATAGGTACGCCGCGCAGATGAGCAATCCCTCTGACGCACTCACTGGCCCCTGGCATTTCCGTTAATTCAGGGCACTGCAACACTTCCCTTACCTTAAATACGTTGATGCCAAATGGTTGACTGCCAACCAATCGAAAAATCAGCAGCTCCAGGCGGTTCTGGCCGACGATGTTGGTGCGCTGATCTACAGAAGAAATTAGATTGCTCATTACCTGTCCTTCTCACGTCTATAGGTAAACAGTAGCAGTAACTACGTATCAATCTAAGTAGTCATATCAAAATATCAGCGAATAATTTGATAAATATAAAAAAAGCCCGCAGAGGCGGGCTTTTGAGCATGCTACAGGTCACCAGATTACATGGCGATATTGGCGTTAGTGCTCTCGAAAATCTTGTCCGCAGAAGCGGCAACGAAACCGGAGTAAAGCTTGCCGTTAGGCAGCGGGAAGCGCTGAGCAAACTCATAGAAGCAACTGGGGATAACCATGCTCTTGTCGCTGAATACCACTTCCATTTTGTCGGCCATGGTAGAAGACTGCGCCAAATGCACTTCCGGGCCACCTTTGATTTCGCCACCAGAGGTGTTGAGTTCAAAACCGGCTTCCTTGAGCTTGTCGTTGACTTCAGCCAGCATGGTGAAACGCTTCAGGTGGTTCAGGCTAACAGTAAAGTGGTTAGCACGGAAACCCCAGGCAGATACCCAGGCAGCGTATTCAGATTCATTCAACAGAGTCTGATACTCGCTGCTGCTGACTTTCCAGTGGGTACCGGAATACAGGAAATCTTCCTTATTTACGGCGTCGGCAGGGACGGCGTCAACCATCTTAGCGATAATGGCCTGCACTTCTGGAGAAAATTCTTCCACCAGCAGTTCACTGATAAATACCTTGGGCTTGGTTTCATCGGCATGTTCGAAGTGCTTGGCTTTAAGCTTCTTCTGCTCAAAGTTGTATTGCCCCTTCTCTTCATAACCCAGAGCCAGGAAGTGGGCAGCCAGTTTATCCAGGCTCACTTTGTCCAGGTTGAAAGTACGGAAGGCAACGTGATCGTTGATCAACTCATTGCCGTCACCCAGCAATTGGTGAACCTTTTGAGCGGATGGAGTCATGGCAACGTAGTCTTGCCAAAGATTAGAAAACAGGGTCTCAACATTAGTGTGCATGATGCTTCTTACTCAGTCCTACAGATTGAAAAACGTAAATTCACTGCTCACCTGCGCCAGGCGCTAAACCAGCGGCGGCGCATTATACAGAAATATCGAACAAAAAACAGACAATTTTAATATTGTCAGCGACAGTATAAACAGCTTGTCCTGAAACCGTTTTGACACAGATCAGCAAGGGCAAGCACAAGTGAAAACGGCAGCCAGGCTGCCGTTTTTTATGCCGTTTAAAACGTCAGCCCCGGGCTTAAGCTGGCAGGCATTTCCAGCTTGTCCAATTCCACTGACGCCACCGGATACGCACAGTAATCCGCCGCGTAGTAAGCACTGGCACGGTGGTTACCGCTTTCGCCCACACCACCAAATGGTGCAGCACTGCTGGCACCGGTAATAGGTCGGTTCCAGTTTACGATACCGGCACGAATACGGCGGTAGAAGTGCTGATAAAGCCCTTCGTCATCAGACAACAAACCGGCAGACAGACCAAACACGGTGTTGTTAGCTTCTTGAATAGCCGCATCGAAATCGTCAAAGCGAATGACTTTCAAAAGCGGACCAAAATGCTCTTCATCCGGCAGGCTGTCCAGGATATTAGTGACATCCACAATACCCGGGGTGACGAAACCGCTTTCCACATCCAGGTGGGTCATTTCCACCAGTGAGGTGGCGCCCAGATCCAGTAGCATCTTCTGCGCCGCGACCATGCCTTGGGCTGCGCGAGCAGAGATCATGGCCCCCATAAAAGGCTGCGGCTGAGCGTCATAATCACCCACTTTGATTTGACGGGTAACATCGATCAGCCTGGACAGAATCGCGTCGCCTTGTGGGCCGTTCTCGATGAAAAGGCGTCTGGAACAGGTGCAACGCTGGCCAGAGGTTACGAAAGCAGATTGCACAATGTCATGCACCGCGGCATCCACATCAGCCACGTCTTTGACGATCAGCGGGTTGTTGCCACCCATTTCCAGCGCCAGGATCTTGCCTGGGTGACCGCCGAACTGTTCATGCAGCAACTTGCCGGTGCGAGAGCTACCGGTAAAGAAGAGGCCATCAATGTCGGCGTTGCCGGCAAGGGCTTTACCGGTTTCCACTTCACCTTGAACCAGGTTGAGAACGCCAGTCGGAATACCCGCCTTTTCCCACAGTTCTACTGTCTTTTGTGCAACCAGGGGAGTCAATTCACTGGGCTTAAAGATAACTGTGTTACCGGCCAGTAAGGCGGGGACGATATGACCATTGGGCAAATGTCCCGGGAAGTTATAGGGACCAAAGACCGCCACCACACCGTGAGGCTTGTGACGGATAAAGGCTTTACCCGCAGGCATTGGGTTTTCCACCGTGCCGGTACGCTCATGGTAGGCGCGCTCGGAAATGCCCACTTTGCCAATCATGGCGGCTACTTCGGTCGCGGTTTCCCACAGAGGTTTACCGGTTTCCCTGGCAATCACCAGGGCCAGTTCTTCTTTGTGCTCACCCAGCAATTCGGCAAAGCGCTTAACGATAGTCAGGCGTGCTTCAAAGCCCATATCCGCCCAGGCAATGGCAGCATCACGTGCAGCCTGGACCGCAGCCTTAACTTGTTCCGGGGTGGCCGACTTAGCCTGCCAAATCACTTGTTTTTTGGCTGGGTCAACCGAGGTCATGTCATGGCCATGGCCTTCGTGCCAAACGCCATTAATAAATTGTGCTTTAGTCATTGTTACTCCTTAAGCTTCAAGGGAGCGAAACGTACCATATCCCCTTCACCAATCTGCAGGGCGTCCAGCGCTTCTTGTGAGAGAACCGCACGCTGTTCATCTTCCACTTTCACTTTGGTGAGCACCCCGCGGAAGCCGCTGAGCCTGGTGTTGATTACTATATGCAAGGTGCCGCCTTCGGTATCTCCCACAGCAGCGGGAAGCCTGTTACTGGCTTCTACTGTACGAATATGGTGCAAGTTGGCTTCTACCGTGGGGCCAGCGTCGAAAATATCCACATAACCGCGGTTAGTGAAACCTTCTGATTGCAGCAGGCGCAGTGCAGGCTTGGTCTTTTCATGCACCTTACCGATCACGGCTTGCGCTTCTTTGCTCAGCAAACTCACATAAATGGGATGCTTGGGCATCAGTTCGGCGATGAACACCTTCTGACCAATACCCGTCAGGTAATCAGCCGTGGGGAAATCCATGGAGAAGAAATGTTCTTCAAGCCACTGCCAGAAGGGAGAATTACCATTCTCGTCTGAGACGCCGCGCATTTCGGCAATCACTGTTTCTGAAAAACGCTGGGCATGCTCGGCCAGGAACAAGAAACGGAACTTGGACAGAAATCTGCCGTTATTGCCTTTTCTTGCCCTCTCTCGCAGGAACAGCGTACAGATCTCAGTGACACCGGTGTAATCGTTACAGAACGTCAGGATATCTACCAGGTTATAGATATTCAATTCCCGCGAGGCATGCGCTACTTTGCCCACATGGTAATGATAGAAAGCATCATCCAGACCGACAGCAGCCTGGATACCGCTGGTTCCCACCACTTCTCTTGTGCTGGCATCCTCCATCACAAAGAGGTAACTCTCCTCACCAGGTTTATCCACATCGCTGGCAAAAGACTGCTCCGAACGAGCAATCTTATTGCGCAACAGGTCGTCGTTGACCGGTAAGGAAGTAAATCCGATACCCGATTCAACGGCAATATCATGCAGCGACGCAAAGTCACTGGCTTGGATTGGGCGAATAACCATCATGGTCGCTTACTCCGGCTAAAAAACGGCTTAGCCGTTAACAACTTTGGCTACGGCACGCTCAAAACGAGCCAGACCTTCCTTGATGTCCTCATCAGGAATGATCAGTGATGGTGCGAAACGTACAACGTTGGCACCGGCGATCAGCACCATCAGGTGTTCTGCAGTGGAGGCCACCAGGAAATCACGGGAGCGTCCCTGGTAGTTGTCATTCAGCACGGCGCCCAACAACAGGCCCTTACCACGTACTTCACTGAATACATTGTATTTGGCGTTGATCGCCATCAATCCGTCACGGAACAATTGCTCTTTATGCTTCACGCCTTCCAGGACTTCGGGGCTGTTAATGATGTCCAGCACCTTTTCAGCAACCGCACAGGCCAGAGGGTTACCGCCGTAAGTACTGCCGTGAGTACCGACTTTAAGGCTGGCAGCGATATCTTTAGTGGTCAGCATGGCACCGATAGGAAAACCGCCACCCAGGGCCTTGGCCGTGGTCAGGATATCTGGGGTGACACCCAGCCCCATATAGGCATACAGATGACCAGTACGGCCGACGCCGGCTTGCACTTCATCAAAAATCAGCAGGGCATTGTGTTTGTCACACAGCTCGCGTACGCCTTTTACGAACTCTGGGGTGGGACTGATAATGCCGCCCTCACCTTGCAGAGGCTCCATCATCACCGCACAGGTGTTATCGGAAATCAGCGCTTCGAGGCTGGCCAGATCATTGTAGGAAGCGTGTTCAACAGCACCTGGCTTAGGGCCAAAACCATCAGAATAGGCAGCCTGTCCACCGACAGTAACGGTAAAGAACGTACGGCCATGGAAACCTTGCTTGAAGGAGATAATCTGGTTTTTATGCTCACCGTAATGATCCAGAGCCCAGCGACGCGCCAGTTTCAGTGCAGCTTCGTTGGCTTCGGCACCAGAGTTGGCAAAGTAAACGCGATCGGCGAAGGTCAGATCGGTCAGCTTCTTGGCCAGGCGTAAGGCGGGCTCATTGGTAAAGACGTTGCTCAAATGCCACAGCTTTTCACCCTGCTCTTTGAGTACGTTCACCAGTTCCGGGTGACAGTGACCCAACGCATTAACGGCAATACCGCCAGCGAAATCCACATATTCAGTACCTTCCTGGTCCCATACTCTGGATCCTTTCCCGCGCACTGGCACCATCGCCGCGGGGTTGTAGTTGGGCACCATGACTTCATCAAATAGCTCACGGGTAACATTCATGTTCTTTACCTCTTATCTTTACTTGTAGGGCCAATCAGGCTGGCGAAAAATGCCGTCATTATTCCAGAAAAACGGCCTGCTGTCTTGCAGATGAAGCGCCGCAGAGCCTTTATTGATAAGGGATTTGCTAGATTTGCAGCATTAGTGAATAACTATGGGCACGCTATTCAACCATAGCCTGATTCCGCCGCCTTGGAGAGACATTTACCGCAAACCAAATGGCCTGAATGAATATGTAAAAAAATCTTTGCCGAAAAGTGACGAAGTTGGCTTACTCTTCGTCAAAAGTTAGGTTGAGGCGACGCAAATCCGCATGTTTAAGCGCGGTCAGGGCGCCGGGAGGCATATGGAAAGCGCGCAGATAATCCTTTGCTTCTTCAATGGTGATCTGATGCAAAGCCTTAGCCATGCTGTATTTGCTAAATGCAGCGCCTTGCAACAAGGTCTTTGCCAACGGCGACATGTCTTTGAATGGCGTATTGATGGCGACTTCTTCCATGGCAGCGGCCACAGGCAGCCGCTTAAAGTCCATGCGCCGGATTAATCGGCTACTGACTTCTGTTGAGTACTTATCATACACCTCTGCCAAGTGCGCACCTGAAGGCTGCAATTCCCTCAACGCACTGTGCTCCTCTTTCATGCGTTCATTGTGTGCTTCCTGCAATGCATCCCGCTGTACCTCATCGAACAACTTGAAATACAGGCGGGTCAGCACAATCTTGCCGGCTTCATGAAACATACCGAGGGTAAAGGCATGACTTGGCTCTATCTCGACCACCTCAGCAATAGCTTTACAGGCTAATGCACTGGCTAAGGCATGGTCCCAAAGGCGCGTTTTGATATGCGGATAAGGGTCGGTAATCTGCGGCAACCAACGGCGAAACGCCAGAGAGGGGATCACTATCTTTAGGTTGTCGATGCCCATAAATCCCAGCGCCATGCGCAGGCTTTCTACCGGTATAACTTTGCCCTTGGCATCGGTTTTTCGGTATTTGGGCATATTGATCATTTTGATCAAATCCGCCTGCAGCCAAGGCACTGTTGTGGCCACAGGTTCAAGACGCCCCAAAGAGCAGGCCTTTACCGTAAGGAGGTCCAGGACTTCGCATAGATTGTTATCGGCACCAAGACGGCTGTACAGCAGTTCCAAATCTGGCAACAGCTGTTCCAAACGCACAATAATCTCAGCATTAACCTGTTCCAACAAGCTATCCAGAAAGGATTGGTAAGACCGCTGATTCAGCTCCTTGTCACGCATAGCCATTTTTTCTACACGCAGCAACTCCCTGCCATCCAGGTGACTGGGGGGTTTGTAGACATTGGCTTCAGGTTGGTCAGTTGCCGAAGCAGTATTTTCCAACCCGATCAGTAATCCGGTAAAGCGTCTGTCTATGGATCTTACGGTGTCGGAATTGATGGACATGCAGCTATTCTATTGATTGTTATTCTTGTTTTATCGGGTTTCAGTCGAAATGGTAAAGGAATTTTCAGTAATTCGAGAGTTTTTTCGGCTATTTTGCGCCTTTCTCCCTCAACTCGGACCAGATTAGCCTGCCATACTCCGCTTTTTCCACTGCTCGCCTAAGCGTAAATAATTGCCAAGGATCTGATGGCCGGACGCTGTAAGCACAGATTCTGGATGAAACTGCACACCCCAAAGCGGCATGCTCTTATGGGCAATGCCCATGATGCTGGTGTTACCCGGTTCATCGTTAACCCACGCGGTCACATTCAGCTCTTGTGGCAAACTGCTCGGACACAGCAGCAGGGAATGATAACGCGTGGCCACAAAAGGCAGATCAACACCTTCGAATAAATCTTTTGCCAAATGATGCACCTCTGAGGTTTTGCCGTGCATTACTTTTCTGGCCCTGACCACTTTTGCTCCCAGTACCTGTCCGATGGCCTGATGCCCCAAACACACCCCCAAAATGGGGATACGGCCCCTGAAATGGGCAATGGCAGAAAGACTGATGCCGGCATCATCGGGGGTGCAGGGACCGGGAGATATCACCAGAAAGTCCGGAGCAAGTCGTTCAATATCCTCAAGACCTAAAGCGTCATTGCGGACCACCTTTACCTCTTGGCCTAACTCACTGAAATAACGGGCCAGGTTATGGGTAAAGGAATCGTAATTGTCGATTAACAAAAGCATTTTCTAAATATAACTCTGGCAAATAACACAAACTGATAAAAAGCTATCACAAACAGATACAGACACATGCTGTTAGCGCCGCAGTACAATATCCTGGCGAGAATTTGCTCGTCCTGTGAGTATCAAAAATGCACTGCCTTATTGCCAAGCGCTATTTTCTCTATTTCAACGTTACGCTGCTGATGATCATAACCCTGCTATCCGGATGCCAAAGCACCGCTACCATGGCTGTCGAAAGCACCATATCGTTGCAAGAGTTCAAAGTTCAGGGGGCGAACCCATATCGATGGGATGCACCGCTGTCTTTTGGCCAGTGGCAAACCCAGCACACCGACAGCGGCACCATAAGCGCAGCCCTGCCATTGTGGCAAGTAGAGTTGCGCGGCCATTACCAAAAGCGCACTCTGCAATTGGTCAACGGCACTGGCGGCGAATGCCGCGGGATGGGTGTTGAACTCTCTTACCGAGGCTGGTCGTTGGATCCTACCTTGGGCAATCTTCCAATTTTGCAATGTCGGTATAGCGGACCAACGCCCTTTCAATTCAGCTTAGAAGCCGATATGTGGGGCCGGTTGAATGGCAGCTTTAGCATTGAGGGAGTCACTTACCAAATCCGCTCAGAACATAGCTACGCCGGCAGTCCCTTTACCAGCCCCTATCCTCTTGGCTTTCATATCATTGCACAGGGCAACACAGTTTGGTCGATAGAGACCATGAATACCGGCAGGATATTGGTCTTGCAGAACCTACCGGTATCCCATCAAAACGCCCTGGCTGCTGTCAGCTTCGCTTTATTGCTGACAGACTTTGAAGCCATGGATGCCACCTTCGATTCTTAAAAGCAGTCAGGGGCGAGGAATAAAGCCCACCGCTTCGTATACATGGGCTAAGGTACGCGCAGCGCGCTCCTGGGCCTTTAATGCCCCTTCGTGCATTATGCGATTCATTTCGCCCTGATCCTGTCTAAGTGCCTGGTACTTGGCCTGAATAGGCTCTACCAAGGCCACCACGGCGTCGGCCACATCACCCTTTAGGTGGCCGTACATTTTACCCTCGTATTCAGGCACCAAAGATTCGATGCTTTTACCTGTGACACCAGAAAGTAAGGTGAGCAGATTAGATACTCCGGCTTTTTCCACCGGATCAAAATAGATTCGCGCCTGTTCATCAGAATCGGTTACTGCTTTTTTGATTTTCTTGGCAATCTTCTTGGGATCTTCCAACAAGCCCACAAAGTTATTGGGATTGTCGTCAGACTTGGACATCTTCTTGGTGGGTTCCTGCAAACTCATAATGCGGGCACCAAACTCCGGGATATAAGGCTCAGGCAGCGTAAAAATGTCACCGTAGAGGTTATTAAAGCGGGTAGCGATATCGCGGGTCAGTTCAAGATGCTGCTTTTGGTCTTCACCAACCGGCACCTGATTGGCCTGATACAAAAGAATGTCAGCTGCCTGCAACACCGGGTAACTATATAAGCCTACGTTGATATTACTGGCATGACGGGCAGATTTATCCTTGAACTGCGTCATACGGTTGAGCTCACCCATTTGGGTGTAGCAGTTCAATACCCAAGACAATTGGGCATGTTCCGGTACCTGTGACTGGATAAACAAAGTGCTTTTCTGCGGATCGATGCCACAAGCCAAGTACAGGGCAAGACCATCCAGCGTCGCTTCGTGCAGGGTTTTGGGGTCCTGGCGCACGGTGATGGCGTGCAGGTCCACCAGCATATACAGACAATCATGATCCTGCTGCATTGCAACCCATTGCTTGAGGGCGCCCATGTAATTACCTATGGTCAGTTGTCCAGATGGCTGGCAGCCGCTCAATACAATGGGTTTTGTCATGTTCTACTCTTCCCCTGCTATGGGTTTATCTTGGCCAGCGCTAACTCGGCGCGCATGGCGTTGATCACATCCGAATAATTCGGTTGATTAAAGATGGCGGAGCCGGCAACAAACATGTCGGCACCTGCTTCGGCGATGGCGCGAATATTATCGACTTTTACGCCCCCGTCAATTTCCAGCCGCACCGGGCGACCACTTTGCCTGATACGCTCTTTCACCAAAGTCAGTTTTTGCAGACTGGAAGGGATAAAGGCCTGCCCACCAAATCCGGGATTCACCGACATGATCAGCACGTAATCCAGCTGATCCAAGGTGTGATCCAAATAATGTAGTGGTGTGGCCGGATTCAGCACTAAGCCAGCCTGGCAGCCAGCTGCCTTAATCAGCTGTATAGAACGATCCACATGTAGAGACGCTTCAGGGTGGAAACTGATCATACTCGCGCCAGCCTGAGCAAAACGTTCAATTAAATCGTCCACCGGGCTGACCATCAGGTGCACATCAATGGGGGCTTGCACACCGTACTTTCTTAAAGCACTACAGATCATGGGACCGAACGTGAGGTTGGGTACATAGTGATTATCCATCACATCGAAATGCACCACATCGGCGCCAGCCGCCAATACCTTTTCAACGTCTTCACCTAACCTGGCGAAATCCGCCGATAAGATAGACGGCGCAATTAAATAAGGCTGCATCATTTCCCCCCGCAAAGATGCGTACAATACCCAAATTAACGTTGCAACAAAAGCGACCCGCTGCACCATCGCGGAGTGCAACGCGCCAGATTGGTGCAAATTTGTTCGAAAGGCCGGTTATCAGACCTCTGAAGAAACCCCACACCAAAGCAGCGAAGCAATTATTTATCATTAATTTTCAACATGTTATACGCGCACTCTGCTGATTAATGCGTACTTGGTTCAAACGGCACCAAGCTTGCTCTTGTACTCCAGCACACTTAAACAAAAATGGAGACGAGTAGATGAAGGCAAATCAGAAAAAACTGTTTCTCGGTGTCGCCCTGGGACTTTGCGCTGTAAGTTCATCGGCCATGGCTGAGGTCAGTGCAAACTTTGGTGTTACCAGTAACTATTTGTGGCGCGGTGTCACCCAAAGCGCTGACGGCCCTTCCGTTTCTGGCGGACTGGATTACAGCCATGAGAGTGGTTTCTATGCCGGTACCTGGCTTGGCAGCGTGGACTGGGGTAATGGCAACGGTTCAGAAGTGGACCTATATCTTGGCTACAGCGGCGAGTCTGAAGGCTTTGGCTACGACGTTGGCTATATCTACTACCACTATCCAGAAACAGAATATGATGATTCTGATTTTGGTGAAGTGTATTTTAACGGCTCTTTTGGCGACCTTGGCTTTGGCCTTGCGTACACAACCAACAGCGATGCCGATGATGATGCGCCCTTTGCAGATGGCGACCTTTACTACCACGTGAGCTATGGTTTTGCCCTGCCAGAAGACTACAGCCTGACCCTAACGTATGGCTACTACAGCTTTGATGTGGATGAGTCAGTCTATGGTGACTGGGACTATGGTCACTTCCAGGTTGATGTGGCCAAGGGCGATTTCACTTTCACAGTGTCCAAAGCCGATGAGGATTCCGGCGACGATGACACCAAGTTTGTGGTTAGCTGGGGTACCAGTTTCTAAGCATCTCTTTGAGTTAACCGCACTTCCACAACCGGCTTGAGGCAAATAGACTGTTTTTTGCGTCGAGCCTGGTTGTTCATTTTTGCCCCCAACGTATAATAGCCAAAAGGATTGGCAAGACATGGTTGGGTTATGGGCTTCAAAATAAAGGCAACATTGGCAATAGCCGCGTTGTCGCTGACCACGGCGATGACAGTATCATCTCCTGCTTTGGAAGAGGCGATCGCTTGCAGCTGTGCGCCGGATATTAGCTTCGATAAAGCCTTGCCCATTAGCCATCCCACAAACCTCTGTGCCCTTGAGCACTCTTCACATGTAAGTTGGGGATCGTGGTTCCGAGGCGCCAACGACAGTCATCAATTCCATTTCCTTGACCTTCTGGAGTTGCTCTCTCGTCAATCTGACGACGGTGCTCAGCCAGCGCATGGCGCTTGATGAAAAATAGCAGACCTTCCTGGTGGCAGGTCATTCAAAGCGTTCTGGCCAGCGCTTTTGGCGTGCAAAGCAAACAAAAGCACAGTGCCGACTTCTCTGCTAACCACTCTTTTATTCCCTACCTGATTACCGGTGTGATTTTTGTGGCGCTGTTTGTTCTCTCTCTTTTACTTTTCGTGCGCTGGATAGTCGGCTAAAACAAGGCCAGCAACTCATCTACTTTGGTTCGGCTGTGGCCCTTCTGGCTGATAAAGCGACCTACTTTAAGCTCTGTCAGCTTGGCCCCCTCATAGATCCTGCGCGTCAGGGCGGTATCATGATTGCTAATCAAGACCGGGATCTGCCGCTCTTGTGCAACTAACCTGGCCCATGTAGCCAGCGCTTCCTGATCGGCGAGGGAGAAGCCATTGGTCGTGTAGCTGGTGAAGTTTGCGGTACGACTGATAGGTGCATAGGGCGGATCGCAATAAATAACATCACCTGAGCGACACTGTGAAAAAACCTGTTCAAAAGGCAGACAAGTGAAGGTTGCCCGCTGCGCTTTTTCAGCGAAGCGGTAGAGTTCTGCTTCCGGGAAATAGGGTCTGCGGTAACGGCCAAAGGGGACATTGAACTTGCCGGTCAAATTGTATCGGCACAGACCGTTATACCCATGACGGTTAAGGTAAAGAAACAGCAGCGCTCGCTGATAGGGGTCTGTACTTTGATTGAACTGCTGACGCATTTCATAGTAGTGCCCGGATTCATTGGTATTTTCATTAAACAATTGCCGGGCATCACGCACATATTGGTCGGCTTGTTGCTGCAGGATCTGATACAGATTAATCAAATCAGGATTGATATCGTTCAGCCAGTAGTGCTCAAAGTGGGTATTAAGAAACACCGAGCCGGCGCCAACAAAAGGCTCAACCAGGCGATTGCCTGCTGGCAGTTTGGCGCGGATATCGTTGACTAACCCGAATTTTCCACCGGCCCACTTCAAAAAGGCGCGGCTCTTATTGTTATCCATTCAAGGTCACTACAGCCTGGGGAAGCGAGATTGTAACTGATAGCAAAGGCTTGGGCATTAATTAATGCCCGGCTGCTCGGCGATCTCCCGACGGATTTGCGCCAGGCTTTTGGCAAAGGGTTTCTCGGTTTTCAACGCCTCTGGTAGCTGCTCAAGCGCCGCTCTGGCAGCCTCCAGACTGGGATAGGCAGTATTTTTTAACAACACATGCCAAGGCCCACCATAGCGCTGCGTCTGGTAATGCCACACACCGCCATCAAGTCCCTGATTGCGGCTAAAGCTTTCGATAATCCTGGGGTCCTTAGCGGCCGAAAGCTGAATCAGATAGCCTTGTCCGGCAATGCTTAACAAGGTTTCTTCATCAAACGCATAAATCTTGGTTGGTGTTTCCGCTATTGGCGCATCTACGGATGGCGTGGTTTGTTGCACCGGTGGTTCGTTCGGCACAGTTTCCACTTCCGTTTTTGGCACAGGTGTAACCGCTTCAGGCACGTTATCTGTCATCACCTCAGCTATTGGTTCAGCCTTCACAGTGGTTTTCCCGGGCGTGGTCGCCTGTTGTTCCATCTGCTTCACTTCTTGTGCCCAATCCGTTACCAAGGCGTTATCTGACTCGCTCACCTGCTCTTGATGATCTGTATTGTCATTGGTAGCCAGCGACTCTGCTTCAATAGAGTCGGCTACTTCAGGCTCTTGCGCTATCGGCTTATCATCAGTGGGCTTAGCAGGCTCTAAAGGCTGCGCAGTGACCTCATCAATGACGGGCGCTTGCAAGGCCAATAACTCCGGATGCTTCCACCATAACAATCCCGCAAAGGTTGCCAGAAAAACTAACGCAACAGCCAGTTTTAGCCATGGATTAGAAAGTGGGTTGTTAGAACCGTTACTTCGCTGTTCACGTTCGGCCAGGCGTACGCTGAATGCCTGACGCTTTTGCGCGAGCATAACTTCCAGTTCGGACATATCTTCGATGGCAGCGGCAGGCTCTTGTGGGAACAGATATACCGGCTGCCTGGGACCTTTGAACCGAGCTTTTAACTTTTCTGCCCAGTCTTTGCCACCAGATAAAACAACATTGATACGACGCTCCTCATCCACCTGACCAAGCCAGCTCCAAAGCTCATCAATAAAACTGTTGGACAGATTCTCGGCTCCGCTGACGGCAATCAGAGTTGGTTGCTCGCTGTGTTCGAGCAAAGAGGGCAACAGTTCATCGAGGGATAGGCCGAAATCGGCTCTCACCGGCCCCACTAACTGACGTATTAACTGCTGACGATAGGCGGCATCTTCATTGCCTGATGCGGCTTTGATAAAAGCCACGTTCATACTTTCATCAAGCCCAGCGATAAATTGACTGAGAAAAGCCGATGCCCGGGACGCATTTTCGGCACCAAGCACAACCATACCAGAGGTAAAGCTGGTCAAATGTCGCAGACGCTTTTGTAGCTCGATAAACGCCCCTTGCACCTTTTCTCCTAGGAGGCGTCTAGCAGTTTACGTAAAAGCGCCTCATCAACCTGATCAGTGACCACTGCCGTGCCGATGTCGTTGGGGATAACGAAACGGATTTTGTTGGCCTGGACCTTTTTGTCTAATTGCATGTGCTGCATAAAGGCCTGGTAACCCATCCCTTTTGGCGGCGCGGTCGGAAGACCAAAAGCTGCCAACAGAGCTCTGATGCGACAAACATCTGACGCCGGCATCCAGTTTTTATGCTGCGCAACTAATGATGCAAGAACAATACCGGCCGAGACGGCTTCGCCATGCAGCCACTGTCCGTAGCCCATTTCCGCCTCAATGGCATGGCCAAAAGTATGTCCCAGGTTTAGTAGCGCGCGGATACCGGACTCCCGCTCATCCTGGGCCACAATCTCTGCTTTGATTTCGCAGCAGCGCCGAATCATCTGCTGCAGCAGGCTCTGCTGCTTGTCAGCGATACCTTGTTGATTAGCCTCCAGCCAGTCAAAGAAGTCTTTGTCGTAGATAATGCCGTACTTAATGACTTCTGCCATGCCTGCCGCGAATTCACGCTTGGGCAGACTGCTGAGGGAGAGGGTATCAATAATGACGGCGTTAGGCTGATAAAACGCCCCAATCATATTCTTACCCAGTGGATGGTTAACCGCGGTTTTTCCGCCCACAGAAGAGTCCACTTGCGATAACAAGGTGGTCGGTACTTGGATAAAAGGAATACCGCGCTGATAACAAGCCGCCACAAAACCGGTGAGATCGCCGATCACACCACCGCCCAAAGCAATCAGGGTAGTGTCCCTGGCCGCGCGTAATTCCAGTAGTCGCGCAATAACAGACTCAAAGCTTTTCAGGGTTTTATATTGCTCGCCATCGGGTAATACGATTTTTTCCACCTGAAATTCAGATAGCGTATCAGTGACGACTGCGCCAAACAGGATATCCACCACCTGATTGGTAATTATAATGACTTTATTGCCCTTGATATGAGCACGGAAGGCTTCCGGGTCGCGCAGCAGGTTGGCGCTGATATGGATAGGATAACTGCGCTCTGCCAGATCAACCATCAAGCTGGACATAAGCGCAGTTCCTCTATGCAGGTTTAAAGACCGATTTTATCGATGATTTGGCTGGCAACTGAACGCGCACTTTGGTCGTCAGTCTGCACCACGTAATCCGCAACTTCCTCATAAAGAGGATTGCGAGACTCTGCCAGTTCGCGCAGTACTTTTTCCGGATCTTTGTTTTGCAGCAAGGGGCGACGTTTGTCACGCTGAGTACGAGCAACCTGCTTATCGATATTGGTCTGCAAATAAACCACGATACCTCTGGCTGCCAGACGATTACGTACGTTCTTGCTGATCACCGAGCCGCCGCCTGTGGCTAATACAATACCTTGTTTTTCGGTCAGATCATTGATGACATCTTCCTCGCGCTGACGGAATCCTTCCTCGCCTTCGATGTCAAATACCCAGGCGATATCGGCACCAGTACGACGCTCGATTTCCTGATCGGAGTCATAGAATTCCAAATGAAGTTCGTCTGCAAGGTGTTTACCGATGGTGCTTTTGCCTGCACCCATGGGACCCACTAGAAAGATATTACGTTTTTCTGCCATCTTTGTTTATGTCACAACTAAAAAACGGTTAAAGAGTGACGGTGATAGACGTTCCAGGTGAAAAACCCTGTTTGCGGAACGTTTCACTGCGACTCCAAAATAAACTCAACCCCCGGTCGAATTCCAAGGGCGCGATTATCTCAGTTAAATTGACAAAGATGCAAGTCTTTGCGCCCCAGAAAGGGGCGCGAAGATCAGAGATTACAGGGCTTCGGTCATGATCCTGGGGGTAACGAATATCAGCAATTCCCGCTTTTCGTTGAGTTTGCTGGTGTTCTTGAACAAGTTGCCCACAAGCGGCAGATCTCCAAACAGCGGCACCTTGCTGACGGCATCGGTGAGATTCTGTTGGAAAATACCACCTAAAACCACGGTTTCGCCATTCTCTACCAAGACTTGGGTGGAGATTTCCTGAGTATCGATAGCCACAGCAGGGCCGGTAGAGGTGTTAACCGTATCTCCGCGTGTATCCTGAGTTACCACCAAATCCAGAATAATACGGTTGTCAGGAGTGATATGTGGCGTCACTTTCAAACTCAGTACCGCTTTCTTGAATTCTACCGAGGTAGCACCACTGGAGGTCGCCTGCACATAAGGGATTTCAGTACCTTGCTCGATGTAGGCTTCATGCTGGTTAGCCACCGTGATACGCGGACTGGCAATGATCTCGCCTTTGTTTTCCTGCTCCAAAGCAGAAAGTTCCAGATCAAGAATGGTGCCATCTGCGAGCTTGGCGATATTAAAGCCAATGCGGCCAGCATTGGTTCCGGCGACCGGCAGGTTGACGTTCAATCGATCAGAAAGAGCGGGAATAGTGCCACCCGCAATCTGCTCCGCACCCTGCAATGAACCAGATACACCAGTGTCATCTTGCAAGTCACTGAAACCCCAACGTACACCCAATTGCTCATCCACGTTGTCACGCACGGTAACCATACGTGATTCGATCAGCACCTGCTTAATAGGAATATCCAGCTTTTTGACCATTTCTTTGGCTTCCTGGATAGACTCACGAGTATCCCGGACCAGCAGAGCGTTGGTTCTACCGTCCACCGTGACCGTACCGCGGGTACTCAGGATACCGCCGTCGCCGGATTTAAGGATGGTGGCCATTTCACTGGCTTTTGCGTAGTTAATCTGAATAGTCTCAGAAATAAGCGGCGATAATTCTGCCACTTGTTGCTTAGACTGCAGACGCTGCGTCTCCCTTGCAGCCATTTCCTCGGCTGGCGCCACTAACAGAATGTTGCCCTCCATGCGCTTATCCAACCCTTTTATCTTAAGGATCATGCCAAGAGCTTGATCCCAGGGCACATCGGATAGGCTGATAGTGACATTGCCGGTCACGGTATCGGTCGTGACCAGATTAAAGCCGTTGATTTGAGCGATCACCTGCAGTACCTGGCGCACAGGGACATCCTGAAAATCCAGAGAAACCGGCGCACCACTGTAATTGGCAGCGGCTTCTTGGTCGCCAGCGCTCTTAGCTTCCAATTCCACCACCAAGCTATTGCCAGATACCTGATGGCGGAGACTGACCGCTTCAGATGTGGCAATTTGCACTCTGGCACCATCGGCGTCCTGGAAAGTCTCCAACCACTTCACCGGCGTGGTAAAATCGGTCACGTCCAGCTTATACAGCTGTTCATCGCCCAGCTTGGTCCCAGGCAACAACAGTTGCACCCCCAGGCTGTTCTCGGCAATAGCCCGGTCAAACCCATCCTGATTGAAGGTGAAAATGGCTTTGGCGCCATGTTCACCGCTTCGGTGGAACTGAATATCCTGCAGTTCATAGGTAAATACCCTTGCCGGTTTGGCATCCGGGTCGACCAATTCCATGTCCTGGGCTTGCACAGGCATCAAACGTCCAGCCAGCACGATTGCCAAAGTAGCCATCAGCCAAGGCAAATGCCTGTGCCGCCTGTTGAGTTTTTTGTTGAAAATAAAGCGTTCAGACATTGTTTTCATCTCCTGCCTGTGAAGCGATTGTCAGGGAGCTCGGCTTTTCCTGCCAGCAACCCGTACCATCAGGCAATAATTCGACTATGGCGACCTTGCCGTCCTGAATGGATGTGATTTTTCCAAAAAAGAGTCCCATATGGTCGCCTCTTCTGGCTTTGTGCAAACTGCCGTCATTGGCTTGAATCATGGCCCAAACAGACTGACCACTTTTGAAAAATCCCTTGATGCTAAGCGCATCCAGTCCATATCGCTCAAGAGGCTGTTTCTGCCTGGAAAAATCCGGCTGTAAACAGTTGGCTTTGGACACCTGAGTGGCTTCAGGGAGTAATCCCTTTGGCCGCTGGAAGGGGCTTCGTTGCTCCTCCCCCTTATAGCGAAAAGCTGGAATTGGTTTGAACTCTGGATAAGGTTCGATAACAACCTGTGCATTTTGCTGAACCTCGGCAATATGCTGCTGCAGATCATCCATCTGCGCATGACATCCTGCCAGACTCAAAACGGACAACAAGAACGGAAGCCTGATTTTCATTTACCAGCCTCCCCTAAACCTGCAGTAGAAGTGCGATAGGTCCTGGCTTGCAGACTCATTTTCAGACCATTGCCATCATTGACCATATCGAAGTCATGCACGGTCACAATACGGGGCAAAGCGGCAACCTCAGACAAGAAATGCCCGAATTCATGGTAGTTTCCACTGACTTCCATCTGAATAGGCAGCTCAGTGTAAAACTCCTTGGGAATTTCTCGCTGCCAATTCAGCAACTTGAAATTTAGACCGGCCGTGGTGCCCACCAAGGTGATATCGTCCAGTAAGCCGGGCGTTTCATTGCTGGTCGGTAATGACTTCAACATAGAGCTGAAATCCTCTTTAATTCTGGCCAGTTGCGCCTCATAGGCGGGCAGATTCACAGCAATCCGGTATTTTACTTCGTAACTTTGCTTTAACTCGATTTCTTGTGCTTTGGCAGTTTCGAGCATCGGTAATTTGTCACTGATCAGCAGGTAATAACCCAGCACCGCTACCGCAATGGCGGCTACAAATGCCACCACCACTTTGACTTCGAAAGGCCATATGGCGACCTGTTCGAAATCCAGTTCCTTCATTTCCTTTAATTTTGCGGGATCGAACTTCATTACTTCACTCCCATCGTTGCCAGGATCTCAGGAGCGACCATGGGGCTGATACTAAAATTCAGTTTAAACTCACTGACAGCGTCGCTTTTGGTGGTATCTGCCACGATAGAAGACAGCTCTCCTGGTCCAAATACCCTGGAAGTCTCTAGCCGACGCATAAAATCAGCCAATCTGTTGTTGGACTCGCTTACCCCAAGCACTTCCACTCGATTGCCTTTACGACTGAGGCTACGGAATGCAATACCCGGCGGTACAATATTGGCCAACTCATCGAGGACCTGAGGCGCAACGTTGCGGTTGGTTTGCAACTGCTCGATCAACGCCATGCGCTGCTCAACCTGGGTTTTCTGTTCCTTAATTTCTTTGATTCTGCCGATTTGGGCATCGAGCTGAGCAATATGCTGTTCTAAAAACGCATTTCGCTGGCGCTGATTATCAATCAGGCCGTCCACTACAGTGGACGCAATCCAAGTCAGCGCCAGGGCGAAAAGGGCGACAGCCACCAAAACAACAACATATTCGTTCTTTTGCTGTTGGCGCCTGACTTCACGCCATGGGAGCAGGTTTATATGTGCCATGATTCAAAACTCCTGCTGGCCAATCCTGCGGCAATGGCTAACTGCGGTGCTACCTGTTGCAAGCTCTCCTGATTAATCTGATCGCTGACTTGCATCTGAGCAAAAGGATTGAATACCACCACATCCATCGACAACTCTTGTTCTAAGTCAGCGGCTATACCACTGATAGCTGCGCCCCCACCGGCTAATAACAATTGCTGTGGGCGCTCGCGTCCGGTTGACGTCACATACATTTGTAAAGCGCGCGTCATTTGTTGTTGCAGGTTAGCCAGAAAGATGGGCCAATTTTGCTGGCGCCAGCCTTCTGGTAGCGTATTGGCTAACAGCTGTTTTTCAACCTCCGCGGGCTCCATGCCGTAGACCAGGGCCAAGTCACGGACCAGGCTATCGAGACCGAAGTTATGCTCTTTGCTGTAGATGACCTTGTTGTCCTCCACGGCCGTGAATTGCAGTTGGCTGCCACCGATACTGATACAGCAAACGGTCGATTCTTCGGCAAACTGCATCAACGCCGTGCCCAGCGAATAAACTTCAACGTCGACGACTTTGGGCTCCAGCTCCAGTTCACGCATCAGCGTAACGCGACCGTCGACGATGTCTTTGTGGGCTGCACTAAGCAACACATCCACTTTGCCTGCATGGGATTTACTGTCACCTAACTCTTCAAAGTCGAGATAAACCTCATCCAAGGGATAAGGAATAAGGCTATCTGCCTCTACCTCAATCTGGCTTTCGAGTTCGTGATCGGACTGGTCCGGGTCCATAAACACCATTTTGGTAATAACCGAGGTACCAGATATGGCGATAGCGGCATTTTTGCATTTTTTCTTCAGGCTTAACTTGGCCTTACGAATAGCATTGCTCACCGCATCGAAATCTTTTATCTCGCGATCGGCAAAGGCATTCCCCGAGATTGGCTCGCAGGCGTATGCTTCTAATTTGAATCTATCGCCGGACTTGCTAAGCAACACCGCTTTTACATAGCGGGTGCCGATATCTAGCCCCAGAAGCGGCGTTGTTCTTTTACTGAACAATTTATCAAGCACAGTAGTGTCCTGGTTCTTGTGATAGGTTCGAGGATCCCATTATTCACCAAATTTTAATACTTAATGGTTCTAATAACTGTACATAGGTATAAAATATAAGCCAATTCTGGCGAAACGCTGTGGAAACTCTTTTTTTGTGAAGTACGTCAAACCTTTAGTTCTGTTCTTTCTAACTTCAACCTTGTTGGCCGTGCTCGGCGTTATTTCCTTGTATTTCTACATAAAACCCGAGCTTCCCAGCGTTGATATCCTTAAGGATGTGCGCCTGCAAACCCCAATGAAAGTATATTCCAAGGATGGCATGTTGATATCACAATTTGGGGTCAAACGCCGCATACCTTTGGAATTAAATGACATACCTGAAACCATGGTGCATGCCATTTTGGCGACTGAAGACAGCCGCTTTTATGAACACCCTGGTGTAGATCTTATCGGTGTTGCCCGCGCTTTCATTAATTTGGTGTTGACCGGTGAAAAAAGCCAAGGCGCCAGTACCATTACCATGCAGCTGGCCCGTAACTTCTTCCTGTCCCGAGAGAAGGCCTGGATGCGCAAGGTCAAAGAAAGCTTTATCGCCTGGCATATCGAAGAGCTTCTTACTAAGGACGAGATCCTTGAGCTTTACCTCAATAAAATAGAGTTAGGGCATCGCGCCTTCGGTGTTGGTGCTGCTGCGCAGGTCTACTTTGGAAAAGAGATCAAGGATTTAACTCTAGCACAGATAGCCACCATCGCCGGCTTACCCAAAGCACCTTCTACGTTAAATCCAATTTCCAGTCCTGAACGCTCGAAGGAGCGCCGCAAGGTGGTCTTGGCGCGTATGCTGACGGAAGGCTATATCACCCAAGCCCAGTTCCGCCAGGCTGTGGATGAAGATGTACAATCCCGCAAGCATGGCGCCGAAATTGAGCTTGCAGCACCTTATCTGGCCGACCTGATATACGCCGAGATGATCACCCGCTTCGGGAAAGAAGAAGCCGAAACCAACGGCTACAAAGTCTTTGCAACGGTTTCATCCGATCTGCAAGTGGCGGCTCAGCAGTCAGTAGTGGAAACCTTACATGACTATGATGAACGTCATGGCTATCGCGGCCCGATCAAACAGCTTTGGCAGGTTGATACGGAGCAGAGTGACCAAACTCAGACGGGGTGGACTGAGGAGAAAATGCGCACCGAGTTGCAGGAATTTCCCAGCTACCATCCGCTTTATCCTGCCATTGTCACCCAAGTAGACGAGCAATCTATCCGTGTTTATGGCAAGGACAATCAGTACCGCACTATCAGCTGGGATGGCTTGTCATGGGCGCGCCCCTTCATCTCCGACAACAGGCAAGGCGAAGATCCCCAGACGGCATCCGACGTTGCTCAGGTAGGCGAGTTGGTATGGACCAGGTTTAACACAGATTTACAGCTGTGGCAGTTGTCGCAGTTTCCGGAAGCCAGCAGTGCTCTGGTGGCGATGAACCCCGAAACGGGTGCCGTTGAAGCCATCATTGGCGGTTACAGTTTCTACCAGAGTCAGTTTAACCGTGCCACCCAAGCCAAGCGCCAAGTGGGATCAAATATCAAACCTTTCGTCTACTCGGCGGCACTTGAGAACGGCTTTACGTTGGCCAGCATTGTTAACGATGCGCCGATCAATCAATGGGACAGAAGCTCCGGTATTGCCTGGCGGCCAAAAAACTCCCCAGAAATTTATGATGGTCCTATCAGCTTACGTACTGCATTGGGTAAATCAAAAAACGTGATATCAGTGCGGCTCCTGCGAGCCGTTGGCATCGATAACCTGATCGAGCATTTGGCTAAGTTTGGTTTTAATCCCAATGAATTGCCCCGGGATGAGTCTTTGTCACTGGGTTCAGCATCCCTGACCCCAATTGAAGTCGCCACAGGTTTCTCGGTGATTGCTAACGGCGGCTATGCGGTTCAGCCTTATTTTATCGAACGGGTGGAAGACCAGAATGGCAAAGTGATCTGGGAGGCAAAACCACGGATTGCGCCCCCAACAGATGTGCCACAGACAGCCACTTTCCAGGCTGAGCAAGAGAGCGAACTCCCGGCAGAAGAAGCCAATTATGCACCAGCGGTGATATCTCCACAGAATGCCTTTCTGGTCAGGGAGATGATGCGCACAGCCATTTACGGCGATGGCAGCTGGTCTAAGAAAACCTATTGGCAAGGTACCGGCTGGCGCGCCAATACACTGTTACAGCGAGATGATTTGGCAGGCAAAACCGGTACCACCAACGATTCAAAAGATACCTGGTTCAGTGGTATCGCCCCGGGGCTTGTGGCCACTGTGTGGGTGGGCTTTGATGATATGGAACGCTCTTTGGGTCGCGCCAGTCGTAACCAGCACCTGATTAACCGTAACCCGCAGAAATTTAACTGGATTGGTAATGCCATGGTTGGCGGCGAAGATGGCGCCAGGGTGGCACAACCGGCCTGGATCCGTTTTATGCAGACAGCGCTCGAAGGTGTGCCTGAGCAATACCCACCGGTGCCTGAAGATATCGTTACTGTGCGGGTGGACCGCGGTACCGGTAAACTGACACAGCGGACCGACCATACGTCCAAGTTCGAATATTTCAAAAAGGGCACCGAGCCCAAGCAATACGTCAGTGAAGAAGAGTTTATCGATCCCTTTGCCGGGGAAGATGAATCCACTAACGAAACAGAAGACCTTTTCTAGCAGATTAAACAGCAGGGCCGCCCTGAGGCGGCCCTATTCTAGAGACTTGCTATTCTACACTTCCAGCATCAACACTTTTGAGTTGCGCTGATAGTTATACAAGCGTTTTTTCCCTTCCGGCAATTCCTCTACAGTAGAAGGTAAGAATCCCTGCTCTCTGAACCAGTGCCCCGTCACAGTGGTCAGCACAAAAATGCGGTTGATGCCGAGACTTTTAGCCTGATCGATAATGGCGTTCATAATGCGCTCGCCACGATTGGTGCCGCGGTAATCAGGGTGGGTAACCACACAGGCCAACTCGCCCATCGCGTCCTGTAAGTATGGATAAAGGGCCGCACAGGCGATAATCATACCGTCGCGCTCGACCACAGTGAAACGGTCGATTTCGCTTTCCAGTAATTCCCTTGAGCGCTTAACCAACACCCCTTTTTCTTCCAATGGGTTGATAAGCTTAAGGATACCGCCCACATCTTCGATGGTGGCACGTCGTAATTGCTCGTAGTAATCCTGAGAAATCAGGGTACCGGCACCATCACGGGTAAAGAGTTCCTGCAACAAAGCGCCATCGTTGCGATAGCTGACAAAATGACAGCGGCCAACCCCGGCATCCAGGCTCGCCGCCACCGCTGACATCACCGAGCGGGAGGCATGATCTTGTGCATTATCAAGCACCGCCTGGAAACGCTTGCGGTCCAGGTTGCGAATCAACACGCCTTCTTCATTCAACAAGCCTTCGGATTGGGTGAAGATTATTAACTTATCGGCTTTCATATGAATGGCGGCCT
The DNA here is from genome assembly GCF_029223185.1 of Aliiglaciecola sp. CAU 1673. Lineage (GTDB taxonomy): Bacteria > Pseudomonadota > Gammaproteobacteria > Enterobacterales > Alteromonadaceae > Bowmanella. The sequence goes on from NZ_JARHUG010000009.1 coordinate 125,853, forward strand.
GAGTGGCCACATCTTCATGGGACAAATTAAACACTTCTCCGGTAGGCGAATAGCCCATAGGGCCGATCAATACGATTGAGCCATCGTTAAGGTGGTCATTGATACCATTAACATCAATCCGTCTTACCAGACCGGTCAGTTCATAATCCACACCATCGCGCACGCCCATCGGCATGGCTACCACAAGGTTACCTGAGCAAACCCGGATCTGCGCACCATGCATGGGGGAGTTAGCCAATCCCATGGTCAGTAATGCCTCAACCTGCGAGCGCACCGAGCCTGCGGCGTCCTTTACCGATTCGATTGTGTCTTTGTCGGTAATACGGATTTCGTTATGAAAACGCAGACGAATATTGCGCAGGGCCACCCGATGGTCGATCTGCGGCCTGGCACCATGCACCAGGATCATACGCACACCCAAGCTGTTAAGCAGAGCGATATCATTGATAATATTGGCAAAATTGGGATCTTCAACGGCTTCACCGCCGAACATGATCACGAAGGTTTTGCCCCGGTGGGAATTGATATAGGGTGCCGATTGGCGGAACAGTTTTACACTGTCATGAACGGATAGCATCAATCCTCCTGCTAACGATCTTGTCCGGCAGCAATAGCCTCAAGCTCTTGCCGCAACGCGTCAAGCACGGGCTTCTCCCCGGTGCCGCCCAAGATACTGCGCTTATTAACGAGATATTCAAGTTGTAGCACAGGATATACATCTTCTTGAATTAATTCTGAAAATTCCTGAAGTTCTGCAAGCGAGAGTTGTTCGATGGCTTTACTTTTTGCTAAGGCAGATAACACCACCTGCCCGGCAATTTCATGAGCGGTGCGAAAGGGGATCCCCTTAGCAACCAGATAGTCAGCCAATTCAGTGGCATTGGCATAACCTTCACGGGCGGCTTGCGCACAACGTTCACTATTGAGCTCTACCGAGTCAATGACCTCACAGGCAATCATCAGGCAGATATGCCATTGATTTACCGCGTCAAAGGCCCCCTCTTTGTCTTCTTGCATATCCTTGTTGTAAGCCAGCGGCAGCCCCTTCATGGTTACCAGCAGTGCCTGCAAACTGCCAAATACACGGCCACATTTGCCACGCATTAACTCCAGGGCATCGGGATTTTTCTTCTGTGGCATCAATGACGAACCAGAGGTCACACCATCGCCAAGGCGCAAGAACCCCGCTTCACCGGAATTAAAGAAAATCATATCTTCAGCCAGACGGGACAAATGCATCATGCTGGAGCTGGCCACAAACAAAAGTTCCAGCACATAATCCCGATCAGACACCGCATCTAAGCTATTGCGACAGGGTTCTGTAAAACCCAAGTCTTTGGCAATCTGCACCCGGTCTACTTCATATACCGTGCCGGCCAAAGCACCGCTGCCGAGCGGGCATTGATCCATACGCTTCAGCAAATCCTGAACACGGCTGATATCGCGCTTAATCATCTCCACATAGGCCAAACACCAATGGGGATAACGGACAGGTTGCGCTCGCTGCAAATGGGTATAGCCCGGCATGATGACAGTCTGATGACGCTGTGCCGACTGGACCAGGGCTTTGCGAAGTTGCTGCAGATCCTGAGCAAGTGCCTGAGCATGCTCTTTGACCCACAGGCGAAAATCGGTGGCCACCTGATCGTTGCGGCTACGACCGGTATGAAGTTTACGGGCCAAATCGCCCAACTCTTCGGTTAACGCGGCTTCCACAAAACTGTGGATGTCTTCTTCCTGACTAGCAGCGAAATCCAGCTGCCCAGCTTCGGCCTTCACCAACATGGCTTCAAGGGCCTGCTCAAGACGCTGCTGCTCCTCGGCGGTTAATACACCAGCGCGGGCAATGGCCCGCGACCAGACGATGGAGCCGCGAATATCCTGGCTGGCAAGCTGCTGATCAAAAGGCAACGAGTCATTGACCCGCCTGAACATCGCACTGCTGCCGCCTTCAAACCGACCGCCCCACAGCGCCATCAGTGATCGCCCTCATGCTGCGCTTTCAGGGCTTTAATACGGGCCGGCAGGCTGTACAAACGGATAAAGCCTTCTGCATGACGCTGATCGTAAACATTATCGGCGCCAAAGGTGGCGTAATTTTCCGAGTACAGGGAATTGGGAGAACGACGTTGCACCACAGTGGCCTGGCCTTTAAACAGCTTCACCACCACATCGCCGGTGATCTGCTCGGCAAAGGTTTGTGCGGCGGCGACAATGGACTCCCGCAGAGGGGTAAACCAACGACCATCGTAAACCAGATGGGAAAACTCCAAGCCCAGTTGCTCACGGAACTTTAGCGAGCTTTTGTCCAATACCAGATGCTCCAGCGCTTTGTACGCGGCCATCAGCACAGTACCACCGGGAGTTTCATAACAACCTCGGGATTTCATGCCGACCAGGCGGTTCTCAACAATATCCAAACGCCCTACACCATGAGGCGCAGCCAGTTGGTTAAGGCGCACCAGGGCGTTGTAGGGACTTAAGGGTTCACCATCTACCGCCACCAAACGTCCGCTTTGGAAACTCAGTTGCACACGCGCTGGTTTGTCCGGTGCCTGCTCAGGATCCTGGGTCATGGTCCAGACTTCTTTACTTGGTTCACACCAGGGATCTTCCAATTCACCGCCCTCGTGAGAAATGTGCCAGGCGTTGGCATCACGGCTGTAAATCTTAGTGGCCGAGGCACTGGTTTTAATCTGACGCTCGGCAAGATAGGCCAATAGGTCTTCCCTAGAGCGCATATTCCAGTGACGCCAGGGAGCAATCACCTTGAGATCCGGTGCCAGGGCAGAAAACGCACCTTCAAAGCGTACCTGGTCATTGCCTTTACCTGTGCAACCGTGGGCCAGGGCATCGGCCCCCACTTTACGGGCAATTTCCACCTGAGCCTTGGCGATGATAGGGCGTGCCATAGAAGTCCCCAACAGATACATGCCCTCGTAGACGGCACCGGTCATGATGGTGGGGTAAATATACTCGCCCACAAAGGCTTCTTTCAGATCGAGAATGTGGCATTCACTGGCGCCGGTACGCAGGGCTTTTTCTTCCAAACCTTGAAGTTCTTCATCACCTTGTCCTACGTCGGCGGCAAAGGCTACCACCTCACAATCGTAATTTTCCTTGAGCCAGGGAATAATGGCGGAGGTGTCCAGACCACCGGAATAAGCCAGCACCACTTTGCTGATCTGTTTCGTTGACATGTTAAGCGTTCTCCTTAGCCAAGCAGGCTAATCAATATGGCGTTTTGGGCATGCATTCTGTTTTCTGCCTGTTGCAGCAACAGCGAGCAGGGCCCGTCAATCAATTCACTGGTAATTTCCAACTCGCGGTGAGCTGGCTGGCAATGCATGGCATAGCTGGCCCCGGCGCGTTTCATCAGCGCTGCATTGAGCTGAAAAGGCGCGAAGTCTTCTTTAATTTGTTCAAGGGGCGTTTTGTCACCCATGGACAGCCAAGTATCGGTATAGAGCACATTAGCGCCCTCCACATCGGCCAGATCATGGCTATGATGGATTTTGCCACCACATTCCACCGCCCTTTCGATAGCAAGGGCCATTACCGAAGGTTCGGGGCTATGTCCGACAGGCGTGATCACCCGTACATCTGCGCCCAGAATGGCGCCAACCTGCATCAGTGAGTGGCTGACATTGTTACCATCGCCTACATAGGCCAAACGGATCTTGTCGGCTGAGCCAAAATGTTCGAATAAGGTTAGAAAGTCAGCCAGCGCCTGGCAGGGGTGATAACGTTCACAGAGGGCATTGATCACCGGCACATTGGCCGCTTGGGCAAAAAGCTCCAGGGTTTCGTGTTTGAACACCCGAGCCACTATGGCATCAGCCCAGCAAGCCAGATTGGCGCCCATATCATAGGCATCCTCGCGCCCAGCGAGTTTGCCAGCCTGGCTGTCCATATACACCATATGGCCGCCCAGCATGTGAATGCCAATATCAAAGCTGACGCGAGTGCGTAGCGAAGGCTTTTCAAACAAGGCCACCACACTCTTACCGGACAGGGCCTGGCGATAATCCTGAGGGCTGCGTTTAACTTTCAAAGCCAACTGCAGCAACTGCTCCAATTTATCCTTTTGCCAATGGCCGAAGCTGATCAAATCCTCTTTCATTTTCTATCCACAACTCCTCTAACTGGGATATATCCGCGTGCCTGCCGACCCCTCATGGGCCAACCCAAGCAGCGCCTGTGGTTGTTTCCAACTAGCGATAATGACCGGCAAGCCAATATCACCAGCGGCTTCCAGGGCGGCATTTACCTTGACCGTCATGCCATCACGAATGACGTTTTGTTCAACTAGGCGATTAATATCTGCAGGACGCAATTCCGGGATAAGCTGCTTGTCGGCATCTAGCACACCGGGAACATCTGACAACAACACCAATTCTGCATGCAGTAACTGAGCAATAGCGGTCGCGGCCTGATCGGCATTGATATTTAACAGCTGGCCACTGCTGCTGGCACCGATGGAACTGACAATGGGCAGGAACTGCTGAGATAGCAGCAGGTTCAGTAACTTGGCATCGCCGGCCTTAGCCGAGCCTACTGCGCCGTATTTTTTATCCATGGGTGTGCACTTGACCATAGCACCATCGGTCAGGGCCAGACCCACAGGCACCAGATTGGCAGCGATGGCCTGAGCCACCAGGTCCTTGTTGGCGGTACCGGCCAGGGCGCCTACCACATAAGGCATCTGTTCATCGGTGGAGACACGCAGACCATCAATTTTGACGGTTTTCAGGTTAAGGGCGGTCATCCACTCTTCCACAATCGGGCCACCACCATGGACCAGCACCACCGGGCGGGCTGCCTGCAACTCTTTAATCACGCCGAGCAGATTAGCGGCGGCTTGCTTATCGCCGATAAAGGCGCCACCGACTTTTATCACCAGGGCCTTCATGACGCTTTCTCCAATAAGCCCAAGTGGCTGTCGTGACCGAAACGAATATTGCAGCATTGCAGCGCCTGAGCAGCAGCACCTTTGAGCAGGTTATCGATAGCACTACCAATCACTAAATAATTGCTCTGGGGATCCAGCTTCCAACTGAGGTCCACAAAGGCGGTATTGACCACATCATCCAGTTTTGGCCAGGTACTCAATCTTCTGATCATGGGGTTATCACCGTAGGCCTTTTCATAGGCGGCCTTAATCGCTGCATCATCGATGCCGGGCTTGACCTTTGCGGTCACGGTCGCCAGGATGCCGCGCTTAAAGTTACCCAAGTGAGGTGTGAAAATGACCGGTGTACCCAGGGCCTGGGCAATTTCCGGTTGATGGCGATGTCCTAACACCCCATAGGCTTGCAGGCTGACCTCACAGAAACTGGAATTAATGGCCGCTTTTCGTCCGGCACCACTGACCCCGGACACGGCATTGATAATAGGTAACACCGAATTATCCAACAGGCTGACAATGGGCTTTAACGCGGTGATGGAAGCGGTGGGATAGCAGCCTGGCACGGCCACCAGCTGGGTATTAGCAATGTCATTCGCTACCCAATCCGCCAGGCCATAGACCGCCTGGGCCAGATGTTCAGGCTGTTCATGGGCAAAGCCATAATATTTGGCAAAGACTTCGGCATCTTTGAGGCGAAAGGCCCCGGATAAATCAAATACTGCCGCCTTGCCTTTAAGTAATTCAGGCACCCAGTGATGACTGACTTCATGGGGCGTGGCCAGGAAAATGGCGTCCATCTCACTGGCCAGGGTCTGCAGTTTGTTTTCATCCAGTGGCTGCAGCGGTAGATCCACCAGGCCTCTGAACTTTCCATAGAGATCACTCAGGCGCTTACCGCCATCCTGGCTACCTTGAGAAACGTACAATCCCGCAAGATGAAAGTGCGGGTGCTTAGCCACCAAAGCGGCGAGTTCTGCACCGGTGTAACCACTGGCGCCCAATATACAGATGTTTTTCATAGGCTCATGAAAGATAAATAGTTAATCGGAATACTAAGCTTAGTAGCTGAGAAAAATTTGGGGGCGTCAGCCGCCTAATTGGATTAAACCTTTTAAGGCTGCACCGCGCTATAACCTATGCTGTTATCGTCGTCTGTAAAAGACCTGGCATGGACCAGTTGTTTTAGGCGCTGTCTGAGTCATGATATGTGCTGCTAGTTAAAAAATTGTCATTTTGTGATACTTTGCCAGCAAAAACATATTCATTCAATATTTTTGCATATTTATATTTTTTCAAAGACAAATTATTCGCAAATTTCGCTGCGGAATTGAGGGAGCCGACCGATGAGATCTATTGCCTTTATTGATAGCTACAGGCAAATAATTGCCAGTCCAAGCATTAGTGCCTTTGAAGAGCACCTGGACATGAGTAATCGCCCTCTTATCGACCTGCTGGCGACTTGGTTGGGCGACTTTGGATTTGACATAACTATTCAGCATGTCCCTCACGCCCGCAATAAATACAATATGCTGGCCAAACTGGGTAGTGGTGAAGGTGGGCTGCTATTGGCGGGACATTCCGATACCGTACCTTTCGATGCCGGACGTTGGCAGCATGATCCTTTTAAACTGACCGAAAAAGACAACAAACTTTATGGACTGGGTACCTGCGACATGAAGGGCTTCTTTGCCTTTGTATTGGAGGCCTTGCAGGGATTACCGCTGGATAAATTGAAAAAGCCCATTTACGTGCTGGCCACCGCCGACGAAGAAACGTCTATGGCCGGTGCCCGCTTTTTCAGTGAGCAGCAGTTGATCAGACCGGATATGGCCCTGATTGGTGAGCCTACCGAGCTTAAACCCATCTACAAACACAAAGGGCATATGGCCCATAGCATCGAAATCCAGGGCCAGGCCGGGCATTCCAGCGATCCGGCTCGTGGGGTTAATGCCATAGAGATCATGTACAAAGCCATCGGCGAATTGCTGACGCTGAAAGACAAGCTGGCCAGTCGATACCAGGACAATGCCTTTAGCGTGCCGGAAGTGACCCTTAACCTAGGTCATATTCACGGCGGCGACGGCGAGAATCGCATCTGTGGTCATTGCAAATTGAATTTCGATCTGCGCGCCATTCCTGCGCTTGCCGATCATGAAGCCATTCGTCTGATTGATGAGGCTCTGGCACCGGTGGGTAAAGCATACCCTGGCAGATTAAGCCGCAGTTTGATGTATGACACCGTGCCGGCTTTTGGTTGTCGTGAAGAGGCGCAGATTCTGGATCTGGCCAAAGAGCTGACCGGCTTCGATCCTGCCAGCGCCAACTACTCCACCGAAGCCCCCTTTATCAGTGCCTTAGGCTGCGACACGCTGATTTTAGGACCAGGCAGTATCAAGCAAGCCCACCAACCCGATGAATATGTGTCACTGGAATATATCAATCCCACGGTCAATGCCCTGCGCGGCTTTATCCAGCGGGTTTGTCTGAATGGCTGAAAAACTGAAGGCCATTGTCTTCGATATGGACGGCTTGCTAATAGATTCTGAACCCTTGTGGCGACAGGCGGAACAGGAATTGTTTAGAACCCTTGGCGTCCATTTGGATGAGCAGATGTGCCGCCAAACCACAGGCTTGAGTACAGAAGAAGTCGTAAGCTATTGGTATCAGCGTTATCCCTGGGAAAATGCCAATATCAAATCACTGGCCAGGGCCCTCGAAGAGCGTGTCATAGAATTAGTCATAGAAAAAGGTCAGGCCATGCCCGGCACTTATGAATTGATTGCACATTGCCTGGCACAGAACCACATACTGGCGGTCGCCTCCGGTTCGGTAAGCCGGATTATCGAGACCGTGCTGGATAAACTCATGCTGCGTGATGCCATCAGTCTATTCCATTCAGCCGAACATGAGGTAAGAGGAAAGCCCGATCCTGCGGTCTATTTGGGCACCCTCAAACGACTGGGGATTAGCGCCAATCAAGCCATCGCATTCGAAGACTCCCTGCCAGGCGTGAAAGCAGCCATCGCGGCAGGATTGTTTACGGTTGCCGTGCCTGATATTCAGGCCGAACGCGCCCCTTTCGCTATTGCCGACGTGGTAGTAAATGACCTTTACGCAGCCATTCACCTACCGATGTTGCGTCCTCCCCATCCAAAACAGCTATAGAGTGACAAGATGCAAAAAACTCTGGCCCTGGTGGCCCATGATCATAAAAAGCAGGAACTAATCGAATGGTCTTTACAGCACAAAGCCGTGCTTGAGAAACATAAACTGGTGGCCACCGGCACCACCGGTGGCCTGCTGACCGAAGCCTTACAGTTACCGGTGCATCGCTTTAAAAGCGGTCCACTGGGCGGCGACCAACAAATTGGTGCACTGATTGCCGAAGGTAATCTGGATGTCTTATTTTTCTTTTGGGATCCGCTCAATCCCGCCCCTCACGATCCTGACGTAAAGGCCTTACTTCGCCTTTGCTCGGTGTGGAACCTGCCGGTGGCCTGTAACCTCTCTACTGCCGATATGCTGATCACTTCGCCGCTTTTTGACAATCCGGCCTATAAGCGGAAGATGCCCGGGTATTAAAAAGCGGGGCATTGCCCCGCTTTTGCGATTACACATCTTTTTGGCCCTTATGCCTCATTTCCTTCAGCTTGCTACGCTGCTCTTCATCCAATAACTGATAAAACTGATAATGCTGCTTGGTTCTATCCAGTGCCATTTGCTGAAACTGCTCTCGATACTCACTCATTAGCGCATTCCAGCTTTCCTCGGTCAGATTATTGGCCGCAATCAGCGCCATTTCCTGCTCATGGAAAGCCTTACGCACCTCATGATGAAGTATTCTGTCGGCCTCTGCCTGCGCTTGCAGATTCTGCCACTGGGCCAATTGTTGATCGCTTAGCGCCAATTTTTCCTGCAGCTTTTCGCGGTGCTTGTCCATAGGTCTAGCGTCTTTCCCTGGCGTTGTGTTTAACCAAGTCTCACGCTGGTCATCATCCAGGATCTGCCACACTTGCTGCTGGACCTGCGCTTTTTGCCACATGCTTTGTTCCATCTGTGACTGCTTCCCGGCCAGCAGTTGTAACGCCAGATCTGCGTTCCAACTTTGCTGCGTCAACAGAATTTGCATGTCTTCGCGCTGCTCCAGCATGTCGCCACGATAGATGTCTCTGTCTTCGCGTGCTTGGGCAAAGAGCTGCTGAATATCCTGTTTCTGTTGCTGGCTCAAGTTAAGCTCTGCAAACATGGCGCCCATGGGACCTGCATGTTGAGGGCCTTGTCCTCGTGCTCCCGGCTCTTTGGCCAATGCAGCGGCGCCCATGGCCAGACTTAAAGACAGTGGCAATAACAGTGTTTTGGTCAATCTTTTCATACATACCTCTTGCGGATTGAAGATTCACCTTCAGTCTACTGATGGCAATGCAAAGTAGAGCAAACGGAGTGTAAAGCTTGTGTAAAAGCACCCCGCTTACGCTTTGACTCCGGACGGCATAGCCTTAGCATAGGCTTAAAGTAGTTTTAAGAGTGATACATATATGGCAGACAAGTCACTGTTGATTATCGATGACGATGAAGAGTTGACGGCGCTGTTAAGCGAATATCTGACGCCTCAGGGATACCGTCTGACCATTGCCCATGATGGCAACAGCGGTTTGCAACTGGCAACAGGTGCCGGGCATTTTGACCTGATCTTGCTGGATGTCATGCTGCCGGGTATTGACGGCTTTGAGGTACTGAAACGGCTGAGACGCACCCATTTAACCCCAGTCCTTATGCTGACCGCCAAAGGCGATGATTTTGATCGTATTTTCGGGCTGGAACTTGGCGCCGATGATTATTTACCCAAGCCATTTAATCCCCGTGAACTATCCGCCAGAGTAAAAGCCATTGTGCGCCGCCTCGAGTTTCTACCCACTAGCAGTGCACAACAGCCCATACGTGTAGATGGGTTATTGTTGGATCCGGCGATACAGCAAGTCACCTACAAAGAACAGGTTATCGAACTGACCGGCACCGAGTTTGCCATGCTGCATCTATTAATGGCCAATCAGGGGCGGTTGGTGAGTAAAAATGATCTCAGTGAAAAAGTATTGGGACGCAAGCTTAGTGCCTTCGATCGCAGTATTGACATGCACGTCAGTAATTTGCGCCGTAAGTTGCAAGGGGTTTGCCCACAGGAGCGCATTAAAACTCTTCGCGGCGCCGGTTACATGCTGCTGGAAGTCAGATCCTGATGGCCAATAAACTGATGTTTAATCCCTTTAAAAGCCTGTTTGGCAAAATATTCCTATGGTTTTGGTTAACCACCCTGGTAATGGTACTAGGCGCCATATGGTTGTCCCGTCAGCTCGGTGAAGAAACCAAATATCTGCCCGCAGCACCGGATGAACTGCATCAAGCCAGGCGTTTTGCTGAAAAGCTGAATGACAGCGCGCTGGTCAGACGCTTCAACGATCCACAGCAATTCCTTGAAACGCTGGGGGCGCGTCAGCGTTTGGCGCTGATTCTGCTGGATCCCAAAAGCGGTGAATTGTTGACCGGCTTTCCTGGCGGTCAGCGCATGGACGCCGAGCCCTTTCTAGCCCTCGCACAACAAGACAGTCCACTGCGCATCGACAATCTGTTTGGGCATTTTATTGGGCCGCTTGAAGTGACCCTGGATCAACATTCTTATTTGCTTTTTGTCGGTCGCCCTAAACCGCCTGGCTTTATTCCCCAAACGCGCGAACATCCCTGGCTGGTGTTAAGCCTGTTTTTGGGCATTAGTGGCTTGTTCTGCCTGGCCTTAACCTGGTCCATTGTGCGCCCTATCCGCCAATTGAGAGAGGCGGCACAGGAGATGGCGCAGGGACACCTGCAAACCCGCGCCGACAATGTAGCCAAAAGGAATGATGAAGTGGGTGAGCTGGGGCGGGAATTTAACCATATGGCGGCACAACTTCAGCAAATGCTGGAAGGACAAAAGCGTATGCTCGCGGATATTTCCCATGAGCTGCGCTCCCCTCTGGCGAGGTTGCAGTTGGCGCTGGGAATAGCCCAGGAAAAAACGCCTAATGTGAAAACCGAACTCGATCGTATCGAACTGGAGTCGGTTCGCATCGACAAGATGCTGGCAAGCCTGCTGACATTGGCCAGGCTGGATGCGGGTAAGGGCGGACTGCGTCCACGCAGTATGAGTCTGGAAGAACTGCTTGAGCCATTGTGTGAGGATTTACGCTTTGAAGCACAAGCCCAGAATAAGTCTTTTGCCGCCGAGTACCCGGAAAATGTGCAGTTGAGTGTCGATGCAGAGCTTATCTGCGGGGCCCTGGAGAATGTGATGCGCAACGCACTGAAGTATGCACAGCAACGAGTGATTCTTAGCGCCGAAGTGCATCAAGGTTTTTTGCATCTGCATATCGCCGACGATGGTCCTGGCGTGCCGGAGGATGAGCTGGACAAGATCCTCATCCCCTTCTATCGTGTCTCCAGCGCCAGAAGTCGCGATACCGGTGGCACCGGCCTGGGATTGGCCATCGCCAATCGCGCCGTGCTCGCCCATGGCGGCAGCATGATGGCAAGAAATGGCAGTATGGGCGGTCTGGAGGTCACCATCAGCCTTAAAATAATTTAGTAACGCCTTCCAAGTTGCAGGAGATGCCGATGGAATATTTTTTCAGTGACGAAGCCAACTTGGAAAACGATTATGCCACCCAAATAGAGGGCTTTTGGCACAATCAGGTACAAACCGGTCAGTTTTCCGGTGTCGATGATGTGGATATCGCTTTTGCTTATGTACTGCATCCACAGGCGCGCGGCAGTATCGTTATCAGTAGCGGTCGTATCGAAGGCTATCTGAAGTACAAAGAAACCCTCTTCGATCTTTACCAGAATCACTTCAGTGTCTTTGTGCTTGATCACCGCGGTCAGGGACTGTCCGGGCGTATGAGTCACAATCCCCATCATGGCCTGGTGGAGGATTTCGATGAGTATGTCAGCGACCTGAAAACCTTTTACGATGGCTGGGTGAAGCCCAATAGCCAGCACAAGCCCTTTTTGCTCGGGCATTCCATGGGATCGGCAATAGGTACCTTATACTTGTTGGCCCATCCAGAAGATTTTCAGGCCGCCGCCTTCAGTGCGCCGATGTATGGCATCAAATCTCCTGTTCCTGCCTTTATCGCCAATGGCTTGATCGGTATCGGATTGCGTCTGAACAAGCTTCTCAGTGAGTCGCCTTGGTACTTTATCGGTCAAGCGGACTATATGGCTCTGCCTTTCGCCTTGAATCAGCTGACACATAGCCCGGTACGCTACAAGATCTTCCGCGAAGAATATGACAAAGAGCCCAAACTCAAATTAGGCGGGGTGACCTTCCAATGGCTGTCGGCGGCCATCAAGGCCATGGACAAAATTGAGCAACAGGCGCATCGCCTCAAAGTACCCGTACTGGTGCTGCAGGCCGGTGCCGATTTGGTGGTCGACAATGCCCGTCAAGACGCCGTGTGTGCCCTGATGCCTCACTGTCGAATGGAAACTTTCGCCGGTGCCAAACATGAATTACTGATGGAAGAGGACAAACACCGGCACGCCGCCCTGTGGACTATTCTGACGTTTTTTGATGGGATTGGCTCGGTCTAGTCACCGTTGGCGTCGCTTCGTCATTCTTGTCATCCGATGGTGCTTTATGTACCCCATTTTTTTTGGCGACAGAAAGGGGGTCCTGGTGGATCAGCACCTGGGCGTCAGGAATTTCCCTGACCACCGCAGCTTCGACTTTGTCGGCGATACCATGGGCATCCACCAGCTTTAGATCGTCATCCAATTCCAAGTGGAACTGCACGAAGATCGTCCGCCCTGACTGGCGCGTGCGAATATCATGTATTCCGTGTACGTGCGGATGAGCATTGGCAATCTGTTCGACCTGACGAACGATATCTTCAGGCATTTCCTTGTCCATCAAGGTGTCAGCCGAGTCTTTGGCAATGCCCCAGGCACCCCACATTAAATACAGAGCGATCCCAATGGCAAACCAGGCATCCATGGCAAAATAGCCTTGGGTACTGAGCCACAATGCAACCAATACGGCGCTGTTCATCAATAAATCGGATTGATAGTGCAAAGAGTCCGCCCGCACAGCCAGGGAGCGGGTCCTGGCGATAGCGATGCGCTGCACCATCACCAGCGCCAACGTCATAAACACACTGAAAAGGGTGGCGTAAATTGCCAGTTCCGGCCTATTCAGTGGTTGCGGTGACTTTAGTGCATCCACCGCATGCAAAACAAGCAGCAAACCCGAGCCAAAGATAAAGGCAGACTGGGCCAGACCGGCCAAAGACTCCGCCTTGCCATGGCCAAATTTATGATCTTCATCAGCCGGCATCAGCGCATAGCGAATGACAAAGAAGTTGATCAACGACGCCGCCACATCGAACACTGAATCGGTCAGGGAAGCGAGCATGGAGGCAGAGTCGGTCACATACCAGGCCCAGATTTTCACCAGGATCATGCTGATGGCTGCAAATACGGCACAGCTACTGGCCAGCTTCACCCAGAAGCTGTAGTCGTGGGCTGCTTTATCAGCACCGGCTTGGTTCATTCCCCCTCCCCTATCAATCTGCTATTCTGTCGCCCGCTTTTGACAATCCGCCACGCTGAGCATGCTCGACATTATTCTCTATCAACCTGAAATTCCACCCAATACCGGCAATATTATCCGACTATGCGCTAATACCGGCTTTCGTCTGCATTTGGTTGAGCCTTTGGGCTTTGCCTGGGATGACAAGCGCCTGCGCCGTGCCGGGCTGGATTATCATGAATTTGCCGCGGTCAGCCGCTTTGCCAACCTCGAAGCCTGTCTGCAGAGTCTGGCACCCAAGCGCCTGTTTGCACTGACGACTAAAGGTAAACAGGCCCATTCAGACGTGACATTTGCCATCGGCGATGCCCTGATGTTCGGCCCGGAAAGCCGGGGGTTGCCCATGGATCTAATTGAATCACTGCCGCCGGCGCAGCGCCTGCGCATTCCCATGTGTTCCGGTAGCCGCAGTATGAACCTGTCCAATGCGGTGGCGGTGATGGTCTATGAGGCCTGGCGGCAGTTTGGTTATGAGGGCGCGGGGTAAGCGTTACTCGAATTTCTTCTCCCGCCCTAGCAGGGCAATGGCCGCTTCTTTGGGTGACTTGTTCTCATACAACACCTTGTAGATCTGCTCAGTAATGGGCATTTCTACACCATGACGCTGGGCAAGCACATAGACTTCCTTGGTATTACGATACCCTTCCACCACCTGTCCGATGCTTTGCATCGCCTCATCAACGGATTTTCCGCTGCCAAGGGCCAGGCCAAAGCGGCGGTTACGCGACTGATTGTCGGTACAGGTAAGCACCAGGTCGCCCAAGCCCGCCATCCCCATAAAGGTGGCAGGTTCGGCACCAAGAGCCACCCCTAAGCGGGTTAACTCGGCCAAACCACGGGTGATAAGGGCAGTTCTGGCATTGGCGCCAAAGCCGATACCATCGGCAAGGCCCGCGCCGATGGCAATCACGTTTTTGACCGCACCACCAAGTTGCACACCAATAAAGTCATTATTTTTGTATACCCGCAGCGATTTGCCGCAATGCAGCATATCCGCCATATCCTCAACAAACTTGTCGTCACGGGAAGACAGTGAAATGGCAGTAGGCAATCCAGCGGCCATCTCCTTGGCAAAGGTCGGGCCGGACAATACCGCAAGGGAAATCTCATCACCGAGGATACGTCTGGCTACCTCTTGCAACAGACTACCGGTTTCCGGCTCCAGGCCCTTGGTAGCCCACGCCACTCGATGCTGCTTAGTAAGCATCGGTTTGATTTCCTCGAGGATATCGGCAAAACCATGGCTGGGTACCACCACCAGGATATTAAGACTGCGCGCCACGGCTTTGGCCAGATCGGCTTCAATATGCAAAGCGTCTGGAAAAATCGCGTCTGGCAGGTAGCGTTGATTGCGCCTGTCTTTGGCCATTTGCGCCATCTGAACGGCATCACGCCCCCACAGGTAAGTAGGCACTTCTTTGCGGGCGAAACAAAAAGCAAGGGCGGTGCCGTAAGACCCCGCCCCCAATACCGAAACCGCCTTTGGATCGGCTTTCATTAAGCGTCTGCGCTGGCAGCCTGCTGGGCCTGCGCGTCTTGAGCGCGTTTTTGCAGGTAAGCAGCGAAAATGGCGTCAAAATTCACAGGTGCCAGGTTCAACTGCGGGAACGTACCGCGGTTTACCAGGCTGGAGATGCACTCGCGGGCATAAGGGAACAGCGTATTGGGGCAGAAAGAACCCAGCATATGGGCTTTTTGCTGGTCCGGCAGGCTGTCGGCGATGCTGAACATACCAGCTTGCTGCACTTCCACCAGGAATGCGGTCTCTTCGCCAGCTTTAACGGTCACGGTAACAGACAGCACCACTTCATACAGATTGGCATCAAGCTTAGTGCTGCGGGTATCCAAATCCATCTTCACCTCAGGCTTCCACTCTTTGTGGAAAATTGCTGGGGCGTTGGGCGACTCGAAGGAAATGTCGCGGGTATAAATGCGCTGGATCGCGAACTGGGGCTGTCCACCCTGTGTATTTGACGCCTGATCGGCACCGTTAGCTTTTACTTCTTCAGTCATGTTTGTTCCTAACACTCGACCATATCGGCCAGTAATGTATCCAATTTCCCCTGGGACTCCAGGGCCATCATGTCATCACAGCCGCCGATATGGCGCCCATTAATGAAAATCTGCGGCACAGTATAACCGCCATTTGCCCTGCTTATCATTTCCTCCCGCAGCTCTGGCTGAAGGTCTATTGGAAACTCTATAAATTTCAGGCCTTTGGCATTTAACAATTGTTTGGCCCGAACGCAGTAGGGGCAGTACTGCTTGGTGTAAATCTCAACTTTTGCCATCATTTCACCTGTTTACAACGAGGATGAGCCAGCTTACTTAGCCAACGGCAGGTTGGCGCTGGACCAGGCGTTCATGCCACCTTTAAGCACATTGACCCGGGTAAAGCCTTTTTTCAGCATATCCATGGCCGGCTTCTTGGCACTCATGCCCATGGCACAGACCAAGATAATGGGTTTGTCTTTTGAATTTTCAAGGCTTGAGAAGTCACCTTGGTTCATTTTTTCTGCCGGGATTTGCTTGGCGCCGAGAATATGACCTTTCTTGAACTCATTTTGCGAGCGTATATCCACTACCACAGCGTCTTCTTTATTCATCAGCATGGTGGCTTCGTGGGTGCTTAGTTCCTTGACGGGAGAGAAGCTGCTGGTAACAAAGCTGTAAACCAGCAATACGGCCAGCGCTACCCAAGCACTGGAGAGAAGATAATGATTACCGATGAATTCGATAAACTGCTGCATGTTGATACTCTCAAAGATGGCGGAAAAAAGAGAGCAAAGTATATAGAAATCGCTCACAGAAACCAGCCTGACACATTTTAACCCCGCCAATCGGCTTGTATTGTCCATTGGCATTCTTGGTGGGTATTGCTAAAGTGCGAGCCCTAGCCAAACAAGCATCCGGCATTGCCAGCATCAGCATTTTGTGAGGAGTTTGCCCATGAGCCAGAAAAAGAAGCCCTTAGTGTTGATCATCCTGGACGGTTGGGGTTATCGGGAAGATCAGCAAGATAACGCTATCGCCCATGCCCATACGCCCGTGATGGATGGTTTGATGGCCAATTGTCCAAGCGCGCTGATTTCCGGCTCCGGCATGGACGTGGGCCTGCCTGAAGGGCAAATGGGTAATTCCGAAGTAGGGCATATGAATCTGGGGGCCGGACGGGTGGTTTACCAGGACTTTACCCGCATCACCAAAGCTATTCAGGACGGTGAATTTCAACAAAATCCGGTATTACTGGAATCCCTGGATAACGCCATTAGCCAAGATAAAGCCGTGCACATTATGGGTTTGATGTCTCCCGGTGGCGTGCATAGCCATGAAGATCACATTCTGGCCATGATCGAGCTCGCTCATCAGCGCGGTGCCAAGCGCATTTATCTGCATGCGTTTCTGGACGGTCGCGATACTCCGCCACGCAGTGCTAAGCCCTCATTGGAAAAGGCCGATGCGCTGTTTGCCAAGCTCGGCTGCGGTAAAGTTGCCAGTCTCACCGGTCGCTACTTTGCCATGGACAGGGACAACCGCTGGGATCGGGTGCAGGCCGCTTATGACTTGCTGACGTCAGGTCAGGCACAATTCCAGGCAGACTCGGCGGTTGCCGGACTGGAAGCCGCCTATGAGCGTGGTGAAAATGACGAGTTTGTAAAGCCCACGGCTATTGGTGAAGCCACAGCGATAGAAGATGGTGATGCCGTTTTCTTTATGAACTTCCGTGCCGACCGCGCCCGTGAACTGACCAAGAGCTTTGTGGATCAGGATTTCGACGGCTTTGCCCGTAAGTGCCATCCCAAACTTGCCGGTTTTGTGATGCTGACCCAATATGCGGCAGACATTCCGGCCCCATGCGCCTATCCGCCTGAACCACTGGAAAATGTAATGGGCGAATGGCTGGCCAAACATGGCAAAACCCAATTACGCATTTCTGAAACCGAAAAATATGCTCATGTCACCTTCTTCTACAGCGGTGGACGTGAAGCACTGTTTGAGGGTGAAGAACGTATTCTGGTGCCCTCTCCCGATGTGGCCACCTATGATCTGCAACCCGAGATGAACTCCACCGAATTGACCGACAAACTGGTAGAGGCGATTGAGTCCGGCAAGTACGATGTCATCGTCTGTAACTATCCCAACGGGGATATGGTTGGTCATACCGGCGTATTCGAGGCGGCAGTGAAGGCCTGTGAAGCGGTGGATCGTTGTATTGGCCGCGTGGTGGAAGCTCTTAAAAAGGTTGGTGGCGAGTGTCTTATCACCGCCGACCACGGCAACGCCGAGCAGATGAAAGATCATGGCACCGGTCAGGCCCACACCGCCCATACCAGCGATCCGGTACCCTTTATTTATGTGGGCAGAGAAGCAACGGCCCGTAAAGGTGGCATTCTCAGTGATGTAGCACCCACCATGTTGCATCTGATGGGCATGGAACAGCCCAAGCAAATGACGGGCAAACCTATTGTGACCCTGTGCTGAGCACTAACCAATTACGTCGTTTAAGGGGGCTGATAACAAGGCCCCTGACGCTTTTCTGTGTGCTATCACTTGGCATAGGCTTGGCCAATGCCGAACAACAGACCGAAGCCCAACTTAAAGCGCTGCAGGAGCAAATCAAAGCACGTCAGGCCGAATTGGACAGTCAACTCTCCAGTGCCAAAGATCTGGAACAAGAATTGAAACGCTCCGAGCTTCGCATCGCGCGGCTGGTCAAAGACATTAACGATACGCGTAAACGCCTGACCAACACCAATAAAGAGCAGACACAGCTCAAGAACAAGCAATCCTCGCTACAGAATGATATCCGTAAACAGCAGGACGCATTGGCCACTCAGCTAAGAAGCGCCTATATGACAGGACAGCATGATTTCACCAAAATGCTGTTCAACCTTAAAGACGCCGGCAAGTTGGAGCGCTCTCTGAGCTATTACGGTTATTTTAACCGTGCCAGACAAGAGCAAATCGACAGTTTTAATACCCTGGCCGCTGAGCTGAAACAAGTCGAGCAACAGCTGGACAACGTCCTGCAGGAACTCTCTGATCTGGCCAAAGTGCAAGACGCACAGCGTCAGTTGATGGAGGGTGAACAGCGCGGCAGACAACGCACGCTGAATGCAATGGAGAAGCGCATCGCCTCCGAAGCGGCACAAATAGAGCAGTTGCAGATCAGCGAACAAAACCTGATCCAGGCTTTACAAAAAGCTGCAGAGTTGGCCGCCAGACAACCACAGAATTTTGAGGGCTTGGGTAAGCTCAAAGGCAAATTACTGCGTCCCACCAGCGGCACCATGCGCGACCTTTTTGCCAAACGCCGGCAGGGTCAAATTCGCTGGAAAGGGGTGTTGTTTAACGGCAGCACCGGCGACGCAGTCAAAGCCGTGCATCAGGGGAAGGTGTTGTTTGCCGATTGGCTTAAGGGTTTTGGACTGGTCACCGTACTGGATCATGGGGACGGTTATATGAGCCTGTACGGCTATAACCAAGCCCTGCTAAAAGAAGCCGGTGAGATGGTGGAAGCCGGTGAGGACATCGCATTGGTAGGGCAAAGCGGTGGGCAGTCACAACCCGGTCTGTACTTTGAAATACGCCACAAAGGCGAAGCCGTGGATCCCTCGCAATGGCTTCAACCCTAGCAATCATTGACGGCTTCCCTATAATCAACACAGCTAGTGCCCGAATAAGAATAATAGAATTAACATAGTGATGGCCTTTATCCGACGGTTAGGAACCCTCTGCTTTGCCACATCTTTATTGTGGTGCTTAAGCTTGCCCAGCCATGGCGGACAAATAGCCCTGATCATCGATGATATGGGCTACCGGCAACAAGATGCCGAGGCGTTCGCATTACCCCCCAGTGTTACCTTTGCCATCTTGCCCCATACCCCTTTTTCCACGGATTTTGCCAAACGCGCTGCCGACCAGACCCGCGAAGTCATGATCCATATGCCCATGGAGGCCCTGGCCGGCAATAAACTGGGACCCGGAGCACTGACCTCCCTGATGACCAGGGAGTCCATTCAGAAGGAACTGCAATCGGCCTTAATATCGATTCCCAATGCAGTCGGCATCAATAACCATATGGGCAGTAAGTTGACCCAGCTCACCGCCCCTATGCAGGCCACCATGGACTTCCTACAACAAAGAAGTCTGTACTTTATCGATAGTCGCACCACCCGTTACAGCAAAGCGGAGAAAATCGCCTTGTCCAATGGCGTGCTGAGTGCCAGTCGCCACGTTTTTCTCGACCATGAAAGCAATGATGCCCATATGAAGGAGCAATTTGATCGTTTGCTGCGCATCGCCGTTAAGCATGAGCAAGCCATTGGTATCGGTCATCCCCATGAAAAGACCCTGGCTTTTTTGCATCAGCAATTGCCACGTCTGAATGAGATGGGTATTGAACTGGTGCCGGTCAGCCGTCTGCTGGCCGCCAGAACAGCCAGATTGGAACAAAAGCCGCCTTCAAATACAGAGGAATAAAGATGCAGTTGTCAGGTAAGCGTATATGGTTAACCGGCGCCTCTATGGGTATTGGCGAAGCATTGGCGCAGGCCCTGGCAGATGCCGGCGCGTCGTTGATTTTAAGTGCGCGCTCGCTGGATAAACTGCAAAGCTTAAAAGCCAGCCTGCCTCATGCAGAGCGTCATACTGTGGTGCAGTTGGATTTGGCTGATGCTGACAGCTTAGCCGCTGTTGTGGCCGACACCTTAGGTAATGAGCCAGGCCTGGATGTGCTGATCAATAACGGCGGCATATCACAACGCGGCCTGGCCAGGGAAACCGATCTCAGCGTGCAACGTCAGGTGATGGAAGTGAATTACTTCGGCACCATCGCCCTGACCCAGGCCATACTCCCGCATCTGCTGTCCCGTCAGGGCATGGTAGTCAATATCGCCAGTGTGGCTGGAAAAGTCGGTGGTCAGAGCATGTCCGGCTACAGTGCGTCCAAACATGCCTTGATTGGCTATATGGATTGCCTGCGTGCCGAAGAAACGGTCAACGGACTCAAAGTTCTGAATGTGTGCCCGGGCTTTGTGCAGACCAATATTTCGGTGAATGCGCTGACAGAACATGGTGACACTTTTGGCAAGGTGGCCAGATCCATCGCCGAGGGGATCACGCCGCAAGAATGTGCCAACGCTATCTTAAAGGCCATGGAAAAAGAAAAATATGAAGTGGTCATAGGAAAAGGATTAAGTGGCTGGGCCCCCACCATCAAGCGCTGGCTGCCTAATTTGTTCTTCAGAATTACCGCCAATAAGAATATTCGCTAACCGGAATAATCTTCAAATTAGGGTGTGCGACTTGCCAATTTTCGGGAATGTTATATTATAACGCTCCTTAAAGATAATTCTGAAACGGCAATGTCGAACACTAATAGCAGCAACTTATTGGACAAAATGGGTATTTGGGCATCCAGCCTGTGTGCCTTGCATTGTCTATTGCTGCCAATACTAGTGCCACTGCTGCCCTTTGTTGGCGCCAGTTTCTTTGCCGAAAACTGGTTTGAGCGCAGCATCCTGACCGTCTCTATGATTATCGGCTTCTGGGCTCTGTTGTCTGGTTTCTATCGCTATCACCGTCAGCTATATCCCCTGTATAGCCTGGTGTTAGGTGGGCTCATCTACTGGAACAAAGACATGTTCGGCCACGACTACGAGCCTTTCACCATTGCCATCGGCGCTTTGCTAATCGTTGCCGCCCATATTCTTAATCTGAGATTGTGTCAGGCCTGTCATCAGTGTGACGACCATTAAAAGGTCTTCGGCCAGGTCGTTGACTAGGCTTTGGGCAAATCCCGGCAAAACGCCATCGCCCGATCCGGGTAGTTACTGAAAATGCCATCGACCCCCCAGCTGGCCAACATTTCCATATCCTGCTCTTGATCTACCGTATACACGTAGGTTTTCAAGCCCTTGGATTTGGCATCCTGGATCAATTCCGGGCAGATACAAGACAAGGCTGCGTTCAATGACACCGCCCCCAAACGCTGCGCAAAAGCAGCATAATCCAGCGGAATAGACGCGGTCAATGCGCCTATGGGATGCTCAGGTTTAAGCAGTTTAATGCGCCGCAGCAGATGGTGGTTAAAAGACGAAATAGGCAGCTGCTCTCGGCGAAAGCCCAATTCCTTGATGGCCTTATCTACCATGCTGATAAGCACACCCGGCTCATCTAATTCCTTAATTTCGATATTCAGGGTGCAGGTGCCGCGGATTTCGCTGAGCAGTTCCCAGAGAAGAGGTATTCTTTCTCCCTTTCCGGCATCCAGAGCCCGCAACTCAGCCAGACTGTGATCTGTCAGTCGGCCTTTACCATTGGTACAACGGTGCAGCCAGCGATCATGGAAGACCAGAAGTTCTCCTTCGATGCTATGGATATCAATCTCTATTCCATCCACTTCCATTTCCAGAGCTTTGCGAATGGCAAGCAACGTATTTTCAGGGGCGATGGCGCTGGCGCCTCGATGGGCAAAAACAAACATGGTTATTGGTCTGCCTTTGGATGCAGTTTATGGGCATTAACAGTTTCATACATGGCAGCACAAATCACCAGTAAACCACCGACCAATGTTTGCCAGGTAGGTTGTTCACCCAGTACCAATACGGCCAATAAGACGCCGTACAGTGGCTGCATACAAGCCACCAGGGAAAAGGTTTTGGCACGCAGATGGATCAGAGTATAAGCCACCAGCGCATGGGGAGCAGCGGTACAGATGGTACCCAGCACAAGCAGCAACCCGAGCGTATGGGTATTGGCTTCCAGTAACGCAGGCGAGCCAAAAGCTGCCAGGCACAACACAATCACCAGGGTCTGATAGGTCATGGCCTGGGCGCCGCCATAATGGGAAAAATATTTACGGTGGATAAGATTACGCAGGGCATATAGCAGCGCCGAAAATACCCCTACCAGAATACCCAAAGTGACATCATTGCCCAGGGATGGCTCAGGAACGATCAAGGCGATGCCCGCTAATACCACCAGAGCGCTGGCTACGTCCTGCCAAACCAGACGGATTTTTTCAAAGAAGGGTTCAAGCAGGACGGTGATCACCGGAAAAGTGAAAAGGGCGATCATGCCTACGGACACTGAGGAATACTGCATGGCGGCAAAGTAGGTTACCCAATGCACCGCCATCAACAACCCCAATAGCAAAGCCACAAAGACATCCCGGCGACGATGCAAGCGGAAATTACCGCCGGTTAACTTGACCAGCAATGCCAATACCACAAAGGCGATCACAGCCCGGCCCAAGGTGATATCCAGGGCAGAGAGAGGAATAATACGGGAGAAAAGCGCCGTAGCACCCAACAGAATCACTGCCAGGTGCAAGGACCAGAGGCTTTTTTTAACTGGATCCACGAGGCTGGATCGATCAGTTTAAGCTGGCGAAGCCCACACCCAAACGCGTGGTATCTGCAGGTTTAATGTCATCGAAGTCGAGCATATCGGGTGCAAACAACATCACCACAGTAGAGCCCAGTTTAAACAGACCCATTTCTTCGCCTTTTTTCAACGACACAGCATTAAGCCCCTGCGCCGGATATTGCCAGTGCATGACTTTTTTACCGGCGGGTGGGGTAACGGTACCTGCCCAAATGGTTTCGATACTGGCCACAATAGTGGCACCTACCAGCACCATGGCCATCTTGCCTTTGTCGGTATCAAAGAGTGCTACCACACGCTCATTACGGGCAAAAAGGCCTGGCACATGGGCTGTGGTCAGGGGATTGACTGAGAAGAGTTCACCGGGCACATAAATCATATCGGTCAGTACAGCATCCATGGGCATATGAATACGATGATAGTCACGGGGTGACAGATAAATAGTGGCAAACTTACCTTCTTCAAACTGCTCCGTCAGTTCCTTCTTACCGCCCAATAATGCGGTCAGGCTGTAATCATGACCTTTGGCCTGAAAGATTCTGTCCTTGTCGATATCCCCTAATTGACTCACCGTGCCATCCACCGGGAACACCAGGCGCTCTGGATCGGCATCGATGGGACGCAGGCCTGGCTTGAGCAAGCGGGTGAAAAAATCATTAAAGCTCTCGTAAGCTGCTGGATCTTCACGCTCGGCCTCGGTCATATCCACTTTAAACTGGTGGATAAACAATTTGATCAAGCCAGTAGTGATAAAACCAGCTTTAGCGGCGGCCAGAAAGCCCACCAATCTGGAAATGGCGTGCTTGGGAATAAAGTACTGAAGGCTGACCTTAATTGGCGTCACGTGAATATTCCTGTTGATAAAGACGGGCGGATTGTAACCTATCCCGAGCCGGGAGTTGAAATAGCAAAAACGTCGGTATCAAATCTTATTGATATGCTTAACGCGGTGGACGGCTGCGAGCTGGGCGCTGCTCTTCCATACCGGATAAGATCTTGTGATAGCTGTCGAACCTTTCCTGGCTGATTTTGCCCTGCTGCACCGCTTCCCGAATCAGGCAACCTGGGTCATCCCCGTGCTTGCAGTCTCTAAACTTACAGCCGCCCAGAAAATCGCGAAATTCTTTAAAGCACCAGGTGACGCGCTCAGCAGGCAGGTGCCACAAAGCAAATTCACGCACGCCGGGGGAGTCGATCAAATTGCCGCCGCCGGGGAAACGCAACAGTTTGGCCGCCGTAGTGGTATGTTGCCCCAGTCCCGAGTTATCGGACACATCGCCGATGGCTTCTTCGGCACCAGGTAGCAACTTATTGATTAAACTGGATTTACCTACGCCAGACTGACCAACAAACACGCTGGTTTTATCTTTCAGTAAGGCGGCCAGTTCATCGATACCTTCGCCGGTCTTACAACTGACCAATAGCACCTGATAACCAATTTGACGATACAGGGCCAGGCTCTCTTCTACTACCTGGCGCTGCTCTTTGGACAGCATTTCCACTTTGTTTAGTAGCAACAGGGGCGCTATTTCCACATCTTCGGAGGCCACCAGATAGCGATCAATAATATTCAGAGACAGTGCAGGCAAGACTGCACTGACCACAATAATTTGATCAATATTGGCGGCCACTGGTTTGATACCGTCATAGAAATCCGGACGGGTCAGCACTGACTGACGTTCAGCAACAGCTTCAATCACACCGCTGACATTCAGGCTTAAGTCTTTTCCGGGTCTGAATTTTACTTTATCGCCACAAACCACGCTGCCGATGGTGCGTCTGATATTGCAGCGGTAGACCGTTCCTTCGTCGTCTTCCACATCGGCGTGTTGACCGAATCGCCCCACCACCAATCCGGCTAAGGGTTCCCCTAATTGCTCATCGGCAATGGCGCAATCGCCGCCGCTAAGACGTTTCTCCAGGTTGCTGGATACCTGGCGTTTCTGGCGCTGTGTGAGTCGGTTTCTTTTTGCCACGTTAACTGTGAATGCTATATTGATGCCTTTACAGTACTTTGCTGTTCAGGCCTAGTTGAGGGCATAGAGTTTACCCCGCCAGCAAGGCTATGAATACGGTTTATTTCTAAGGTAGGACAAAGATGGCGCAAGATCCCAATAACCTGGTATGGATAGACATGGAGATGACCGGATTGGATCCTGATACCGACAAGGTGCTGGAAATTGCCACCATCGTCACCGACCAACAACTCAATGTACTTGCCGAGGGGCCTGTGCTGGCGGTGCATCAACCGGACAGCGTATTGGACAACATGGATGAATGGTGTGTGAAAACTCACGGTGCCAGCGGTCTCACCCAACGCTGCCGGGACAGTAAGGTGGATGTTGAGGAAGCCGCCCGTCAGACTATCGCCTTTCTTAACGACTGGGTGCCAAAGGGCAAGTCCCCCTTGTGCGGCAACAGTATCGGCCAGGACCGGCGTTTTATGGTGCGTCATATGCCGGAGCTTGAAGCCTATTTTCACTATCGCAATGTGGATGTCAGTACCATCAAAGAGCTGGTGCGGCGCTGGAAGCCAGAGCTGATGTCTCAGCTGAACAAGAAAGGCACCCATCTGGCTTTGGATGATATTCGTGAGTCCATTGCCGAGCTTCAATTCTATCGGGAAAACGTTTTCTCCATTTGATGACAGCAAGACGTCGCGCTCACTTTTTCGCCTGTTAGCACAAAACAGTGAATTTAATGCTTGCTAAGCGCGGCTTTTTTTGTAAAATGCGCCTCCGCTTGTGGTCGACAAAAGTCGACAGCAAGCAGTCTAAATCGGTGCGGGACAAAATTACCCGGAGTAATTTTGAACATCGCGGAGCGATGGCCCGAAGGGAAAAGTACAGGACGTACGATAGCTCAGTGGAGCAATGCTGTTAAAGCATTCCATCGAATTGAAGGAAATGCTGTCATACCAAGCAGCAAAAGAAGTAAGCGGGAATAGCTCAGTTGGTAGAGCACAACCTTGCCAAGGTTGGGGTCGCGAGTTCGAGTCTCGTTTCCCGCTCCAAATTTCTATCTTCTTCGTTAGAAATCCGATTTAGGGAAAATCATATATGCGGGACAAAATTGTCTGGAACAATTTTGAACATCGCCAGCGATGGCCCGAAGGGCAAAACACAGGAAGTGTTTTGTAATAGCTCAGTTGAATGCCTCACGTCGCACTAAACTGAGTAAAACAGCGGACGTATCCAATAAGCGGGAATAGCTCAGTTGGTAGAGCACAACCTTGCCAAGGTTGGGGTCGCGAGTTCGAGTCTCGTTTCCCGCTCCAAATTCTTCTATATAAAATACTCTTAGTGCTCAGTACACATCCTTGTGGCAGCTTTCCAGCCTCATCGTCCACGATGAGTCGTTCAATGCTCTCGACGTGACGTTAAGTCACCTCTCGCTCGCTTCGCTCACCGCATTTCACCCCGCTCCAAATTCTTCTATATCAAATACTCTTAGTGCTCAGTACACATCCTTGTGGCAGCGTTCCAGGTCGGCCATCCGCAGCCTCCCGTAAATAGCTAGCCAAGCTGCGCGCCCTCGCTTGTCTCGAGACGCTATTTACCCCGCTTCAAATTTTTCTATATCAAATACTCTTAGTGCTCAGTACACATCCTTGTAGCAGCGTTCCAGCCTCATCGTCCACGATGAGTCGTTCAATGCTCTCGACGTGACGTTAAGTCACCTCTCGCTCGCTTCGCTCACCGCATTTCACCCCGCTCCAAATTCTTCTATATCAATTTCTCTTCGTGCTCAGTACACATCCTTGTGGCAGCTTTCCAGGTCGGCCATCCGCGGCCTCCCGTAAATAGCTAGCCAAGCTGCGCGCCCTCGCTTGTCCCGAGACGCTATTTACCCCGCTCCAAATTCTTCTATATCAAATTCTCTTTTTGCTCAGTACACATCCTTATGGCAGCGTTCCAGGTCGGCCATCCGCGTGTTATTTCAGACTATCCTTGTCTTCCGCCCTTTGGGCTATCACCAAAATTAGGATAATCCTTCTAATTT
This sequence comes from Aliiglaciecola sp. CAU 1673, assembly GCF_029223185.1. GTDB lineage: Bacteria > Pseudomonadota > Gammaproteobacteria > Enterobacterales > Alteromonadaceae > Bowmanella. The sequence continues at coordinate 152,771 of NZ_JARHUG010000009.1, forward strand.
TCAGCATTTGTTAACCAATAGTTACTGAATAAATATTCCAAATCCCTGCACTTGCAATCAAATATCATCAAATCCACAATTTTAGCCGCCGACACACCATTAACAATTACCGCACCCATCCTTAACAATCCAGCCTCTATTCCGCAGCCTGCAAGGGGATAACAAGAAGCAGGAAAGTAATTCGCATAAACATTCTGTTTACATATAGAAAACAACATTTTTAGGGCTAAATTGCATATTGATAGCCCCATTCCTTATGTGGTTTCATGGAAAAAGAATGATAAAAATTTTATGGTCCATTCAGACAGAGGCACACCCACCATGGCATTGGAAAAACCCGCATTAAGTTTGGTTGCTATCGCCGTCACATCGGTACTCTTGCCTGCCCCGGCGAAAGCTCAGGAGCAGACTGCAGCAGATAAAGCCATCGAAACCATTCAAATCACGGCCACTCGCCGTTCTGGTACGGTGCAAGAGGCTCCACTGAACATCACCGCGTTAAATGACGACGTGATCGCAGAGCAAAATATCAAAGATATCTCCGATGTAGCTCGCTGGGTGCCAGGCTTAAGCGCTCCCGACCAGGGCGCCCGGGACGATGCGGCTCTGATTGTGCGTGGCCTGAATACCAACAGCTCCGGCCCCAATAGCGATGGCGGTACGGTAGCTACCTATGTGGGCGAGATTCCGTTGTACATCAATATGCGCTTAACAGACATCGAGCGCGTGGAGGTGCTGATTGGCCCACAAGGTACCCTTTATGGTGCAGGCACTTTGGGCGGCGCTATCCGCTATATGCCTAAAGCGCCGGATCTGGACTTCACCACCCTCAAGGTATTCGGTGATATCTCCCAAATGGCAGAGAGTGATAGCGTCGGCGCTGAAGGCGGCTTGATCTTCAACACCCCCTTGATAGAAGACAAACTAGCCTTACGTGCCTCATTGAATTACGTAAACGACCCGGGCTATATCGATTACAACTATGTGGTGCGTCAACCGGGTACCTCATTGCCCGATCCAGATTGGTCAAATGCCTCTGAAGTAGAGAGTAACCTCAAGCGTGTTGCCGATGCCAACGGCGAAAAAACCCTGACTACAAGGGTTGCCTTGCGCTGGACCCCGACTGACTGGCTGGACACCACGCTAAGCTATCTGCGCCAGAATCAAAAAGCAGAAGGCCGCTCTATTGTGCATGCTACCTCTTTGGCTGACAGCAATCCTCTGAGCGACATCATCGGCGACTATGAATCAGCCTACCGGGTAGAAGAGCCCTATGAGCGCACCGATTCATTACTGAGTCTGGAGATTACTGCCGATTTAGGCTTTGCGGAATTGGTCTCTGCCACCGGTATGTCCAAGTGGGAAGAGGATGGACAACGCGACCAAACTGACCTGCTGATCCGCTTGGCTTTCAGCTACGAAGAATTCCCGGCCTTTACCGCCTTTACCCGTGAATTGGGTGAAGAGAAGATATTCACCCAGGAAATCCGTTTGGTTTCTCAAGGGGATTCTGACTGGTCATGGATTGTCGGCGGCTACTACAACAAGGACGAATCTGACGGCTCCAGCAGCGAATTTACCCCCGGCTTCGATGAATACGCCATTGACGTATGGGGTGCTGAAGGCTTCCTTCGCCCCGATTCTCTCGAATATTACAGTGTGGATGATACCGAAGTCACAGAACAAGCCCTGTTTGGTGAGCTAAGCTGGAAAGCCACCGATAAACTGGAATTCACCGTAGGTACGCGTTTCTACAAGTACGAGGTAGACAACAGCTCTGCGTTAGACCTGCCTCTGTATGAAACCGTATTCGGTGGACGCGATCCCGACAGTATCGTCTTAGATTTCGAGAATTCATTTGCCGAGGATGACGGCAACCTGTTGAAGTTTAACACCAACTATAAATTCACCCGCGATATTCTGGGCTATCTGACCATCAGTGAGGGTTTCCGAATCGGTGGCTCAAACAGCGTTGCCGCCTGCCCTCAGGTTCTCGAGCCCGGAAAGCAATATGTATGTGCTGAACCAGATGAAATGACCTATGAAGCGGATACCACTACCAACTATGAGCTCGGCTTTAAGTCTTCATGGCTTAAGAACCGCTTCCACTTCAACGCAGCCCTGTTTAATGTGGATTGGGATAACGCTCAGGTAGCGGGTGCCACCGTGAACGGCCAACAGCCCATTACTTCCAATGCCGGCAGCGCCAACTCCAAAGGGGTAGAGATCTCCAGCCGCGCTTTATTGACAGATGACTTCTCGGTGTATGCCACCTTCGCCCATACAAAGGCCAAGCTAACCGAAGATGCCCCTTACCTGTTTGGCGTGGTGGACGACCAAGGCACCCCGCTACAGGATTTCTATGACGGCAAAGATGGTGACAGACTCCCCGGTTCACCTGAGAATCAGTTCTCCTTCGGTGCTACTTACACCACAGAAGTATTAGGCGACCTACTACTGGATTTGACCTATGGCCTGACTTACCAGAGTGATGTATTCACTAAAGTAGGTAATCGTGCCGACGGAGAAACCTTACCGGGGTATTCTCTGAGCAATATTGCTGCCAAATTGTCTGATGAGAGCTGGTCTGTGACCTTCTATATCGACAACCTGTTCGACAAGTATGCTTACTCGGCGGTACGCCGTGATAAAGCCGATATCGGCCTGGCCAAATTCCCGGTCATGAATAGCAACGGTACGGACATTCAACGGAATTACGGTCATTATCTGATTCGTCCACGCACCATCGGATTGAATTTCAGTTACGACTTCACACTCTGATCGTCATTGTTGTTAAGATAAGGGCGCCTGAGGCGCCCTTTTTTCTGCAGAGACTGTAACGCTATGTCATCCATCGCTTCGCTTCATCAACAAGCCATCAACCTAATCAACCAAAGGCGCTATACCGAAGCTCATCCACTCTGTGTGCAGGTGATTCAGGCACAGCCCGGCCATGCCGATGCCTATTTTTTACTGGGGGTGATCAACTTTGAGCTGGGGCAGGTTGCCAAATCCACCGCATTGATAGAAGAAGCAATCAAACGGGATCCCAAGCCTGAGTATCTGGCCCACTTGGCCAAGGCTCACGCCCTGCTCGGCAATCTTCGCCAAGCCAAGGCACTGGCACAGGCTTGTCCGCCTGAGAAACTGGATAACGCTCTGACCCTGGATACTCTGGGTGTCGCTTTAAGCCGCGTGGGCTTGCATCAACAAGCCTTGCAGTACTTTGAAAAAGCCTTGCAGTTGGATGCCAGCAAAGCCGCATACCATTACAACCTGGCAGTCAGTGCCAAATTCTGTGGTGACTTTGACACAGCAAAAAGCGCCTTTGAAACCGCGATTAACCTTAAGCCTGATTATGCCCAAGCCCATTTTGCGCTCTCTGATTTGGGCGGTATCGATACGCAGAACCATCACCTGCATCGCCTGGAACCCCTGTATCAGGCCAACAGTGATGCCGATGCCGGATTGCATCTTGGTCATGCCATGGCTAAAGAATATGAGGCCTTAGGGCAGTATGACCAGGCTTTTGCCATCCTCAGGGACTGCAAAGACAAAAAACTGGCCAGCATAAATTATGACTTTGCCGAGGATGCCCGCCTGTATACTCATTGCCAGCAACTGCTGCTCCAATACAAAGACAAGATGAGCCAGGGTTGTGTCAGCGAAGAGCCGATCTTTGTATTGGGTATGCCACGTTCTGGTACCACCTTGGTGGAACGTATACTGTCTTCCCATTCGGAGGTGACCTCTGCCGGTGAATTGCAGGACTTCGGCATGGCAGTGAAAGAACTGACCCGAACACCCAGTCGTCAGGTACTCGATGTACAAACCCTGGAAAGCGCCTACCAAATAGACTTTGCCCAGTTGGGCGAGCGCTATTTGCAGCGAACCCGCGCCGTTACCGGACAAACACCCAGGTTTGTGGATAAGCTACCCTTTAACTTTTTCTATCTCGACCTGATTCGCCGCGCATTACCCAAGGCCAAAATCCTGTGCCTGCTTCGCAACCCGTTGGATACCTGCATTGGTAATTTCCGCCAGCTGTTTTCCATCAGTAGTCCCTATTATTCCTATGCCTATAACCTCGAAAACACCGGTCGATTCTATGCTGCATTCAGGCAGTGGGTAGAAGCCTTTAGCCAGATGCAGCATCCTCATTTTCGCTTTGTGGACTATGAAAAACTGGTCGCCAATCCTGAGGAAGAGGTTCGCGCCTTACTGGATTTTTGCGGTCTCTCCTGGCAACAAGCCTGCCTTAGAGTGGAAGACAATCAAACTCCCGTCTCCACCGCCAGCAAAGTGCAGGTCAGAGAGCCTATCAATACGCGTTCTGTAGGACGCTGGCGTCGTTATCAGGCTTATACGCAGGAATTGGAGCAACTATTGCGTTTTGCAGGATGGCTGAAGTCTTAACGCCAGCATTGCCAGAAACCCGCCAATCTGGCAATCTTCACCCTGGTCCAACCAGATGAAAAATACCATGGCAGCCAAAAACCCGCTTCGCAAACTCGTTGATACCGCCAATCGCTTCGGTCCCAAGATGGCCTCTTTCATTATGACGCGAGCTTTTTGCAGCAAGGTAAAACTGGCAGGAACCGCCGGGGTAGAAATTCTGCAAACCGACGGTAAATCCGTGACCTTTCGCCTGAAAAACCGCAAGAAAGTACAGAATCATATTGGCAGTGTGCATGCCGCTGGCATGGCTTTATTGGCAGAGTCTGCCACCGGTTTTATTACCGGCATCAACCTGCCCGGCGATAAGCTGCCATTGATCAAATCCATGAACATCCGCTACCTGACTCGTGCTCAGGGCGATATGCAGGCAGTCGCGCACCTCAGTGACGAACAAATTTCCGCCATGATGCAGCAGGACAAAGGTGAAGTTAATGTGGCGGTAAAAGTGACCGATGCCACTGGCACACAAACCGTTGATTGTGAGATGATCTGGGCCTGGATCCCCAAAAAACGCTCTGCCTAACCCTCTTCGCAGGAAGCGTGCCTTCTGAGTTGTAACAGGACGACCTATGCCCACACTGGACATGCTGCTGATCGCCATCGCATTACTGGCGCTACTTGGTGTTATCTTTGAAGAAGTTACCCATATCAGCAAAGCCAAGGTCACCCTGTTTGCCGGCACCGTGTCCTGGATCATGTTGTATATTCAGTCTGCCGGAGGGCCACAGGCCAGCGTTGTAGACCATCAACTGCATGAAAACATTGCCGAGATAGCAAACCTGTGGCTCTTCCTCGTTGCCGCCATGACCTTTGTCGCCTACCTCAACAAGAAGCGCCTGATCGAAAGCCTGATGAATATTCTGCTGCCGGCCAAAATGAGCGAGCGCAAAATGATGTTTATCACCGGCGCCTTCTGCTTTTTCTTTTCCTCACTGGCTGACAACATCACCGCCACCCTGGTGGCCATTGCCATGGTGCTGCAGCTGGGTCTGGATAAAGCCAAAACGGTCAAGTTTGCAGTATTGACGGTGTTTGCGGTGAACTCTGGTGGCGTGGCCCTGATCACGGGTGACGTGACCACCCTGATGATTTTCCTGGAAGGCAAAACCCGCATTCAGGATCTGATGTGGCTCAGCGTGCCTTCGTTCCTGTCAGTCATGTTATTGGCTGCCCTACTGTCAGTGCGCATGAACGGTCGCATTACCCTTAACAAGCATCGTGCTCAGGTAGAGCCTGTGGATGTGCTGATTTCATTGGTGTTCCTGGCCACCATTCTATGCACCATCGCCGGCAACATCCTGTTCTCTATTCCACCGGTACTGAGTTTCCTGTGTGGGTTATCCCTTATGTTTTTAATCGCCCACTTCCTGCGCCCCGATCAGGAGAAAGATCCGATTCTGGATTACATCCGTCGCATCGAGTTTGACACCCTGCTGTTCTTCCTCGGTATTTTGCTACTTGTGGGCATGCTCAAGCACATTCAGGTGCTGGAATTGCTACTCCAGGTCTATCAGTTGGTGCCGTTGGAATGGGCCAATTTCCTGATGGGTATTCTGTCTGCTTTTATCGATAACGTGCCTCTGACCGCAGCGCTCTTAAAAGCCGACATTATGATGGACAGAAGCGCCTGGCTGGAACTGACCTATGCTGTCGGTGTAGGTGGCTCGATGATGGTGATCGGCTCTGCTGCAGGCATCGTTGCCATGAGCAAAGTTAAAGGCCTGACCTTTGCTCAGTATGCACGCTATTCCCTATTGCTGTTGTTTTGTTATGGCTTCGGCTACCTGGCGGTCAGAGTATTGGTCGACCTATTGGCCATCTAACAGTCAATTGTTCAGTTCAACAGCAAATTTTTGTTGACAGCTTTGCCTTTTGCCACTATCTAGTCCTTGGCAAATGCCCTTCATTCCTGATGTTTATGACTTGTTAATTGGGGATGCCCATCATGGCTAAATTAACGAAAGAATCTCTGCTAAAACGCGCTTTTCTCGATCCAAAGAATTACCCCTATGGTTTTTCTCGTTCGGGAGATTTTTCTATTGGCGAAAGCCAGGCACTTAGCCGTTATGGCACCCTGGTTGCAGCTTTGGTTGACGGCCAAATCGAACCTGAGGACGAGGAAGATCATGCTCTGATCGCCGCGGCCAGGGGCGATAAAGCGCCTTCGACCGTTATAGAAAAAGCCTGGTGTAAATACCAGAAGCGTATCAATCGTCCAAAATTGGGTAGTATTTATGGCTCTAAATCCCGTGTGGTCGCAGACAGCGACGATATGGGTGAAGATACCGATATGGAAATCGAACTGGACGATTAACAGATCCGATGAGAAGAAGCCCGCCCGTGCGGGCTTTTTTTTGGCACAGAAAGAAACACCCATCCTATTTTATCGATATACAGGGATAAATATCCCGCTTTTTGCCAAAATACTGTTTATTCAGACTTATTCCTTGGTTATAGTGCCGGTTCATACAACGCAGGGAGATTGTCAGGTGGAAATGATGTCAGGGGCCGCCATGGTGGTCAGGGCGCTGAAAGATATTGGGGTAAAACATCTATTCGGTTATCCCGGCGGGGCAGTATTGGATATTTACGATGCCCTTTATGCACAAAACGATGTGCAGCATATATTGGTACGTCATGAGCAGGCAGCTGCCCATATGGCGGACGGCTACGCCCGTGCCACTGGACAAACGGGTACCGTGCTGGTCACTTCTGGTCCCGGTGCAACCAATACCCTGACTGGCATTGCCACAGCCTATATGGACAGTATTCCCATGGTGATTCTGTCTGGCCAGGTACCGTCCATGCACATCGGCGAAGATGCCTTCCAGGAAACCGATATGGTGGGCTGCTCACGCCCCATCGTTAAGCACAGTTTCCTGGTCAAACGCGCCATCGACATCCCGGCCGTCATTGCCAAAGCTTACTATATTGCCAATACCGGTCGCCCTGGTCCGGTGGTGGTGGATCTGCCCAAAGATGTGGTCAATGTTCAAGAGCGTCATCCCTATCACTTCCCTGACAAAGTGCAGCTGCGTTCCTATAACCCCACCGTCAAGGGGCATGTAGGACAGATTAAAAAAGCCCTTAAAGTGCTGCTCGACGCCAAACGTCCGGTGCTTTATGTGGGTGGCGGTGCCATTGCCTGCGATGCCGCCAGCCTGGTTACCGAACTGGCAGAAAAACTACACTTGCCAGTGACCAGCACGCTGATGGGCTTAGGCGCCTTCCCAGGAACGCATCAGCAGTCGTTGGGCATGCTCGGCATGCATGGCACCCTGGAAGCCAATAAGAGTATGCACAACGCCGATTGTATTCTGGCGTTAGGCGCCCGTTTTGATGATCGTGTTACCAACAATGTGCAGAAATTCTGCCCGCACGCCACCATTATTCATGTGGACATCGACCCGGCGTCTATCTCTAAGACCGTGAATGCTCATATTCCGGTGGTTGGCTCGGTCAAGTCTGTGCTAACCCAGTTCTTTGAACAGATGCACGAAATTGACGATAACGAACGCAAGGCGCAACTGGCCGGTTGGTGGGAGCAGATTGCCTCCTGGCGCACTCGCCAATGTCTTAAATACCAAACCGATGCAGAGCACATTAAGCCACAACAAGTGATTGAGTCTGTGTATAAGCACACCAAAGGCGATGCCTTTGTTAGCTCGGATGTAGGCCAGCATCAGATGTTTGCTGCGCTTTATTATCCTTTTGATAAGCCCAGGCGTTGGATCAACTCAGGCGGGCTTGGCACCATGGGCTTCGGCCTACCTGCGGCCATGGGCGTGCAATTTGCCCACCCTGAGGCGGTGTCTGTGTGCGTTACCGGCGACGGTAGTATTCAGATGAACATTCAGGAGCTGTCTACCTGTTTGCAGTATGGTTTACCCATTAAGGTCATCTCCCTCAACAACCGTGCCTTAGGTATGGTGCGTCAATGGCAGGATATGATTTACAAGGGGCGTCACTCCCACTCTTACATGGAATCGCTACCCGATTTCGTAAAACTGGCTGAGGCCTACGGTCATATCGGGATCCGGGTGGAACACCCAGACCAGCTGGATGAGGCCATGGCCCGCTGCTTTGCAGAAAAGGACCGCCTGGTGTTTATGGATATTGTCGTCGACCAAAACGAACATGTGTACCCTATGCAAATCAAATACGGGGCCATGGATGATATGAGACTGAGTAAGACGGAGCGCACCTGATGAGACGTATTATTTCCGTATTGATGGAGAATGAACCTGGCGCCCTGTCTCGCATTATCGGCTTGTTTTCACAGCGCGGTTATAACCTGGATACCCTCTGCGTGGCGCCGGTGGAAGATTCCAGCCTTTCGAGGCTGACTATTACCACCGTGGGCGACGATAAGGTCATTGAACAGATCACCAAACAAGTTAACAAGTTAGTGGATGTGCTCAAGGTCTCTGATCTGACCGACGGTCAGCACATTGAGCGCGAGCTGATGCTGATAAAAGTAGCGACCAAGAGCGAAAGCATCCGCGCCGAGGTCAAACGCACCGTGGATATTTACAGGGGCCAGGTGGTGGATATTTCCCCCACCAACTACACCATGGAAATTACCGGTACCAGCGACAAATTGGATGCCTTTGTAAATACCATGGCGCAGGTGGGCGAAATAGTGGAAATATCCCGCACCGGGGTCTGCGGCCTGGCCCGTGGCGAAAAGGCCATGCGGCCTTAAGACTTAGCTTGTCTTCAGTCTACCCAGTTGCGTTTGCAATTGGGTAACCTGCTCGCCGATATTCCTGGCACTGTCAGAGGACGATACCGCCAGCTCTGCCACTGAACGGCCGGCATCGCCGATAGAAACGATATTTTCGTTAATGGCCTCACTGACCGAACTTTGCTCTTCGGCGGCGGTGGCCATCTGCATCAAGCGATCGGAAATAATGCCGATCTCCTCAACAATGCTGGATAGTTCCACAAAGGCCTCTTCCGAACGCGAAGACGCGCTGTTAGCCCTGCTGCTATTGGCATCTATCATGCTCACGGTGTTTTTCACTTCCTGCTGAAGTCCTGAAATTACTTTGTCGATTTCCCCCACCGATTCAGCGGTCTTGGATGCCAGCGCCCTGACCTCATCAGCCACCACACTAAAGCCGCGGCCATGATCACCCGCTCGAGCTGCCTCGATTGCGGCATTCAATGCCAGCAGATTGGTTTGATCAGCGATAGCACCAATCACATCCAAGATCTTACGGATATCATTACTTCGACTGGCCACCTCAGACACCGCTTCGGAAGCCTTTTGCATATCGGTGGCCAGTTGTTTGACCTGGCCTACCGCATCAGACAGGGTGCGCTCGGTACGGTGTACCGAGCCTTTCACCGTATTGGCACTATTAGCCGCTTCGTTAGCGTGGCTAGCCACTTCGCTGGCGGTGGCCGACATCTGTGTGACGGCAGTCACCACACTGTCTATTTCCTGATGCTGACGCGATAGTTGTTTGCTGGTCAGTTCTGCATCTTTTTGCGTCTGCGTAGCACTTTTTGCCACTTCCTGACTGGAAGATTTCACCATCTCCAACAGGTTGGCAATGGTATCTTTAAACGTATTAAAGCCCTCTGCCAAGGCGATCAGTTCCGCATGGGTTTGTACCTGTAATCGCTGTGTTAAGTCGCCCCCTCGATTAGCTAAGTCAGTCATCTTTCCAGCCACCATCCGCACCGGATTAACAATACCGGAGCTGACCACTTTGGTAACAAGCAGTGCGGCAACCAACAGAACTAAAGCAATCACAGAAAGTTGCCACAATAAACTGGCAACCTGATCTTCAATAGACTTGGACAAACTGCTGACAGAGGCCATTGCCGACTCATAATCCACACCAATCACCATTAACCAATTGGTGGACGCGGTTTGAATAGTCACAGGCGCTGCCACATACAAAAAGTCTCCCTCTCGCAGAGAGCCGCCTGATGAAATCAAGGCAAATAACCTGTCTGCCAATTTGCTATCCATTGCCTCAGATAAAGGTCTGGCCAACTTTTCCTTGGCATCGGAAGCCGCCACCAAAAGCTTATTTTGGCTTACCAGATAAACCTTTGATTTGCCATTGTAGAGGGAGGCGGCTAGCTGTTCTGCACGGGACTGCAGCAACGGAAGATTCATATCTGCCCCGACCACACCAACCACTCTTCCTTTGGCTTTTACCGGCGCGACGATACTGGTCATCAGTTCTGAGTAACCTGGCCGTATCTCAAATTCATAGGGATCCGATACGCAGGGTTTAGCCTGCTCAAAAGGACACAAATACCACTCTGCTTCCCTTAACCCAAACTCATCCAAGGTTGCATCGTGTTTTTCTTCTGCGTCTTCCACGGGTACTTGGTTGATCGTGCCGTCAGTTTCACGCACAAAATAAACCTCCAGCGTGCCCACGCCAACAACAGAGTGTGTGGTGCCTTCAAGGTAATCTGCGTCATTATCATGAAACCCCTGCGTTTCGAACTGGGCATACATAGAAGATGCCGGAGCCACACTAAGAGTATCCTTTAGCGTGCGCTCCACCTGGGGTCGTGAAAGCGCCAGGTCATCCCCCCTGTCGATGGTTTTTGCCAATCTCGCTGCGAGGGCGGCGGGGTATTGGAATGCTTTCTCAATGGTCAGGGTCACGTCAGCAGCATCTTTACTGGCCTGAGATTGAAGACGAGCAATCAGTTCCGTCTCTAATTCATTGCTTACTTGTCCGACGATTTCTTTCTGAGTTTGCTGAAGAGAGAACCGGCTATATAGCAGGAAAGCCAGTGTCACAATAAAGAGCACGACACCTACCATAAGCATTAACTTGCTGGAGATCGACGCACTGCGTAATGAGAAGCCGTGACTTGGGGTGGTTATTTGCTGCGACATAGAAAGACTCACATCGAGATGGTGAGTCTAAGTGTGGCAAACTTTTGGTCGCTCGCAAGCTAGAACAGAATAAGTTTAGATCAGTCTAACCATTGAATATTAAAAGGAATATTAAAGAGTAGCGCACCCATTTTCTGGTACGCCTCAGCATTGCTTGGGCACTGAATATTCTTCAGATAATTGACTTTCCATGGATCGTTAACCATCCACAGTTGACCGTCCATCAGGGTAATGCCCTCGATGGATGCGTTATCCATCAGCTCATAGGCAGGGCAAGCAGCATCGGCTGTCGGCGCCAGGAAGTCCATGGGGATGATTTTGGTTGGCTTTTTGGCCGTCAGATCCACCAGCCACAGCTGGTCATCATTGCGGGCAAAGGCTAACAAGTATCCTTGCTGGTGATCGAGAAACTCCAGGGCATTAATCGGATGTGCCCCTTCGCTGAATGCGGGGAGTTGCAGCTTGGCATCTTGTACATCGAGAAAGCCAGCCTCGCTCCATTGCACCCTATTCAGAGCTAACTTAAAAATACGTGGCTGCGAGGCCATGTCCTTTTCCAGGCCAAGGTACAAGGTGCCATCTCTGCTAATCGCCAACCCCTCAATACCGTCATTGGGAAAATTGCCCACCGCCATATCTGGGCTATAACGCAGGGGGCGCACGGCGGTGATCAGCACTTCTTGGTTGTCCTGATATTCCAGGCGCAGCAAAAGGGTGGGATAAAGGGTAGAGCCACTGTCGGCAAATCGCTTCTGACACTCTTCAGACAACTGCAGACCGGCGGTATCTTCTGTCACCGAATAAAGCACGCGGTCGTCCTGTTTGTCGGCAACCAAGGCTTCCAGATCAGGTGCTGAGGACAAATAGGATGCAAAACAGCTGGCGTTAAGTGCGGGCGACAGTCTGATCGGTAAGCTCTGTCGTATACGTGCGCTCTCTGCATCAAGCACGTGCAGCTTCAGTTGCTGCTGTTGAACGGCGCTTCTGTCCGACAACGTTACCAGTTGCTTTCGCCAAACGGTTAAGCCAGACGGCTGGGGATCATTTAAAATATCGCCGTTGGCCTGGCGGACCCAATTTCCCTTGCTCTGCTCGGTTGGCTGAGTGGCTGCACAGGCAGAAGGACCAGCGATACAGAAAAGGCATATAAGAAGGCGCAGGGTTAGATTCATAGTCTATGTCTAGTCGGGCCAGGCGGGCAGTTATATTGGGTTAGCGGGCGTCGGTCAAGGCATTGCGGTCAATGTCATTGATTTTTCATGTTTATTTTTGCTCTGCACACCAGGCATACAGACTCAAAACCGGATCTTCCGCCTTGGCCTGATAGGTTGACCGGAAGGCAAATCCGCAATGCTCTAATAAGCCTATTGAACGATGGTTCTCTGGCAGGCAGATGGCAAGGACTTCTTGGTGATTGTCGGCTTTAGCCACACGCAGCACGGCATTGGCCGCTTCCAAAGCATAACCTTTGCCTCTGGCATGCGCTGCAAAGGCGAATCCCAGATCAGGTTGCGGCAGCGTGTCGCGCTTGAGAATACCGCACAACCCCAGAGGTTCTTGAGTAGATGCCAGCTCTACTAACATCAGTCCATGACCATGTTGTTGGTATTGCTGCATGGGGCCTTTCTCGATATAGCCCCTGGCACTTTCCATATCACTTACCCCTTTATCGCCGATATACCTCAGCCAGTCCGGGTCATTCACCAACGACAAGATAAAAGGCGCATCATCAAAGGTGACCTGGCGTAATCTGAGACGCTCTGTGTGAAGGCTTTGTGGCTTGCTGTAATCTGACATGCGCATTAATCCGCCAGGTAATATTCAATGGTAGAGACCACACGCACTTTCTTAATGTAGGGCGTATTGCGATCACGATTCTCAATGCTGAACTGCCCCTGCGTAGCCTGGCGAATTTTGCCGACACGACTATCTGAATCCTGAGCAAACTTCTGGGCTACCGCGCGGGCATTTTTAGTCGCTTCCTCAATCATCTCAGGTTTGATCTCATTCAGACCAGTAAACATAAACTCGGTGGCATATTCATATTGATTGCCGCTTACCACCAAGCCCTGTTTGCCTAACTCCACCATATCCTGCATAGCGGATCTGACCATATCCACTTTGGCGGAATAGACTGTCACTACCTGATTGGCGGTGTAGCGGAATTCGGGCTGCTCTCCACCGCCCCACTGTTGGGCCAGCTTATCGGTGACCATCGGGGCGGCGATATTGATTTCCTCTCGATCGATACCTTTTAACACCAAAAAGGCCCGTACCTTGTCCGCGTTTTTTTCCATCTCCTGATAGAGCTCGGCCAAATCATTTCCGGCTTGGGTAAAGGCAATGGGCCAGATGACCTGGTCGGCTTTAACTTCGCGCTCGGATAGTCCTTTAACCTGCACAGTGCGTTCGAATTCCTTCACTTTAATGGCAGCATTACCCAGCAAATACCCCAAAGCAGTCAGGCCCAGAAAGACGCCTATTGCCAACACCAGATTTTGTTGTCTATTCACTCTGACCTTCCCTCTTTACCCAAAGCATCAGTCTACTCTCAAATTCTTCATAGGATGCGCAACAATCTGTAACCAGAGACAGAAGACAGATTGATGTCTCAGTAAGCACTATCGCATCGTCACAAACTCTTCCGCCGAAGTGGGATGAATCGCCACACAAGCATCAAAGTCCGCCTTGGTCGCCCCCATTTTAATCGCCACCGCAAAACCTTGCAGGATCTCATCCATGCCCAGACCAATACCATGCAGACCCACTACTTTTTGTTCGGGGCCGACGCATACCAGTTTCATGCGGGTTATTTGGCGATGACGGGTTACCGCGGTATACATTGCACCAAAGCTGGAATGGTAGGCCGTTACATTTTGGGTACCAAACTTTTCTCTGGCTTCGGGCTCGGTCATGCCGATGGTGCCGATGGCAGGATGACTGAAAACCACGGTAGGCACGTTGCCATAATCCATCTTGGCATTGACCTGACCGTTGAACAGGCGTTCTGACAGCAAGCGTCCCGCCTTCACTGCCACCGGCGTCAATTCAATCCTGCCGGTATTGTCGCCAACGGCATAGATCCCCGCAGCGCGGGTATTCTGATAATCATCCACCCAGATATAGCCCTTTTCATCCAAGGCCACACCAGCCTTTTCCAAGCCCAGATTGTGAGTATTAGGCGAGCGGCCAATGGCCCAAATCAGGCAATCCACCAATAGAGATTGACCATTTTTAAAAGTAACGTTAAGGCTGTTATCGTCCTGCTTTTCAACACACTTCACTTCACAGAATTTATGCAGGGTAGGACCGTCGGCTTCCATCAACTCAATCAAGGTATCGGAAAGCATGGGATCAAAACTGCGCAGCACGCGATCATGGCGAATGGCCAGATGGGTCTCACTGCCGAGGCTATGCAACACACCGGCCAGCTCCACGGCAATGTAACCCGCTCCCACCACCAGCACCCGCTTGGGTTGCTCAGTCAGGGCAAAGAAGCCATTAGAGTCTATGCCTAATTCCGATCCCGGCAAATCAGGGATCATGGGCTTACCGCCGGTGGCGATCAGAATATGTTTAGCCGTTATTTGCTGGCCGTTGACCTCCACCGTGTTGGCATCAATAAACCGGGCAAAACCTTGAATGACCTCCACGCCGTTATTCGCCAATCCCCTGTTGTAAGAGCCATGAATACGCTCGATATAGGCCTCACGGCTATTGACCAGGGTTTGCCAGTCAAAGCCCTTTACCTCTAGGTCAAAGCCGTAATCCGGGGCATATTTATGGATGGCCTCGGCCACCTGCGCGCCAAACCACATGGCTTTTTTGGGCACACACCCCACATTGACACAGGTGCCGCCCAGTTTGCCTGCTTCAATCAGTGCCACTTTGGCACCATGACTGGCGGCGCGGTTGGCCGAGGCGATGCCGCCACTACCGGCGCCGATACAGATATAGTCAAATTCCTTCATTATTTTTCCTGTTTACTGGCTGGGCTGAGGGTCTACAAATAAGGCCATTCTACTTTTTTGCAACGCCTTTGATCCAAAGCAAGTTTGTCACTGGCGAACGGGACAGGCCGGATCTACTTTTTATTTCGCCATTACAACACAGGAGAAAATATCATGAGCTTTTTTCCCAGTTTGTTCGGACAGCATAAAAATGACCCGGTGACATCACTTCGCAGTCGCATAGATAACCTGTTTGATGATTTTTTCAAAGACTGGCCACAGCAAAGTGATTTGGCCGGTAAATGGATGCGTCCCGCGGTGGATATGGCCGAAACCAAAGAAGGACTGGAAATCAAGATCGATTTACCGGATATGGATAAAAAGGACATCCATCTGCACCTGCACGGTGACCAACTCACCGTCGAGGGGGAGAAAGAATTCAAGCATGAAGACAAGACAGACAAAGGCTACCATCTGCTGGAGCGCAGTTACGGCTCTTTCAGACGGGATATTCCTCTGCCCTTCGCCCTGGAAGACAGCAGTAAAGTCACTGCCAGGTACGACAAGGGCGTGTTGTCCATTTTGATCCCAAGACCGGCTGGCGCAGTACAAGATAAAAGACGCATCAATATAGGCTAATACGCCATTGATACTCTCCCTTGGGGCGCCAAATGGCGCCCTTTTTCTTACTACTTGTATTGAGTTTGCCGCGTTTAGCCTTATCTTGTATTTCAATCTTTGCAAACGGGACTCTTGTTATGACCAATCCCCTGCAGCAGCCTTTTCATCTGCCGCCCTTTTCCCATATTCGCCCGGAACATATCCGCCCCGCAGTGGAAGACGCCATTGCTCACTGCAAATCCCAAATAGAAGCACTGGTAAAGCAAGACCACTTTACCTGGGACAATCTGGTAGCGCCGCTGGAAGAAGCAGATGATGCTCTTAATCGCTTGTGGTCGCCGGTATCACACTTAAACTCTGTGCTTAGCAGCGACGCCCTGCGCGAAGCCCACGATGCCTGCTTGCCGCTATTATCGGATTACGGCACTTATGTGGGCCAACATCAGGGACTTTATCAGGCCTACAAGGCCATCAAAGACAGCGAACAATTCCAGCAACTAAGCGAAGCGCAGCGTAAAGTTATCGACAATACCCTACGGGACTTCACTCTCTCCGGTATTGCCTTGCCCGAGGATAAGAAAAAGCGCTTCGCCGAGATCAAAAGTAAGCTTTCGGATCTGTCCTCCAAATTCAGCAATAACCTGATGGATGCCACTTTAGGCTGGACCAAACATATCACCGACCAGTCATTGCTGGCTGGGATGCCGGAGTCCGCCCTTGAAGCTGCCGCCCAGGCTGCCAAAGAGAAGGAGCTGGATGGCTGGCTGTTTACCCTGGATATACCCAGCTATCTGCCGGTGATGATGTATGCCGATAATCGCGACTTGCGCGAAGAAATGTACCGCGCTTACTGCACCCGAGCCTCAGAGCAAGGACCCAATGCCGGCAAGTGGGATAACTCTGCAGTGATGGAAGAAATTCTAGAGTTGCGTCACGAACTGGCACAGCTGCTGGATTTTGACAGCTATGCCCATCGTTCACTGGCTACCAAAATGGCCGAAAACCCGGAGCAGGTTATTGGTTTTCTCGATGATTTAGCCGCCCGCTCACGTCCACAGGCCAAGCGCGACCTCGATGACCTGCGTGATTTTGCTGCCCGCGAACATGGTATGAACGAACTGCAAGCCTGGGATCTGGCTTATTACAGCGAAAAACTCAAAGAAGCCCGCTATAGCATTTCCGATGAGCTGCTGCGCCCTTATTTCCCGCAACCGCGGGTCGTCGCGGGGCTGTTTGAAGTGGTGAAACGCCTGTATGGGTTGAACATCGTTGAGCGCAACGATGTGGTTACCTGGCACAAAGATGTGCACTTCTACGATATTTTCGATAAGCAAGGGGAACTGCGTGGCAGCTTCTACCTGGATCTCTATGCCCGTGCCCACAAGCGCGGCGGCGCCTGGATGGATGTGTGCCTGGACAAACGCCAAAAAACAGATGGCAGCTGGCAACATCCGGTGGCATACCTGACTTGTAACTTTAACGGCCCGGTAGGCAAAAAACCTGCCCTCTTCACCCATGACGAAGTACTGACCCTGTTCCATGAATTTGGTCATGGCCTGCATCATATGCTGACCAAGGTCACCGCCGTGGGCGTGGCCGGTATCAATGCGGTGCCCTGGGATGCAGTGGAATTACCCAGCCAGTTTTTGGAAAACTGGTGCTGGCAGGAAGAAGCGCTGGCCTTTATTTCCGGCCACTATGAGAGCGGTGAACCACTACCCATAGATCTGCTGAATAAACTCCTGGCAGCCCGTAACTTCCAATCGGCCATGCAAATGGTCAGACAGTTGGAGTTCAGCCTGTTTGACTTCCATTTGCACCGCGAATATCAACCGGGCAAAGCCAACCAGGTACAGTCCGTGTTGGACAGGGTGCGTAATGACGTGGCGGTGATAATTCCCCCTGCATTCAATCGCTTCCAGCATAGCTTCAGCCATATCTTCGGCGGTGGTTATGCGGCCGGCTATTACAGCTACAAATGGGCCGAAGTCTTGTCTTCCGATGCCTTTGCCCGCTTTGAAGAAGAAGGCATCTTTAACCCACAAACCGGTCAGGATTTCCTGGAGCATATCCTGGAAATGGGCGGTTGCCGTGAGCCAATGGAGCTGTTTAAAGCCTTCCGTGGTCGTGAGCCTAAGGTCGATGCCTTGCTGCGCCACAGCGGTATTGATGCGTAAGGGTTCCCGCTAGCGACATGCGGGAATGACTGGGGAGGCATAGCTGTCACTTTTCCAACTAAAGGCGAAACCGATGGAATATCTCGACCAATTGGAATCTTTTGATGCCCTGTATCAGCGGGCATGTGAGCGCAAGGGCGGCAAAGCTGCCCTTGAGGCCATGCTCGGTAAACCTCTGAGTAACGGCGCATTAGCAAAGGTAGGGGATGATCGCATCCTGGCCGAGTTCACCAAAAAGATCTTCCAATCGGGTTTTGTATGGCGGGTAGTGGAACAGAAATGGCCGGCTTTTGAAGAGCTTTTCTTCGGTTTTGATATCGACAAGATATTACTGATGCCCGATGAGATGCTTGAACGTAAAGCCAGCGATCCGGCCATTATCCGCAACTTCAACAAGGTCAAAACCATTCGTGACAATGCGTTGATGATGGATGATATGCGTAAAAAGCACGGTAGCTTTGCCCGTTTCCTGGCGGATTGGCCAGAGGATGACGTTATCGGCCTGTGGGATTACCTTAAAAAACACGGTGCCCGTTTGGGCGGCAATACCGGCCCTTATGCGCTGCGCTTTATTGGAAAAGACACCTTCTTGCTGAGCAAAGATGTGGAAGGCTATCTTCGTAGCCGCAATCTCATTACCGGCGCCGTGAGTTCCAAAGGCAGCAGAAAAGCCATTCAGGACGCCTTTAATCTGCTCAAAAAACAAAGTGGGCGGTCTTTTCAGGAACTCAGCCGTATTATCGCTTTTAGTGTGGGCGACAATCTGCCCACCGAGGGGCAGCATTAAGGCCATTTGGCTGGTATTCTGACCTCAATAAAGTACACTAGCGCCGCACGCAACCTAGGAGTCAGCATGAGCGAGCAGCTAAATAATGAAACCACCCATTTCGGCTATAAAACGGTCGACAAGGCCAACAAAGCGTCGATGGTCGCCGAGGTGTTTCATTCCGTCGCCGCCAAGTACGATCTGATGAACGATTTGATGTCCATGGGCATCCATCGTCTGTGGAAACGTTTTACCATTGATTGCAGTGGCGTGCGTGCTGGCCACAAGGTGC
This sequence comes from Aliiglaciecola sp. CAU 1673, assembly GCF_029223185.1. Lineage (GTDB taxonomy): Bacteria > Pseudomonadota > Gammaproteobacteria > Enterobacterales > Alteromonadaceae > Bowmanella. The sequence continues at coordinate 171,912 of NZ_JARHUG010000009.1, forward strand.
TCGATCTCGCCGGCGGCACAGGCGATTTAGCCGCTAAGTTCTCGCGTTTGGTGGGCGAAAAGGGACAAGTGGTATTGGCCGATATCAACCAGGCCATGCTTAAAGTAGGTCGCGACAAGCTGCGTGACAAAGGCCTTATCGGCAATCTCGAATATGTGCAGGCCAACGCCGAGTGCTTGCCCTTCCCGGACAACCACTTTGACCTTATCACGATCGCCTTTGGCCTGCGTAATGTGACCGATAAGGACAAAGCCCTGGCTTCTATGTATCGTGTGCTTAAGCCGGGTGGTCGTTTGTTGGTACTGGAATTTTCCAAACCCACCCACGAAGCCCTGAGCAAGGCCTATGATCTGTATAGTTTCCACGTGCTGCCCAAGATGGGGCAACTGGTGGCAGGCGATGCCGAAAGCTACCAATATCTGGCCGAGTCTATCCGTATGCATCCGGATCAGGACACTCTCAAAGCCATGATGGAGCAAGTCGGGTTTGAACAGGTAACTTACCATAATCTGACCGGTGGTATTGTCGCCCTGCATCGCGGTTTCAAATTCTAAGGACTGCAAGTGCCTTTCACTCAGTTGGTTAATGCTTCTCTGGAAATTCTGCTCAATCGTCTGCTGACATTGGATGATGCCAGTTCAGAGCGGTTGCGCGCATTGTCCGGACAGCGACTTCGGGTGCGTATCAGAGAATTCCCTCAACCACTAACCTTTGCCTTTTCAGACAAGGTCGATTTGCTTGGCGACACCGACAGCCCGGTGGATTGCGATATTGAGCTGTCCATCAACACCCTGGATAAAATTGGTGATCTCAACCGCTTAAACCAGCTTATTCAGCAAAAGGCCCTGACCCTTAAAGGCGATCTACATACTGCCCAAGCCTTTGGCATACTGTTCAAAGAGCTGAATATCGATTGGGAAGAGCAGCTTTCCCGCTATACCGGCGATGTCGTTGCCCATCAGTCATTCAACCTGATGAAAGGCCTGAAGCAGAAATTTTCCAGAGATATGGCACAGCTTCGCAGCGTGCTCAGTGATGTGGCCTTGCAGGAAAAACCCGTAGCAGCTCATCCGCTGGCAGTGGAAGACTTCGCCGGTGAAGTCAATAAACTGCGTGCCGATACGGCCCGTTTTGAGGCTAAATTGACCCAACTGGAACAGCGCAAGGCAGGTAAAGCGTGAGGATCCTTCGCCTCTACACCATTAAAAAAACCTTATTGCAATATGGCCTGGATGAGCTGATCCCGGCCAAATGGTTACCCTGGTACGCCAAGCTCGCCAGACAAAGCGCTTTTTGGCTGCGCAACAAACACCAAGATGCCAACCGGGGGGAGCGCATACGCCTAGCCTTGCAATCCTTAGGGCCGGTGTTTATTAAATTTGGACAGATGCTGTCCACCCGCCGCGATCTGCTGCCGCCGGACATTGCCGACGAATTAAGCCTGTTGCAGGACAAGGTGCCGCCCTTTGACAGCGACCTGGCCCAGGAGATGATCAAAAAGGCGCTGCATATCAACAGTATTGAAGTGCTATTTGAGGACTTCGAGATTAAGCCACTGGCATCGGCCTCCATCGCGCAGGTCCATGGTGCCAGGCTGAAACCCAATGGCGAAGCGGTGGTGATAAAAGTGATCCGCCCGGATATTGCCGACACTATTCATGCCGACATCGAGTTGATGCACACCCTGGCTATGGTCATTCAGCGCTGGTTGCCCGACGGCAAACGCCTGCGCCCGGTGGAAGTGGTCAAAGAATACGAGCGCACCATATTAGATGAACTGGATTTGCTACGCGAAGCGTCAAACGGCGCCCAACTGAAGCATAATTTCGAAGGTTCAGATTCCCTCTACATTCCCCATATCTACGGCGATTATTGTCGAACCAATGTGATGGTGATGGAACGTATTAAAGGGATCCCGGTGGCCGACGTGGATGCCCTGATGGCCCAAGGCACCAATATGAAGAAGCTGGCCGAGCGCGGGGTTGAGGTATTCTTTACCCAGGTATTCCGGGACAGCTTTTTCCATGCGGATATGCACCCGGGCAATATTTTTGTCTCCACCGAGCACCCCCACGATCCCATGTATATAGGAATCGACTTCGGTATCGTCGGCACCCTTAATCGCGAAGACAAACGCTACCTGGCGGAAAATTTTGTGGCCTTCTTCAACCGCGACTATCGCAAGGTAGCAGAGCTGCATGTGGACTCGGGCTGGGTACCGGCCGATGTCAATCTGGATGACTTTGAAATGGCCATTCGCACGGTGTGCGAACCCATTTTCCAAAAACCTTTGGCCGAGATCAGCTTTGGTCTGGTGTTGCTGCAACTATTTAATACCGCCAGGCGCTTTAATATGCAGGTACAGCCGCAGTTAGTGCTGTTGCAGAAAACCTTGTTGTACATCGAAGGACTGGGGCGACAGCTCTACCCACAGCTTGACCTGTGGCAGACTGCCAAGCCGTTCTTAGAAAACTGGATGAAAGAGCAGGTTGGCTTTAAAGCCATGATGATGAAAGTGCAGGCCAACCTGCCTTATTGGTCGGAAAAACTGCCGGAAGTGCCTGAGCTGATGTTTGATACCCTCAAACAGCTCAAACAGTTACCCCTGCAACAACAACAATGGATGGATAAGCTGGAAGCCCAGCAGCAGCGCCAGCACAGTAGTCTGCTCTATAAGCTGGGGGGTAGCACCCTATTACTGCTTTCAGCGCTATTGCCCTTGTACCCTATCAGCCCCTGGCTTGCTGCCGCCAGTGCCGGTGTTGGCGCATTGTGCTGGGGACGGGCCTGGTGGCTTCGATAGCGTCGTCCACGACTGAATAGGTTACCTACTCTCTTCTCGCCGATAAGTACTTGAGCATTTGTTAGTATTGGCCAAAAAACCCTTCCACACGCAGCGCAACCCCGTAAGAGGTTTCGAAATTCTCGTCGCGACGCCATAGCAAGAAAGGCTCTATCTCAAAAAACAACCACTTGCGAAGAGCGTTCATTCGCCAACGAGTACTGACCAGGTATTCCTCAATACGGTAGTTGGGTTGACTGTTGCCCTGTAAATACAAGCCATAGATAAGCGCTGTTTTTTCAGACCATTGGCGATAGTGACTAAAGCTGTGTTGCCAAATCCAGTCGTTTTCCCGGTCACGGAAATAGAAGTGGTTATCGAATCTGAACAGGGAATCATCTTCAAACTGATGATCATATTGCGCCATCCAATGGCTGCCGAAGCCATCCTGGCTGTAGAAATAAACCGAGGCTTCGAGATTGATATTGTTCATATCGGAAACGCCAAGGCTTTTGCGCAGCGAGGACTTCACAAAAGGCTGCAACTTTCGGCCCAAACCAATACGATGGGATACACGAAAATCCTCCCCCCGCTTTTCTGTCCAACGTAACGCCATGCTGAAGCGGTTGCGATTGTCTATATCCTGATTTTGCGCCGCCTTTACCGAAGTAATTTGTTCATCCTCATCATAATCGGAGAACACTAAATCTGTTTGCCGCTTCATATTGGGCAGTCGTACCTTCAAGCGAAAACGGGTAACAAACTCATTGAGATGGCCGGAACGGGGCTCCCAACCCAACATAATACGTCCGGCCCCGGAAGCCTTTTCGTCCAGCGGCAAGGCCTCTTCGGCAAAAAACTCATCAAACCAAAGAGCAGTGGCATCGATGGACGCAGAGACGTTATCTTGCATGGTATCCAACCACTGATTATCGGTTGGATCGGAGGAAGGAGGCTCACTTTCCTGAGCCGCCAGGGCGGGTGAGATGACAAACATCATTGTCCACAACCACTTCATCTCAAACAGGTTCCAAAATAAAAATGCATCCAATTGAACAAAGCATGGTCATAATAGTCTGCAAATACTAGTGCTATTGAGCAAACCGAGTGACCTTTGTGTCAGGCTGGATATAATAACCGAAGATTTATTAGGAGAGTGAGATATGGGCGGGATAAGCATTTGGCAGCTTCTGATTATTTTTGCGATTGTCGTGCTGTTGTTTGGCACCAAGCGCTTGCGCAATATTGGTAGCGACTTGGGTTCGGCTGTCAAAGGCTTTAAAAAGGCCATCGACGACAAGGATGCCGAGTTTGAAGAAGAAAAAAGTGATCCTCAGCAGGCCAAGGTAGAAAACAAGTCAGAGACGACTCAGAAAAGCCAGCAAGATCAGCAGAAGCAAGACAGGTAATCATGTTTGATATTGGCTTTTGGGAGCTTTTGGTCATTGGTGTAGTTGCCTTGTTGGTGCTCGGACCGGAGCGTTTGCCCGGCGCCATTCGCTCCACCAGCCGCGCCCTTTCCAGCGTAAGATCCATGGCCAGTCAGTTCAAACAGGAAGTAGAGCAACAACTCAAATTAGAAGAGTTGCACAACAACCTGAAAAAAGCCGAAAGTCAGAATCTGGAAAACCTGGCGCCAGATCTTAAAAAGTCGGTGGATGAGCTCAAAGAAGCCGCCGCTTCCGTACAAAAACCTTATAAAAAAGATCAAACGTCCTAAATGTCCGACGCCCAGACACTACTCAGCCATCTGGTTGAACTACGTACTCGCCTGCTTAGGGCTTTGCTAGCAGTTATGCTGGTGTTTTTGTGCCTGGCTTATTTTGCCCAGGATCTTTACCACCTGCTGGCGACTCCCTTGTTGGACGTATTGCCGGACGACGCACAGATGATTGCCACCGATGTGGCCTCCCCGTTTTTCGCCCCCTTCAAGCTAACCTTGGTGTTGTCCTTTTTTATCGCTATTCCTGTGGTGTTGTATCAGGTATGGGGATTTGTTGCTCCGGGGCTGTACCGTAATGAAAAACGTCTGGTGGCACCACTGCTGATTTGCAGCACATTGCTTTTCTATGGTGGTGTCGCCTTTGCTTATTTTGTTGTGTTCCCGTTGGCCTTCGCCTTTTTTACCAGCGTGGCACCCGAGGGTGTGAGTATTCACACAGATATCAGTAGTTATCTGGACTTCGTTCTGAAGCTGTTTTTTGCCTTTGGGGTCTCCTTTCAGATCCCCATTGCCATCGTATTACTTTGCTGGACCGGTGCTACCAGTCCACAAAAACTCAGGGAAAAACGCCCCTATGTGATTGTCGGCGCGTTTGTCATCGGCATGCTACTTACCCCGCCGGATGTCATTTCTCAAACCTTGCTTGCCGTGCCCATGTGGTTACTGTTTGAAATAGGTTTGTTGGTAGGGGCGCTTTATCGTAGAACAGATTCGCAAGAGCAAACTGAAACTCAGGACTCATGATGAAACTGACACCTTTTGGCCTTTTGACCCTTTTATTTACCGTTTCAGGTGTCCAAGCTGCCACCTTGGCAGAACCCATACAAAACTGCAGTAAAGAAGAGAACAGTCTGCAGCGTCTGGTGTGTTATGGCAATGTCAGTAAGTCTTTGCGCCAATACAGTGATTCAGAGCTGCCCACCGTTGCCAGTAAACCTTTGGTCAATGCACCAGAGGGAAGTCAGACCGCCCCTGTGCTGGCAGCAACACCTGACAGCAGTTTTCAAGTCAATCCGGCCGATGATTTCGGTATGAAAAAAAACTTCGGCCGAATTGGACAAAATTCTGATCAAGGTTAGCAAGGTGGAAAAAGGTTCCTACAACAAGCCAATTATGACTCTGGATAATGGTCAGCTTTGGAAGCAAGTAGATTCGCAGCGCTACTACATGCCTGACGGCCATTTATATATCGAACGTGGTGCTCTGGGCTCTTTCTGGCTGGGTTCAGAAGATGCTAACCGCCGGATGCGTGTCAGCCGTATTCAATAACAGGACTTTTCCTAATGGCTTGGTTCGATATCGGCGTTAACCTCACCAGTAGCAGATTCTCGCAGGATCTGAGTGCGGTGATTGAGCGCGCCGAATCGGCCGATGTGCTCTTTCTGCTGATCACGGGAACCAATCTTGACCATAGCGGAGAAGCCGCGCTGCTGGCCCAGCAATGGAAGCAGTATTCGACAGCTGGCATCCATCCCCATTATGCCAGTGAGGCAACAGAAGATTTTGCGGAGTCCCTGCGCAGTCTGGCCGCTTTGCCGTGCGTAAAAGCCATCGGCGAATGTGGTTTGGACTTTAATCGCAACTTCTCGTCAAAAGAAGACCAGGTTAGGGTATTCGAACAGCAGCTGGAATTGGCCTGCGAGTTAGCGCTGCCGGTCTTTTTGCATGAGCGTGATGCGTTTAAGGAACAGATTGCCTTACTCAAACGTTACAGACCGGGATTAGTTGGTGGCGTTGCGCATTGTTTTACCGGTGATCAGGCCCAGATGGAAGCCTATCTGGAGTTGGACCTGCATATCGGCATTACCGGCTGGCTCTGCGATGAACGCAGGGGGCAAGCTTTACGTGACGCAGTTGTGCACCTGCCGTTGAATCGTCTGCTTCTGGAAACCGATGCACCCTACCTTGCGCCGCGACATGTGCGGCCGAAAATTGAACGCAACGAACCCCGCTATTTACCCGTCATTGCCGAGGTTTTGTCCGCGTTGACCAATACGCCGGTTGCCACTCTTGAGAAACAGAGTCTGGCTAACTCGCTATCGCTATTTACTATCGAGTCCCAACATCATGTACCGAACTGAAGAACCTCAGGTAGGCAGGCGCTGGATTGTGTTGTCCATCCTGGTGGTGGGATTGATCTTTTTCTATTGCTTCTGGCAAATGCTGGATATCAACAGGTACAGCCAACCGCAGCATAAAATCGGTGCTGGCGTTGAGTATCTGGTAGATCCTGAATCGGTACTGACATTAGACGATATTCGACTGAAGTCAGGCTTGCCTTGGCAAACAGAACGGACCGATCTATTGTCTTTCGGCATTCAGTCAGACACCTATTGGTTTCGAATCCACTTGCCCCAGCTATCCAATCTGCAATTTTCTTTGCTCGAACTGGACTATCCGCTGCTGGATGATTTAAAGATATGGCTGTACACAGGTGATAGGCAATTGGGGAGTTATGTTCTTGGGGACAGTCTGCCATTCGCCGCCCGCAGCCTGGCCCTGGAAAACTTTGTGGTGCCTCTGCAGCAAACCCAAGATCCATTAACGGCCTATGTCAGAGTACACACCAGTGGCGCCATTAAGATGCCTTTGTATGTGTGGAATGCCGATAGCTATTTGGTGTACCACGGTGAGCACAACTTGTTTACCGGTGGCTTTTTTGGCTTGCTCGCGGCACTGGCCCTCAGCAACTTCTTTTTCTTCCTAACCACCCGCACTCTGAGTTTTCTGGTGTATGGCTGCTATGTGTTCTGCCTTTGCCTGACCCTGATGACCCTTAATGGCATTGGCTACAAGTACCTGTGGCCAGACAGTATCTGGTTACAGGCCAAGAGCATATTACTATTTGCTCCGGCAACGATTTTCTTTGCCTTGGTATTCAGTCGGCATTTGCTACCCATAAAACAGCATAGTCTGACAATGGATTGGGTAGTGAAAGCCCTGGCAGCCTTGTTCCTGATTAGCATCCCTCTTGGTCTCGCGCTGCCTTATACCCTGATGGTGAAAGTATTCTTAGTTCTGACCTTGGTCGTAGTGCCATTTTTATGTGCTTTGGGGTTGTGGCTGTGTCTTAGAGGTGTGGTCATTGCCAGGCTCTATACCCTGGGCTGGATCACCTTATTGGTAAGCGCAGTGATGGTCAGCCTGGATAATTTAAATATGTTCAACCTGGCCATCCGAACCCAGTATTTACTTATGCTGGGAGCAAGTATTGAAGCGGTCTTGTTAGCCATGGTGTTGGCCATAAACTACGACCAGCAACGCAGAACCCTGTTTGAAGCCCAAGAACAAAGCTTGGATCGGGAAAGACAGCTACGTGAAGCGCAGGATCAGGCCCAGGAAGAACTGGAGTACAAGGTGCAGGAACGCACCCTGGAGTTGGAAATCGCCTTAAGAGAGCTATCCGAGACCAACCGGGAACTGGAAGAGCGCAATACCATGGATGCACTCACCGGTATTCGCAACCGCCGCTATTTCGATCGTAAGTATCAGGCCGAGGTGCGCCGCAGCAGACGCGAACAAAGCTCACTGACCGTCGCCATGATAGATATTGATCATTTCAAACAGCTTAATGATACCTATGGCCACTTGGTCGGCGATGAATGTATTCGTGCTGTTGCCCAGGTATTACGTGAGCAATTACGTCGTCCCGCGGATGATGTGTGTCGCTTTGGTGGCGAAGAATTTGCCGTGCTGCTGCCCAATACCGATATTGAAGGGGCCTGTGCATTGCTGGAGTCCATCCGCGAGAAACTCGAGAACATGGCTATCCCCACCCCTGCCGGTGAAATCAAGTTGACTATCAGCATAGGCGTGGCAACTGCCATCATCGCCTTCGATGCCAACGATATGCTGTTGCTTGAACAGGCTGACAAGGCCCTTTATGGCGCAAAGCAGGCGGGACGCAATCAACTCTGCCAATACAACGAACTGGCAGAGGCTAACCAGGAGTAAAAGATGCAACATTTTCCCCTTTCCAGGCCAAGACGACTGCGCCGTCATGAATTCACCCGCAACATGACCGCTGAAAATCACCTGTGCGTTAGCGATCTGATTTGTCCGATGTTTATTCTCGAAGGCAAAAACCGCTCTGAGTCGGTAGCGTCCATGCCGGGTATTGAACGGCTTTCTATCGATTTAATGCTAAAAGAAGCCGAAATTCTGGCCAAACTCGGGATCCCGGCAGTGGCACTGTTTCCGGTCACACCACTGGATTTCAAAACCGATTGCGGCAGCGAAGCCTTTAACCCTGACGGACTGGCACAAAAGGCCATTCGTGCGATCAAAGAAGCGGTGCCTGAACTGGGTGTAATTTCCGATGTTGCCCTGGATCCCTTCACCTCCCATGGCCAGGATGGATTGCTCGATGAATCCGGTTATGTGGTTAACGACCCCACTTGTGAAGTGCTGGTGAAACAGGCGCTTTCTCATGCCGAAGCTGGCGCCGATATCGTTGCGCCCTCGGATATGATGGATGGTCGCGTGGGGCTCATCCGCAAAGCACTGGAAGCACAGGGTCATGTTAATACCTGCATAATGGCCTACTCCGCCAAGTATGCTTCTCACTACTACGGGCCGTTTCGCGATGCCGTTGGCTCAGCCGGTAATATCAAAGGCGGGAATAAGAAAAGCTATCAAATGGATCCCGCCAATAGCGACGAGGCGCTGCGTGAGATTGCGCTGGATATCGAAGAAGGCGCAGATATGGTCATGGTCAAGCCCGGTATGCCGTATCTGGACATTGTTCGTCGCTGCAAAGAACGCTTTGCAGTACCCACTTTTGCCTATCAAGTGAGTGGCGAATATGCCATGCATAAGGCCGCATTTGCCAATGGCTGGTTGGCCGAGGAACCGGTGATTTTGGAATCCTTGCTGGCGTTTAAACGGGCCGGCGCAGACGGGATACTAACGTATTTTGCCAAGCAGGCGGCGCAGATACTGACAAAGTGAAGGGTGAGCCGTCAGCGCTGAGGGAACTCCTTGCCTCTGACTCTGGGTTTCTTACTGAATATCCAGTCCCCAGCCCATCCGATGTTGCAGCCAGCGCTCGTTGGCTAGCTCTGCATCCAACAAGGGATGGGCTTTCAGCCAGCCTTCAGGAAACACCAACCTGACCTGCTCGTCCACCAGTTGTAATTCAATAGAGGGCAGCAGGTTATCCTTACGCCTGATACTCAGCACATAGGCGATACGCAAAACCCGGCATAAGGTCATCAAAACCTGCCTGAGATCTGTCTGATAACCACCAAAGCAATCAGGATCCAGCTCCTGGCGATGGCTGTAGACCAGGTCACGGATGCATTCCTGCTGCAGCTTGGTAAAGCCCGGCAAACTCAAATGGGAAAGCAAGTACCGACCATGATGGTGGCTTAGGCGAAAATCCACATGCAAACCGATTTCATGAAGACGGGCCGCCGCCAATAAGATCCCTTCTGCATCCAATTGACAGGCCGTTTGCGAAGGCGGCATCTGGCGATAAAGGGCCAGCGCTGTTTCAGCTACGCGGTGCCCTTGGGCCTCTTCGATATGGAAGCGCTCGGTCAGAGAATCGATGGTGCGAGTGCGAGCATCGTTGTGATGAATGTTCTCCAGCATGCCGTAGATCAGACCTTCGCGAAGCGCGCCGCCGGATATTTGCATCTGCTCAATACCCAACTCTTCAAACAATACTCTTAGGATCGCCAGACCACTGGGGAAGACCGCACGACGGGACTCTTCCAGGCCATTAATCTCAAGCTTATCCATTGAGCCGCAGGCAATACACTTGTTGGTCAAGTCAACAAGGTAGGACAAGCGAATGGTATCGTTAATACCCTGAGCCACCAGGATCTCGGTCACGGCCTGAGGGGTACCAGAGGCACCCAGGCACTGGCGCCAATTAGCGCCGCTAAACTTGGATTTGATTGCCTGAATTTGCTGCCTGGCCGCTGCCATGGCCGCCTCGAAATTCTGCTCAGAGAGGATACCCTTGGTAAAATGGCGCTCCATATAGGTGACGCATCCTAACTCCATGCTGGTCAAAGTGATGGGGGTGAAATCCTTACCCAGGATCACTTCAGTGCTGGCGCCTCCGATGTCGATTACCAGGCTATTGCCTTGATTGGCAGAAGTGTAAGCCACGCCGAGATAGATTTGTCGGGCCTCTTCTTCACCACTGATCACCTGGATAGGATGCCCCAGGATTTGCTCGGCTTTTTGCACAAAATCAGCGGCATTGCGTGCCAAGCGCAGGGTGGCCGTACCAACAATACGGATATTGGCAGGCGGAATATCCTGTAAACGTTCGGCAAACATCTCCAGGCATTTCCAGCCACGCTCCATGCTCGCTTGATCGAGATAAAACTGTTCATCCAGGCCGGCAGCCAGGCGTACTTTCTGTTTCACCTTACCGACTATATGCACACATCCGTGAGAGACCCGGACCACCACCATATGAAAGCTGTTTGAGCCGAGGTCAACAGCGGCATAATACTTCTCTGGCGTCAGTCCGGGACGTTGTGCTGAATTACTCATCTTGGTCTATGGCTTCTACCCTTTGGCCGACCTTTGTTCAGGTGCTTGCCACTTTGCATGCGCTTACGATACTGCTGCTTGGGAGGGGTGACATCTTGCAGCAGCGCGTCGTGATCATAATCTGTCACCGGAATACTGTGACGGATGTACTCTTCGATGGCGGGCAGATTCAGTGCATATTTCTCACAGGCAAAACTGATGGCGTGGCCACTTTTGCCAGCACGACCAGTACGGCCAATACGGTGCACATAATCTTCTGCATCATCGGGTAAGTCATAGTTAAACACATGAGTGACTTTTTCGATATGCAAGCCGCGAGCTGCCACATCAGTGGCCACCAGCAGATCCAGTTGGCCCTTACTGAAGCCATCGAGAATTTGCAGGCGTTTTTTCTGTGGCACATCGCCACTTAACAACCCGACCCGATGTCCATCATTGGACAACCATTCGTAGATGTTTTCGCAACTGTGCTTTGTATTGGCAAAGACAATGGCTTTTTCCGGCCATTCATCTTCAAGCAATGTCAGCAATAGCAACATTTTGTCTTCGTTGGAGGGATAAAAGAGCTCTTCCTTTACCCTTCTGGCGGTCATCTGCTCTGGCTCAATCTGCACATGCACCGGGCTATTCATATGCTCGTAAGCCAGTTCCTGTACCCGCATCGACAACGTCGCCGAGAACAACATGCTTAAGCGCTGATTTGCCGCAGGCATCCGACGCAACAGATAACGGATGTCTTTAATGAAGCCAAGATCAAACATACGATCGGCTTCATCCAATACGGCTACCTGAATGTGATTAAGGCTGAAAATGCCTTGTTTGTAGTAATCAATAATGCGGCCAGTGGTACCGATAATAATATCGACGCCCTGTTCCAGTTTTTCCCGTTGGCTTTGATAACCTTCACCGCCATAGATCAAACCCAGACTAATGCCCGTATGTTGACTGAGCATCTGCGCATCTTTGTGAATTTGCACTGCCAGCTCGCGGGTTGGTGCCATAATAATGGCCCGTGGTTGCGCTTTGGCAGTTTGCGGATTACTCAGCAGATGGTGAAAAGTGGCAGCCAAAAAGGCGATGGTTTTTCCGGTTCCGGTTTGCGCCTGACCCGCCACATCGCGGCCTTCTAGCATTGGCGGAAGGCTCAAAGCTTGAATCGGGGTGCAATGTTGAAAATTGGCGGCAGCCAAGGCATCGATGACGCCTTGATGCAGTGGCAAATCGGAAAAATGTGTTTCAGTTAAATGTGTGGTTTGCATAGCTTATAGCTTATCAGTGCTTGCATTAAAAAACAGTTTCTATATAAATAGCGGACATTCTCTGCCAGATACTTACCGGCAGTCCAAAAGTTGGAGATTGATATGAGCGACAAAATTATCCAGTTATCTGATGACAGTTTTGAGACCGATGTACTCAACGCTGCCGGTCCTGTCCTGGTGGACTTCTGGGCAGAGTGGTGTGGTCCCTGCAAAATGATCGCGCCAATACTTGATGAAGTGGCCGATGAATTCGAAGGCAAAGTAACAGTTGGCAAGCTGAATGTCGACCAAAATACTGATACGCCACCAAAATACGGCATCCGTGGCATTCCCACTCTGCTGCTGTTTAAAGGTGGTAACGTTGCCGCCACTAAAGTGGGCGCATTGTCCAAGACCCAGTTGACTGAGTTCTTAAAAGAACACATCTAATTCAAAAAGCCGGCATCCAGATGCCGGCTTTTTTGTTTTAAGGCTTTTGCGGGACGTTGTTTATTGTCTCTTTAACACCATCAAGCCTGCTAATTTGTTAAACAATTGGTAATAAGCTAGGCGCTTCTGTTTTTTGGTGCTAACTTAGAATTCGTTTGGTCTTCAAACACTTTTCGGACCAAACACAATCCTCGCGTCAACCCGGCGCAGCCTGACGTAACGATCGTTTTCAACGACTTTTACC